>CBIHOQ010000024.1:0-82351 GCA_966212065.1 uncultured Burkholderiaceae bacterium
CCGAGCGACAACTGAGTGGCAGCATGGTCGGACCGTAGCTGCGCTTGAATGGCCTTCGCCGTGTCGTCAAACACCAGGTGATTGCTGCGACCGCCCCCGCGATTGCCCGCATCGCCCACCAGTTCACGGCTGCGAATGCCCGTCAACGCGCGTTGATGCGGCAGGCGCCACGCCGACAAGTCCGCAGCGTTCTGCATGCGGCCGGTCACAATCGGATGGTCGGGATTGCCATCGAGCCACATGACAATGACCTCGGAGCCAATCCGCGGCAACGCCGTCATGCCTTGACCACCGCCAGCCCAGCCGCTCGATACACGCACCCACGTGGTGTACTTGCCCTCCCGGTCCCAATGGAACTGCACCAGGACGCAGCCGTACTCGTTGGTGAAGAGGCTCTCGCCCTCGGGCCCAACCACGATCGCCGTCTGCGGCGCCAGGATGCGCGTTTTGACGCTGTTGTAGCCACGCACGGGCCGCCATCGCGTGCGTTTGCTCACGCACTTGAATCGGTTGCTGTACGCCGACTTCGCGCCGACACCCTGCAGATAATTGTTCGTCGCAACGTGATGCGCGAAGGTAATCAAATATTGATCGTCGTAGTGGTTAGCGCTGATCGAGCGGCCAAAGTGGTCCGTCAGCTCAAACCAGCGTCCGGGCATCACGAAACGGTTATTGCCGCTCGCCTCGTACTGCCGTGCCATCGCTTCGACCGCTTCGATGCGTCGGCTCATTTGCTTCGATCCGTCGTCCGCGTTACGGTGCCCGTACGCGCCGGCGTATTCGTACCATTCGAGCTTCTGCCCGCCGCGCGCCTTCCATGCATCGGTCCGCCCATAGGCGAAGCCACCGGTCCGCGCGTTCCGCTCCGGGTCCTTGAAGTCGGTGCGCGACTCTGCAACGTGCGTGGACGTGACTTGCTCAAACGGCGACCACGATGCGATGCCGTCCGCTTCCTGCGAGCCCGCCTCGCTTTGGTAGGGAATCTCCGGGCTCTCGCCGTCGATGGCCGGTTCGGTGCGGATCGGATCCGACACGATCAGCGTGTGCCCCGTTGCCGTGTGCTCGTACCAGTAACAGAGCCCCATATGCTCCCAGCGACGATGCACATAGTTATGGTCGTGCTCGTCGAACTGGCACGCCATCGACATCGAGGCGTCCTTCTCGCTGACCTTCCACTCCCACACCGGCAGCGTGCCGTAGTCTTTGAAGATGATGCTCGTCTGGCCGCAGATGTCCTGATCGAGGAATAGCCGGTTGTTTTTGCGCAGCGTCAGGTATCTGAGCCACGGTCCTGCCTCGGCCTCGTAGAAAACGATTCCACCGTCTGTTTTAACCAGTCGAAAACCAAACACATAACCGTTGAAATACCGGAAGCTGCCGTCGTTGCGCAGCAATTGCACCGAGATCAGCTTGCCGACGAAATCCTTTGGATCGAGCTTGGCGTTATCGGACAGTATCTCGATAACAAAGCGGAAATCGCGCGACAGAGACTCTTCGCCTTCAAGGCGGTTCACCAACAGAACGCTGTACGGCGCATCGCCCTCGGGGAACGACAGCGTCAATAGCCGATTGTTCTGCATTCCGGTGGCGATTTTCCGGAGATCTTGGACAGACAGGTTGGTATGCATTGGCGGGCCCGGCGGATAATCCGGCATTTAGAGTCGGGCGATTCTACACACAAAACGGCAGTCGGAGCGCAACTCAACGAACGATTAGAGTCCGTAAACGTGAAGAAGAAAAAATTGCTGATCCCATCGCGAATAGCAGCAATTATTGCCGACAGACGAGATACCTCGTTATTGCGAAAGGTGCCTTGCAACCGCATGCCTTTCCCAGTCGGTGCGGACGAACTCCAAACCGTCGCGCACCCGATCGCAGGCTTCTCAGCGCGCGCCAGCGTGCCGCCGATAACTACTTCGAGAGCGTCCGAACGAATTTCCAAAGATCGGGAACGTCGGACGTGGCCGCATTGAATCGGAACCAAGGCGACATCGTTTCGTCAGGCCGAAAATACGATCCCGGCGCTAACCAAATCCCTCTGGCCAAAGCCTCCGTCGTTACCGCGAGGCTATCTTCGGCGCGGACAGGCAGTTTTGCCCAAAGAAAAAGGCCCGCGTTGGGCTCGTGAAAAATCTCGAGCCCCGCTCGATGCATTGATTCGGTGACCCGCTTATGCGCGTTAAAGAGTCGTTCGCGAATATGCTCGACGTGGCGCTCGTAGTGTCCTTCGATAAGCACGTTTGCCACAGTCCGCTCGGTAATTTCCGATGAAGTGAGTCCAACGGCCATCTTGGTCAGCGCCAGCTTCGCAATCAACTCTCGGTTCGCCGCGATATATCCCACGCGAGCGGCAGGCGTGATGGTTTTAGAAAAGCCCGACACGTAAATCACCCGCTGCAATCCCTCCATCGCAGCAAGACAAGGCGCACCGGGCGGCGCGAGCTCCCTCGATATGTCGTCTTCAACAACCCACAGACCCATACGGTCTGCGATTTGCAATAGGCGAAATGCAGACGACGCGCTCAACGAAGACCCTGAGGGGTTCTGCAGCACCGTATTGATAAAGATTCCCTTCGGCCGATGCTCAGTAATGACCGCTTCGAGCCGCGCGCTATCGATGCCTTCCACGGTGCGCGGCACGCTTACGACGTTAACGAAAGCGAGCTTTAAGATTTGCAGCAGATTGCAGTAACAAGGATCTTCAACGACAACGGTGTCCCCGGGTGTGAGCAGCGTTCGCACGATCAGATCGAGCGCTTGCGTCGCGCCCTCCGTCAGCAGTACGTCCGCGCTCCCGACCGCCAACGAATATCGACGCAGCGAAGCGCCGATATATTCGCGCAGCGATGCCAGGCCATAGGGGTGACCGTAGCCGCCGATACGCGGGCCCGGCGTCCGGCTCACCGTTCGCAGTGCATGCTGCAGGCCGCTTTCGTTGATCCAGTCATTGGGAATCCATCCGCAGCCCGCCTTGATCGGTATCGATTGGTCCGCAAATACGTCGGACAACAACCAAGCTGCGTTCAGCGTAGGTGCGTTCCAAACCGGCGCCGCCGGCGCGTCGGCCGCCACGGTAGCAACACGATACCCAGCGCCGGGACGCGACACGATGAGGCCTAGCGAAACCAGCCGCTGATAAGCCTCGGCGACGGTATAGGCGCTCAGGCCGTGCTGCTTCGCCAACCCCCGAACCGAGGGAAGCGCTGTGCCCGCCGCAAACGTTCCATGGCTCAGTTCCTGCTTGATGGACGATACGATCTGGTCGACCAACGTGCCGTCGTCCTTCCTCGAGCGCGACAAATTCAACGTGAACATATCAATACGGTAGCGCAGAAGAAAACAGTACGGTTTGGCCGCGCCGTGGTGGCCGTGTCGTGATTGTATCGCTCGGAGTCGATACAGTTTGTACCATCTTCAAGGAGTGTTTCGATGACTACGACACAACGCGATACCGATCTGTCGAACTTTTGGATGCCATTCACCGCGAACCGACAGTTCAAGGCGGCGCCGAGAATGTTCAAAGCCGCGAAAGGGATGCACTACACGACGGTGGACAACCAATCGGTTCTCGACGCAACCTCCGGCCTATGGTGCGTGAATGCAGGCCATGGGCGCTCGGAAATTACCGAAGCCGTCTCCGCTCAGTTGGCGACGATGGACTTCGCGCCGACGTTTCAAATGGGCCACCCCTTGGCATTTGAGGCCGCGACCAAAGTGGCGGAACTCATGCCCCAGGGGCTCGACCGCATCTTCTTCACGAATTCCGGCTCGGAATCGGTCGACACCGCGCTGAAGATAGCACTCGCTTATCACCGCGCGCGCGGCGAGGGTCAACGCACCCGGTTCATTGGGCGTGAGCGCGGTTATCACGGCGTGGGCTTCGGCGGCATTTCGGTCGGCGGTATTGCTCCGAACCGCAAGGCATTCTCGGGTAACTTGCTGCCTCAAGTCGACCATCTGCCGCATACCCTCAATGTGTCGGAATGCGCATTCACGCGAGGCCAACCTGCATGGGGCGCGCATCTGGCCGACGAGCTCGAGCGCCTGGTCGCGCTGCACGACGCATCGACGATTGCAGCCGTGATCGTCGAACCGCTCGCGGGATCGACGGGTGTCATCGTTCCGCCGAAAGGTTATCTGCAACGACTGCGCGAACTATGCACCAAGCACGGCATCCTGCTGATATTCGACGAAGTCATTACCGGCTTCGGCCGCCTCGGCGCTGCGACCGCAAGTGAGTTCTTCGGCGTCACGCCCGATTTGCTGACGATGGCAAAGGCCATTAACAACGCTGCGATTCCCATGGGGGCAGTCGCGGCGAGCCGGACGGTACACGATACGGTCCTCAACGCCGGCGCCGATAATGCCATTGAATTTTTTCATGGCTACACTTACTCGGCTCACCCGGCAGCGGCGGCGGCCGCTATCGCGACGCTCGACATCTATAAGCGCGATCGCTTGTTCGAGCGCGCGAAGCAGTTGTCGGGCGCATTCGAAAGCGCGGTTCACGCGTTGCAAGCCAGCCCGCATGTCAAAGATATTCGCAATCTTGGACTCGTGGCCGGCGTCGAGCTCGAATCGCGCCCCGGCGCTGTCGGCGCGCGCGCATACGAGATCTTCCTCAAATGCTTCGAAGCGGGCGTGCTCGTGCGCTACACCGGAGATATCCTTGCGTTTTCTCCGCCGCTGATCGTCGACGAACAGCAGATCGATCAGATCTTCTCGACTGTCCGCAACGTTCTGCGCGACATCGCCTAAGGGGACGCTAGGCCGCTACGCTACCACCCGCCCTCGCGCCATTGGCGGCGTTGCATTGGGTGCTGCGGCACGCGATGTAAGGGAAGCGGCCGGCGCGTCTGTCGGGAATCGGCCTCATGCGCGCTCAGCCACAGCGGGTCGCGCAAACCGCCTACGTATCAACACGTCGAGCGACAGAAGCAAGAATGCACATAGCGCAAGCGCGGCGCAGAGCAAGAACGCCGTGCGATACCCGAACGCACCGACGATCATGCCGGACATCACGCCCGAAAGAATCGCGCCGATACGCCACGCGTTGAAGAAGCGCGCCGTCGCCGCGCCGGTTTCTCCAGGCATCAGATCCTGAATGTAGGTCATGCCAAGGCACGACGTAATGGCCACCACCGATGCAGGCAACACCTGAAGCGGAACCACCAAAAGCGGTTCGCTCAGGATCGCCAACGCGACAAAATACACCGCATGCACAGCGGCCGATGCCGTAAGCCAACGCGACTTGCGCAATCGAGACGACTTCGCACCGAGCCATAGCATCATTGGGATTTCGAGCAGCGCGCCGGCTCCCAATGCGGCGGACACCATCAAACGCGTGCCGTGCAAGGCGCGAATCATGTAAAGCGGCAAAAGGATCATCGTCGCATTGGCCGCGAGACCGATCAACGTCAATGCAACCAATACACGTGCAATGGTTTTGCGTGTATGCGCCTCGAGAACCGGCTGCGAGACGGGACCGCTATTTTTGATCGATAGGTGTTCGGTCCGACGCTCCGCAGGCTCGCGATGCTGCGCCGATACTTCGTCGTCGTGAAGGTTGCGCTTGCGTTCGGCATCCCCCCTCGCCTCGGTTATCCGCCATGCAATCAGGGCACTCGCGGCAAAGCTTGCCGCCGCAAAGGCGAAAAGCCCCTTGAACCCCGCTTGCGCCAAAATCAGCGCGCCGATCGCCGGGCCGAATACCCATGCGACGGAAAGCAGCGTTCTCAGTGCCGCCGATGCGAACTCGTCTTGCGCCGGATCCTGGATACCCAGCGCGGCGCGCCCGAACGAAAATATCTGCGATAGCGACGCCGATCCAGGGCCCAGCAATACGAGCCCCACGATCATGAGCTCCGCAAAGCCGCGCAAGAAACTCAAGCTCGCATAGCCAACCGCGGCCACGACCAGCGACGCAATCAACGGCGCGCGATAACGCCGATGTCGATCGGACCAGCGCCCCACGGCCGAGCTGGCGAACACGCCGCTCGCGGAGACGACCGTCATGAAGACCCCGAGCCGCATCGGCGACATCGCGGCTTCCTCGACACCGAACAGCGACAAATACGGCATCGAAAACGACAACGCCACACCAAGCATCAATGTCGCAACCGCAAGCGGCACGAAGTGCGGAATCCGTACGAGCCCCACGAAGCGCGTCCGCACGGCTCAGTCTTCCTCGATCCACGCGGCGACATCGATGGGACCGACGAGCGGGCCGCCCAAAATAAACTTGGCATCCGCATGCGCCGGTACGGGCTGCGGCTGATCGCCGTAGTTGATGGCGAACCGCACCGAGCCACGCCGAGACAATCTCAAGCCCTCCGGCAACAGCGCGGTGTCGATACCCGCGCGATGTAAGCAGTTCGCGATTGTGGCGCGCAACAACGCCGGGTCGAAACAAGCCGTCATATACGTCACCCGCTCGCACCGAAGCAAGGCCGGTATACCATCGTCGAATCGCGCAATCACTTCAGTCTGCACTGCCGGTTGTGCGTGTTCGCGCCATCGCAGCGCGTACCCGTCGACGTTGTCGATACGCACGGTCGGCCGTAGCGACGGTCGCAGCGATTCAACCTCGACCACGCGAACCGGCAACACGCTTTGAAGCTTGCCCGGCGGCAGTTGCGGCACGATGGCAAAAGCTTCCGATTTCGATCCCGTGCGCGGGCCGAACACCCAATGATTCGAACCGCATTCGATCTGTTCGACAACGCTATCGGGAAGGATCGGCAAGGTCGGCGCGACGACCATCCGATACGCGCTGACATCGGATCGAGCAGACACGATGTCGACGTCGACCCCCAGCTCGCGCAAAGCGCTATACCACTCGAACACTACGTGCTGATAGTCGAAATCGGCGCCGTGCCGCTGCGTTTCGATGACCCAGTCGGCTTCGTAGTCGAACAGCAACGCGACCGGTGCTCGCCCGGAACGCAACCGATCCGCGGGCAGCGAGAGCTTGCGCAGCTCCTCGCCAACTTGTGCCGCTTCGCGCCCGCCCGGCGAGCGTTCGTCGTCGGGCGTGTGAAGGCCCGAGTGCATCTGCTCCTGGGCATACGGGCACTGACGCCAACGGAAGTACGACACGAGTTCGGCCCCGTGAGCAAAGGCTTCCCAAGTCCAAAGCCGCACGATGCCCGGCCGAGGCACCGGGTTGAATGGTGCCCAATTCACAGGCCCCGCCTGCTGCTCCATCACCCACATGCGCCCGTTGCCCACGCCGCGATAGAGATCGTGGCTAAACGCCGATACATCGGGATGGCCGGTGCGTGCCCAACGATCCTTATCCGCTTCGGGAAGCGGTATCACTTCGGTCCGCGGCACCGGGTAGCTGTCCCACGTAGCAACGTCGAGACCCCGCCTTGCAAACGCGTAGTGATCGAACGCAGCGTAAAAGCCCATGAAGTTGTGAAGCAAGTCGCGTCCCGGCGAATGCTTTCGAATCAGATCGGCTTGCAACCCGTGGAAGCTCGCAACCTCGTCCGACTGAAATCGACGGAAATCGAGCACGTGCGCCGGATTCGCATCGGTCGGCGTGCGATACGGCAATTCGATCTCGTCGAAGCTGCGGTATTCCATGCTCCAAAACACATTGCCCCACGCCGAATTGAGCGCGCCGATCGTTTCGTAGCGCCCGGCGAGCCAGCGCCGGAACCGATGTAACGCTGCCTGCGTATAGCTAGGCAGTGTGTTGTGACAACCGAATTCATTGTCCGTTTGCCAAGCAACGACCGACGAATGCCTCCCGTACCGGCGTGCCATCTCTTCGACGATACGCGCACAGTGTTCTCTATAAACGGCACTGGAAATGTCGTAGTGACGCCGCGAACCGAACTGCATGACGCTGCCGTCGCGCGCGACGGGAAGCATCTCGGGATGCATATCGACTAGCCACTTCGGCGGCGAGGCGGTGGGCGTTCCAATGACAATCTCTAGCCCGTGCCGCACCAGTGTCTCGACCGCATGGTCGAGCCAGTCCCATTGGTAACGCCCCGGTCCCGGTTCGATACGGGACCAAGCGAATTCCGCGATCCGTACGCGCGCGATGCCCATCTCCGCCATGCGCCGCGCATCGCTTTCCCACTTGCTGTCAGGCCAGTGTTCGGGGTAGTAACAAACGCCGATCTGCATTGAGATTTTCCTGGATTCGATAAATGCACGTGCACGGTAATGACGCGATGTCCGATTGATCGGGACGCGACAAACGTGCGACAAACGTTGTTGGCGATCAGGCGAAGATCACCCTTTCGTCGCGCCGAAGGTCAATCCGGCAACAAAGTGCTTCTGCATCGCGAAGAACATGACGACCGAGGGTAAGGCAGCCAGTACAGACCCTGCCGAGACGAGGTTCCAAGCCGTCGTCCACTGCCCTTTGAGTGCCGCCACGCCCACCGTGATCGGCGCCGCGTCGTCGCCCTGTGTGAGGCATAAAGCCCAGAAGTAATCGTTCCAAACGAACGTGAAGACCAGAATTGCGAGCGCGGCCAACGCGGGCCGCACGAGCGGTAAAACGACGCGCCAATAGATCGTCCACTCGCTGGCCCCCTCGACGCGAGCCGCCTCGATCAACTCATAAGGTAGCTCGCGGATAAAGTTGCGCAGAAACAGCGTGCAAAAACCGGTTTGAAACGCCGCATGAAAGATGATGAGCGCCCATACGGTGTTATAGAGATTGAAACCGGCCATCAGCTCTCGCACCGGGATCATCAGAATCTGGATCGGCACGAAGTTGCCGGCCACGAACAGCCCCAGCAACGCTGCGTTGCCGCGAAACTGAAAGTTGGCAAGCGCATGCCCGGCCATCGATGCAAGAAAGATCGAAATCGCGACGGCCGGCAGCGTAATCAGGCAGCTGTTCCAGAAGTAATGCAGCATCGGCGTTTGCGTGAGCGCCGTCCCGTAGTTCTCGACGAGTGCAAAATGCTTCGGCCATCCCCAATAATCGCCGGTCATCAGCTCGTCGCTGGGGCGTACCGACGTGACGAGCACCGCAAGCAGCGGCACGAGCCACAGTACGAGCGTCACAGGCAGCGAGAGGCGATAAACGAGCCGCGGGACGGGGCGCCACCTTTGAACGGGCATCGGATACATTGGGGGCTCCTTATGAGTCGGTGCGCACGAGGCGACGTAGCTGCCAAACGATGTAGACGAGCATGACCGCGAACAACACGACGGCAATCGCGGCCGAATAGCCTTCGCGGTAGTACTTGATGGCTTGGTCGTACATGAAGTACGCGAGCACGGTGGATCTGTCGAATGGACCGCCGCCGCTCATCACGGAAATGAGATCGAAACTGCGCAGCGCACCGATGACCGTCAGCACAATGGCCATGAAGGTGGCCGGGCGCAGTTGCGGCAAAATGATGTGCCATAGCAGCGCAAACCCGCCGGCACCTTCCATCCGCGCGGCTTCGACGATCTCGGGGTTGATGCCCGTGAGTCCCGTCAGATAGAGAATCATGCAGAACGGGATCTGCGGCCATAAGGCGGCAAAAATGATCCCGTAGGTCACGTAGCGGGGATCGCCCAGCACGGGAATGCCGTGTCCCACGATCAACTTCAGCAAGCCGAATGTCGGATCGTAGAACCACGAAAATACCAGGCCTACGACCACGCCCGGCAGCACGAACGGCGCGAAGAAGAGCGACTTCACGAGCCGAATGCCGAATACGTTTTGGTTCAGATACAACGCGAGCGCGAGGCCCAACGGCGGTGCCAGCAAAAACAGTACCAACCAGATCAGGTTGTTCTTGAGCGCGACGTAGAACGTATCGGCCGCGAAGAGTTCGCGATAATTGTCGAGCCCGGCGAACGTTTTCGCCGTCATGCCGTCCCAGTGGTGAAAGCTGAGCCAAATGCTGCTCACGATCGGATAGATGACGAAGACGGTAAAGAGCGCGAGGCCCGGCAGCAGGAACAGCAACGCCGCGCGGGTACGCCGTCGGCTCAGCGGCACGGGCCTTTTAGCGGCCGGGCGCGATGCGCGCCGCAACGCGCTTTGTGTCACGGAAATCGACATTGCTTGAGTACTCCGACATAAATGAACCGGGGCGATGCCGTAGCGGCACCGCCCCACGCGCCGTGCGCGTCTATTTCTTATAGATGCGTTTGCGCGTCGCCTCCAGGCGTTGCAGAATCGAGTCGAGTTGCGTCGGATCGGACAAGAACTGCTGCATGGCCTTCATGCCTTCGTCGGCCATCTCCTTCGTCATGTCCCGGTCGTAGAACTGTGCGATGCCGCCCGTCGTGCCCGATAGCGTTTGGAAGCCCACCTTCGAGATCGGGTCCTGCGGCTCGGCCGCCTTGTTGTTCGACGGCAGTTGCCCCCAGCCTTTCGCGAGTTCGCCGTTAATCTGCGGCGTGCCCATGAATGCGAGCAGGCGCCGCGCGTCGGCTTTGTTCTTGGCCTTGGCCGGCGTAATCAATACGTTGACGGGACCGTCTTCGGCGACCGGCACCGATGCGTCGATGATCGGGAAGCGGAAATACCCCATCTCGTTGCGCGTCGCCGCCGGCAGGCCCGCCGAGAAGAAGGTGCCCATCAACATCATCGCGGCTTTGCCGTTGACGAGCAGCGGATTGACCGAATCGACGTCGTAGGAGAGCGCATTGTCGATGTAGTACTTGTCGTCGATGAGCGTCTTCCACGCTTCGTACACGTGCTTCACGCGCGGGTCGGTGTAGGCGATATCGCCGGCCATGAGTTGTTGATGAAACGCATAGCCGTTGACGCGCAAGTCGAGATAGTCGAACCACGCTGCGAGCGTCCATGAATCGCGAGCGGGCACGGCAATCGGCGCAATACCGGCTGCCTTGAGCTTCTTGCAATCGTCCAAGAACTGATTCCATGTAGTGGGCTCGGCTGTAATCCCGGCCTTCTGAAACAAATCCTTGCGATAGAAGAAACCATAGGCGTCGGTACCGAGCGGCAAACTATATTGCTTGCCGGCATACGTCGACGATGACTTGACCGAGGCGTAGGTCTGGTTCCAGCCGTTTTTCTGCCAATCGCTCGTCAAATCCGCGAGCAAGCCGCGCTTGGCGAAATAGGCCATGCGTTCGCCGTTGTGCCAACTCAATACATCGGGCGGATCGGTCGCGAGCCAGCCCGAGATCTGCACCTTGTAGGCCTCGTCGCCGACATAGCTGATTTTCAAGTCGACGTCGGGGTTCGCTTTCTTGAACTGGTCGAATGCGTCCTGCCAAGTCGAGCGCTGATTGCCGCGCGCCGATACCGTGACGTTCAATGTACCTGCCAGCACGGTGGATGCCGCGGCAAACGTCGCGCCAGTGAGGCAGGCGAGCGCGAGCGTACGAACGGGTAGCTTCATCTATTGTCTCCTTCGTTGGTCTTAGGTGTCGGCGCGTTGCCGGTCTACTGCATCGATTGTTCTGGCGGCTCGCTCCCCGCGCAAATTTAAGCGCTTAAAATCTTGTCGCCGAAATCGCGCATAGGCTCGTACCATGTCGTCTTAGTCTTCGTGCCCATGCACAGCGCTCGTCGTGGAATGGAACGTAGCGCAAGGGATTGCGATTGTGCAACTTTTGGGCAGCCATCCCAGCATTTGGAAAAATATCAACGAGCGCACCGTTGCGCTCATGCCAATTGAAGTCGGGGGAATGACGTTGGTAACGCTTGCCGAAGTCGCGCGGCGCGCGCAGGTAACCGGCGCAACCGTGTCGAACGTATTGCGCAATCCGCAAAAGGTAAAGCCCGAAACGGTCGAACGCGTGATGGCGGCCATCCGCGAGCTCGGCTATCGGCCGAACTTGACGGCGCGCGCACTGGCGCGGGGGCGCACGTCGACGCTCGCGCTGATGCTGTCGAACATCTCCAACCCGTTCTATCCCGAGTTCGTGCTCGCCGCCGAACGGGAGGCGCGCAAGCGCGGGTACTTCCTGCTCGTCTGCAATACCGACGACGATCCCGCCATCACGCGCGCGTATTTGGACGAGATCGCCGGTTCACTTGCATCGGGCGTGATCGTCATGAATACCGACCTTGGCGAAAGCGAATTGACTGAAATCGCCGGCAAAGGCGTCGCGCTCGTCCTTTGCATGTGGGAGCACGTGCAAGCCTCGCGTGCCCTGCCCTGCGTCACAATCGATTTCGCCGCGGCGGGCGCGCTCGCCGCCGCACATCTATCGGCGCTCGGCCATCGCAAGTTCGGCGCGCTTGTCGGCGCAGGCTCGGGCGGCCCGCAGACAATCCGAGTTGGCGGCTTCGCGACCGCCCTCGCGGAGCGTGGCCATTCGGAGAAATCGCTCGTCGTCGTAGAGGCGCACGACTCGATCGAAAGTGGTTACGAAGCGGCCCTAGGCCTGCTGCGCGCCAAGCCGGCGCTAACTTCCGTCTTCGCGACGAACGACCTCATGGCGATCGGCGCGATTCAGGCGGCCGCCGATCTGGGGCGGCGCGTCCCCGAGGATTTGTCGGTGATCGGCATGACCGACATCGCGCTAGCCCATCAGTTCCGACCCGCATTGACGACAGTAAGGCTGCCTACGGCCGACATCGCGGCACGCTCGATTGCGCTCACGGTAGAAATGATCGAGGGCGGAGCACCCATGCAGGATCGATATATCGTGCGGGGGCCAGAACTCGTCGTGCGCGAATCTACCGGACGGGCACCATCGCGTCGACGCTGAGTGCCCGCCGCGCCGACGCTTGCCAGTTCCGCAGCCCTGGCTATACTGCGAATACTCGGACAAATAACTTGCACGATGTGAAGTGGGTTCTACGAAGCGCAGTCACTAGGCCACCGTCATTACCGCGATAAGACGAAAGTATCTAGCAACGCGAAAGCGGTTCCGCATCAATGGGGCCGAGAAAAACTACCGACACGTGGACGGACCTTCGCGGGACTGCCGTGTCATATTCGCGAATCCGATGTCCGGCGTAGCCGCAGCTCGACCGGGCAGTAACCGAGGGGCGGGCATGGCAGACCAGCTTGAACAACGCGAATCGCTTGCGATAATGCATCAGATGGGGCTCGACAGCGGAGCCATCGAGCGCCGTAAGCAAATCGTCGGCCTCATGCCGCCTGACTTGACGCGGATCGCGACAATCAGGGACGTCGTGCTGCCACAAGTCGAAGGCATTGCCGCCGCTTTCTTCGACCACTTGGCGCGTCTCGACGAAGCCCGCTCTTTGCTCGAGAATCGCGCGCTCTTAGAGAAGGCCAAGCGCCTGAAGATCGAACATCTGCATGGCATGGTGTCGGGCGATTACGGCACCGATTACGTCGAGCAGCGCATCGAACTCGGGTTGCTCTACGCGGTGGCTGGGCTCGATACGCGGGTCTTTCTCGGCGCGTTTCACGGTCTGCTCAAGCACATGGGCATCCAGATCATGACGCACGCCGACAGCGCGCCGCTCGACACATTCGAAGCATTCATGTCATTGAAGAAGGTTGCCTTCTTCGATCTCGGGCTCATCGTCGACGTACTCGTGTTCGAGCGCGAGCGCGTCATTCGCCAGCAGCAAGAGGCCATACGCGAGCTCTCAACGCCCGTGCTGCAATTGCGCAACCGCCTCCTGCTGCTGCCAATCATCGGCGTCATCGACACCCATCGCGCACGCCTCATCACCGAAAGCCTGCTGGAAGCGATTCGAACCAACCGCGCGAAGGTGGTCGTGATGGATATCACAGGCGTCGCGACGATCGACTCGCGTGTGGCGAACCATATTCTGCAGACGGTGACGGCAGCCCGCCTCATGGGCGCGAGGGTGATCGTGACGGGAATTTCCGCGCCTGTGGCTCAGTCGCTCGTCTCGCTCGGCATCGAACTAGGCGGCCTCGACACCGTAGGCGATTTGCGAGGCGGCATCGAGCAGGCCGAGCGCAATCTCGGCTATCGCGTGGTGCAGGGCGGGGCAGCCGATACCCGCGACGACGCCGCGAGTTGACACCGTGTCCGTCCCTATCCTTAAACAAGGCGATGTGCTGATCGCCTCGATCCAATCAGCGCTCTCGGACCAAGACCTCATTCAACTGCGTGAGGACTTCGCCGCTAAGATCGGCCAGTTCCGCACACGCGGCGTCCTCATCGACGTCACGGCGCTCGACGTGCTCGATTCATTCGCCACGCGCACGCTGCGCGGCATCGCCTACGTCGCGAGGCTGCGCGGTGCTACGGCGGTCGTCGTCGGCATTCAGCCCGAAGTGGCGTTTGCCATGGTGCAGCTCGGACTCGCGCTGGAAGGCGTGGCCACTGCGCTCGATCTCGAAGAAGGGCTCGACTATCTCAAGCAGGCGATCAACCGGAGTCCAGGCCATGCCGGCTGAAATCCGCGTGCCGATCGTGCGCGAGGAGGATGTCGTCATCGCTCGCCAAAAAGGGCGTGAGTTGGCTGCAGAGACCGGCTTTTCGAATACGGACCGCACGATCATCGCGCTCGCCATCTCGGAGATCGCGCGCAACATCATCAGCTACGCGGACCGCGGCGAAGTCACGCTCTCCCGAATCAGCGATGGGGTGCGCACTGGCATTCTCATCGTTGCGCAGGACGAGGGGCCGGGCATTGCCGACATCGAACTCGCGATGCGCGACGGTTATTCGACGGCCAAGAGCCTCGGGGTAGGCCTGCCGGGTACAAAACGCATCATGGACGAGTTCGAGCTCCACTCGACGGTCGGCAAAGGCACCACGATCAAAATGAAAAGGTGGCTGCGATGAGCGAGTCCGTCCCGCCTGCGACGTCCGTCATCGAGTGGGGCTGGGCCGGCAGCGCGCTCGAAGATCCGTCCGGAGACCTGCATGTCGTCGTCGAGCGCGAGCACGGGGCGTTGGTCGCGCTGCTCGATGGCCTCGGACATGGGCTCGAAGCAGCCCAGGGTGTCCGGAAGGCCGTGCCGGTGATCGAAGCGCACGCCGGTGCATCGGTGGAGCAGCTCGTGCGTCGGTGCCATGAAGCGCTGTACAAAACGCGGGGCGCGGTCATGAGCGTGGCGTGGTTCGATGCGCAGGATGCGTCGATGACATGGACAGGCGTCGGCAACGTCGACTGCATACTGATCCGTGCCGGCGCAAACCGGGAAGCGCGCAAGGAAGCCATTGCCACTCACGGAGGCGTAGTCGGCTACCGCCTGCCGCCACTGCGTGAACAACGCTACGCGGTGTCGCGCGGCGACGTGCTCGTGATGGCGACCGACGGTATTCAAAGCGCCTTCAGCGCGGGCGTGATCACGCAATTCAGTGCTCAGGAAATCGCCGAGTCGATCTTGGCGAGATATGCGAAAGGAACGGACGATGCGCACGTCGTCGTCGCCCGCTATCTTGGAGCACATCCATGACCACGCGGCTCGATTCGCTGCGCACCGAATATTTTTTGGGTCTTCGCGCTTACCTGGAAGAACAGGGCGAGGCGGGCCTTTCCTATGCTTATGAGCTTGGGCGACGCGCCATGATCGATGGGCTCGGATTGCTCGACATGGCCGCATTGCATCGGGCCGCGCTCGATACGCTGGTGCTGCCGGGCGCATCCATCGAGCAATCGCGATTGATCGAGGCATCGACCGCCTTCTTCAACGAACTGCTCGCACCGTTCGAGCTGTCCATCGAAGGGTACCGCGCCGCGCTGACCGCAAGCGAGGAGCGCTTTCAGCTTGCCGTCAGCGGCTCTCTGGCGGGGCTGTGGGATTGGAATCCGCAGACCGACGAGATCTATTTTTCGCCGCAGTTCAAGCGAATCATGGGCTACGAGGACAATGAACTGCCGAACGAACGCCACGCACACTTCGGCGCCATTTACATCGAAGACTTCGGGCGGGTCACCCAATCGTTGAAGTCGCACCTCGAGCACCGCCAACTCTACGACGTCGAATATCGCGTTCTCACGAAATCGGGGGAGTTGTGCTGGGTGCATTCGCGCGGGCAAGCGCTATGGAACGAGGCGGGGGTGCCTTACCGGATGGTCGGATGGATCTTGGACATCACCGATCGAAAGCACGACGAAGAAGCGCTGCAGACGTCTCGCGAAGAATTGCGGCGTTTGTCGGCGCACATACAGCAAGTCAGGGAAGAGGAAAAAGCCCGCATCGCTCGCGAGTTGCACGACGATCTAGGACAGCAGTTGACCGCCCTGAAGATGGCGACCTCGATGCTCGAGTCCAGCTCAGGTGCCAACGCTTGGCCGAAGCAAGATGCGTTGACCGGCCTCTATTCGATGATCGACGATCTCGTCCAATCCGTGCGGCATATCGCGGCGGATTTGCATCCGGTCATGCTCGACGATCTTGGATTGATTCCGGCGCTCGAGGGGCTCATCGACGAATTTTCAGTGCGCTATCGCATTCGCGTCATTTGCCACCTCGATCCGGACGCGATCGCATTCAACCATGCGTGTAGGATCGACATGTTCCGGATCGTTCAAGAAGCGTTGACAAACGTTGCGCGGCATTCGGGGGCGAGCGAAGTGGTATTGGATATCGTGCGCGCCGACCCGCATTGCATCGTGCGCATCGTCGACAACGGCCGCGGGGCGACGCATCCCGAACCGAAGGGACGGCATTCGTTCGGGCTGCTGGGCATGCGCGAGCGAGCCGCGCTGCTAGGCGGGGAGATCCGCATCAGCACCGAGCCCGGCGCGGGATTCGCCCTCACGGCGATTTTGCCGCTGGCTTGCGTTGAAGCAAAGGACGTCGGCTGAATGCGAGGTCGACGGACATGGACGATACAAATCGCATAAGCGGCAGTCGCGAAGATCGTTGAGCGAACCTCGCCGCACGCATGCGCTTCATTCACGGCTTGGATCGCTTTCATTCCATTGCGTCAGCTTCACCGTCACGCCCGCACCGAGCGCCGATTCGATCTCGAATTCGTCGACCAAACACTGGGCTCCCGCCAGCCCTAGGCCCAAACTGCCTTTCGTGGAGTAGCCGTCCTCCATCGCGCGTGCGATGTCGGGAATGCCCGGCCCGGTGTCGCGCGCCACCACGACGATGCCGCGGCGCCGTCCGTCCGTAACGAGCGAGAACGACATGTCGCCCCTACCCGCATGGACGACGATGTTTCGCGCGATCTCCGTGACGGCCGTCGCGAGCGCCACGGAGATCGCTTCGCTGAAGCCCTCCCGTGCGCTTAATTCACGAACTGTCCGGCGAGCCCAATCGATATCCGACGTGCCGCTGATGAACACGTGAATGCCTTTGTCGACCTTACGGCGGCTCGTCATATCGTTAGGAGCCCGCAGAACAGCGGTGCGCGATGCGGTGGCATGTCGGTCGTTTCCCGCTCTTGTTTACGTCAGAGCATCGTACCACCGCGACTACGCCTGCATCGCTCGATGCTGGGCCGCGGCGAACATCTCGCGTAACCGTTGCCGCTCGTCCCCGGTCAAATGAGAAGTAGCGGCGGGCATAGCGAGTGTGAGGCGCAGCGTGAGATCGCCCTTCGAGCCGTTGCGGTCGGACAGGCCGTGGCCCTTCAAACGAACCGTGGCGCCCGGTTGAGAGTCGGGCTGGATCGCCACCGGCATTGGCTTGCCAAGCACTTGCACCTCGATACGGCCGCCGAGTATGGCGGTGACGAAATCGACCTCGATGTCGCAGGCTACGCTCAAGCCGTCCCGACGAAACGCGGAACTGCAAACGATCGCGATCGAAAAAATCGCATCGCCCGGTGCACCACCGCCGGTCCCCGGATGCCCGGCGCCTTCGACGACAACACGTTGACCATCCCAGGCACCGGCGGAAACGGTCACCGTCTCGCGCTTGCGATAGGCCGCGATGCGCGTACCGCGACACGTCGTACAGCGATGGCTCGCGTGCCCATGGCAGTATGGGCACGGGCCTTTCACCATGTAGCTGACTTCGACATCGCCGCCGTGTATGGCGGCTTCGAGCGGGACGAAGAGTTCGGCCATGCAGTTCGCGCCGCGCAACGACGGCCGGCTGCGATGCTCGCGCGGCGGGGCTTCGTTTTCCTTTTCCCTTTCTGTTTCTTTCTCGCGGCCATGCGTTGGAGTGGGCGCGGGGGCCGCAGCGGGGATGGCGGCCGTGCGCTCGCCCATCAGAATTTCGAACGCTTCCTGAACGCGCTTGAATACAGGTTCGACCGTCGCTTCGCGTCCCTGATTCCGATCCGGATGGTACTTCGCTCTGAGCCTCCGATATGCACGCTTAACCTCCGCCGGCGACGCCGTGCTCGGCAGTTCCAGCCGCCTGTAGTATTCGTCGAGGCTCATGCGCTCTCCCCGATATGTTCCGCCGCTACTCTTGTTTCAGGCTTTTGTCCCGTTGACAAGCGGACACCGGTTTGAGCTTGCCGGCGAGCACCTTGGTGATCCGCATCGATGCCTTGTCGGTCTCGACCGACAAGCAGCCGCATGAATCGCCCTTGTTCGTACCCGGCATATGACCGCCGAACCCATCAGCTTGCTGATCGATGGAAGCGATTGCCCACGTGCCTTCGCGATCCGACAGCGTCAGGCTAGACGGCATATCGTTTTCGATCCATCCACAACGCAGCTGCGCTGCAAACGCGGACTGCGGCAGATATAGGCCCATCAACAAAAACGCAGGACAAAACACAGACAAGCGAAAACGAAAGCTTTGCATCGACGTACATCTCCGATCGATTGGACACAAGGATTTTCACGAGCGAATCATAAAGTAGTTCGTCGTGTCCGCCCACCTCGGATGCTACGACGCTGCGTTCTTCGCGGTATGTGCAAGGCGTAGTATGTCGTTCAGAGGCGACACCCGCGCCAAAAGCGCCCGATGACGTCTCGATCTATCGAGTCCGTACCAAAGGAGGAGGTGCATCATGCTGATCGGCGTTCCGAAAGAAGTCAAAAACCAGGAATACCGCGTGGGGCTTACGCCCGCCGGCACGCGTGAGCTCGTGAGCCGCGGGCATCAGGTGATCGTTCAAAAGGATGCGGGCTCGGCCGTCGGCTTGCCCGACGACGCCTATACGGCGGCAGGCGCGGCACTATGCGGCGACGCACAAGAAGTCTACGGACGCGCCGACATGATCATTAAGGTCAAAGAACCGCAAGCCGTCGAGCGCGCAATGCTGCGCAAAGGCCAAATTCTCTATGCTTATCTTCATCTCGCACCCGATCGAGCGCAGGCCACCGACTTAATTGCATCCGGTGCCGTGTGCGTCGCCTACGAGACGATTACCGGCCCGGGCGGCGGCCTGCCTTTGCTGGCGCCGATGAGCGAAGTGGCCGGCCGCATGTCGATTCAAGTTGCCGCCGCCCATCTGGAAAAGCCGCACGGCGGCATGGGCCTGCTGCTCGCCGGCGTGCCCGGTGTCGCGCCGGGGCATGTGGTCGTCATCGGCGGCGGAACGGTCGGCACGAACGCTTTGCAAATGGCCGTCGGCATGGGGGCGCGTGTCACGATTCTCGACACGAACGTCGAGCGCCTGCGCCAGCTCGATCTGATTTTCGGCAATCGCATCACCACGCAGTTTTCCAGCGCGCATGCGCTCGAACGATGCGTGGCGAGCGCCGATGCCGTCATTGGCGCGGTACTGATACCGGGTGCCACGGCGCCCAAGCTCGTGACGCGCGGCATGATCTCGACTATGAAGAAAGGAGCTGTGGCCGTCGATGTCGCGATCGATCAAGGCGGATGCTTCGAGACGTCGCACGCGACCACCCATGCCGAGCCGACGTTTGTTGTCGATGGCGTGATCCACTATTGCGTCGCGAACATGCCGGGCGCCGTCGCTCGGACGTCGACGTTCGCATTGACTAACGCCACCCTCGGGCATGCGCTTGCGTTAGCTAACAAAGGATGGAAGGGGGCGATGGCCGACGATGCCCACCTGCGCGCGGGGCTCAATATGTGCGAAGGCCAGGTTGCGCATGAGGCTGTAGCAAACGCGCTAGGGCTGCCGTACGTGCGGGCGGCGGATTTGGTGGCCTAGCGATTGCACGATGCCGGCGAGTTCGATTCGGGAGTCGTATCGACATTCCTTCTAGTCTTGAAACTCAGAATATTCACACCTAACGCATAGGCGTATAGGCTAAAGGTTGCAGCCGGAATTCCACACCCTTGTATTCGAAGCCCCCCTCGATCTTCTTCGTTGCGGTCCCTATCGTCACCCAGCGATAGCGCGATGGCGTCGGAACCGGCTTGGCCGATGCAGCGCCTGTAGTACGATCACGGCGTATTCGGGCCAGCCTGCCCTTTGGCTTTGGATCCGGCGGCGCTTGCGACAACCTGAGACTTCGAGGAACACATCATGAGCGAGCACACCATCGCGCACTGCACGTTCGAGCGCCATGCCGATGCAATACTCGAGATTTTTAACGAAGCGATTCTGCATTCGACAGCGCTTTACGTCTATCGAGCGCGGACCCAGCAAGACATGGTCGACTGGTTCGAGGCCAAGCGCGCCGGCGGCTTTCCGGTGATCGGCGTCGAGGACAGCGACGGAACGCTGATGGGCTTCGGCAGCTACGGTCTATTTCGGCCGCATCCGGCTTACAAATATACGGTCGAGCACTCGGTGTACGTCCACAAGGACCATCGCGGCAGAGGGTTTGGCCGCGTGCTGATGCAAGAACTCATCGCCGCGGCTCGGCAAAGCGGCGACGTGCACGCGATGATCGGTGCAATCGATGCGGCCAATACGGGCAGCGTTGCCCTGCATGAACGGCTCGGCTTCAAGCAGGTCGGTACGCTGCCGCAAGTTGGCTTCAAGTTCGGCCGCTGGCTCGACTTGGCGCTTTATCAATTGCTATTAGAGACGCCGGCTCGCCCGGTCGATGGTTAATCTTAGTGTGCGCCGGATAGCCGGGCCATCGACGGCGCACGCTTTTCCCATCCCGACAGAATCCGCTTCTCGAGCGCATCGTATCCACCGCCGAAATGATGCCCGCCCGACGTGCGAATCACTTCGACTCCGCGCGTCGCCGCAAGCGCCGGGCACAACGTGTCGTCTTCGTCCTCGCCATAGAAGCATTGCACGAGCCCGGCAGGCAGCCGATCCACTTCCGGCTTCGCCTGCAACGCCTTATCGCTCGGCGGCAAACCCAACCATCCGGTCACGCGCACTTGAAAATCCGCCGCGCGCGCAAACCCAAGCAATGAAACGATCGACACCTTCTCGCGCAAAGGCGCCGGCAGCCGGTTGTACGCAAACGGCATCACATCCGCCCCAAACGAGTAGCCGATCAATGCGAACGAGTTGGCATGCCAGCGCTCACCGTATACCCGCAACACGCGAGCGAGATCGCGACTGACCTGCTCCGGCGTCTTCTCGCTCCAGAAATATCGCAGGCTATCCCAACCGATGACCGACACGCCGTCCTTCTGCAATTGCTCGCCGATCGTTTTATCGAGATCGCGCCAGCCGCCGTCGCCCGAGATGACGATCGCGAGCATTCCACGCGGATGCGCAGCCGGCAATTCGACGAGCGGCAAATCCGATACGTCTTGATCGCCACCCGTACCGGCCTGCAAGTGCGGTTGAACCAATGCGGCTAGCTGATCGGCCTGTGTCGTCGCCGCTGCGAACATCCGCGGCTGCTTCCGCAATAACGGCGCTGCCAAACCATTCACATCCTTATCGAAATGAAAGCCCGGCGAATTGGCGCCTTCCGTCACCGCCGAGCGCTCCGCTTCCTGCATGGCAACGATCGCACCGGGCTTCGTCACGCCCACTTCGACGAATCCGGGCAACGCGCTGTCTCGGCTGATGGTCGGATCCGGAGGGCATTGACGAAACTTGTTATCCAGTTTCGGTTGCGCATCGACCGCCACCGCGCCCGCGATCGTATTGGCCGGCGCTTGCGCCAGCACATGCAAAGCAAGCGTCGCCCCTTGGCCGGTACCTGCCATGATCGGCGCGAAATAGCGGTCCGATTTCAGTTGACGCTCGAGTTGATGACTCACGGCTTCGGCATCGCCGTCCAGGTGCCGGCACGCCTGCCCTGTCGCCGCGAGATTTTCCGCGTAGCGTTTCGTGTCGACGCCCACGGTCAACGCGCCTTCTCGAGCCAATGCGCGAGCCGCTTGGGTATCGGCATCGGTCCAGCCTTTACCGCCCGAGAACAGCACGACGAAACCGCGCATCTCCCCCTGCGGCCATTCGACGGCCACGTCGCCATACCGCCCGCCGGATACGCGCGATTCAGCCGCCACTGCGCTTATGCAGAAAGACAGGCCGGCAAGCACGGCGAGCCACTTGAACCGCCTTGATACTGCACCAAATTTCATGAGCGACGCCCGCCCGCCAGAATTGAAAGATCCACCAACGTCACGAGCGCACTTGCCCACCCGGATACCGCCAGATAACGCGGCTCCCAGCGCGGCTGAAACTTGCCCTTGAATGCACGCAGACCCTGAAAGTTGTAGAAACGCCCGCCGAATTTCCAGACCATCGATCCGAGCCGATGAAGCGGCGAGCTGAGCGGCATAGGCTGCACGCCCGAGAACGGCGCCACGCCCAGGCTCAAGTGACGATACCCCTCGCGCTTCAAATGCAGTGCAAGCTGCACGAAGAGGTAGTCCATCACGTAGGGCGAAGCCTCGGCCACGTGACGCATGACGCCTACCGTCGCTTCGACGTTCAGGTCCGTCGTCATGAACGTCGTGAACGCGACGGGTACACCGTTCTCGCGCACGAGCATGACCGATTGCGCAGCCAGGTACGCCTCGCTGAATGCGGCCACCGAAAAACTCTTCTCGCGCGCGGAGCGGCTCTTGAGCCAACTGTCGGATATGCCGCGCAAGATGTCGCAATGCTTGCCGACGTCGGCAGCATCGATCACTTCGGTCGTGCAGCCATCGCGTTCGGCTCGGCGTAGCGAATAACGCAAGGCGGCCCGCTTCGGTCCATTCATATCGAAGTCGTCGAGCGCAAGCCTCGCTTCTTCGCCGAGTTTCATCAGCGTCAATCCGGAATCGAGATAGAGCGGCAGCGAATCGGCGCGGACCTGATAGAACGCGGCACGACCTCCATGCGTATGCGCGAGCATGACAAACTTGCGGATCAGTTCGTCCCACTCGCAGCGCGGTCCGACCGGATCGTGCAGCGCGGCCCACGTGCGGCCATGCTTCGCATACATGAGGAATGCCTGGCGCGAGTCGGAAAACAGAAAGCTTTTGTCGCCCATCATCGCGAGGCCGGCGTCGCTGCGCTCTTGCGCACGAATGATGTGCACCGCGTCCGTCAAATCCTGCGAGCTCGGGTGCACGAAGCGTCCTGCCGCCGGGCGCAGCAGTTGCCACAGCGAGAACACCGTCGCAAAGAGACCGGAGGCGAGCATTGCCCGCAGCGAACGAGAAGCGCGCTCATCGAACGCGAACTGCCACCAGAGATCGCTTCGGTAAGGCACGTTGCGATAGGCGAAGAACATCACCCACGCCGCGCACATCATGACGATGGCGACCGAGATCAGCCATCCGCCCGTGAAGGGCTCGGCGAACAGTGCGGTGCGCCGGCTGAAGTGTCGTCGCGTGCCAAGCAGCAAAACCAGCAACGTCGCCAAGACGCCGGCTTCGACGAATGCCAAGCCTTTGATGACCGAGAGCACGAGACTCAGCGCAGTCAGCGCCACAGTTAGCCACCACGCGGCGTCGAGCCGGCGCAGCAGCCCGCGCGCCACGAACAGCAGCAGCACGCCGAGCACTCCGCTCACCAACTGCGAGCTTTCCAGCGCCCAGAGCGGAACGAGCTGGCGTAAGACGGCCAACCGCTGGGCCAGCGCCGGTGTCGCGCTCGACACGATCAGCATCGTTCCGGTAACGAACGTGATCAGGCAGAGAAACAGCGGTGCGATCTGGCCGATGCGCGGGGCGCGTCCGAACGGCAAGCGCACGCGCAACGCTCTGCCCTCGTAGCAAACCAACACGACGGCGGACAGCATAAGCGGCAATCCGAAGTAGACGGCACGGTAGGCGAGCAGCGCGGCAACGAGCGCAGGTGTCGTCACATCTGAGCTCAAGGCAAACACCATGACGGATTCGAACACGCCCACGCCGCCGGGCGTATGACCCAATATGCCGAGCAGGAGAGAGGCTGAGTAAACCGCGAGAAAGCTGATGAAGCCGGTTTCGGTACCGGGCAAGAAGGCCCACAACGCGGCGCCGGCGCCGACCACATCGACCATGCCGAAGAGAATCTGCCCGATCAAGTCCGCCCGTGCCGGAACGTCGAGCGCGATCCGACGCCACCGTGTCTCGATCCGCTTCGTACGCGCGCCGCAGCAAGCAATGGCCAATGCGGCGATCGCGAGCACGATTGCGCAGCTCACGCGCACCGTGCCCGGCGAGGCATGCGTCATCGCTGCCAGCGCTCCGGTATCCCAGAGGCCGCCCAGTGCGCTAACGAGCAGCAATGCCAACACGAGCGACACACTCGTAAACACGGTGAGCCGTCCTACTTGCGACGGCGTCACGCCGGCCGCGCTATAGACTCGACAGCGCACCGCGCCGCCCGTCAGCGCGCCGAAGCCGGCGATGTTGCCGAGCGCCGAAGCGGCCGTCGCACCGATCCAGAGCAGCGTGCGGGGCACCTTCGCTTCGACGTGACGCAGCCCGATCTCGTCGCGAGCGACCAGCGCCATGAAACTCAGCGCCGTAGCAGCGAGCGCAGCCACCCATCGTCCCGGTGCAATGCGGAACAACTGGTGGCAGACGGAATGGTAGTTAATGCTTTGCGAGACGCGCTGCAACGCGAACAGCAGCAGGATGCAGATAACCAGCGCAAGTGCGGGCGACACCAAGCGCTTGTAGTTGACGTGCCGCAGCCTCGCGCAAAGCGCGGTCGCGGCCTTCGAACTGCTGTCCCCAATACGTCCGAGCATCATTCCTGTAACCGATCGTGCGATCGTGCGAGCGGGCGGCGGGCCTACAACGGCATCGACGCGCCGTGGGTCAAGGCGCAACCGAAACACCACGGCTGCCGATCGATCAATGTAGCAACTTGTGACCTATTACAACGCAGAAAGAAGGATTTGGTTGACGACGCGCAATTCAGAAATTAGGGGCATAAGTGCGATCCGGGCGCCGTGATGGCCCCAGGCGCGGCATGCGCCTTAGACGAACGGTTTCCCTTCAATCTGCTCATAAAGGACCGCGCCGTCCTTGGCTTCGACCTTCTCGACGTAGTTGCGCGCGCCGCACATCGGGCAGCGAAACAACAGGCCTTGTCCTTCGTTCTTGATGATGACGTCCGACAGCGCCCATCGCGCTTGGCAGCTTTGATTTCTACACGTAAACACTGACATTCTCCGATCTTTGATGCTGGCGATTTATTGCCCGTTGCTGCTTTCCGCCGCAGCCTTGCGCGAACGACCGCCACGCGCCGCCGACTTGCGCGGTGCTCTCGCGGGCTTCTTTTCTATCGTTGCCTGTGCTGCCTGTGTTGCCTGTGCTGCGGGCTCGACCGGCGCGGCCTCGGACTGCCCGGCTTCCTGCGCGCCGGCGGCCGCAGCCTTCTTCGACGATGCCTTCCGTGTGCGACGCGGCTTCGCCGCAGCTTCGGGCGTAGAAGCCTCGCTCGGCGCGACGTGTTCGAACGCCGGCTCGTCGATCGCGGCAAAGGGCTGCGCGGGCGCTTCATCCGTTACGCTCGGCGCTTGCGCACGGGGAGGCTTGCGAACGCCCTTGCTCTTTCTGCGGCCCTGGTTGCCGGCTGCCTCGGTGGGGGCCCCGTTGTCCTGCGCGACGGCTGGAACGGCCGCGCTGTGCCTCGCTACGTCGGCCGAGCCCGAAGCCGTCCGATAGACGAATGCGCCGGATTTGTCGTCGCGGCCCACCTCCAACAGCCCGCGCGCTTGCGCTTCATCGAGCAAATTGCCGAATGCCCGAAAGCCGTAGTACGACTCGCTGAAGTCCGGCTTGCGGCGCTTGATCGCACTTTTGAGCACGGACGCCCAAATCTTCCCGCTCTCGCCGCGCTCCGATGCCAGCGCATCGAACGTCTCGACGGCAATCGCGATCGCCTTGGCCTTGCGCGATTCCATCTCCGCCTTCGGTTGCTTGTCTTCGTCGGTCGTGCGTTTCGCGGCTACGTTCGTTTCGCGCGATTCGCGCTTCGCAGCGGCACGCTGCTGCTCGCGCACGAGATCGTCGTAGAAGATGAATTCGTCGCAATTGGCGACCAGAAGATCGGACGTCGAATTCTTCACACCTACGCCGATGACCTTCTTCGCGTTCTCGCGCAGCTTCGATACGAGCGGGGAAAAATCGGAATCGCCACTGATGATGACGAAGGTGTCGACATGCGACTTCGTATAGCAAAGATCGAGCGCATCGACAACGAGCCGAATGTCGGCCGAATTCTTGCCCGACTGGCGCACGTGCGGAATTTCGATGAGCTCGAAGCTGGCCTCGTGCATCGACGCCTTGAATCCCTTATAGCGATCCCAATCGCAGTAGGCCTTCTTGACGACGATGCTTCCTTTGAGCAACAGCCGCTCGAGCACGGGTTTGATGTCGAACTTCTCGAAGTTCGCGTCGCGTACGCCAAGCGCGACGTTTTCGAAATCGCAGAACACCGCCATGCTGACGCTATCTTGAGGCGAAGCCATACATTTCTCCGGCCGATCAGGCGCAATGGTTCGTGGGTTTCCAAATTGCGCACATGATAGCCGGTCGGCCGGGCGACCGGTTGGCGGACTTCCTGTCCACGCTAGACCCCGGCCAACCGCAACACAATACATACGGCTTTATTTCGCGCCCGACAATACCGGGAACAACGTCCGTGCAGCCTCGGGCCAGCGCACTCGTTCGACCGTGATATGCCTTCGCGGCGCTTCGTGCATGAACGCATCGATCGTCTCGCGAATGTCCGCATCGATGACATCGGCACGCTCGGCGTCGATCAGTACGGTGGAGCGCTCGGGGATCTGCGCAAGCGCGCGCACGAGCATCGGCTTGGCGAAGAACGTCACGTCCTTACGCATGGACAGCAAGAAGTAGTCGTCGTGCCGCGTGAGCGTGAACGTGCGGGAAAGGCTTGCCCGCATCGCGAACAGCACGCTCGTCGCAATGCCGATTCCTATGCCGATCAAGAGGTCCGTCGCCAGCACGCCGACGATCGTTGCGACGAACGGGACGAAGCGATCGATCCCTTCGCGCGCCAACTCCACGAACAGCCGAGGCTTGGCCAGCTTGTAGCCCGTTTGAATTAGAATCGCCGCGAGACTGGCAAGAGGAATCAAATTCAGCACCGCGGTCAGCACGAAAATGCTCGCAAGCAGCAGCATCCCGTGAATGACGGCCGACATGCGCGTCTGCGCGCCTGCATGCACGTTCGCCGAACTGCGCACGATGACGGCGGTCAACGGCAACCCGCCAAGCAGCGCCGCAACGACATTGCCCGCGCCCTGCGCCTTCAACTCGCGATCGGGGGACACGCTCCGACGCTTCGGGTCGATCCGCTCAAGCGCTTCGAGGCTCAAGAGCGTTTCAAGGCTCGCCACGATGGCAAGCGTCATGCCGACGCGCCAGACATCGGGATCGACGAGTTGCGTGAAGTCGGGCATCGAAATGGCGTCGACTAGTGCACCGAAGGAAGTCAGCGAAACGAGCGACACGCGATGCTCGACGGGGGTCGCAAGGGAAGGCGCAAGCCGATCGAGCAAGAGTGTCACACCGATGCCGAGCGCAACGGCGGCCAAGGGCCCGGGCACCGCGCGCACGAGCGCATAGCGTTTGGCGCGCGGCGTTTCCCACCAGAACAGCATCGCGACGGACACCGCGCAGAGCGCGAGCGAGACGGGCAAAACGGTGCCGAACGGTGTCGATACCGACGCGCTATGCGCAACGTTGGCATCGCCGCCGGCGAGCAGTCCCACGCTCAGCGGAATCTGCTTGAGGATTAATATGATGCCGATTGACGCGAGCATGCCTTTGATCACGGCCGCCGGCACGAGGCTCGCCACACGTCCGGCCCGCAGTAGCCCGAAGCCCATCTGCAGTGCGCCTGCAATCAGGACGGCGGCGAGGAAAGCCGAGAAGCTACCGAGCGAAGCGATGGCCGAGACGACGATGACGACCAGCCCGGCTGCCGGACCGCTCACGCTCAGATGCGATCCGCTCAATAACGCGACGACGAGGCCGCCCACGATGCCGGAGACGAGGCCGGCGAACGGATCGACACCCGATGCGGTGGCGATGCCCAGGCACAGCGGTAGTGCGACTAGAAATACGACGATGCCGGCGAAAACATCGCTGCGCAACGTGGAAAAACGGGTATCGGAGGGGATGTCCATAATCTTGCGAAGACGAGTTGAGCCGCGCCGCCCGATGCGAGCGACGGCGGCGGCAAGGTGCCAACCACGATCGGAAATGATTAGCGGCGCTTAACGATAGTTAAGGACGCTTAGGGGCGCTTAGGTGCGCTTAGGTGCGCTTTGGAATCGGCGATCTAGATCTAAGCCGCATCGAGCATCCGCTTAGGTAAGTGTTCGCCTGGTTCGAAATCGGTGAGCGATGTCAACAATCCTTCTCGCAAACCGAATACCCATCCGTGCACGGTCGGCCGATGCGGCGCACTGCACACGATCGGCGACTCGCGCAGCCGACGAACTTGCTCGATGACATTCAGCTCCACTAAGCGATCGACACGCGCCTCGATGTCGTCGATGGCATTAAGCGTTTCGCTGTGCCGCTCGGCAAGCTCGCGCACGCCTGCGATGCGCCGATTGACGGCCGGTAGTGCACCGGAGGGGGCAGTGAGTGCGGCGCGCACCCCGCCGCAATGATGATGGCCGCAAATGACGACGTGCTCGACGCGCAGCACATGTAATGCATATTCGATGACGCTTGAGGCATTGCCGTCGTCGGACGTATACAGGTTTGCGATATTGCGGTGAACGAACAACTCGCCCGGCTGTGCATTCGTGATGCGCTCCGCGGGCACTCGGCTGTCGGAGCAGCCGATCCAAAGAATGCGCGGCTGCTGCCCCGACGCAAGCCGTTCGAAGAAACCAGGATCTCGTGCAGACACTTCCTGCGACCAAGCGCGATTGGCAAGCAATAGGCGCTTCGCATGGTTCATCAACGTCCTCCTGAAGTCCGTAAGAACGCTTCGTCGACCGTTCTTTCGAACGCTTTCGACTGACGTTACGAAAAGCTTACAGTCAGGCGGTTCCAAAAAAAATTCGAAAAAAATTCCCCTGCTTTCGCGGGCTGCGGCTCGGATCGGCGCGAGCGCGTACTCTCAGTCTCACTGCTTGCCATCACCCCGCGATGCCTCGCCTACTGAAACGCCACCTCGGCGAAGCTGCGCAGCTTCCGGCTATGCAATCGATCGAGCCCGTTCATCCGCAGAAGCTCCATCGCCTTTACACCGATCTGCAGATGCTGATCGACCTGCGCGCGATAAAACTGATCGGCCATCCCCGGCAATTTGAGCTCGCCGTGCAAAGGCTTGTCCGACACGCACAGCAGCGTCCCGTACGGCACGCGGAAACGAAAGCCGTTGGCGGCGATCGTCGCACTTTCCATGTCGAGCGCAATCGCGCGGCTCTGCGATAGCCGCTGCACCGGTTCGCGATGGTCGCGCAACTCCCAGTTGCGGTTGTCGACGCTCGCCACCGTACCCGTTCGCATCACGCGCTTGAGCTCCGCACCTTCGAGCCGCGTGACGTGCGCGACCGCGCGCTCGAGCGCGACCTGCACTTCAGCCAGCGCAGGGATCGGCACCCATAGCGGCAAATCGGCATCGAGTACGTGGTCTTCGCGCACGTAACCGTGCGCAAGCACGTAATCGCCTAGGCGCTGCGTATTTCGCAGCCCCGCGCAGTGCCCGAGCATCACCCACGCATGAGGACGCAGTACGGCAATGTGATCGGTGATCGTTTTGGCGTTCGACGGACCCACTCCGATATTGATCATCGTGATACCGCTGCCGTCGGCACGCTTCAAATGGTAGGCAGGCATCTGCGGCAGTCGGGCCGTTGCCGTACCCTCATCGGGCTGTTCGCCGAGATTGGCGTTGTAGGTGACGGCGTCCCCGGGCTCGACGAACGACGTGTATTCGCTGCGATACGCGCGCAAGTCTTCGTCGTCGGTATGCGCCATCAATTGACGGCCGAGCTTCGTAAACTCGTCGATGTAGAACTGATAGTTCGTGTAGAGAACATAGTTCTGGAAATGGGTTGGGGACGTCGCTGTGTAGTGCTTCAGGCGATGCAGCGAGAAATCGACGCGCGCCGCCGTAAACAGCGCCAGGGGAAGCGGCTCGCCGGGACGCGGTTCATACGTACCGTTGACGATGCGATCGTCGAGCGCGGCCAGATCCGGCGTGTCGAACACATCGCGCATCGCCATCAGGCGATCGCGCCCGAGATCGCCTTCCAGATGGATGCCTTCCGCAAACGCGAAGTGGATCGGGATCGGCTGCTGCGAGACCCCAACTTCGATCTGGACATGATGATTTTTTGCGAGCAAGCGCAACTGCTCGCGGTAGTAGTGGCCGAACAAATCGGGGCGCGTCACCGTCGTCTCGAACACCCCTGGCCCGGCAACGAATCCGTAGGAGCGGCGCGAATCGACGTGCGTGTTGACTTCAGTACAGACGCGCACGAACGGATAGCACGCTCGCACGCGCTCGCCGAACGGCTCGTTGCGCCGATAGCGCGCAAAAGCGTCGCGCAAGAAAGCGGCGTTGGATTCGTAAATCTCAGACAAGTGCATCACGGCATCGGCTGCATCCGTGAACGCTTCAGTCTGAAAATCGGTGGGATGCATGGCTCTCGCATGCTGCGTCAGATCGTTTTTCATCGTTCGTTTGGCCTCGTTCATGGCAACGACATTACCATGAAGCGCCGCTATCGGGCCCCCTCGGATCGGCCGCCGCGTGCCTGCGCGCGGTGCGTCTTTGCACGGCCGCGGCCGGATCGGGGGGCGCATTTGCTAGAATTATGGGATCTTCCGGAGATCGATCATGAAGCCGTACTTTTCAGCCGCCATTTGCGCGGCGCTAGCCGCCGCGAGTCTCGCCGGCGCGCCGCGTCTCGTGCTTGCGGCCCCGCCCGCGGACGATGCGCAAGCGCGCGAAGCGCAGCGCGCCGCCAACGAGGCGGCCGGCCTGCCCGACTTGACGAAAATCAATCGTCCCGCGGCCCAGGTTTCGTCGAAGGTCGACATCAACGACGTGCAGCGCAAGCCGAGCTTCTATGAGAAAAGCGCCAACGGCACGGAAATCACCGAATATCGCGATCGCGGCAAGCCTGTCGAGATCGATGTTCGTTCGAACTTCGGGACGCGCTATCAAATGAGCGCACCGCCGGATACGTCGCCGAAGGTCCACGACGCCGGACAACCCAGCACACGTCTGCCGTCGATCAACCTGCACTACTGATTCACACCGGATTCACACCGGATTCGCGCCTGATTCGCACCGCTGGCTCCGCCGCACGCACGCACTCGCCAAGCGAAGCGCTGCGCGGCGGTGACGCGAAAGCGCAGCCGTCGTGCTCCGATTCCCCTTTTCCATCGCATTGGAAGCCTCTCGCATGGCCGTCTTTACCGTCGTCAACGAAACCGATCTCGCGGATTGGCTGCGCCCCTACGATCTTGGCGAAGTCGTCGATTTCCGCGGAATTCCTTCCGGTATCGAAAACAGCAATTTCTTCCTGACGACGACGCGCGGCGCCTATGTGCTAACGATCTTCGAAAATCTGACGGCTGCGCAGTTGCCGTTCTACCTCGAGTTCATGCGCCATCTGGCTCAACATCGTGTGCCGGTGCCCGACCCGGTGCGGCGCAGCGACGGCACACTGTTCGGGATGCTGCGGGGCAAGGCGGCGGCTATCGTCACGAAGCTGCCCGGTGCGGCCGAGCTTGCGCCCGGCGTCGAACATTGTTTCGAGGTGGGTCAAATGCTCGCCCGCATGCACCTGGCCGGGCGCGATTTCGCGCCGTATCAGCCGAATTTGCGCAGTCTGCCTTGGTGGCAAGAAACGGCACCGCAGGTCTTGCCGTGCCTGACCGAGGCCCAGCGCGAACTCATGACGTCCGAACTCGCGCATCAAGCCGCCTTCTTTGCGTCGGACGACTATGCCGCGCTACCAAGCGGGCCCTGCCATTGCGACCTGTTTCGCGACAACGTGTTGTTTGCGGCTGCCGAGCCCGGCACGGGCCACACGGTGCGCCTGGGCGGCTTCTTCGATTTCTATTTCGCCGGCTGCGACAAGTGGCTGTTCGACGTGGCTGTCACGGTCAACGACTGGTGCGTGGATCTTTCGACAGGCAAGCTCGACGCGCCGCGAGCGGATGCGCTACTGCGCGCCTATCAAACCGTGCGCCCGTTCACGCCCGAAGAACAGCGCCATTGGGCCAACATGCTGCGGGCGGGCGCGTATCGTTTCTGGATGTCGCGCCTCTACGATTTGTACTTGCCCCGCGAGGCTGAAATACTCAAGCCGCACGATCCCGCTCATTTCGAACGCATCTTGCGCGAGCGCCTAACCGGCGTTGCACCCCTCAATGCGTCAAATTCATGCAACTGACCGAAGTTTCCGCAAAAACCGGCTATGTCTGGTATCGCCAAGGCATTTGGCTGTTTCGTCGTAATCCGCTCGGATTCTTGACGATTTTTTTCACGTACTTGCTGGCAATGTGGGCGGTGTCGCTGATTCCGTTCGTCGGCGCCGTGCTGCCCCTCGTGCTAATTCCGGGCGTGGCTGCCGGCTTCATGGCGGCATGCCGCGATACCGTGGCCGGCAAGATGGTGTTTCCGGTGGTGCTCGCCGATGGGTTTCGGTCGTACGGATCGACGGCGGCCGTGCGTCTGCTCGAGCTCGGCGGCCTCTACGTCGCGGCCATCACACTCGTCTTCGCGGGCTCGGCGCTAGCCGATGGCGGCGCGCTGTTCAAGCTGATGATGGGCACGGGCGCCGTCGCACCCGAGTCGCTCGCCACTGGGCCGCTGTTGAAGGCCGGGCTCGTTGCGTTCGCGTGCTATCTACCGGTCGCGATGCTGTTTTGGTTCGCGCCCGTGCTGACGGCGTGGCACGACGTGCCGCCGTTCAAGGCGATGTTTTTCAGCCTCGTCACATGCTGGCGCAATCGCGGCGCGTTCATTGTCTACGGCGTGCTGTGGCTGGCCACGGCGATCGTCGTCTCAACCGGACTATCGATGTTGATGGATGCGATCGGCGCACGCAATTACGCGTTCACCGTGCTGTTTCCAGCCTCGATCACGCTGACGACGATGCTCTACTGCTCGTTCTACGCGACTTATCGCGGTTGTTACGGCGTGCAGGAGCCGGGGCCGGCGAACGCGCACGGGACGCCCGGCGCTTAAGCGACGCCGCGCGTTCGGCCGCGGCCGCGAAGCGGATTTAGCGCGCGACTTGCCAAGCGGGGTGAGCGACCGCGGCGTCGCGGTCGAGCTTGCGCATGCGGAATTCGAGATCGTAGAGATCGGTGGCATCGGCCAAATAGGCATCGTTGCGCGCCTTTTGACGTTCGTCGGCCGTTTGGGTCAGGAAAAGGAACAGGCGGCTAAGCAGGAACATGATGGCCTCGTGCGGTTTTGAAGCGTTAACACCTAAGCAATAACCCTAATTATAGGGAAAACCCTAGTACTGCGCCAGCACTGTTTTCGGCTGTGGTTTTTCCGCACGGAATGCTGTCACCGCGGGCCGGTGCCGCCTATCGCGCCGCGAACTTGCGCGCCGCCGCAGGCAGCCGGCGGCGATGCTCGCGCAGGAACGCCCAAATCATGGCGCTCGCATCGGGCCCCATCGGCGAATGGAACGGAACGGCTTCATCCCCGCCCGCCCAGGCGTGACCGAGGCCGGCGATACGGCAGACTGTCACCACACGCCGGCTGCCTATCAGGTAGTTGTGGATCTCGGCGCCCCCTTCGCTTACCTCACGCGTCGAGCCTGTCATCCACACCCCCTCAGCGTCGATAAAACCGTTCAGCCGCAAGAAGGCAAGGCCTAGCTGCTCGGCGTTTTTCGGGGCGACGACGCGGTCCGCCTCGCCGTGGACGATGATAGCCGGCATCCCCGGATAGATTTCGTTCTGAACCATTGCGTCGACGAGCGCAATCGGATCGCGTCGCGCGCCGCGCCGCATGACATCCATCGCCGTCATGCCGGAATGGGCTTCGCCGAGTGCCGGCGCCGAATGCAGCGCTACGGCCGCGAACCGATCCGGATAATGAAGCGCCAGCAGCGACACCAGGCCGGCGCCGGCCGATATGCCGGCCAAATAAACGCGCTCCGGGTCGATGCCATGATGGGCAATGAGCGAATCGACGAGCGAGACGACCGCGCGCGCTTCGCCGAGCCCCGCCGTCTCGCGATCGTCGTACCAATGCCAACATCGGTGGGCGTGGGCATGCTTCGACTGCTCGGGGTACACGACCGCGAACCCGTTCTTATCGGCCAGGAGGTTCATGCGGGTGCCCATCGCCAACTGGTCGATCGTCTGCTTGCAGCCGTGCAGCATGACGAGGAGCGGCATGGGCCCGCGCGCCGCAGGCGCGGGTTCAGGCGGAATGTACAAACCGTACGACAAATGATTGACGAGCCGGCCCGGCAAGGGCGGCGCCGAATGATACGAGCGCGTCCACTCGCCCTTCGCCCACGCGCCGGCGCGCGGGCGCACGCGCGATTCACGGACTTCGCGCGGGCCCCGCGCCTCACGTTCACGCGTGCTCCGCACGGAATCGGCGGTCGCAGAACGCGTTCGTTTCTTCGTCTTCGTTTTAGGCTTCGCCTTCGGCTTCGTCGCTTGGCGCAGATGTCCGGCTTGAGTGGCCGCCACGCTCGTCATCAAGCGCTTGAGGCCCTGAAGCCAGAGTTTCGTCAGACTTTTGGTCATTGGACATGGCTCTCTAAAAAGGACTAATCGGTGCTGCGACACCCGTTTATGATGCAATGCACAATATACCTTTTCGCGGACAAGCACTCGGACACGCTTACATTCACTCGCATCTATTGGGAACTCCCTGCCGGGTGCGCGATCGCACATCTGACGCCCGGATCCGTGCCGGTGCTCGTTATACTGTCTGTTCCCTCTCAACGTGTCGTCGTTTTGCACGGCTCACGCGTTAAGCAGATAGGACTCGCGGTCCGCCCGCCTGGCATACGCTCGACATGTACGATTTACCCATTCACCTCTGGTTCTCGATTACCCGCCTCGGCGGCGCGGGCCTCACCTTGCCGCTCGCCATCGCGATCGCACTGTGGCTCGTCCTTGGTTATTCCTGGCGGCTGGCCGCCGGATGGCTAGGTATCCTCGGCGCGGCGGCCGGGATTGTCACACTCACGAAAATCGCCTTCCTGGGCTGGGGCGTCGGTGTGCGCGAGTGGGATTTCACGGGCGTCAGCGGACACGCGATGCTCTCGACGGCCGTCTATCCCGTCGCGTTCTTTCTCACGTTACTCCCGGCGCGGGCCGGGATACGCGTGTTTGGCGTCGCGTGCGGCATTGCAGCAGGAATCGCCGTCGGTATGTCGCGGGTGGTGCTCAGCGCGCATTCACCGTCCGAAGCGGTGGCCGGCTGCATTGTCGGCGCACTCGCCGCCGTCCTGTTCGTCTGGTGGGCCTGGGACGCTAAGCCCGGCAAACTGTCGGCTGTGCCCGTCGCCGTCAGCCTGCTGATGCTGGCTGTCGCCATGCACGATGTACGCGTGCCGACGCAACATTGGATCACCCACATCGCCCTGCATTTGTCCGGCCGGGATAGGCCGTTCATCCGCGCCCGCTGGAAAGTGGGACACGAGGCGCCGCGCCCCATGCCGCCCGTTCCGTCGGGCCATAGCGCCGCGCTGCCTTCTTCTTTCGTCTGACCGCTGGCCTTCCCGCCCGTCGCCGCATCCCGCTTTGACCGAATTGCAAGAAGCCGGCGTGCCGGTAGAGACGCGGCGGCCCGTGTAACCATCATTGAACGATGCGTCATGACCCTGGCTATATTACGATGTCGGTTTCGACTTCTCGCCTTCCTCATGAACGCCCCACTATCCGGCGTCCGGCGCCATGCCCGCACGATCGCGCTTTACGTGTCGGCTGCCGCCGCCTGCTCGGTGCAGAGCGTGGCATACGCCGATGAGCTCGTCGTATCGGCCGCAACCAGCTTGACGAACGCGTTCAGGGCCGTTGCAACAGCGTTCGAAAAGACGCATCCGAACACGAAGGTCGTGCTCAACCTCGGCGCGTCGGACACACTGCTTCAGCAAATCGTCAACGGGGCGCCCGCCGACCTATTCGCCTCTGCCGATGAAAAAGCGATGGACGACGCCGTCGCAGCGAAGGCCGTGGTGCCGAGTACACGCCGCAACTTCGCCATGAATTCGCTCGTCATGATCGTGCCTGCCGACAGTACGCTAACCGTGCAATCGCTGCGGGCAGCGCTGGCGCTGCCGGCGGTCAAACACGTGGCGCTCGGCAACCCGGCATGGGTGCCCGCTGGGCGATATGCCAAAGCTGCACTGCAGCATGAAGGTGCATGGGATGTCGTCGGGCCGAAGGCCATCCTCGCGACCAACGTGCGCGAGAGCCTCGATTATGTCGCGCGTGGGGAAGCCGAGGCCGGCTTCGTTTTCAGCACCGATGCGGCGATCATGCCGAAGGCGGTCAAGATCGCCGCGACGGTGCCCACGCAAACGCCGGTTCTCTACCCGATCGCGCTTGTGCAAGGCAGCGCTCACGCGGCCGATGCCGGCGCCTTCACCGAGTTCGTGCTGTCGAAAACCGGGCAGGCGATTCTCGCCAAGTACGGCTTCCAGCCGGCGCAGCACTGACGCCTGATCGAGCCTACATCGTGCAAGACGCCTGGATTCCACTCGCACTGTCGCTGAAAGTCGCCGGCTGGGCGACGGCGCTCGATGTCGTGTTCGGCGTCGCGGCCGCGTTGGCGCTCGCGCGCTGGCGTTCGAACGCGCGCGATGTCGTCGACGCATTGCTGACATTGCCGCTCGTCATGCCGCCGACGGTACTCGGCTACTATCTGCTCGTGCTGCTAGGACGGCGCGGCCCAATCGGCGCTTGGCTCGATACGTTCGGCGTTCGTCTCGTGTTTACCTGGGAAGGCGCCGTGATCGCAGCGATGATCGCGGCTTTCCCGCTCGTGCTCAAATCGGCGCGCTCGGCGTTCGAATCCGTGGATCCGCAGTTCGAGCAAGCGGCTCGAACGCTCGGCATGGGCGAGACCGCCCTGTTCTTTCGCGTGACGCTGCCGCTTGCGGTGCGCGGCATCGTGGCCGGCACGCTGCTCGCCTTCGCAAGAGCACTCGGCGAATTCGGCGCCACACTGATGATTGCCGGCAATCTGCCGGGACGCACGCAGACGCTGTCCCTGGCGGTGTATTCGGCGGTGCAGGCCGGCGACGATCACACGGCCAACTTGCTCGTGCTCGTCACCTCGGTCGTCAGCGTGGTTGTGCTGCTCGTGGCCGGGCGGCTACTGCCGCAACACTCGCTGTTGACGTCGCGCTAACCCGGGACCGCGGCCATGACGCTGACCGTCGACATCGAAAAGACCCTGGTCACACGCGAACGCCGCTTCGAGCTTTCCATCTCGTTCACGGGCAATTGCAAGCGCATCGTCCTGTTCGGACCGTCGGGCGCAGGCAAGACGCTGACACTGCAAGCGGTCGCCGGGCTGCTCAAGCCGGACCGCGGCACGATCACGCTCGGCGGCACGCCGCTATTTGACGCCGCGCGCCGCATCGACGTGCCCGCACGCTTGCGTGGCGCCGCGTACTTATTTCAGGACTACGCGCTGTTCCCGCATCTGAATGTGAGGCAGAACGTGGGCTTCGCGCTCAAGCGCGGCTGGCTCAACCCCCGTGCGAGCGAAGAGAGCGCGCGTGAAGTCGAGTACTGGCTCGGCGCATTCGATTTGACTGCAGTCGCCGGCAACCATCCGGCGCAGCTCTCCGGCGGGCAAAAACAACGCGTCGCGCTCGCTCGCGCACTCGTGGCCGAACCGCGTATTCTGCTGCTCGACGAGCCGTTCGCCGCACTGGATGCGAACATGCGCGAGCGGACGCGCCGCGAGTTGTTCGATCTGCAAACGCGGCTCGACATTCCCATCGTTCTCATCACGCACGATGAAGCCGACGTTGCCGTATTCGGCGATCAGGTCGTCCAAATCGACCAAGGCCGTGTGCAGGACGTTGCGCATTACGAGGCGTTGGCGGCACGCAATGCGTCACGCTGACGATGCGATAGCGCGATGGCGCGAATCTCGCTTGAATGGAGCCCGAGCCGTGCGCTACGGATCGCCTGGCGCAGTCGGCCGTAGTCAGCCGTAGTCAGCCGTAGTCAGCCGTATCTAGGCCGCGAGCCATGAGCGAAAATCGCGCTCAATCAGTTCCCGCGGACGATCTTCGGTTTGCTCAAGTCCCGCAGAAGCCGTTCGCCCTCGATGGCGGACCATCGATTGACGGCTTCGCACCAGCCCCGCGCGAAGCCGTGTTGGTAAGGCGGAACATCCAGTGCTTCGAGAAAGCGAAGCGCGGTTGCCGCGTCGCTGCCGTCGCCTAGCACGCTTTGAATCCGGCCCAGTTGCTTCGCTACCTTGCGCCGCGTTTTGCGCGACGCCAGCGACTCGAAGAATTCAAGCGAGTAGCGCAGATGTTTGACCTCGATTCGCCGACGATGGCGCTCCACGGGCGTAAGCGAAGTCAAGTCAGGGTTCGCGACCAAGCGCTTGTAATGCTTGCGCACACGCTTGGCCGCGTACTCGGCCAGCGGCTTGCCGGCCATTGCAGCTCGCCCCGGCGCCAAGCACTGCATGGCCAGCCATTGCAGCCATGCCAGCGACAATGCGGCATAGCGGCGCGTGCGCAGCGCCCCCTGCAACTGCGCGCGCGCCTGATCGCGACGCACCATCGCACGGGCCTGCAACGGCGCCCAATCGGCTTCGCCCGGATCGGCTTTGACTAGCGCGGGCATCGTCGTTTCGACGAAAACATCGAGATCGCGAGCGCTTCCGAGTTGCTTGCCGAGCCAGTCCAGATCGGGAGCGATCGTGTGCTTCCACGTATCGCCACGCCAGCGACGGAATATCTTGAGCAACGTCTTCAAACGGCGCAGCGCCACACGCATCTGATGGATGAATTCGGGATTGATCCCGTCGCGCACGCCGGCCTCGTTCCCGAGCCATTGCCGGGCGATGCTCGACCCCACGGCGATCAGCGCATCGTGCGCGGTGTCTGCGCCGGACAAATCGATCCGAGCGGCGCGGACCGGCGCTTCGCTTTCGCGACGGATACAGGCACGCGCGTAGCCGTCCGTCAGGGCCGGAAAGACCGGCAAGCTCTCGGCGAGCGCGCCGGCCGCGGCGAACAGCGCCTGTAAGGCGGCTATCGACGGATCGTTGCGTTGCGTGTGTTCGGCCGCCATGCCGGCAGGCAAATCCGCCGTGCGTGGGCGCTCGGCGTTTTCGGCGGTCGTCCGCGAATTCGCTGAGGCAGTCTCCTTCCACGTGACCGCGTCAATGACGGGCGGTTGCACGGCCAGTCGCAATTCGCAGAATGCCATCGGCGGCGGCGCTCGATCCGAATCGGATGAAGACGTCCGCGCGGCCGCGGTCTGCTCGGTTTGCGCAGCCTGTGTAGTGCGTTCGCCGGCAGGCGCATCCGAGGCCCGGCCGCGTACGTCGTGAAGCTCGATGTCGACGGCGACACCGTGGGGCCCGGTCCATCGCCAAGCGCCGCGGCGGACCCAAAGCAAGGGCGACGATATCACCTTGTCGGACTTGCCCAACCGGTCCTTGATCGATGGCGGAATAGCGCCGGGCGCGCTCGCTTCACCCCGTTCGCGGCACACCGTCTCGCACCGCCGAACGCCCGGTGCAAGCGGGCTCGTGCGGACCTCCGAGATTCGACGCATGCCCGCGCCATCGACCCAGACTTCGACCCGCCATCCCTCGCTTGGCTCGATGAACACCTGCATCGTCGAGGACTCGACCGCATACGTTTCGGTCATGCCCGGCACGCGACCCAGCGCACGCTCGATTGCCGCGCCCATGTCCGCCTGCGTCGAAACGCGCGGGAACACGGGCTTGCGGCTCGCCCGCTTGCCGTCCGCGGATGCGTCCGCACGGCTATGGGCTTTTAACTGACGAGGAGCGCCGCCATGGCCGCCCGGAACGCCCGACGCCGCGATCCATTCGCTCGCGGCCGCGCCCTCGACTGCGAGCACGAGTTCGAGTTCGAGTGCGACAGTGGTCGGCATCCTCGCTGCACCCAAAGGCTAATGTGGATGCTCAATGTTACCCATCCTCGCGGCGGGCATTGTGACGAAAGGGAAGCCAACTCGCCTTAGCCGCCGGAATCGCGGGCCACCGCGGGCGCTCACTCCGAAACGTATTGCGCCTCGCCGTTGCCGAACGACCAGTTCTCCGGCAGCACTTCGAGCAAGTTGATGAAAACGTCCTCCTTTCGGATGCCGGGATTCTCTGCCAGCAATTCGACGATGCGACGGTAGAGTGCCCTCTTTCTTTCCAGCGGCCGGGTATTGCTGACGGTCAATTGGATCAGTACGAAGCCATCGCTGCGCTCGATGCCGAGGTAACTGCGGTGATAGATCAAATCCTCGGCAGCATGCTCGGTCACGATCATGAATTGATCGTCCTTCGGGACGTTGAACGTGTCGACTAGCGCACGCAGCACACCGTCGGTCAGCGCTTTCTTGTAATTGGCCGAACGGCCGGCAGGAATCGAAATACGGGCGAGCGGCATGGTCTTTATCCGTTGTGGCCAAGAGGTTAGGTGTAGTCAGAATACGTCGCGTCTTCCATAATGAACAGAAATCAACCGCGATTTCTTCCATTTACGTTTGAAATGAAAGTACTCGATCTCGATGCCGTCCGTGCGTTCGTCCAAGTGGCGGACCTGCGCAGCTTCACGCGCGGAATCGCATGTCGTTATGTATTCGCGCATTCGCGACCCGCGCTCGGCCGATGCCTTGCGCGCGCTCGCGAAATCGCTCATGCACGCATGATCCGCTCAGCCTAGGTCGATTCGGTACGTTAGGCCAGCACTACCCTTTGAACGGGTTTAGCACCCGGGCGCCAGTACCGGCGAAATCGTCGACATTTCGAGTAACCACTGTGAGGTCATGAATCAACGCGGTTGCGGCGATCAACTTGTCCAATAAGTGCTCCGGGTGAGGAACGCGCAAGCGCCCCCACAATTGCCCGATTTCTTGGTCAACTGCCAGAATGTTCTGGCCAAACTCCCGAAGCGCGCCATCGAGCCAGTTTTCAAGACGTGTTGCCTGGGGCTTGTCGCCACGGTGGCGAATGATTTCCACACCTCGACGCAGCTCGCCAATCGTCACCACCGAGAGGTACAGATCGACATCATCCTCGGCCGCGTTGCGGAAGAAGCTCAATACGCCTTTGTCCGCCCGATCTCGCCTCCGAACTTCACTGATGACGTTGGTGTCAACCAAATACATTCGCCGCCCCACCATCGTCGACACGCGCGAAATCTGCATCGCTGCCGACGTTCGGGATGCTCATCAACACTTCGGCAAAGGTCCTGCGCTGGGGCGCTCGCAGTGCCTTTGCCAAAATCTCGCGATGCTCGGCTTCCGCGCTGCGCCCGTGGGCTGCGGCACGCTCGCGCAGGCTTTGGACAACTCGCTCGTCCACGTTTCTCACCAGAAGATTTGCCATGATTCGTTCCACATCCAAAGTGATATCAATGATATCGTGTAGCGCGAGAAATGCAAGCATTGATAGCAGATCCAGTCCGCGAAATGCGCCCGGAGCGGTAGTAACAACAGGCCGGCTTGCATTAATCCATATATGGACTAATATTAGCTCATAGTTCAAACAGAGACCGATCATGCCACCCGCCGCCGTTCATCATCTGTCTACCGCCGCCACGCGCGTCCGGAAGGAGTCGCCCAGCGCCGGCCCGTCGCTTGTCGAGATGTCCGCAGCCGGCTTACGGGCATTCTTCAATATCGCCCGCGACTGGGGGCTCGCCATTGACGAGCAGATCGTCCTGCTCGGCTCGCCGGGCCGCTCGACGTTTTTCAAATGGAAGGCGGCGCCTGGCTCCGCACGGCTCTCGCGCGACACGCTAGAACGGCTATCGCTGCTGCTCGGCATTTATAAGGGCCTGCAGATTCTGCTGCCGGAGCCCGCGGCCGCCGATGCTTGGATTAAACGGCCCAATAGCGCCCCGCCGTTCGGCGGCGCGAGCGCACTCGACCGGATGCTGGCGGGCAATGTCAGCGATCTCGTCGCCGTGCGGCAATACCTCGACGCCATGCGGGGCGGATGGGCGTGACCGAAGGCGACGATCGGTTCTCCCCCCAACGCCTCGCGCGTCTCGATTGGTCGCCGGCGTATCGCGTCATCCCCACACGGTTTCCGGCCGTCAATCTGTTCGACCGCGTCGCATCGTCCGAAGACTTCGATGCCCTGTATGCGCTCGAAGCAATGACGAACGATCGCTTGCGTACGGAAGTCGGGGAGCTCGATCTCGTTCCGCGCGAGGAGCGTTGCTTCGGCCCGGGCTATGGGCCGATCATGGCCGCGTTCACGCACCTGAATCCGCTCGGCAGCCGGTTCTCGGACGGCCGCTACGGCGTCTTTTATTGCGCACGCGAGACGAGGACAGCCGTAGCCGAAACGCGCTATCACGCCGCGCTGTTTCTCGCGGCGACGAACGAGCCGCCGCTGCGCCAGCAAATGCGGCTTTACACCGTGCTTGCACGCGGCGAGGCGATCGACCTGCGCAACGATCCGGCGCTGGACGCTGCCGTCCTGTCTCCCACCGATTATTCGGCGGGACAGGCGCTCGGCCGGCGGCTCCGCGCAGCGGGGGCGGCAGGCATCGTCTACCCGTCCGTGCGCGATGCATCGGGCGAATGCCTTGCCGCGTTCAAAACGACGCTGCTGCGCGATTGCCGGCATGCCGCCTACCTGGAATACCACTGGAACGGCAGTGCGATCGATAGCGTCTTCGAATTGAATCGAATCGGGTAAAGCGTGGCGGTTTCTGCAAAGCCGACGAGGGTCGGTTCGGGCTAGTAACAGGCCTAGGGCAGCGACATTTGATCGGCGCCTTCGGCAAGCGCGCGCTCGACTGAAATCGACCACACGCGCGCGGTCAACGCTTCAGTCACGGTGAGCCTGCCCGTCGCGGCGAACGCGCCCGTGTCGATGAAAATCTGCGCGCCGATGCGGCCGATCTCGCGCATGGGCGTATGACCGCAGTAAGTGGGCGACAAGCCCGCCTGCTGCTGAGCGATGCCGCTGCCGAGCGCCAGCGCTCGCCCCCACAGCATCTGCTGCCGCACGCGCTCGGTGAAGAGGCCCGCATCGAGCGCGGCATCGTCGCCGAAGAACTCGGCATGCAGAACGTTGAAGCGCCGCGGCCGGGTGCCGACGACGCGTACCAGCGGCAACGTCCGCAAGCGCCCGGCGTAGGCGAGCAACTCGCGCTCGGACAGCGCCCGCGCCCACTCGCCGCCGAGCGAATTCCAGGCGCTTTGGCGCATAACGCCTTCCGCGACGAGACACAATGCTTCCTCGTGATTGCCGAGCACGGGGAAAAACCACGGCTTGTCGAGCAGCGCGAGCGCTTCTTGCGATTGGCTGCCGCGATCGATGAGATCCCCGACCGAGAAAAGCCGATCGCATGCGGGATCGAATACGATCTCGCGCAGCAAGTAGCGCAGCGCATCGACGCAACCGTGCAGATCGCCGACGACAAAATCGCGGCCAGCCGTATTGACGGCATGCCGGCAGACTATGGAGTAAGCCTCGCGTCTCGTGTTCATACGCGCAATCATAGTCCGCTGACGCGTCGGCACGCGCATTTGCAGTCGCCCGCCGCTAGCGTGCAACTTGCAAGGCAACCCGCGCTGCTACTGCTACTGCTGGCGCTTGCGCAGCTTGGCGACATCGCCGGCCGTCACCGTCGTCTTCGGATTACCGAAGTGCTGTGTCACGTAGTTCGAGACGGCCGCGATCTGGTCGTCGTTCAGTGCGTCGCCGAAGCCCGGCATCATCACGTCGGCATCTTTCGTCTGCCGATTCACGCCGTGCAGGATGACCATGGTCAAGTTGTCGGACCCCGGCGCGCCCACCGAACTGTTGTGAATTAGAGAAGGATAGGCAAGCGGTGCAGTGCCGCCGATTCCTTGCCCCGTCCAGTTGTGGCAGCTCGCGCAATTCGCGACGAACAACTGTGCACCGTCGACGCCCGTTACCCGTCTGCCGCGCAAGCGCTTTACATCGTCGGCGGGGCGGCCCCATTGATCGCGCGCGTGCGTTTGTCCGCCGGACACCGGCGGCACCGAGCGTAGATAAACACTGATCGAACGCAAATCCTCGGGCGTCAAATACTGCGTGCTGTCCGCCACGACTTCGGCCATGGGCCCCGCAGCGTTGGCCATCGGCGCGACACCGGCGGCGAGGTAGTGCACGAGATCGTCGTCGCTCCAATTACCGATGCCGCCCACTTTGTCCGGCGTGATGTTGAATGCGCGCCATCCCGCCTGCACCTCGCCCGACAAGCGATCGCTCGACTTGAGCCCCTGCATGAAATTGCGCGGCGTATGGCATTCCTCGCAGTGCGCTAGGCCTTCGACGAGATACGCCCCGCGATTCCATTGCGGGCTTTGCTTCGGATCGGGCGTGAAGCGGCCTTCATTGAAATTGAACAGCTTCCAAAAGAACATCAGCCAGCGCTGGTTGAACGGGAAACTCAAGTCGTTGCGCGGCGGCGTGTAGCGAATCGGTGCGAGCGTGTTCAGATAGGCGCGAATCGCCAGCAAGTCGCGCTCGGCCACGCGCGTGTACTCGGGATACGGGAAGGCCGGATATAAATGCTCGCCCCCTTTGCCTACGCCTTCTTGCATCGCACGGAGGAAATCGGCGTCGCTCCAGCGGCCGATGCCCGTGTCGGGGTCGGGCGTGATGTTGGGCGTATATAGCGTGCCGAACGGCGTGCCGATCGGCAAGCCTCCGGCGAAGGGCCGGCTCTTGTCGGCCGTGTGACATGCGATGCAATCGCCGGCGCGCGCGAGATATTCGCCGCGCTTGACGAGGTCGGCACTATCGGCGTCCGCCGCGCCGGCCGCGGCGACACCCGAGCCGGCGCCGGCGCTCGCCACCTCGCTCGCGCCTTGTGCCTGCGCCACCGACACCGGCAGTTCGTCGGTCGGCAATGTCTCGCGGATGTTCGATGCGTGCCATGCGAGATACAAAGCGAACAGCGAGAAGCCGGCTGCGAATCCTGCCATGCGCAGGGGGCGGCACCGCATCTCGTGATGTGCCGCGCGGTGGCGCCGGTGATCGGCCGCGGCGGAACTCGGTGGCTGATTCGTCATCGGGGATCTCATCGATTCGTCACCCAATCACAGGTCATGCTTGAGCTTATCGGCGAGCCGCAGCGCCAGCGCGCCGATCGTCAACGTGCAGTTGACCGAGGCGGCGGTGGGCATCACGCCGCTCGTCGCAAGGAATAGGTTCGGTGAATCGTGTGTCCGGCAATCGGCGTCGACGACGGAATCGGTCGGGTCCGTGCCCATGATCGTGGTGCCCATGATGTGATTGTTCGGCGCGAAGCGATCGTCGAACGTCACCTCGGTGCCGCCGAAGAGGCCCGCGATCTGCGCGTATATCTCGTGCGTATTCGCCGCGCTCTTCTTGACGTAGTCGTTGATCGAGTAATAGATCTCGGGCTGTGGGATACCCAGCGCATCCTTGTGGTCCGAAGACGGCACGATGCGATTCTGCGGCTCGGGCAAGTGCTCGTGGAAGCTGTTGATCGTCAGCGTGCGCGCCGCTCGATCGCGGATCTGCCGGTCGAGTTCGGCGCCCGTCACGCCTTTGTCGATCAATGCGGCCGTGACGGCCATCGTCGGCACACCGTTCGACAAATGCAGCTTCTTCGATGCGTAATCGGCGCGAAACGCTCCATCTCTGAAATTGACGACGGACGTCATCTCCATCGGGCCACGCCCCGGCCACAGCGCTTCGTTCGCGAGAAAGCTCACGCCCGTGCCCGGGTGGTCCATCAGATTGCGACCGACTTGATCGGAACGATTGCCGATGCCGTGCGGAAATTTTTTCGAAGTCGACATCAGCATCAGCTTCGGCGTTTCGATGCCGTTCGCTGCGAGCACGAATAGCTTGCCCGTCACGCGTGTCGTGCCGCCCGACGGATCCTTGTAGTGCACGGCCGAGATGACGCCCTTATCGTCGGTTTCGATGCGGTAAACGACCGCCTGCGGGATCAGCTTTGCACCGGCCTTTTCGGCCTTCTCCGCGTGCACGACGCCGGTATACATCGCCGCGATCGGACAGATGGGCATGCAGTTATTGTTGCCGCAGCAGGTCGGACGTTCGTCATAAGGGCGGCTGTTGCGTGCCACAGGCTCCGGCACGACTCTGAAGCCGTTGGCGTTCAGCACGTCGCTAAAGCGCGTGTCCATGTAAGACAGCGGCAGTTGCGGCATGGGATACGGCTTCGAGCGCGGCGAACCCAGATCGACCGAGACCTCGGGCCCGGACACGCCCAACTCGACCTCGGCCGCGTAGTACCACGGCTCAAGCGTTTCATACGGAAACGGCCAATCGCGCCCAACGCCGTAAGTCGTCTTCAGCTTGAAATCGGACGGCAGCAGGCGCCAAGTGGCCGCGGCCCAGTGCCACGTCGTACCGCCTACCAGGCGCAGGTACTGCGAGTTGTAGGGATAGTCGCCCTTTTGGATCAAATAACCGTTTTCGGGCGAGTATTCCGGATGCGGCGCGTAGGGCGTCGAAGGATACGGCGTCGCGAAATCGGCCTTGGCCGGTGAGTTCCGAAAGTTCTCGACGATCTGCCAGCGTGGGATGCGCGGGCCGGCCTCGAGGAGAATGACCGAGGCGCCCGCGAGTGCGAGCTGATGCGCGACGAGACCGCCTGCCACGCCGGAGCCGACTACCACGACATCGGCCGAAGTGTTGTTTGCCATGTGCGCTTAGCCTAATTCGTTATTCTGCGGTACTGAGTGCCGCGACTACGAGCAAATGCGCAAGCCCGATTCATTGGCGAGCGTAGCGCCACAGCATCAGACGGCTGCCGGCCTCTGCGTCCAATAGAACGGCACGTCTCGGCAGTACGAAGGGATCGTAAGCACGTCGTTCACGGGATCGAACATCAGCGCGTGCTCGTAGGCCACCACCTGAACGTTGGGGCGCTGCCCCACCAGCCCGAGATACCACGCACGCACGACGTGCCCCACCGTCTTCGATAAGCGCGCGTCCTCGCTCGCGAGTGCCGCTGTCACGGTATCGCTCGGCACGCCGCCGTGCGTCTTGAGCCATGTGTTCAGCTTGGCGATGTCGGAGACAAAGGCGCTGTCGGCCTTCGAGAGCGTGTCGTAGATGCGCGAGGCGAGTTCGCTATCGAAGCTCGGGCGCCCCGTCAATTGCCGAGAAAGCGCGGTGAAAGCATCGAGCCCCCCGCCTTCCGGCGGCGTAAATGCAAACGCACGCTGCGCGGTGAACGGCAGCCCGATCGTGGCGGAAACGGTAAAAGCGAGCGCCGCAGCGCCGAGTAGGAATTCCCTGCGCGCCGAAGCCGGCTCTGCGTCGCGTGGCCGGCCGTTTCGGACATCTGTCATGTGGGCTCCAGCATCCTGTCCAAGACACCGCCGGCGTACCCGGCGGAGAGCGCCCCGACTTCGGTCTTGAATGCCGCCCTCGTCGTGGCGATCTTTTGTCATCCGTCATGCTGTGCGGGCGGCGCCCACTGGCAGCGAATATAGCCGCGTTGCAGCATTTAGACAATCGGCACGCGACATTTCATAGTTCAAGCGCCCTCGTAAGCGCGCTGTAGGCCCGCGATATCGAGCTTGCACATCTGCATCATCGCCCGCATGACGCGTGCCGCCCGTTCGCGATCCCCGTCGCGCAGCATATCGCCCAGCACGGTCGGCACGACTTGCCAGGTCACGCCGAACTTGTCCCGGAGCCATCCGCATTGAAGCCGTTCGCCACCCTCGCCGAGCTTGTCCCACAGCGCGTCGACCTCGTCCTGCGTTCGGCAATGAATGAAGAACGACACGGCCGGCGAATACGCCATCTGTGGGTTCGGTCCGCCGTTCAGTGCGATGAACGTCTGTCCGTCGAGCTCGAACGTCACGGTCATCACGCCGCCGTTTTCGCCCGGACCGGCGTCGTTGTAATGCATGACGTCGACGATTTTCGATCGTTCGAAGACGGACGTATAAAACGCCGCGGCTTCCTCGGCTTGATGGTCGAACCAGAGAAACGGGGTGATCTTTTGCATCGCGCCTCCTGTCCATTTTCCATGTATCGGCTTGGATGGGTCTCATCGCATGCCATTAGACAAGCATGCCACGGACGACGAACGAAGCCGCCATCCGTCGACATCGATGTAAAAACGCACTGCAGACTGTCACATTTATACCGAGTCGCGCGGATGTGCACCGACGATTTCGCCGTGAAGATTCATCGATGAAGCCGTTCTCGTCGCGGCAATCGACGCGCCGCACCTGTCGGTACGCAAAGGCGCAGCCGCTCTCAGCCGACGCGCGCATACTGACCGCATCGACGCCAACCGTTCGTCGAACGCGGGCCCGGCTTCGAATGCGGCGGCATGCATTGTGCTTTCCGCTCATTCGCGCGCTCATGCCGCCAACGCCTGAGGCATCGCCCGCGTCGGTGTGCGGATCATCGGGCGCCGCCTGACAACGCGATGCGATCGCACGCCAGAGCGCCCACAAGCGGCTCCGAACGCGCATCCACATCGCCGGACGAACTGGAACGGACCGATGGAACACCGCCCTACCTATGCGCCGCGGATTTACTTTCTTCACCCTCTCCTCGTCGGGCCGCTTCAAGCGTGGCCTGCCCAGTTCGAGCGCGCGGCAGCGCTCGGCTTCGATCATGTCCTGATCGGCTCGCCGTTTGCAAGCGGACAAGCGGCTCACTTGCAGCTCGTGGCCGATCATGCGCGGCTGCATTCGATCTTCGGCACGCCCGACGACGCCGACGAAGGGCTGCGCTACCTCGCGCAAGCGGCGCGCGCGCACGGGCTCGGCCTGCTGATCGACGTGGTGCTCGATCGCGTCGCCGCGGACGGCGCGTTGCTGCACACGCATCCGCAATGGTTTCACCCCTACGAGCCGGCACGCGTTCGGCTCGACCCGAGGCACGCGCGGCACGAGGACAACGCAGCCTACGCCAACTTCGGCGATCCGCACGCCGCCGAGCAGCTCGGCGCCTGGTGGAGCGAGCGGCTCGTGGCGATGCTCGACGCCGGCGTCACCGGTTTCCGGTTCGATTCGCCGCATCATGTGCCCCTCGACCTATGGCGCCGACTGCGTGCGTCGATGCGAGCGCGGCGCGAGGATGCGCGCTTGCTCGCATCGACGCCGGGACTTACGCGGGCGGATCTCGCGGGTCTTGCTCACGCGGAATTCGACAGCGTCTTCTCGTCGGTGCGCTGGTGGGATTTTCGGGAAGACTGGCTAGGCGACGAGCACGCGGCGCTCGTGCGCATCGGCGCGCCCATCGCATTTCCCGAGGCGCCCTACGGGCCGCGTCTTGCCAGCGAGTTCGCCTACGCCGCCGATGCCGCGGTGATCGAGCGAGCCTACCGTCGAGCCGTCGCCGCGAGCGCTTCGCTTGGCACGGGCTGGCTCGTGCCGATGGGCTTCGAATATGGCATTTCCGAACCGCTCTCGCCGACGAGCGGCAGCGCCGAGCGATACCGCGACGCATGCGCAGCCGCTCGCTTCGATCTCTCCGACGCCGTTCGGCAAGCAAACGCGCTGCGGCAGCAAACGCCTTTGCTTTCGACAGTGGGCGAGCTGCGCCAGCTTTCGGCCGCGGGCTCGAACGTCGCCGCCGTATTGCGCGGCGAATGCCCCGATTTGCGCGATGCACGCGAAGCGCTGCTGCTCCTCGCCAACCCCGACCTTAGCCGGCCGGCGTTCGTCGAGCCCGAGCGCTTCCTCGATGGCGTGCCGGGCAACTTCATGGCGTTCAAGCCGCTGGCCGACCCCTGCACGACCCCGGCCCACCCCCTACCGGCATTCGCGCTCGCGCCGGGCGAAGCGCGCATGTACCGCGCGCAGCCATGCCCCAACGTGGCCGTACGACACGCGTCGAAGCGCGCTTTAACCGCCTCGGCCACGGAAGCGCTCGCGGCTGCGCGCATCGCGATCGAAAGTGTGGCGCCCTCCGTCGACGGCGGACGTTTCGTCGCGAAGCGCATTGTCGGCGAAGAAGTGGATATCAGCGCGGCGATTTTCGGCGAAGGCCACGACAAGATAGCGGCTGCCGTCGTCTGGCGCGCCACCGACGAAACCGCTTGGCAGGAAACGCCGATGCAGCCGGCAGAACCGGCGGGGCTCGACCTGTGGCACGGCCGCATCGCCTTGACGCGCGTAGGACGCTATGAATTCACGGTGATCGCGTGGCGCGACGATTTCGCCTCGCTCGTCGATCACATCCGCAAGAAACTCAACGCCAATCAATCGGTGGATCTCGAACTCGAAGAGGCGCGTCACCTGCTCGCGCGCGTGCTGGCCGAAGCGCAGACGGCCGACGAAACCAGCGCGCAGCAGCAGATACACCACGAGCATCGCGAACACGAGGCGCAGCATGCGGCGATTGCCGAACTCAAGCGCATCGCGGCGCGTTTCTCGCGTGCAAGCCCCGCCGTGCGGCTCGAAGTTGTGCTCGCGCCCGCCACCGCCGATGCAATCAACAAGGCGCGGCATCGCCCGTTTCTCGCACGCGACGCGACGACATACCGCATCGACGCCGAACGTGCCGCCGCGCGCTTCGCGAGCTGGTACGAAATCTTTCCACGCTCGATGGGCGGCGATCCGGCGCGCCACGGCACATTCGACGACGTGATCGCGCAATTGCCGCGCATTCGAGACATGGGCTTCGACGTCCTTTACTTTCCGCCCATCCACCCGATCGGCAAGATCAATCGCAAGGGCCGCAACAATACGCTCACCGCGCAGCCGGACGATGTTGGCAGCCCGTATGCGATCGGCAGCGCCGAAGGCGGGCACACGGCCGTGCATCCGCAGCTCGGCACACTCGACCACTTCAAGCGTATGCTGGGCGCCGCGCATGCGCATGGGCTCGAAATCGCGCTCGACTTTGCAATCCAGTGCGCGCCCGATCACCCGTGGCTGACCGAGCACGCGACCTGGTTCGCCTGGCGGCCCGACGGCTCCCTGCGCTACGCGGAGAATCCGCCGAAGAAGTACCAGGACATCGTCAATCCCGAGTTCTATGCGCATGACGCCAAACCGGCCCTATGGCTGGCCCTGCGCGACGTCATCGCCTTCTGGATCGACGCGGGTGTGCGCATTTTCCGCGTCGACAATCCGCATACGAAGCCGCTGCCGTTTTGGGAGTGGATGATCGCCGACATCCGGTCGCACGACCCCGACGTCATTTTCCTATCGGAGGCGTTTACGCGCCCACGGCTCATGTACCGCCTCGCGAAGATCGGCTTTTCGCAGTCCTATACGTACTTCACGTGGCGCGAGTCGAAGCACGACTTCACCGAATACTTGACCGAGCTCACGCAGACAAACGTCCGCGAATTCTTCCGGCCGAACTTCTTCGTCAACACGCCCGACATCAATCCCCGTCATCTGCAGGCGCAGGGCCGCGCGGGCTTCATGATCCGCGCGGCGCTGGCGGCCACGCTGTCGGGGCTCTGGGGTGTCTATAGCGGCTTCGAGCTTTGCGAAGCGGCGGCCTTGCCGGGTACCGAGGAATACCTCGACTCGGAGAAGTATCAGCTGCGCGCATGGAATTGGCAGAAACCCGGCAACATCGTCGATGTCGTCACCACGCTGAACCGGATTCGGCGCGCCAATCCGGCGCTGCATTCGCATCTCGGCCTCACGTTCCTAACGGCGTACAACGATCGCGTGCTGTTCTTCGAAAAAGCGACGCCCTCGCGCGAAAACGTGATCCTCGTCGCGATCAGCCTCGATCCGTTCCAACCGCAAGACGCCGACCTCGATCTGCCCGCGCGCGTGTTCGAACATTGGCGGATGCAGGAATGGGACGCGCTCGCGGTCACCGATCTCGTGACGGGCGCTCGCTTCGAATGGCGCGGTCGGCGCCAGCACGTGAGGATCGAGCCCGACACGCGGCCCTTCGCCATCTGGCGCATCGCGCCCGCCACCGGCCTGCCGCGCGACGAGCGCGCACACGCATTCATTGGCCAGGCCGGCCACGGCGCTTCGGAGACGCACCATGAAGCGTGAAGATCACCCCCTCGATTCCGCGGCCGCGCAAGCACAGTCGCGCAAGCGAGCGCGCACGGCGCGACGCTCGAGCACCGCGTCGCTCTCGGATGATCCGCTTTGGTACAAAGACGCGATCATCTACCAGGTGCACGTGAAGTCGTTCTTCGACGCGAACAACGACGGGGTTGGCGATGTCCCCGGGCTTATCGCGAAGCTCGACTACATCGCCGAACTCGGCGTCGATACCATCTGGCTGCTGCCGTTCTATCCGTCGCCGCGCCGCGACGACGGATACGACATCGCGGACTACCGCAACGTACACCCCGATTACGGCACGCTGGCGGATCTGCGTCGTTTTATTCAAGGTGCCCACGCGCGCGGGATACGCGTCGTCACCGAACTCGTCATCAATCACACGTCCGATCAGCACCCGTGGTTCCAACGCGCGCGCCGCGCGAAGCCCGGGTCCAATCATCGCAATTACTACGTGTGGTCCGATACGGACAAGAAGTACGAAGGCACGCGCGTTATCTTCATCGACACCGAGCCGTCGAACTGGACGCACGACCCCGTCGCGGGCGCCTACTACTGGCATCGCTTCTACTCGCATCAGCCCGATCTGAACTTCGACAATCCTTCGGTCTTGCGCGAAGTGCTGCAGGTCATGCGCTTCTGGCTCGACATGGGGATCGACGGGCTTCGGCTCGATGCCGTGCCCTATCTCGTCGAACGCGAAGGCACGAGCAACGAGAACTTGCCGGAGACGCACGCGGTCCTCAAGCGTATTCGCGCGACGATCGATGCGGAGTATCCGAACCGCATGCTGCTCGCAGAAGCGAATCAATGGCCCGAGGACGTACAGGAATACTTCGGCCAAGAAAACGAATGCCATATGGCGTTCCACTTCCCATTGATGCCGCGCATCTACATGGCGATCGCCAGCGAGGACCGCTTTCCGATCACGGACATCATGCGGCAAACGCCGGAGTTGCCGCCTACCTGCCAGTGGGCCATCTTTCTGCGCAATCACGACGAGCTCACGCTTGAAATGGTGACCGACTCGGAGCGCGACTACCTGTGGAACACGTATGCAAGCGACCGGCGCGCGCGCTTAAACCTCGGCATTCGTCGCCGGCTCGCGCCGCTGATGGAGCGCGATCGGCGCCGCATCGAACTCATCAATTCGCTGCTGCTGTCGATGCCGGGCACGCCCGTTATCTATTACGGCGATGAACTGGGCATGGGCGACAACATCCACCTCGGCGATCGCGACGGCGTACGCACGCCGATGCAATGGTCGTCCGACCGCAACGGCGGCTTTTCGCGCGCGGACCCGGAGCAGCTCGTGCTGCCACCCGTCATGGGCACGCTCTACGGCTTCGACGCCGTCAACGTCGAGGCGCAAACGCGCGACCCGCACTCGCTGCTCAATTGGACGCGCCGCATGCTCGCGACGCGGCGCTCCAAACACACGTTCGGTCGCGGCACCATCCGCTTCCTGCGCCCGTCGAACCGCAAAATCCTCGCGTATCTGCGCGAGATGGAGGGCGAAGCCCCGATCTTGTGCGTGGCGAATCTATCGCGCGCGCCGCAAGCCGTCGAGCTTGACCTCTCCGAGTTTGCGGGCCGCGTACCCGTTGAAATGACGGCCGATTCGGTGTTCCCCGCGATCGGTCAGCTTACGTATTTGCTGACGTTCCCGCCTTACGGCTTTCTTTGGTTCCTGCTGTGCAACCGCGAAGATCGTCCGTCCTGGGCCCAGCCCGGCTCCGAGCAGTTGCCCGAGTTCGTCACGCTTGTCCTGCGCGCGGGGCAAACAGGCCCGACACCAGAAAATGTACGGCTGCTCGAATCGGAAGTGTTGCCGTCGTATCTGAGCCGCCGCCGCTGGTTCGCGTCGAAGGATCAGAAGCTGCATGCGGTGCGGCTTGCCGCGCTGACGACGATCCCCGACGCAGGCTTCGCCTTCACCGAAATCGAGGCGGACGTCGGCCGCCATACCGAGCGCTACGTGCTGCCGCTTGCGATCAGTTGGGGAGGCGATACGACGGTGCCGCTGTTCATGCAACTCGCGCTCGCCCGTGTGCGGCGCGGCCGCAACATCGGGCATCTGACCGACGCGTTCGCGCTGCCGCTGTTTGCACACGGCGTGCTGCAAAAGCTGCGCGAGCATGCGGCGATCCCCACTGTGCAAAAGAGCGAGATCCGCTTTGTCCCGACGGCGCGCCTCGGTGAACTCGACGAGCTTGGCGCGACGCCGGAGATCCGCTGGCTTTCGGCCGAGCAAAGCAACAGCTCGCTCGTGATCGGCGAGCGCGCCGTCCTCAAACTCGTGCGGCGACTGATTGGCGGCGTGCATCCCGAAGCGGAGATGAGCCGCCATCTGACAGATATCGGCTATGCGAATACGGCGCCGCTCTTCGGTGAAGTAGTCCGCGTCGATCCGCAGGACGTGCCGCACACGCTTGCACTGCTGCAGGGGTTCATCGAAAACCAGGGCGATGCGTGGAACTGGGCGCTCGACTATCTGCGTCGCGCCATCGACGAACTCGCGCTCACGCCGGATGCCGAGGCGCCCGATCCCGAGAAATTCGAAGGCTACTGTGCGTTGACCGGCACGATCGGCAGGCGCCTAGGCGAACTGCACACCGCGCTAGCGGCACCGTGCGACGACCCGGCATTTGCTGCCGAACCGGTTACGCGCACCGACGTACGCGGCTGGATAGAAGGCGCCCGCTCGATGCTCGAGCACGCCCTCGACGTGCTGGCCGGCGAGGCAGCGAAGGAAGGCGGATCGATGGACGAGGAAGCGCGCACCCTCGCGCAGGGCCTCGTCGGCCAGCGAGCGGCGCTCATCAAAGCGCTCGAGCATCACGTACCGCAAGAGCCCGACGCGCTGCGCATTCGCGTACACGGCGATTTCCACCTGGGCCAGGTGCTGATCGCCCAAAACGATGTCTATCTGATCGACTTCGAGGGCGAGCCGGCGCGCAGCTTGGAAGAGCGCCGCATGAAACGTAGCCCGCTCGTCGATGTGGCCGGTCTGCTGCGCTCGCTGTCGTATGCCAGCGCAGCGGCGCAACCCGTCTCCGAAAATGCGCCGCCTCAAACCGCCGACCGCAAGCGTGCGCTGTTTGAACGTTTCCGCGAGGAAGGCCAGCAAAGCTTCCTCGCCGGCTACCGCGAAGCCATCGGTCATGCCCTCCATCCGCTCGTTTCGCCGGAGACCGAGGGCCCGCTGCTCGATCTGTTCCTCATCGAGAAAGCCGCCTACGAGGTGCGCTACGAGGCTGCGAATCGACCCACTTGGCTCGGGCTGCCGCTGCGCGGACTCGCCGCACTGGCCTCCCGGCTGCTCGGCGAGAGCAACGGCGGCGGTAGCGGCCGCGCTCCCGCGGCTGAGCGAACCTGAGGCTTCCCGACATGGGCTCCATGAACGACCAATCTTCACGCCTCCGCGAGATTGCGGATCGCGATCCGACGACGGGCCTGCATGCCGTCGATATCGAAGCGCTCGTCGACGGCCGTCACCCCGATCCGTTCTCGCAACTCGGCATGCACCGAACCGTAACCGGATACGCCGTGCGGGCGATGCTGCCGGGGGCGTCGAGCGTCTCCGTCCTGTCCGGGGCAAACGGCGAATGCATCGGCAAGCTCGCGCAGATCGATTCGCGCGGGCTTTTTGCCGGACTTGTCGAGCGCGCCGAGCCGTATCGGCTCTGCATCGATTGGCACGGCGTCGAGCAGCAAATCGAAGATACCTACGCGTTCGGCCCCCTGCTGTCCGAGGAAGCGCTCGCGCGGCTGGCGCGCGCCGATCCGTATGCCGTGCTCGATTGCCTGGGCTCGCAGCCTTGCACGTTCGAAGGCGTACCGGGCGTGCGCTTCGCCGTGTGGGCGCCGAACGCGCGGCGCGTATCGGTCGTCGGCGACTTCAATGCGTGGGACGGCCGCCGGCATCCAATGCGCCTGCGGCACATCGCGGGCGTCTGGGAGCTGTTCGTGCCGCGGCTCGTGGCTGGCACCCGCTACAAGTACGAAATCGTTGCGCGCGATGGTCATACGCTGCCGCTCAAAGCAGACCCTTGCGCCCTGCAGACGGAGCGCACGCCCGCGACGGCATCGGTTGTCGGCGACTGGCCCGCGATCCAGCAATTCGCTTGGACGGACGGCGCCTGGATTGCCAACCGAGCGGCGCTGCAAAACGCCAACGCGCCGATTGCGATCTACGAAGTCCATGCGGAGTCCTGGCTGCGGATCGAAGAAGACAGCCGCCGCGGACTCAATTGGTACGAGCTTGCCGATCGCCTGATTCCCTACGTGCTCGGCATGGGCTTCACGCACGTCGAATTTATGCCGATCGCCGAACACCCGTTCGGCGGCTCGTGGGGCTATCAGCCGCTGGCGCCGTTCGCGCCGTCCGCGCGCTTCGGCCCCCCGGAAGGGTTCGCGCACTTCGTCAATCGTGCGCACGAAGCAGGGCTCGGTGTGATCCTCGACTGGGTCAGCGCCCATTTCCCGAACGATGCGCACGGCCTGATCCAATTCGACGGCACACCGCTTTACGAGCATGCGGACCCGCGCGAGGGGTACCACCAAGATTGGAACACGATGATCTACAACCTCGGCCGCAACGAGGTTAGTGCGTTCCTCGTTGCATCGGCGCTCGCGTGGCTGCTGCGCTATCACGTCGACGGATTGCGCGTGGACGCCGTCGCTTCGATGCTCTATCGCGATTATTCGCGTGCCGAGGGCGAGTGGGTGCCGAACATCTACGGCGGGCGAGAAAACCTCGAAGCCATCGGATTCTTGAAACGAGTCAACCACGAAGTCGCCTACGCGCCCGGCGTGCCGGGGGCAATTACGATCGCCGAAGAATCGACGGCGTGGCCCGGCGTGACGGCACGCCCCGAGGACGGCGGACTTGGCTTCCAGTTCAAATGGAACATGGGCTGGATGCACGACACGCTGCATTACATGCAAGAAGACCCGGTCTATCGCCGCTACCACCATCACAACATGACGTTCGGGATGGTCTATGCGTACTCGGAGCGGTTCGTCCTGCCGCTCTCGCACGACGAAGTCGTGCACGGCAAGGGATCGCTGCTCGGCAAGATGCCCGGCGACCGCTGGCAGCAGTTCGCGAATCTGCGCGCGTACTTCGGCTTCATGTGGACCCACCCCGGCAAGAAGCTGCTTTTCATGGGCAGCGAGTTCGCGCAATACGCCGAGTTCAATCACGACGCCTCGCCGCATTGGCATTTACTCGACGATCCGATGCACCACGGCGTGCAAATGCTCGTGCGCGACTTGAACCGCTTCTACGGGGCCGAGCCGGCACTGCATGCGCTCGACGCCGAGCCCGGCGGCTTCGAATGGCTCGTGGGCGACGACAGCGCCAACAGCGTCTTCGCATATCGACGTTGCGACGGCAGCGGGCGCGAAGTCGTGGTCGTCTGCAATTTCACACCGGTGCCGCATCATGGCTACCGCATCGGCATGCAGCGTGCGGGCTGGTGGAGCGAAGTGCTGAATACCGACGCCGCGGTGTACGGCGGCTCCAACGTGGGAAACAGCGGAGGCGCCGCGACAGAGCGCGTCCCGAGCCATGGCAAGCCGCAATCGGTCGTGCTCGCATTGCCGCCGCTCGCCACGATCGTACTGCGCGCCGAATGACGCGTGCGGCGCGGCGCGGCACCTGCCGAACGAATAACGACGACAGCGACTTCCATCAGCACGAGGACGCGGCATGGCGAATTCATTACCCGAGCGGCTCGATCCCGGGGCATCCTATCCGCTCGGCGCGACATGGGACGGGCTCGGCGTCAACTTCGCCGTGTTCTCTGCGAACGCACAACGGATCGACCTGTGCCTGTTCGATACGGCCGGGCATAAGGAGCTCGCTCGCTTACCGCTGCCCGAATGCAACGACGAAGTCTGGCACGGTTACTTGCCGGGGGCCCATCCGGGCACCGTCTACGGGTTCCGCGCGCACGGCCCCTATCAGCCGCAGCACGGCCATCGCTTCAACCCGGCGAAGCTGCTGATCGATCCCTACGCCAAGAAACTGACGGGCCCGTTTCGCTGGACCGATGCACTGTTCGGCTATCGCGTTCATTCGAGCCGGCACGACCTGTCGCTCGACAAACGCGATTCGGCTCCGGCCGTACCCAAATGCGTCGTGATCGAAGAGGCTTTCGATTGGTCGCGCGATGTGCGCCCGGACGTGCCGTGGCCTGAAACGGTCATCTACGAAGCGCATCTGCGCGGCGCATCGATGCTCAATTCAGAGGGGCGCCAACATGAGCGCGGCACGTTCGCCGCCCTAGCTTCGCCTCGCTTCATTGATCACCTGCACGCGCTCGGCATCACGGCCGTCGAGCTGCTGCCCATTCACGCGTTCCTCGACGAACGCTTTCTGCTCGAACGCAAGCTGACGAACTACTGGGGCTACAACACGGCTGCGTTCTTCGCGCCGCATCCGTCGTATCTATCGACGCGGCGCTTAAACGAGGTACGCATCGCCGTTCGGCAACTGCATGCGGCCGGTATCGAGGTCATTCTCGACGTCGTCTACAACCACACGTGCGAAGGCAATGAGCTGGGCCCAACCGTCGCTTGGCGCGGACTCGACAACGCGAGCTACTACCGGCTCATTCCCGGCGACGAGCGCCATTACATCAACGACACGGGGTGCGGCAATACGCTGAATCTATCGCACCCGCGCGTGCTGCAGATGGTGATGGATTCGCTGCGCTATTGGGCCAGCGCGTTTCACGTCGACGGTTTCCGCTTCGATCTCGGCGTGACGCTCGGGCGCGAGGGTACCGGCTTCGATCCGGGATCGGGCTTCTTCGACGTGATTCGTCAAGACCCGATCCTGTCGCAGTGCAAGCTCATTTCCGAGCCTTGGGACGTGGGTCCCGGGGGCTACCAAGTCGGTCGTCATCCGCCCGGTTTTGCGGAATGGAACGACAAGTACCGCGATTGCGTGCGGCGCTTTTGGCGCGGCGATGCGGGCATGCGCGCCGAACTCGCCGCGCGCATCACGGGCTCGGCCGAGCTGTTCAATCATCGCTTCCGGCGGACATGGGCTTCGGTCAACTATCTCGCCTCGCACGACGGCTTTACGCTCGCCGATCTGACCATCTACGAGCATAAGCACAACGAAGCCAACGGCGAGAATAATGCCGATGGACATAACGAGAATTGGAGCGCCAACTGGGGTGCCGAAGGCCCGACCGACGATGCGCAGATCAACGCCACGCGCGCGCGCGTCGCGCGCTCGATGCTTGCGAGCCTGTTCACCTCGCTCGGCACGCCGATGCTCGCGGCGGGCGATGAGTTCGGACGAAGCCAGCTCGGCAACAACAATGCCTATTGTCAGGATAACGAAATGTCTTGGCTCGACTGGCGCCACGCCGAATCCGACGAAGGCCGCGCATTGACGGCATTTACCGCGCGCCTCATCGCGCTGCGGCGCCAGCACCCGTTGCTGCGCGGCACGCGCTTCCTGTTCGGCAATGCGCAGGTGCTGCCGGGCATCAAGGATGTCGACTGGTTCGACGAACGCGGCGAGCCGCTCACGAACGAGGCATGGCAAGACTCCGAAGCGCGGGCGCTTACGCTGCGCCGTGCGGGCGCTGACCGGGACGGCCAAATCGAAGTGCTGCTGTTGATGCACAACGGCTCGAACATGGATCTAACATTCAAGCCGCCCCCACCGAGTCTGGAATGGAACGTGCTCGCTGACAGCACGGATCCCGAAGCACCCGCGCATCGCCTCGAGGGCGAGCACTTGCAGATCGGCGCGCATGGTTTCGTGCTGCTCGCCGCGCCGCCCGGCGCGCCGGCAGCGTAGTAGCCCGATCACCGTCTCGAATGCCCGAACAAGGAGCCGCTGACATGTCCGCACACCGATCCGAACCGCACGATCGCTACGCGCATCGATCGCCGTTCGGCGCCGAGCTGATCGGCGCGCCGCAAAGCGATGCGCCGATGACGCGCTTCCGCTTTTGGGCGCCGTCGCGCTCGGCCGTGCGCATCGAGTTCGAATACGAGGGCAGAGCGGGTACCGTCGACATGACGCCCACCGGCGACGGTTGGTTCGAAGCCCAAGCTCAGTGCGGCGCGGGCACGCGCTATCGCTATCGGCTCGAGGGCGATCTCGCCGTGCCGGACCCGGCTTCCCGCTTTCAACCGGAGGACGTTCACGGACCGAGCGAGGTCGTCGATCCGCTCGCCTATCGATGGCAGCACCCCGAATGGCGCGGGCGTGCCTGGGAAGCGATGGTCATCTACGAACTGCACGTGGGCGCGATCGGCGGCTACGCGAACGTCGCCCGACGTCTACCGCACATCGCGCAACTCGGCGCGACGGCGATCGAATTGATGCCGCTCAATGATTTTCCGGGCCACCGCAACTGGGGCTACGACGGCGTACTGCCCTTCGCCCCCGATTCGATCTACGGCCGTCCCGACCAGCTCAAGGCGCTGATCGATCGCGCGCACGAACTAGGGCTCGCGGTACTGCTCGATGTCGTCTACAACCACTTCGGGCCCGAAGGCAACTATCTACCGCAGTACGCGCAGGCGTTCTTCCGGGACGACGTGATGACGCCGTGGGGTCCGGCCATCGACTTCCGCCGCAAGGAAGTACGCGAATTCTTCTGTCAAAACGCACTTTACTGGCTGCATGAATATCGCTTCGACGGCCTGCGCATCGACGCCGCCCATGCGATCGGCGACGACGGTTGGCTGCGCGAGCTGGCCGACCGCGTGCACGACTCGCTGAAGCCGGAGTCGGAGCCGGAGCCGCAGCGACACGTGCACCTCGTACTCGAAAACGAGCACAACGCGGCGAGCCTGCTCCAAACGCACTTCGACGCGCAATGGAACGACGACGCGCATAACACGCTGCACGTCCTGCTTACCGGAGAACACGAAGGCTATTACCGCGCCTACGCCGAGCGACCCATCGTCAAACTCGCACGCGTGCTGTCGGAGGGCTTCGTCTACCAGGGCGAACCTTCTCCGATCCATAACGGTGCCGCACGCGGCGAGCCGAGCGCTCACTTGCCGCCGACGGCCTTCGTCATGTTCCTGCAGAACCACGATCAGATCGGCAACCGGGCGCTCGGGGAGCGCTTGCGTGCGCTTTGCGCGCCGCAAGCATTGCTCGCGGCGACGGCGCTCTTGCTGCTGTCGCCGCAGATCCCACTGGTTTTCATGGAGGAAGAATTCGGCTCGACGCAGCCGTTTCTGTACTTCACCGATTATGCGGGCGAACTAGCCGAAGCCGTGCGCGAAGGACGGCGGCGCGAATTCGCAAAGTTCTCGGCATTTGCCGATCCCGAGCGGCGCGCGCGCATCCCCGATCCGAATGCGGCACAGACGTTTGCCCTGTCGTCCCCGCCCACCGAGGAAGAGCCGAACGGAACGAACGCCACCGCACACCCGAACGGGCGTGGCGAGCGCGAAGCCTGGATGCACTTCTATCGATCCGCACTTGCCGTGCGTGCCAAGCTGATCGCGCCGCGCCTGCGCGGCACGCGCGCCCTCGATGTCGCACTGCTGAGCACGGCCTCGGGGCACGACGCCAACGCGCTCGTCGCACGGTGGCGCCTCGGCGATGGCGAAACATTGACCTTCGCCCTGAACTTGACCTCCGATACGCTGCCCTTCGAAAAACAGCCCGAGGGCATGGTTATCTTCGAGACGCCGCCTCGCGCACGCGACGGCATCGAGGACGGCCAACTGCCCGGCTATGCGCTCGTGGCGTGGCTGACGGGCGACGTGAACGCGTTCGCGCTGCAACACGATGCACGCGCCTTGACGCCGCAAAGGAGCGGCACATGAGCGGGCACAGTGGGCGTGCGAGCGGATCGCCATCGTCCGCATCGCCGCTCGGCCGCGAGACGATCGAGCGGATTGCCGCGCGCGCCGGGTTCGAGGTGCAGTGGGAAGACGCGAACAAGCGGACGCATCGCGTGAAATCCGAGACGCTCGCTGCATTGCTCGGGGCGCTCGGGTTGAGCTGCGACACGCGCGAGCGGGCGAAAGAGACGCTGGCAATGCTCGATGCCGAGCGCGCCGGGCCAAGGATGCCGCCGCTGCTGACAGCCGAATGCCATCGTGCGACGGCGCTGCCGCTCGCATCGACGAACGCGGGCACCACCTATCGGGTCGAGTTCGAACGGGGCGGCTTCGTCGAAGGACGCCTGGGTGCCCCGAGGGGGGAGGCGGCACTGCTCGCGCCGATCGCCGAGCCTGGTTATCACACGCTCATGCTGGGCGATCAGCGCGTGCAGCTTGCGGTCGCGCCGCCGCGCTGCTACACGATCGAGGATGCTTGCCGCGATGCGGGCGCACTCGCGGGCCAAGGTGCGCGGCGCACGAACGCCGACGCGCCGCACGCGCCGTCGATCTGGGGCATCGGCGCACAACTCTACGGCCTGCGCCGAGCCGGCGACGGCGGGATCGGCGATTACACCGCGTTGGCTACGTTCGCGCGCCGCAGCGCGCAAAAAGGCGCCGACGCGCTCGCGATCAGCCCCACGCATGCGATGTTCAGCGCCGATGCGGGCAAGTTCAGCCCTTACGCGCCGTCATCGCGGCTGCTCTTGAATGTCGCCCACATCGATCCGGCCGCAGCGCTTGGTGCGCAAGCGCTCGCTGCCGTTCTGGGCACAACGCCGGCCGGCAGCGGGACACCGCTGCACGAGCAGTGGGCAGCGCTCGAAGCGTTGCCGCTCATCGATTGGCCGCAGGCCGTCGTGCTGCGCCTCACGGTGCTGCACGCCCTCTACGAGCGGTTTTGCACGCATGATCGGTCGGCCGCCACGCCTTTGGCAGGCGAGTTTGAAGCATTCTGCGCGAAAGGCGCACAGCCGCTGGAGGACCACGCGCGTTTCGAAGCGATCGATGCCATCCAGCGCAAGGAGCACGGTCTCGGTCATTGGCGCGATTGGCCGGCCGAACTCACGGACCCGCGACGCCCCGAGGTCGCAGCGTTCGCACGCGAGCATCGCCATCAAGTCGACTTCCATCTATTCCTCCAGTGGCTCGCCGCCAAGGGGCTCAAGGGCGCTCAGCAGGTGGCGCGCGACGGCGGCATGGCGATTGGCCTTATCACCGACCTCGCCGTCGGGTGCGACGGGGCCGGCAGTCACGCGTGGTCGTATCGCGACGATATGCTGCAGGGAGTCTCGGTCGGCGCCCCGCCCGACTTGTTCAATCAGGCGGGACAAGCGTGGGGGCTGACGACGTTCTCGCCGCGGGCCATGCGCATGCAGGGCTTCGGCGCCTTCATCGACATGTTGCGGGCGACGTTCGCCTACGGCGGCGGCCTGCGCATCGATCACGTGCTCGGCCTCCAGCGGCTGTGGCTCGTGCCCGAAGGCGCGAGCGCGGCCGACGGCGCCTATCTACGCTATCCAATCACGGATTTGCTGCGCCTCATCGCGCTCGAATCGATGCGTCATCGCGCGATCGTCATCGGCGAGGACCTCGGCACCGTGCCCGAGGGATTCCGCGAACGTCTTGCGCGCCACGGCTTGCTCGGCATACACGTGCTTTGGTTCGAGCGCAGCGACGACGGAGGCCGCTTCACGCCGCCGGCACAGTGGAGCCGCAGCGCGCTGGCGACGACGACCACGCACGACCTGCCGACCGTGGCCGGATGGTGGGGCGGCGCGGACATCGCCTGGCGCAATCGAATCGGCCAAACGGCGCCGCGCGCGGATGGCCGGGATCCGGTCGCGCTCGCGAACGCCGAGCGGGCGGCCGATCGCCATGCCCTATGGCGCGCATTCCAGCATGCGGGCGTCGCGGCCCCGGAGGTCGGCGCGCCGCCGAAGGACCAGGCGCCGATCGACGAGGCGCTCGCCTTCATCGCCTCGACCCCTGCGCCGCTAGCGCTTTATCCGCTCGAGGATCTGCTGGGCCTCGCCGATCAACCGAATCTGCCGGGCTCGATCGATGAGCATCCGAACTGGCGACGGCGGCTCGCTACGCCGATCGATGCGCTGTTCGACGGCGGCGCACTGACCGATCGCCTGCTTGCCCTCTCGCGCAAGCGCCCCCCGGCGGCGCGCCCGCGCCTGGACCCGGCGCCTGAACCGCCCCGCCAGCCATGACCGTTCCGCGCTCCACGCTACGCCTGCAGCTTCATCGCGGCTTCACGTTCGACGATGCACTGGCGCACGTCGACTACTTCGCCGCGCTCGGCGTGAGCCATCTATATTTGTCGCCGATCACGGCTGCCATGCCCGGGTCGCTGCACGGCTACGACACGATCGATTACGCCCTCGTGAATCCCGAACTCGGCGGCGAACCGGGGCTGACGCGGCTGGCCGATGCCGTGCATGCGCGGCAGATGGGACTTATCGTCGACATCGTGCCTAATCACATGGGTATCGCCGGCGGCCACAACGCATGGTGGCTCGACATTCTCGAATGGGGCCGCCACGCCACCCACGCGCGCTACTTCGACATCGATTGGCATTCGCCTGATCCGGCGCTGCGCGGCAAGGTCCTCGCGCCTTGCCTGGGCGCACCGTATGGCGACGAGCTCGCTGCCGCCCGCATCGCTCTTTCGTTCGATGCCGGGCAGGGCCGCTTCTTTGCCTGTTACGCCGAACATCGATTTCCAATCTGCCCGGTCGACTATCGGCAGATCTTGCGCAGCGTCGCACAGGCCGACCATCCGGAGCCTGCGCAGTATCCGGAGCTAACGGCACTAGCCGAACGCTTCGAAGGCGTTACCGTCCAGCCCGAGCATCGGCAGCAAGCAAACGCCGCGCTCGATGCGCTGCGCGCATTCGCCCAGGAGCAGGGATCGCAGCCGTTAGAGGCGGTCGTTGCGGCGTACTCGCCAAGCACCGCTGGCTCGCGCGAGCGACTGCATCGGCTGCTCGAGCGGCAATTCTTCCGTCTGGCCTGGTGGCGAACGGCAGCGGATGAAATCAATTGGCGGCGTTTTTTCGACATCGGCACGCTTGCGGCGGTCCGTACGGAGCGCGCGGAAGTGTTCGACGCCGTCCATGCGCTTGTATTGCGCTTGTACGCCCAGGGCCTGATCGATGGCGTGCGGATCGATCACGTCGACGGACTCGTCGATCCGCGCGAGTACTGCCAGCGGCTGCGAGAAAAATTCGCCGAACGCGAGCCCGAACGCCCCCCTCAACTCGATCGCTCGCGCGCCTACGTCGTCGTCGAAAAAATTCTCGCGCGAGGCGAAGCGTTGCCCGACGATTGGGGCGTCGACGGCACGACCGGCTACGATTTTATGAACAAGGTCGGCGCGCTACTGCACGATCCGCAGGGCGAAGCGACGCTCACGGCAACCTGGGCCGAACTGTCCGGGTCGAACGAGACATTCGCCGAGCTCGCCTGCGATGCTCGGCGCAAGATTCTCGCCGAAAACCTTTCGGCCGAACTCGATCGAGCCGCGCGCGGCATCCATCGGATCGCACGCGAGCAGCCCGCGACGCGCGATTTCACATTCACGGCGATCCGCCGCGTGTTGGCTGAATTGGCGACGTACTTTCCCGTCTATCGGATGTATCCGCAGAACGGCGTACGCACCGCCACCGACGAAGCGTACTTCGGCCAAGCGCTTGAAAGCGCGCGTCGAACGCTGGCACGCGGCGATCACGCGGCCCTCGCGTATGTCGATGCAACGCTCGGCGGCGGCCAAGACCGGGAGCCGCGCGCCGCGGCCGCGGCGCCGCCGATCCGCGAACGGCGAGCGGCGGCGACGCTGTTTGCGCAACTAACGGCCCCGCTAGCCGCCAAGGCGCTCGAAGACACCGCCTTCTATCGTTACGGACGCCTGCTGTCGCGCAATGAGGTCGGCGCCGATCCGAGCGAGTTCACGCTCAGCATCGACGCGTTTCACGAGGCCAACCTCGAGCGCGCGCGACGCTTTCCGCATACGCTCATTACGACGGCCACGCATGATCACAAGCGCGGGGAAGACGTGCGAGCGCGGCTTGCCGTGTTGAGCGAAATCGCCGACGAGTGGACAGCCAAGCTGCGTGCTTGGTCAACGCTCAACGCGCCGCATCGACGCGCGTTCGGGGAAGCTGCCGAACTTGAAGGCGCCGCGACAGCTTCGCCGGCCGGGCTGTCGATGGCATGCACGCCGCTGCCCGGCCCCGCGCCCGATTGGGCTCCCGGGCCTCCCGCCGAAGCGATGCTTTATCAAACGCTGGTCGGCGCGTGGCCGTACGAACTCGACTACACCGATGCGCAAGCCGTGCATGCATTTGCCGAGCGCATCGCCCAATGGCAGTTGAAAGCCCTGCGCGAAGCCAAGCTGCAAACGAGCTGGCACGCCTGCGACGAGGCATACGAAGCGGCCTCGCGCGCCTTTCTCTTCGATATTTTGGCACCGCAGCGGCGGGACGGTTTCCTGCGCGAGCTGTCGTCGTTCATCACGCGCATCGAGCGCGCCGGTGCGATCAACAGCTTGCTGCAGACCGTGCTGCGCGTGACGTCGCCGGGTGTGCCCGATCTCTATCAAGGCACCGAGCTTTGGGATTTCAGCCTCGTCGATCCGGACAACCGACGGCCCGTCGATTTCGCCAAACGCAGCGCATGGCTCGTCGATACGCCGCCGAGCGAGCAACTGCAAAACTGGCGCGACGGCCGCATCAAGTTCGGCATCCTGCATCGCGCGCTGACGTTGCGCGCCGTGTCACCGGCGCTGTTCCGCGAAGGCTCATACATCCCGCTCACGGTGCAGGGCCCTCGCGCGCGTCACGCGATCGCCTTCGCGCGGCAGCACGGCGATGCCTATGCGATCGTCGTGGGAACGCGGCTTGCCGCATCGCTCGTGCCGGAATCGAGCGACGTACCGCTCGTCGATCCGGCCGTTTGGGAAGACACCTCGATCGAATTGCCGTCCGCGCTTGCGGGGCGCGCGCTGTTCAATTGCTTCAGCCCTGCTGCTCCGAAAGCCGATGAAACTGGAAAACTGTACTTGCGCGACGCACTGAGCGCGCTGCCCGTCGCGCTGCTCGTCGAGGAAGGCGTGCCGCGCTTATAGCGTTCGCGCCATGCAGGCTGCTCACGCGCCAGGGCATCAGCACGTCAGCGCACAGCCATTGCCCGCGCTAATGCGCAGCAAGCGGCACGCGCAGCATAAGCGTCGATGGCTCGCCGTCTCCCGTCGAGCTTTGCTCGAACGTCCCCCCGTGCGCCGCCGCGACGCGCTGCGCGAGCGCGAGCACCCACGCGATGCGGCCAGCCTCGCGCGGCTGCATCGCTTGACTGCGTGCGAACGGCTCCAACGCGTGCAGTTGCTCAGCGTCGGCCAACGCGGCAAAGCTCGTGGTAAAGGCGACTTCGACGCGCCAAAACCCCGCGTCGATGCGGCTCGTCAGCGTCACCTTCCCACTGGGCGCACTCGCTTCGACGGCAAAAGCAAGCATCGTCCACAGTGCTTGCGCCAGGCGTTCGGGATCGCCGTCGCATCGTTCCGTATCGATCGACGACACCACGTCGACCGGTGTGCCGCGCGCGTCGATGATCGCGCGCCGCGCATCTTCCATCGCGCGTTCGACAACGGAGCGGATCGCAAATGCCTCACGTGCAAGCGGCAAAGATTTTGTTTCGGCGCGCGTCTTGTCGACGGCTTCTTCGAGCAGCTTCACTTGCTGTTCGACGCCGGAACGGATGCCCGCGAGCGCTCGCTGCGCCGACGCATCCGCGGCGTCGAGTTTGCGTTCGAGCACGTACGCCCAGCTATGAATGGCATTGAGCGGGCTGCGTAAATCGTGCGAGACGAGGGACAGAACATGATCGCGCATAAATAACGCAACCTCGGCCCGCAAGTGGGCAAGACGTTCGTCGGATGCTGCGGCGGCATGGGAAAACGTCGACACGATCGGCCTCTCGGAAAGTCGCTCGGCTGTACTGGCCGCGGCAACGAGCGGGCCGAAACGGCGCGCGCAACATCGCGGCGAACGAGTGACGCAATAAGCGAGTTGAGTAGACGGACATTATAGGCACCGTGTTGATTCGGAACGCTACAATGATGGTTTTATCTCAATCGGAGCGTAACACCTATGGCGATCGTGACGACGGAATCGGGGCTCAAGTACGAGGATTTGACCGAAGGAGCGGGTACGGAGGCAGCGGCCGGGGGCACGGTCACCGTCCACTATACGGGCTGGCTCACCGACGGGCAGAAGTTCGATTCGAGCAAGGATCGGAATGATCCATTCGCGTTCGTGCTCGGCGGCGGCATGGTCATCAAGGGCTGGGACGAAGGCGTGCAAGGCATGAAGGTTGGCGGCGTGCGACGTCTGACGATCCCGCCGCAACTCGGCTACGGTGTGCGCGGCGCCGGCGGCGTGATTCCGCCCAATGCGACGCTCGTCTTCGAAGTCGAACTGCTTCAAGCGTAAGCGCTAGCTCAAAAGCACAGGGATCCGGCGGCATGACGACGAACGAGCATGCGATTGCTCATTCTTCGCCGGCCCTGTCGCTACGCCGCTATGGCGCCGTCAGCGCATGCCGCGACGCCGACTGCTACAGCCCGTGCCCGAGATCCTTACAGATATCGCCGGCATCCTCGAGCCCGATCGCCACGCGCAGCAGTGCCTCCGTAATCCCCGCGGCCGCGCGCGCCTCCGCCGTGATGCGGCTATGCGTAGTCGTCGCCGGGTGCGTGATCGTCGTACGGGTGTCGCCGAGATTAGCGGTGATCGAGCAGAGCTTCGTCCCGTCGATCACGCGCCATGCGTTGGCGCGCTGCGCTTCGGGCGTATCGCCGATAACCTCGAACGCCAGCACGGAGCCCCCGGAGCGCTGCTGCCGTCGCGCGATCTCGTACTGCGGATGCGATTCGAGCCCGGGATAGAACACGCGCTTCACGCCCGGATGCGATTCGAGCCAGCGCGCCACATGCAGCGCACTAGCCGAATGGCGTTCTGCACGCAGCGAGAGCGTTTCAAGACCCTTGAGAAAGACCCATGCGTTGAACGCCGACAGCGTCGGGCCCACCGTGCGCACGAACGGAAACACCTTCTCCATGACGAACGCGCGCGAGCCCACGATCGCGCCGCCGAGCACACGCCCTTGGCCGTCGATGAGCTTCGTCGCCGAATGCATGACGACGTCGGCCCCGAGCTTCAAAGGCTGCTGCACGGCCGGGCTGCAAAACGAGTTATCGACGACGAACAAGGCGCCCGCCGCTTTCGAGATTTTGCCGATGGCCTCGATATCGCAGAGCTCGGTGAGCGGATTGGACGGCGTCTCGACGAAGAACAGCTTCGTTTCGGGGCGCACTGCTTGCCGCCACGCGTCGAGGTCGTTCGGATCGACGAAGGTGGTCGTGATACCGAATCGCGCGAAGATCTGCGAGAACAAGCCGAGCGTCGAGCCGAACAATGCGCGCGAACTGACGATATGGTCCCCGGCCTGCATCGCCGCCATCACGATGGACATAATCGCGCTCATGCCCGACGCCGTCGCAATACAGGCCTCCCCGCCCTCGAGCGCGGCCAGACGCTCTTGGAACATCGTGACGGTCGGGTTCGTGAAGCGCGAGTACGTGTAGTAATCCTCGGAGTGCTTGAAGCGCTCGGCCGCTTCGGCTGCGCTGTTAAAGCAGAAGCTGGAAGTCAGAAAGAGCGCTTCCGAGTGCTCGTTGTACTCGGTCCGCACCGTGCCCGAGCGAATGGCGAGCGTATCGAAATTCAAAGAGTCGTCCATAGTCCTGATGTCTTATGCGTTGGGCGTTTTACGCCTTGCCGCGTGCATACACGAAGCGCCGGCTCAAACAGGGCGCCGCGTGCCGCTCACTCGACCGACAACTGCAGGTGCAGTTGCGAGCGCGTCACCGTGCCGTCGACGGCATCGCCAGCCGAATCGCGATCCGATTGCGATTGAGGCAAAAGCCGCGCGCGCTCGATCGTATCCAAATACTCAGTCGTGACATCACCCGTGATGTAATCGCCGTCGAAGCACGATGCCTCGAAGCGCGAGAGCGCCGGATTGATGTCGCGCACGGCTTGCTTGAGCGCGTCGACGTCTTGATAGACGAGGTGATCGGCGCCGATGATGTTGGCGACGTCATCGTCCGAGCGGCCGTGAGCCACAAGCTCGCCGCGCGTTGGCATATCGATGCCGTAGACATTCGGGAACTTCACGGGCGGGGCCGCCGACGCGAAGATCACGCTTTTCGCGCCCGCATGGCGCGCCATCTGCACGATCTCGTGCGAGGTGGTGCCGCGTACGATCGAATCGTCAACGATCAGCACGTTCTTGTCCTTGAACTCGATCGCCATTGCGTTCAGTTTTTGGCGCACCGATTTCTTGCGCACGGCCTGGCCCGGCATGATGAACGTGCGGCCCACGTACCGGTTCTTGAAGAACCCTTCGCGGTACTCGACACCCAGCTTGGCGGCCACCTGCATCGCTGCCGGACGCGACGAATCGGGAATCGGCATCACCACGTCGATAGGCACGTCGGGCAGCACGCGCTTGATCTTCTCGGCCAGATAGTCGCCCATGCGCAAGCGCACGTTGTAGACGGATACGCCGTCGAGCACGGAATCGGGGCGCGCGAGATAGACGTATTCGAAGATGCACGGGTTCAGGCTCGGTGCGTCCGCGCATTGCTGACTGTGCAAGCACCCATCGTTGTCGATGTAGATCGCTTCGCCGGGCGCGACGTCGCGCACGAACTCGAAACCGATGCCTTCGACGGCCACCGACTCCGACGCCACGATCCATTCGACCCCATCCTCCGTTTCATGCTTGCCGATACAGAGCGGCCGAATACCGAACGGATCGCGGAACGCGAGCAAACCATAGCCGGCGATCAAAGAGACGATCGCATACGAGCCGCGCACGCGGCGATGCACGCCGGCAACGGCCGTGAATACGGTGGCGGGATCGAGCTGCAACCCCGAGGTGGCCAATTGCATCTCGTGCGCGAGCACGTTGAGCAGCACCTCGGTATCCGAGTTCGTGTTCACGTGGCGCCGATCGATGCGGAACATCTCGTCTTTCAACTGCTGCCAGTTCGTGAGATTGCCGTTATGCGCGAGGATGATGCCGAACGGCGCATTCACGTAGAACGGCTGCGCTTCCTCCGCGCTCGACGCCGAGCCGGCCGTCGGATAGCGCACTTGGCCGATGCCCATGGTGCCCGGCAAGCTACGCATGTTGCGTGTGCGAAACACATCGCGCACCATGCCGTTGGCCTTGTACATGTGGAAGGTGCTGCCGTTCGCCGTCGCGATGCCGGCAGCATCCTGGCCACGATGCTGCAGCAGCAGAAGGCTGTCGTAGATCAACTGATTGACAGGGGAAGGGGAGACTACGCCTACGATGCCGCACATGGCAGGGTCCTTCAAAGATACGAGAAAACGATAGTGCCGGCCGCGCCGCCGGCGCACGCTTCACACGCGAACGTACGCGGCAAGCGCCGGGGGAAGCAGAGGCTTCAACTCGCGCACGCCCTGCTCGGCATAGGGCCGCAGCAGCGCGTCGCGCCAAAATTTTTGCTTCGGCAGTTCGGTCAGCCCCGCCAGCGCTACGAGCAGCAGCACGAACACCGCGCCGCGCACGATACCGAAAAGCAAGCCGAGCGACCGATCGACCGCTCCCAGGCCGCTCACGGCCACGAGCCGAGCGATCAAGGCGTTGAGGACGCTTGCGACGAGCACGACCCCCACCATGATCGCCGCGAACGCCAGCAACCACTGGGTCAGCGCACCGCCGGGCCAGTCGCTTGGAATATAGGGCACCAGGAGCTGCACGTAGCGGCAGGCCACAAAAAAAGCCACGATCCAGCCGATCAGCCCGAATATTTCCGACAACAGCCCACGCCATGCGCCGCGCAGGGCAGACAGGCCGATGACTGCAAGCGCAGCGTAGTCGAATGCAGTCAGCATGGGAGCCGTCACTGTGCCCCGTTGCCCGCGCCGGCCGTCAGACCGGCTTCGCGTACCTTTGCAATGGCGGCAGACGCCGCCGCGCGATCGGCAAACGGGCCCGCGCGCAACATCGTGCGCATCTTGCCGTCAGCTTGATTGCGATGTTCGATATAGGCGGGCACACCGGCCGCCTTCAACTTGCTTTCCCATGCGCGCGCGCCGGCGTCGTCGGCGAACACACCAAGCTGCACGGCAAAGCGTGCGCCGGGCGGCGCGGCAGGCGTGCCCGAATCGGGCTGCGCCGCGCTAGGCGCCGGAACAGCGACCGACTTGGACGATTGCGCCGCGTTCGAGCGTGCGGCGCCAGCCGACGGTTCGCTCGCCGGCGCTCGCTTCGCCTCGGGCTGATTGGACTTCTCTTGCTTGGATTGCGCGCCGTGCGCCGGCTGCTGCAACGCCTTGGACTGGGCCGCTTCGGGGGGCGGTGCCGGGGCCACGCCCGCGGCCGCGGCGCCCGAGCCAGCCGTATCGTTCATGTCGGCCAAGTCAGGCGCGACGCCCGCTTGCGTGTCGTCGGAGCGATCGTCGCTTGCCCGCGAGCGCACCGTCGCCGGGCGATTGGGGATGTCGATGGCGATATCGTCGGTAACGGGCTTCGGATGCGAATCGAGCACCATCGGCAAAATAACGATGGCAGCCACCACGAGCGCGATTGCACCGACGAGACGCCGGCGCGCCCGCTGTTTTTCGGGCAACGTCGGATCGAGCAACATGGCATCGGCATCGCCTGCGCGCTCGCTGCGGCGGGTGCGCCGCTCATCGCGCGCCTCGAACGCGCCGCCACTGCGCGCGGATTTAGCGCCGGGGCCGCGCCGGCGTGGCGCGTCGTCTTTCTTGCCGAACGAGAAAAATCCCATGAATCCGCTGAGTTCGAGGGGGCCGCGCGTCAAGCTGACGCGCGTCGGTCAGTGTTGCCGCGACTTGCGGTAGGTCATGACACCAGCCACGGTATAGAAACTACCGAAAACAACGATTCTATCATCCTCCGTCGCTCGGCTCAGCGCATCTTCGAAGGCCTCGGCCGGCGAGCTAAAACGCGCGATGCTGCTGTCCGGCCCATCGTCGACGCCGACCGTCCTCAGGACCTTCTCCAACACCTCGGCCGAAGCCGCACGCCCAAGCGGCAGATCGGTCACGCACCAATGATCGATTTCGCCCTCGAGATGCTGGACGACGCCCTCGACGTCCTTGTCGCGCATCGCGCCAAACACGGCATAGGTATAGCGGAAAAAGCCCATGCTGCCCAGATTCTGGGCAAGAACGGCCGCCGCATGAGGGTTGTGCGCGACATCGAGGACGATGGTCGGCCGCCCCGGCAAGACTTGGAACCGCCCCGGCAACTCGACATTGGCAAGGCCCAGGCGGATGTCTTGCGCGGAAACGGGCAGCCGGTCGCGCAGCGCTTCGAGCGCCGCCAGCGCAGCCGACGTATTGAGCAGCTGATTCGCGCCGCGCAGCGCCGGATAAGCGAGCGCGGAGCGCCGCAGTGTCGGCCCGACGTAGCTCCATTGCTGCCGCTCGCTGCCCGCCTGACCCTCATAACGGAAATCGCGGCCGAAGCACCATAACTGCGCGCCGATCGCCTGGGCATGGTCGATCAGCGTCTGCGGCGGCGCAGGATCGGCGCAGATGGCCGGCCGATTCGGACGGAAAATGCCGGCCTTCTCGTAGGCGATCTTCTCGCGCGTATCGCCGAGATATTCGGTGTGATCGATGTCGATGCTCGTCACGATCGCGCAATCGGCGTCGATGATGTTGCCGGCGTCGAGCCGTCCGCCGAGCCCGACTTCGAGGATGATGGCATCGAGTTTGCGCGAAGCGAACCAGTGCAGGATCGCGAGCGTCGTGAATTCGAAGTACGTGAGCGATACGGGCTCGCCAAAACGCGTGCGCGCCGCCTCAACCGCCTCAAAGTGCGGCAGTAATTCGTCGTCGGTCGCGTTTTGGCCGTCGACGCGCGCGCGCTCGTTAAACTCGAGCAGATGCGGCGATGTGTGGCAGCCAACGTGATAGCCGGCGGCGCGCAGAATCGACTCGAGCATCGCACAGGTCGATCCTTTGCCGTTCGTGCCGCCCACCGTAATGACGGGGCACTTCAGTTCGAGGCCGAGCGCATCTTTCACCTTGCCGATGCGCGTAAGCCCCATGTCGATGCCGACCGGATGCGCCGACTCGAGATGTGCGAGCCAGGCGTCGAGGGTAGAAAAAGTGGTCATCCGAAGCCGCGGGCCGTCCCGCATGAATGCAGCGTTAAACGTTCAGGCGACGGCATCCGCGGGCTGACGGGTCAGCAAAGCGATGAGCCGCGCCAATTCCTCGCGCAGCTTGCGGCGGTCGATAATCATATCGATCGCGCCCTTTTGCAGGAGAAACTCCGAGCGCTGGAAGCCCTCGGGCAGCGTCTCGCGTACCGTCTGCTCGATCACGCGCGGGCCGGCAAAGCCGATCAACGCCTTCGGCTCGGCGATAACCACATCGCCGAGGAACGCAAAGCTCGCGGACACGCCGCCCATCGTCGGATCGGTCAGCACGGAGATGAATGGCAACTTGGCGTCGGCGAGCTTGGTCAGCATCGCGGTCGTCTTCGCCATTTGCATCAGCGAAAGCAGGCTTTCCTGCATCCGCGCACCGCCCGATGCCGTGAAACAGATAAACGGCACCTGCTGCTCCAGCGCATTTTGCGCGCCGCGAGCGAAACGCTCGCCCACGACGGAGCCCATCGAGCCGCCCATGAACGCGAATTCGAAGCACGAAACGACGACCGGCAGCGTATGGATGGCGCCCCCCATGACGACCATCGCGTCCGTTTCGCCTGTCTCGTCCATCGCATCCTTGATGCGATCGGGATACTTGCGGCTGTCTTTGAACTTGAGCGCGTCGACAGGAACGATTTCCTGCCCGATCTCATAGCGGCCTTCCGCATCGAGCAGCGCGTCGAGACGCGCGCGTGCGGTGATACGCATGTGATGGCTGCATTTGGGACAAACGTGCAGATTCGCTTCGACGTCGTTGCGGTAAAGCACTGCCTCGCACGACGGACACTTGATCCATAGCCCCTCCGGAATGCCCTTTCGGCTCTTCGGGTCGGTCTGTTTGATCTTCGGCGGCAGCAGTTTGTCGAGCCAGCTCATCGTCGTTCCTTCGATTGATGTTGTTCCGTGCATGCGTCACACGATGGTCCCTCGCCGCGCCGCCGGCCGGCGGCGCTCCCACGTCAGACGGCGTCGAGCGCCTGGCGTATCTCGGCCACGAAACTCGTCAGCGCCGAGGCGGCCGACTGCAGCGGGACCTCTTCGAGCAACTGCACGAGACGGCTGCCGATGACGACCGCATCGGCCACGTCGGCCACTGCGCGCGCCGTCGAAGCGTCCCGGATCCCGAATCCGACCCCGACAGGCAGCCTCACCTGCGACTTGATGGCCGGGATTTTACTCGCGATGCTGGAAACGTCCAGATTTGCCGCGCCGGTCACGCCTTTAAGCGACACATAATAAACGTAGCCGCTCGCCACCTTGCCGACGGCAGCGATCCGCTCCTCGGTCGATGTCGGCGCGAGCAAAAAGATCGGATCGATGCCTGCCGCACGCATGCGCTCAGCGAACTCGGCCGCTTCCTCGGGCGGGTAATCGACGGTTAGCACGCCATCGACGCCGGCTTGCGCAGCCGCAGTGGCGAAGGCATCGATGCCCATCCGCTCGATCGGATTGGCATAGCCCATCAGCACCACGGGCGTTTTGGCATCTTGCTCGCGGAACCGCTTCACGTCGGCAAGCACGCGCTTTAAGGTGACGCCGTTCGCGAGCGCACGCTCGGAGGAGCGCTGGATAACCGGGCCATCGGCCATCGGGTCGGAGAATGGGACCCCGAGTTCGATGACGTCGGCTCCGCCTGCCACGAGCGCATGCATGAATTGAACGGTATAGGCGGGATCCGGGTAGCCGGCCGTGATGAACGGAACCAACCCCTTCCTGTTTTGTGCGGCCAAGGCCGCGAAAGTCTGTTCGATACGGGACATGGTGTCTTTTCTACCGATAAGTGCGTGTCGCGGCGTCAGTCATGACGCGACGGCGGACACGTTAGACAGTGCGCCGCTGACGGCGGCCACGCGTTCGCGCGCGATCGCGCAGTAATTTTCATTGATCTCATAGCCGACGAACCCACGCGCATGCCGTGCGCAAGCCACCGCGGTCGTGCCGCTGCCCATGAACGGATCGAGTACACGCCCGCCCGGAGGACAGCTCGCAAGGACCATTCGCTCGACGATTTCCAACGGCTTTTGCGTCGGATGATCGACCCGCTCCCCATGTTGGCGATGCAGCCGCGACACCGACCAGACGTCCTTGGGGTTGTAGCCGACTTCGAGCCACTTGCTGCCTTCGAACAGCTTGCGCGAGCGTGCCTTTTTCGTGACGGCGTCGTACGGAATCCGCACCGGGTCGAGATCGAAGTAGTAATCCTTCGATACCGCAAAGAACCCGATGTTGTCGTGCACGGAAGTGAAACGGCGCGTCGTGCCGCCCATGCTCGGTACACGCCGGTCCCAGACGATCTCGTTCACCATCGTCAGCTTCGTCTTCAGGAACGAGAATATTTCCGGCGCGTACTGCCAGGTGCAAAACACGTAGAGCGAGCCGCTCGCCTTCAGCTTGGGGATGGCCAACTCGAGCCAACGGCGCGTCCAGGCGAGAAAATCCTCGCCCGAGCGCATGTCGGAATCGTTGCCGTAATCCTTGCCGAGCCCGTAGGGGGGATCGGCCACGATCAAGTCGATGGAGCCGTCGGGCAGCGCCTGCGCATCCGCCAGAAAATCGCGATTGTGCAAATCGATGGGCAGGCGCGGCGCGCCGATACTGCCAAGCGCGCCGCCCGCGGCAGCCGGCTGCGGGGTGTCGAATTCGTCGATGAGATCGCGCATTGCCGAGGATGCTTAGAGCGCGAGGCCCGAGCGTTCGGCGACCGTGTGCATATCCTTATCGCCGCGGCCCGAGAGATTCACGAGCAGATGCGTGTCGCGCGGGAGCGTCGGCGCGAGCTTGGCCGCATACGCCAGCGCGTGGCTCGACTCGAGCGCGGGGATGATGCCTTCGATCCGACAACAATCGTGGAACGCCTTCAGTGCTTCCTCATCGGTAATGCCGACGTACTGCGCGCGGCCGCTATCCTTTAGCCAGGCATGCTCGGGACCGACACCGGGATAGTCCAAACCGGCCGATACCGAATGCGTCTCGATGATCTGACCGTTCTCGTCCTGCAGCAGGTAGGTGCGGTTGCCGTGCAGCACACCGGGGCTCCCGCCGATCAGCGATGCCGCGTGACGTCCCGTCTCGATCCCATCGCCCGCGGCCTCGACGCCGACGAGCTTGACAGCGGTATCGTCGATATACGGGTAGAAGATACCCATTGCATTCGACCCTCCGCCGACGCAGGCAATGATCATGTCGGGCTGGCGTCCTGTGAGTTCCGGCATCTGCACGCGGCACTCGTCGCCAATCACGCGCTGAAAATCACGCACCATCATCGGATACGGGTGCGGGCCCGCGACCGTGCCGATGATATAGAACGTGCTTTCGACGTTGGTCACCCAATCGCGCATCGCCTCGTTCAGCGCATCCTTGAGCGTGCGCGAACCCGATTCGACCGGTACGACGGTTGCGCCCAGCAGCTTCATCCGATAGACGTTGGCCGCCTGCCGGCGGACGTCCTCGACGCCCATGTAGACGACGCACTCCATGCCGAAGCGCGCCGCGATCGTAGCGGTGGCCACGCCGTGCTGACCGGCGCCCGTCTCCGCAATCACGCGCGGCTTGCCCATGCGCTTGGCGAGCAGCGCTTGGCCGATCACGTTGTTGACCTTGTGCGCGCCCGTGTGATTGAGGTCTTCGCGCTTGAGGAATACCTGCGCGCCGCCGAGCAGCTCGCTCCAGCGCCGCGCGTGGTAAATCGGCGAGGGGCGCCCGACGAAGTACTTGAGCTCGCGCTCGTATTCGGCGATGAAATCGGGATCTTTGCTGTAGTGCTCGTAGGCGGAACGCAGCTCGTCCAACGCATGGACGAGCGTTTCGGCGACGAACGTGCCGCCGTAAGGGCCAAAGTGGCCCTGTCGATCAGGAAGGTTGTACATGGTTGTCACTCTTCGCAGCGGCGGCGAGGCGCGCTTTCGCTTAAAACCGCGCCGCCTTGGTCTTTACTCGGCGTCCGCCTCGCGCACCGCGCGTACGAACGCCGCCATTCGGGCGGGATCCTTCACGCCCCGCGCGCCCGGTACCTCGATGCCGCTCGAGACATCGACGGCATACGGGCGCACGCGCCGAATGGCATCACCGACGTTTTGCGCGTTCAACCCACCACTCAAAACGGCCCGACGCGCGAACTCTGCTGGAATAAGTGACCAATCGAATGTCTTCCCGCCGCCGCCATAGCCTTCGACGAGCGTGTCGAAGAGCAGGCCGCCGGCTGACGAATAGTTAAGGGCCGATTCTACCAAATCGCCGGGCTGCGTAGCGGCCGCGACGCGCAATGCCCGCAGCCACGGCAGTCCCGCGACGCTCGCCAACTCTTCGCATTGAGCCGCCGTCTCGTCGCCATGAAATTGCAGCATCGTGAGCGGCACATTGCTCGCGACTTCGCCGATCCACGCCCGCGACGGATTCACGAACAGGCCGACCACCGAGACGAACGGCGGCAGCGCGCGAGCGAGATCGATCGCCTCGGCTACACCGACCGAGCGCGGGCTGGGCGGGTAGAAGACCAGGCCGATCGCATCTGCGCCCAGTTCGACGGCTAGCTCGACGTCGGCCCGGCGCGACAGCCCGCACAACTTGACGCGCGTGCGGCGGGGGATGGACCCGGCTTCGGAAACGGGGGCGGCGCTTGTCATGGGTTCACTCACTCCAAATACCGCTCCAAGGCACGCTGCCGAGGTGGGCGGGCGGCACCGCAAACGCCTCGGGATAGCCGACGTGGGCCAAATACAAGCCGTCGGGCATGAAGGTGGGCGCCGCCAGGCGGCGATCGCCGCTTTGGAGCACCTGGGCCAGCCAAGACATAGGATAACGGGCCCGACCGATGGCCACTAGCGAACCCACCAGGTTGCGAACCATATGATGGAGGAACGCGTTCGCCCGAAAGCGAAAATGGACCATGTCGCCGGCCTGCCGTATGTCGATTTGATAGAGGTGCTTGACCGGCGTCTTCGCTTGGCATTCTGACGAGCGAAACGCCGAGAAGTCGTGCTCGCCGATTAAGCATTGCGCTGCGGCGCGCATGGCTTCGACGTCGAGCGGCGTATGAATCCAACCGGCACGGCCCGCAAGCATCGGCGAGCGCACCGCGTTGACGTAGAGCACGTAGTAGTAGGTCCGCTCGAACGCGGAAAAGCGCGCGTGAAATTCATCCGGCATCCGCTTGGCCCACAGCACGGCCACCGTCGGCGGCAAGAAGGCGTTCGTGCCGCGCACCCACGAGAAATCCTCGCGATCGAGTTCCGTGTCGAAGTGCACCACTTGCCCGAGCCCATGCACGCCCGTGTCCGTGCGGCCCGCCACGATCGTGTGCAGCGGCTTGCAAGCGAAGTCGGCCAGTGCCCGCTCGAGCACGTCCTGGACAGTCTTGCCGTGCGGCTGCGACTGCCAGCCGCAAAACGCCGTGCCGTCGTACTGAATGCCGAGCGCGATACGCGTGGTCATCGGCGTCAGGACAACGGCGCGAGGGTCGCGAGCAGCGCATGCGCCTCCTCGCGCGTGGCCGCATCCTTCGACTCGATTACTTCGTGGATCAGCGTGCGCGCGCCGCCTAGATCGCCCAGCGCAATATATTCGGCTGCGAGGTCGAGTTTATTGCGGGCAATCTTGGCGAGTTGCTCGGGCGTGAATTCCGGCAGCGGCGCCGCGGCCGCTGGGGCGCCATTGTGCCCTCCTGCGTCGACACCCGGCAGATCGAGATCGAACGATAAGGCGAGCGGACCGATCGGGGCGGCACCCAAGCCGGCTACGCCAGGGCGGGTAGCCGGCTTGGGGTGGCCGGCCTCGGGCTGCTCGGGCTGCTCGGGCTGCTGGTCGGGCTTTGGCGCTTCGCCGACGTCGCGGCCCGACTCTTCGTGCGGCCGGCCCCCGGTGTGCGCCTGCGCTTCACCGGCGTTTTCCGGTTCTGCCGCTTCGTCAAACCCGTCGTGTTCAGGTTCACCCTCTTGCGCGTGCGCGTGATCGGCAGTGCGCTCGGCGCCCGAATCGATGCGCGGCGGCAAACCGATGTCGAGTCCATGGAGCGCCGCCATGGCCTCGGGCGGCAGCATCGGTTCGGCCAGCGGCGGTGGGGTCCGTTCGGGCTCCGGCGGGGCAGACGCTTCGCCCCACGCTAAGTCGTCCGCCGAAGCATGCTCCACATCGGAAGGTTCAGTTGAGTGCAACGACGCATCGGCCGCCTCGGGCGACGCCTGCATCGGTGGGGCCGTCTCCTCGGCCGGCGGCACCGGCAGTGGCATTTCCGCCGCCGGTGCGGTACCCCGCTCGATGGGCTCGTCCAGCACAGGCGGCTCGGCACCCGGGCTTGCGTCGGCTGTCGGCTCGGACGGCCCTTCGGCTGGCGACGCGTCCGTCAAAGCCGGTTCATCGGCGTCGCTCACTGCGAGTGCGAACAAGGCGTTGTCGGGATCGAGCTGACGCCCGAGCGAAGCAACGTGGACCCAGTTCGGCCCGCGTCCCCCGGAAAGACGGTGAATGCGCTGCGCGATCTCGTCGAACCCTCGGGCGTTCCGGCGTTCGGCGTAATGTCCTGCGAGCCCCATCAAGGCACGCTTGCTCGAGGGATTGCGTGCCAGAACGGCGAGAAACTCGGTTTCAATGGGGTCATCCGCCGATGCAGCGGGTGCGATCGTCGGATGAACAGGCTCGGTGCTCGGCGCAGCGGAAGCAGCGCCCGTGACCCCGCCGACCGAGCGGGCCGGCCGGGCAGGCGCGCGCCGCTTCCGGCCGCTGATACCCAGCGCCACCAGCAGCACGAGCAGTGCTGCTACGACGGCGGCGGCAACGGCCGCGATCGCCGGAACGTCCTTGCGCGCCACGGTGAAACCCACGCCGCCGATGCCGATGAATCGTTCATTGGCCGCCACTGCGACGCGCGCCTGTCGCGGGGCGGGCGCCACGGTAACCACCGATGCCGGAGGCGGCGTGGCGAATCCCGAAGCACCGGCGGGCGCATTGACTGCCTCGCCGGAACGGCCTGCGGCAGGCGCCCCGAACCCGTGCCGCTGCAACTCCATTAGGACGCGGTTTTTCAGCGTGAGCAGTTGTTGCAGGCTCGAGACCTTCGGATGGGAAGCCGCCGAAGCAGAAGCGGCGGACGCTGCCGGAGAAGCGCCAGCGGCTTTTGTCCCGCTTGAGGCGGCTCCGCCAGTCACAGCAGCAGGTGCTGACGCTGTTGTCGCGCCCGATGCCGCAGCAACGCCTGACGCACCCGCCTCCGGCTCGCCTCCCGCGCTTGCGGGCATAGCCGGCGCGGGCTGAATGGCGCCGGCCCAAGCGTGGGTGCCGCTCGCGACGCCGGGCACAGCCGGCTGAGGATGCGGCGCGGCCGGGGCAGCGTTGGAGGCGGCAGCGATGGCAGGCGCGGGAGCCTTCGCCGAAGCGGAGGCCGCGGCGCTAGCGGGCGCCTGCGAAACTGCGACCGCGGGTGCCGATGCCGATGCCGGTGCTGGTGCCGGTTTCGTTGTTTGAGCGCCGCTCGCGTTCGCCGCGGAGGCCGCCACCTGAGGTGCCGCCGAGCCCGCCGCCGTGTTCGGCGCGGCGGTAGAGGCTGCGGGCGCCGGTTCGGCCTTGACGACCGCCCCGGTCGCATCGAGCGGCGGTACGTTGAGCACGGCCCCGAGCTTGAGGAGACTTGGATCGCCCCGCATGAACGCCGACGGATTCGCGTCGAAAATCGCCTTCGCTGCACGGCCGAGCACGGCCTTGTCATGCGATTGCGTGGCAGCCGCGGCCACGTCGGTGAGCGACTGCCCCGCCTTGACCGTGTAGTGAGTGACGGCCGAAACATCAGAACCGGCAACCGGCGTGCTCGCTGAAGCGGCAGGGACGGCAGGGACGGCAGGGACGGCAGGAACAGCAGGAGCAGCAGGAGCAGCAGGCGCCGCGACCCCCCGCGCCCCCCCCGCGGGGCGGGGGCACGCCCCCCCACCACCCGCGATGGGCCCCGCCACAGCGCCGCCCGGGGCACCGATTGGGCAGGCGGGGG
>CBIHOQ010000025.1:0-78750 GCA_966212065.1 uncultured Burkholderiaceae bacterium
TCGGCGGCGGCGATCCAAGGGGCTTGACGATACGCTTGATACGCCGAGACGCCGATAGGCCGATAGGCCGATAGGCCGCAGGACGATCCGGCGCCACTAGGCCGGACGGCTAGGTTGCGCCCTTGGCGCAATCGCCGGACAATGAGTTTCGTCAGCCGAGCGGCTTTGCGGCAGCAAACGGCCATGCGCTCGGCGCTGCGGCGCCTGCCGCTGCAACGGGCGCGCCAGTCGGCGCAAATGGAGGAAGCGATGGCTCACAGTGCTCATACCGCCCATTTCGCGAGCTTCGGCGAGTTCTACCCGTTCTACTTGGCCGAGCATCGCAACCCAGTCTGCCGCCGGCTGCATTTCGTGGGCTCGCTCGGCGCAATCGGCTGCTTGGCGATGGCCGTCGCGACGGGTGGCTGGCTTTGGCTGCCGGCAGCGCTCGTTTGCGGCTACGGATTCGCGTGGGTAGGTCACTTCTTCTTCGAAAAGAACCGCCCGGCCACCTTCCGGCACCCGCTCTACAGCCTCATGGGCGACTGGGTCATGTTCAAGGACGTCTGCGTCGGCAAGATTTCGCTTTGACGAAACGGGGGTAGGATTACGGTGCCGCTGCCCCTACGCCGGCTGATGCGGCCAAGGCGAGCGGGTCGCCTTGCCGCTGCCGTCGGACGCGCCGCGTACGCTGCGTGCGGCGACGAGCACGGCCAGTGTCATATCGAGCTTCGGATTGTGCAGCGCGTCGAGCAACAACGCACGATCGACGCGCGTCGAATCGAGCCTCAACTGGTACTCGAGTCCGGAGCGGTCGATCACAAACATGTCGAACAGCCGCCCGACCGTCACCTGCGCCGGGCTCGCGATCAATACATAGCGCGGCTCGGTATCGTCCGCGAGCCGCGAGACCCATTCGCGCCGCTCCAGCTTGCCGAGCAGCCGCGTGACAGTATCCACGTCGCACCGAAGCATGCGGGCGAGCGCCATGGGCGTGAGGCCTACCCGGCCCGCCTCGCGCGTTTCATCCAAGCGCACGAGCAATTCGAGCGCATCTAGCAGATCGCTCCCCGCATAGCTCCGCCGATGAAACTGCCCCAAGCGGATCGCCGGCAGCGCCGAAACGATCGTCGCACCGGCCAGCGTAATGAACCAGCACAGATAGACCCAGAGCAGGAACATCGGCACGAGAGCGAACGCGCCGTACACGGCGGTGTAGGTCGGCATCCGGCGCACGTAATAGCCGAAGCCGCGCTTGGCGAATTCGAACGCCACGGCCGCCAGTAGGCCGCCTACAAGCGCATCGCGCCACGCGACCGAGCAATTGGGCAAATAGATATAGAGCAAGGCAAACGCGAGCGCGGTGAGCGGCAGCGCCGCGCCCGTCAGCGCCCACTCGACGAGCGGCGGCATATGCGCGGTCGCCAGCGCACTCGATTGCGCAAAAACATACGACGACATCGACAGGCTCACGCCGATCAGCAGCGGACCGAGCGTGATGATGGCCCAATAGACGAGTACGCGCTGTGCCACCGGGCGCGGCTTCGCCACGCGCCAAATTTCGTTGAGCGACGATTCGACCGTCATCATCGTCATGACCGACGTGGCGAATAAAACGATCATGCCCGCCGTCGTGAGCCCCTTGGCCTTCGACGCGAACTGGTTCAAGTATTTGAAGATCTGGCTGTTGATCTGGTCGGGCATCAAGTGCTGCGCGAGGAACATTTGCAGCGACGCCTGAAACTTCGCGAAGATCGGAAACGCCGTGAAAAGGGCGAAGGCAACCGTCGCGAGCGGAACGATCGCGAGCATCGTGGTAAACGTCAGGCTGCCCGCCACCTGGGCGATGCGGTCTTCGCGGCTGCGCTGCACGGCGAAGCGCGCCAGACGCTTGAGCGTGTCCAGTTCGGAACTGAGCGTCCGCAAGAATCGTTCTCCTTTTTTGATTTCGATGGCGGCGGGCCGCGGCGCACGACCATGCCCGCCCCTATAATAAGCCGCTCACGATCCACACCTATGAAAGACATCCTCGTACTCTATTACAGCCGGCACGGCGCAACCCGCGATTTGGCATTGGCCGTCGCGCACGGTGTCGACAGCGTGCCGGGCATGCAGGCTCGCATCCGGACGGTGCCGGCGGTATCCGCTCTCAGCGAAGCCATCGAGCCCTCGATCCCGCCCGACGGCCCGCCCTATGCCGAGCTGCGCGATCTCGAAGAATGCATGGGCCTCGCGCTGGGCTCGCCGACGCGCTTCGGGAACATGGCCGCGTCGCTGAAGTATTTTCTCGACGGCACGACACCGCAATGGATGAGCGGTGCACTGGCCGGCAAGCCCGCGTGCGTATTCACGTCGACGAGCAGCCTGCACGGCGGCCAAGAATCGACGCTGCTCTCGATGATGCTGCCGCTGCTGCACCACGGGATGCTGATGGTCGGCATTCCCTACACTGAAAGCACGTTGGCGACGACGCAGACTGGCGGCACACCGTATGGCGCGTCGCATGTCGCAGGCGTCGGGGCGCGCGAATCCGCGCTGTCTGCCGACGAAAAGACGCTGGCCGTCGCGCTTGGCGCACGGCTCGCGCGGACAGCGTCGCTGCTGGACGGCCGCCCATGACGTCCGCGCCTGCTCGCGCCCCGGCCAAGCCTGCTGCGCTTGCTGCGGCCCCCGTTGTTCGCCGCGAGAGGTGCGCGCTCGTTGCGGCGCTCACGCTCGTGGCCTTGATCGTGCTGGCCCTCGCATGGGAGGGTTGGCTCGCCCCGCTGCGGCCCGGCGGATCGGCGCTTGTGCTCAAGGCGCTGCCGCTTGCATGCGCGTTCCCCGGTGTCCGGCGGCGCAGCCTTTACACACTGCAATGGGCGTCGATGCTGGTGCTGCTCTATATGGCGGAAGGCACCGTACGCGGAATGACCGACAGCGGGCTGTCCGCCCGGCTTGGGTGGATGGAAGTCGTGCTCGCGACACTTTTCATCGGCTGTGCGCTCGCTTACCTCGCCCCGTTCAAGCGAGCGGCGCGAGCGGAGCGCCGCGCCGCCGGCGCACCAAGCTCGACATAGCGCGCGACCCAAGCGGACACCGACGAACTTCGCCGCTCCATCCGCCCCACCTCCGCACGGCCGACATCGACATGCTAGCTAGAGTCACCGCTCACATGCTTTCTCCTCGCGCTCGCCTCAAACGATCATCATGACCGACACCCGCTCAACTACCCGCGGTGCGTTCGTCGCGGCATGCCGCGACGCCATCGGCGCCGCCCACGTGCTAACCGATCCCCACGACACGGCACCGTTCCTCACGGATTGGCGCCACCGCTACACGGGCGCGGCCTGCGCCGTGCTCCGACCTGCCACGACGCAGGACGTCGCAGCCGTGGTGAAGCTCGCCAACGCGCATCGCGTCGCACTCGTACCGCAAGGCGGCAACACGGGGCTAGCGGGCGGTGCGACGCCTGACGCCACGGGCAGCCAGGCCGTCATCAGCCTGGCACGCTTGAACCGCATCCGCGCGCTCGATCCGCACAACGACACCATCACGGTCGAGGCGGGCGTCGTGCTGGCGCACGTGCAAAGCCACGCGCGCGAGGCTGGGCGTCTGTTCCCGCTCAGTCTTGCAGCCGAGGGCAGTTGCACGATCGGCGGCAATCTTTCGACGAATGCCGGCGGCACGGCCGTCCTGCGCTACGGCAATACGCGCGAGCTTTGTCTCGGGCTCGAAGTCGTCACGCCGCAAGGCGAGGTTTGGGAAGGGTTGCATGGGCTGCGCAAGGACAACACCGGCTACGACTTGCGCGATTTGTATATCGGCGCGGAAGGCACGCTGGGGATTATTACCGCTGCGGTCATGAAGCTTCATCCGTTGCCGGCCGCGCGCGTGACGGCGCTCGCCGCGCTTGCCTCGCCGCATGCCGCGCTCGAGTTTCTCGCGCTCGCGCACCGTTGCGCGGGCCCGCTGCTGACGGGATTCGAATTGATGTCGGATTTTTGCCTGCGTCTGGTCGGAAAGCATTTTCCGCAGATGCGCTATCCGTTCGAACAATCGCACGCGCAGATCGTGCTGCTCGAGCTGTCCGACAATGAAAGCGAGGAGCATGCGCGCGGGCTGTTCGAGCGGATGATGGAGCAAGCGCTCGAATCGGGCCTCGTAGACGACGCCGTCGTTGCAGAAAACCTAGCGCAATCGCGCGCGTTTTGGGATCTGCGCGAACACATTCCGCTCGCGCAAGCCGAGGAAGGCTTGAACATCAAGCACGACATCGGCGTGCCGATTTCGCGCGTCGGAACGTTCATCGAGGAAACCGATGCCGCCATTGCCGCTGCCGTACCCGGCGCACGGATGGTCATCTTCGGCCACCTCGGCGACGGGAACCTTCACTACAACGTGCAGGCGCCCGAAGGCGTCGATGCACAGACCTTTCTCGCGCAATACCAAGCGCAGTTGAACCGCATCGTCTACGAAAGCGTGCACCGGCATCGCGGTACGTTCAGCGCGGAGCACGGTGTCGGCCAACTGAAAGTCGACGAAGCGACGCATTACAAATCGCCCATCGAGATTGGGCTCATGCGCACGATCAAAACGGCGCTCGATCCGCTCGGCCTCATGAACCCCGGCAAGGTGCTACGCTAAAACCAACGGCCATCGCTCGCACGCGGCGGCGCAAACACGCTGCCGCTTACCGGCGTTTCGGTTTTGGAATAGTTCCGATAGATCGATCGATCAAATGGATCGATCATCAAACTCGATCGAGCTCCATCGAGCAAAGAGGCGTTTCGTGAAAATCCGTGTGTTGTCCGATCTGCACCTCGAGTGCGACGAACCTGAAGCCGTCCCCCATGCCGACGCGGATCTCATCGTTCTCGCCGGCGACATCCATAACCACGCGGAAGGCATTCGCTGGGCGGCCGAAACGTTCGGCGATCAAGTGCCCGTCGTATACGTGCCAGGCAACCACGAGTATTACGACGGCGAGTTCGGCGCGCTCGAAGTGGCGATGCGGGACGCCGCGGCCGGCATCGACAATGTCCATTACCTCAACAACGATGAACTGATCGATCCTGAAGGCCGCTGGCGCGTGCTCGGCACGACGCTGTGGACCGATTTCGAACTGTTTGGTGCCAGCGAAGAAGACGTCGCCGCATCGATTGCCGCCGCCGAAAAAGTCATGCTCGATTTCCGCGGACCGATCCACGTGACGTGGCCCTCCAGCGCCACGGCGACGGCGTCCGCGAGCGAAGGCCCTCGCTTGTTCACGGCAGCCGATACGCTCATGCTGCATGCCCACGCGCGTAAGTGGCTCGAACAAGAACTCGCGAAACCGTTCGCGGGCAAGACCATCGTCGTTACTCACCATGCGCCGCATCGCGCGAGCCTTGCGGATCGCTTCGCGAACGATCTGGCCTCGGCTGGCTTCATTAGCCATCTGACCGATCTAGTCGGGCCACCCGTGGCACTGTGGATTCACGGGCATACGCACACGGCATTCGATTACGTTGCGAACGGCACGCGCGTCGTCTGCAACCCGCGCGGGTATGTAAATCGCCGCAGCGGTCGTCTCGAAAACGAGCAGTTCGCCTGGGACAAGATCGTCGAAGTGTGAGCGTGAGCACGCATAACCGCCGCTGGCGGCGACTAGATTTTTGGGAGCGGCCGCCGGGGCGATACAGTAACGCCGCCGCTTAAGATCCCTCGAGCGGCGGCGCATTGAAGAATGACTGCGCGAAGCGCTCGACTACAGGATCCGCGGATTGCGCGAAACCTTTCTAGCCGTGCCGTGCCAGTAATCCGCGCTCATGCAAGCGGCCCAATATAGTTCAGCGCTAACGTCCTCGTGCCCCGAAAGGAACTCGCCGATGAACTGAGCCATTTGCCCGAGCGTCATCGTCGCTCCGTCCTCGAGCTCCGCGACCCAGACACGTTGACTCGTGGCCTCATTCCAGTAGCACAAGCCGCACTGACCCAGGTCGGCATCCCCTTCAAGCGTGAGATTGACCGTCAGCGTGTTGTAGTCCCAAAACCCAAGCGGCGGCACCGTGTAGCTCAAAACCTGGTGCTGCTCCCACTGATCGCGCTCTGTCCTCGTCCAGTAGATAATCCGGCGCGCGTCAATCGCTGCCTGAATCTGCTGGTGCGTGTAATTTCCGTAAATAATCGCATCCGCCACCTGATCCGACATCGTGCTGCCGAACTGCCCCACGGTAACTACATTGAGCGCCACCCCGCTCGGAGGAGGCAGCGGGCTATCCGCCGCGCTGCCATGGCCTCGTACATAGAATCTAACAACCGTCATTTCGTTCTCCTAAATAGTGATTGACGACAATCGCGCATGCGAGCCCGCCGGCAGGCCCGCGCCACGCTTTCTAAGCGATCTTCAGCTCGCGCCGGCCGCGCCGCTCAGCACTTCGGCCGCCGCCCGGCAACCTTCGAAGTAGGCCCCCTGCAAGGTGCCGTAGTAATCGCAATTCGTTGCCTCGCCCGCGAAATGCACGAGCCCCACTGGCTCGGCAAGCGCGGCCCGCGCGCGAAGCGCGTCTGGGTCTTCAGGCCCTCCGCCGACGAATGCGGTATAGGAATAAGCACCGAGCGCTGTGCGCTCCAAGCTCCAGTTGGTAATGGCCTTGCCGGTCGTGAAGCGGATGCCGTCGTCGTAGGCCCGCTGAATGGCCTCTTTGAACAGTGCGAACACATCGCTGTCCTTGAATTGATCGAGCTGGCGGGCGAACTCGCCGGCCGCGTGTGCAACGAGCACATCCGGATAAAACGGCAGCCGGTAGTACTGCCAGACGCCGCGCGGGTCGTCGTTGACAAGGTAATAGTTGGTACCAGGCTCGATCTCGGGGGGCGATGTGCGCAAGCGCAGCGCGAGCTTTTTGTACGAGCCGAGCCGCAAGACGTTCACCGCTTTGAGATGAAACTCGGGCAGCGGCGGATCGAATGAGAGGCTACCGTTAGCAAGAATCGAAACCGGCACGGTTACGATGCACGCGTCGAAAGTTTCCGAGCGCTCGCTCGTGCTAACGGTCACCTGTTGTTCATCGTGCGCGATCTTGATCACGCGCTGGTTCATCCGCTCGACATAGCGGGTTTCATATCGGTCGCGAAGGTTCCGCCCATACTTCGCGACCAACGTGCCGATCCCCTCTTTCACGAACAGATTGTTTTTCCCGTCGCCGCCCTTCTCGCGTGCGCGATCGGCCGCGATGTACTGCGACGTTTCCGCCGATTCGGTAAATGGGCCGAACGGCGACGTAGCGTGGCCAAAAAGCTCGGGGTCGTTGTCGACCCTGGGCATTCTCGCCACGACAACGTTCGGTCGCTTCGCCGCTTTATCGTACGACGCCTGGATCTCATCGACGACATTCTGGACCGGGGGCGTCGTCGTCTTCTCATCGACCCATTGACTGTCCTCTTCGACCCGAAGCATGTACTCAGCGTCTTCTTCGATCGTTTCGAATCCGAGTTCATTGGCGATCGACGTCAACGGATTTATCGTCGGGTCCTGAATGTATTGCGCGCCCATGTCGAATGCAAATCCCGGAATCGACGTGGCGTCCGTACGTGCGCGGCCGCCGTAGCGGCCGTTTGCTTCAAAGAGGTGTACTTTGCAGGCGCGATCGCCGTCAAGCAGCGCATATGCCGCAGCGATGCCGGCCAGCCCTCCTCCAATAATGGCAACTTTCATCGATCTCTCCTTTAAATAATAAATAATTAGGATTACTAATTTAATGGACGACCTTCCGTGTACAACGACGAGCACCGCATTTCAGCGATAGCGGATGAGATAGTTCAGTGCGAGGTTGACGGGGCGTGTCTCGGATGCGACGCGTGGCTCGCCATGCGCGCCGTCCGGCTCGATCGATGTGGTCGCCTGTGGGACCGGATTCTGTATCAGCGGCGGCGCCTCGCCCGGTTGAAACTGAGGACTAGGGGAGACCATAGTCGTTAGGTAGTCATGCTCATGTCCTTGAAAGGCATCGGTTTCGATCGTCCCAACATGGTCACCGGTGTTACCTCCCTTCGCGCTCGCCTTACGGGACGCGGCATCGGGATCGCGCCCCGTCCCGTCGTCCACGCCGCGCGCGAAACGTCCGCGCAGATCGGGCACCCTGAATGTCTTCGTATCCTTATCGCCGCCGAAGCTGTCGCCAATCACGCCGTATAGCAGCCAGTACTCGGCGCAGTCGTACTCGCTGCCGTCGCAATACAGCCAGCCCTGGCGAGCAAGCTCCGCCTTGATTTGCTTCATTGCGTCGGCAGTACCGTCAGTCGAGGCCAGCAGGCCCGCATAGGCCGCGACCGTACCGATCGGGCAGGCGTTCATCTCAAGGCGCATCGGCGCAAAGCCCGTCATGATGGGTCCAAGGGTTGGTCGTCAGCGAACCGGCGAAGGTCGGCAGCGCGTCGCCCTCTTGCAGGTAAAGCAGCGGCAATGGCAAGCGCAGCGTCCAGGGCGGCGTCGCCCCCAAGATCTGCGCACTGCTCGTGCGTTGCGCTTCGAGCAACGGGACCGTGGATTCGCTGACGGGCACATCGGCTGCAAAGCCGTTCAACGGTGTCGGGGGAGCGGGCCAGTTCGCCTGCCATTGCAGTGCGTAAAGCAACTCAGTCTGACGCGCCGGTTTTAGCGGCAGCAGGACGGCGGCCGCTTTTGCATGGAGAAAGGCTCGAAATAAACGCGCCGATGCGCATTCCGTGAATACGCGGCTTTCAGGCGCGTGTGCGGGATATGGACTCGCGCCGCTCGCGGGCGAATCGTACTGCCAACTCATCGAAGACCATTCGATACAGGTATCCCAGACTGAAGTTCCGATTGCATCCCGCGTGCTCGACAGCAACACGACCGATTCGCGCCGCAGCGTCTCGCGCTGGATCTCGTCAGTGCGGCCGGCACTCGCCCGTTCGATGCGGCGCGAAAGCTCGACATCATAGGCCCGCATGCGTACCTGCCACGCGTCGAGCAGTCGGTTGTAGACGCGCATTTGCCAATCGACCATCAGCGGATCGACCGTCGCCTCCTTATCGGTCAATACCATACGGTCGCAGCTAAGCTCGACGCTTAAGCCGAAGAGCGGCGCGTCCGTGATGACAGTGACAGGCACCCGACCGGTGAGCCCGATGACCGGACCGCCGAACGTCGTCGTCTGCAGCCACGCAGTGGGCGGCGCGGGCGGCATCGCGCTCGGCGCGCCGACGCTCTTCGACGACGTGGCTGCCGGCACGGTGATCGTCACCGCCACCGGTGCTGTGGGGGCATGCGCGGGTAAATCGCAGCCGCCTACGTTCGCCACGACGCCGAACGATGCGTCCGCAAGCGCCAGCGACGCAGTACCCGATGCGATGACGTAACCATCCGGCACCCTGAGCAGCGATGCATCGGCCACGGTCGCCCGGTTGATCTGCGCGCTGACGACGATAGTTCCGGCCGGCGGCGCGGGCAAATCCGTCAGACCGTATTGCGCGCCGAGGCTCTGATAGTTCGTCGGCGTAATCGACGCATAGCCCTGGCCGTCCGGCGTCGCAAACGCGGGCAGCGGCGCGGGCTCGTCGAGCGCAATCGGCCCGAGCGCGGCGACTTGCGCGATCCACTGCTGCGCGGGCGAATCGATCTGCAACGCCAGCACGATCCGCCCGCCCTGCCGCTTGAGCCACACGGCCATCAGCCTGTCGACCCAGCGATAGACGCCGACCAGGCGCTCTCCTTGCGCGTTGTCGATGCATTGCGATGCCCTCCTTTCCCGCCACTCGCGCCATACTTCACTGCGCTGACGGCTCGCGCGGTCGGCCAGCTTTCGCACGGCCGCCTCGCTCATCCGCTGCGCCAAGCGGGCGGCGTTGTTCGAATCGAGCGCGAGTTGCGCTGCGCCTTCGGCCGCCGAGCCCGACAACATGAGATTCAGATTACTGTAGCTCGGCGTGACGTCGGTTAGATTGCGCACGAGCCCTTGGGCACTCATCAGCTCCTTCAGGGTATCCGCCAGCTCGTTCGCCGTCTCCCGCTGCGTCGTCTCTTCATCGACGCGGCTGTGCTCGTCACGCGAGCCGCTCTTCGTTTCGCTCGCCGCGACGCTGCGTTCATGTCGTTCTTGGCGCTCGCGGGGCATCAGATTGACCACCTCGGCCAGCTCGCCGGCTGCGTAGCCGGTCAGCCGGTGGCGCACGAGCGCGAGTTCTCCGACGCCGAGCACGGTCCATCGGCCGGTGACATCGGCCGATCCGGCATCCTCTTCGCCGCCGGCCGGCACGCTAGCGGACAGGCCCCAGGCCCCGGCGCTGTCGGGCAATGCCGGCGTGGCGAGCAACGTCTCATGGCGTACCGTCTCCTTTCCGAGTGTCTCGTCGCACGCGTTCAGCGCGTCGAGATAATGGAAGGTCCGCAATAGGTCGACGAGCTGGGCCGCAAGCGCCGCGTCCGCCGATGTGCCGACGAGCGCCAGCGTGGCGACGGTTTGCCAGATGTTTCCGCGCGCCGTCTGCACGGCATCCTGCGCGAGGAAGTCCGACACCGGCTTGCCGAGCAGTTCAGCCGCGCGCTCGTCCAGGTATTGCAGCGAGCGCGGCCCGTCGATCGCCAGAAGCTGGCCCCTGATCGAGAGCAACTCGCTGACGTTCGTCGGCAGCATCCCGATTGTCGCGATGAAGGTCGCGGCCGGCGTCGGCTGCGTGTTCGTCCGAAACGCCGTGGCGGCTTCGCGCTTTTGCTTTGCGCCATCCGCTCCGGAAATCGCGGCGAGCTGCTTGAATAGAGCGAGCGATGGCGCGTCGAGTACGATCATGTAACGATGCCGCGCATCGAGTTGCTCGCAGGGCGTCGGCGGACGCAGCCAGAGAAACGGCAATAGGTCGGCCGCGCCCGGCAGCGCTTCTACGATCGTGTCGTCACCGGGTGACGGCAGCTCAGGCGGAACCGGCGGCTTGGGCGGCACCGGCGGCGCGGGCTTGAACGGATAAGCCGAGATCGCACTGTTGAAGAACTCTTGCTCCGATAGCGGGACATTTGCGTACAACACTGCCTCTTGCGAACCGGGGAGCGCGCGCGGCTGCAGGCGCAGCGTCACTTCGATTTGCTGTTCCGGCGAACCGAACGCCCACTCGGCCACGCGCTTATCGACGTCGTCGAGCCAGAGCTGTGCGCCGTATTCCAATCCCGCCCCGGGACCGGAGCGCTGCTTTCCCTCGATCCAGACAGACGTGCCATCGTCCCTCCAATGCCAGCTCACATGCAGCGCGATCTGATATCGCGCAGTGATGTCCCAGCTGCCTATGGGGTCTGGGTGCACCGCCAAGTCGTCGATCAATTCGCTCATGCGTGCCTCCGTCGCGTTCATGCACCGGCCGACGTGATCGGCCACGTCCCGATGCACACTTGAGCCGCTTCTGACTCGCTAAGCGGGTAGCTGGCCACGAGTTTTCTTTGCATCGAACCGCTGCCGCCCGACGTGCTTTCTCTGAGTTGCAGCGTCAGCGTGACCGAAGCAGCCCGTTCGCCGAATGGCATTACCGCGAAGCATGTGCCGGGCGATGTGCCTGCGAGCGTCGCCCCGGCAGTGCGCGGCGAACCCGGCCCGCTGGTTTGCAGCACCGACAACGTAGCGCCGACGCCATTCGCCGTCGGTGTCCACCGGACCTGCAGAGCGATTTGTTGGCGGCAGACGAGCAGGTGAATACCCGAGGGCACGACGGCACCGCCTTGGGCAGGCACGAGCGGCATCAGCGGCAGGTTCTCAGCCGGCGTTTCGTCGTTCCCGGTCACCTGCTGGGCAACCGGATGTGTGTCGAGGTAAGGCATAAGGATGGCCTCCGCATGCGAATCGTTCGTTGTTCGGCGCGAGTCGTTCGCGCGCCACTTGTGTTCAATACCGTCCCGCATCGTCCCGGTTCACCTCGGCGAGCGTGAGCACGACGCCCGCTTCGCCGACATGCCGGCGAACCGACCATCGGCTTTGTGAGCCATTGAGTTCGCGCGGCACGCTTATGCCGTTTATCGTCACGACGATCGCAAGCGCGTCGTACTTTAGATCCACCCTCCCGTCGGCATCGACGAACCCCGCCGCCGCATACGGGCTGTTGCAATAGCGCACGACGAAATCGAGTGCTCCGCCGCACGTGTTCGAGATGCGCAATGTGTTCGGCACTGCGCTCTCGTCCTCTCTCAGCGTCAGCAGGTTCGCGCCGCTTTGACGGTCGAGTGCGGCGACTACGGTGCCGGACGACGGACTCGGCGCCGTAGTCGCGCAATACGCTACCTGCGTGCGCTGTTCAACGAGCGTGCCCTCGAGCGTCATTCGCTCGGGCGGAAACGCCGGAGCCGATACGCCGCCGCGCGGGGCAATCCAGACGTCCCACACGCGGTATCCCGAGCACATCAGCCACAAGCGCGCGGGCTCTTCGGTTTCGTTTCGGACGGCGAACACGTCTCTGGGTGAAAGCGCGGTCATAAATCCAATCCTCGGGCGAACTACGCGCAGCACGGGCTGGCTCGCAGGTCAGCCGGCGGCTATGCGGCGATCTCGAGAAAGTGCCGGGCACCCACGTAGTCTCAAGCTGGGTGCCTGGCGCCAAGCGACAAATTAAAGCCCGCTCAAACCACGGAGAGTGTCGAGTACCCCGCCTCGAGGTCGGTGTTGTTCGTGAGCGCCGTGATCACAGCATCGGGATTAGTGGTGTTAACCATGCAGGTGGTCACACCGTTGATGACCGCATAGATCGAATAAGAACTGCCGATCTGAATCGTGCGGTTGCGGAAAGAATCGGGCACGACGACGGTTTGCAGAAGCGTGCCATTCTTGAAGATGTTGAACGTCACCGGCCCGATCGTCGTTTTCTGAAACACCAGTTGGTCGGCTGCGCTGCTCGGCTGGACCAGCATTTCGAAGTCATAGGTCCCCTGCGAGCAGTTCTGCTTCACTTGCGCAAGGAAACCACTCGCGCCGCTCACCGTGGCGGGCGCCGACGTATAGGTGTTATTTTCGAGAATCGTCGTCGCCGTGACCTGATAAGTGTCGTTAGACGGCACCGAGAGCGTTGCGTTCGGCGCAATCCCCGGCAGACGGGCAACGACCTGCTCGCCCTTCTTGACGACAAACTGAGCGATATATTGCGTGGTATTGGTGAATGTGAGCGCGGACATCGATAACTCCTTTGGTCTAATCAGCATTGGAAAAGTAGGCGGCTTCATTACGGCCCGCTTCAGATCAAGGGCGCCGCTCGGTGAAGCTCGCGCTCGCAACGCAATTTCGCGAGAATTTCCGGCGCCGGCGTGCTTCTCTTTGCCGCCGCGCCCGGCAATCGATTCGTTCAACTGCGCAGCGAGTGAACGCATAGTGGTTCTCGGCAAGCGCAACTTCAATTACACGCCATAACACCGACTGTTATCTCATCGTCGAAAGAAATTACACGCACCATTCGGCCGGCCCGCACGCTCGAACGTGAAATCGTTTTCTTGCCTCGCGCCGCGCAGATGGCTTGCTTCTAAATGCATTCTCATGCAACACTTCCTCGCCATCTAGATTGTTGAACGGCCCGAGGGGAATTTCCCGGTAATCGGGTATTCGGCGTTTTCCGGAGCGGCCGTCGTATCCTGGCTCATTGACCCGGAATACGATAGTCGTCATGAATGGCATTACGAGAGCGTGAAAGGGTAATTTCATTCACCAAAAAGAGACCAATCGCCTGATCGGCCGTTCGTATGTGCCGATGCCGAACTCAGGCGAACGAGGAAAAGATGTGCCAATGGCCACGCTGAAGAACGCCGTGTCCGCGGAATACTGTCGATTGCGCGCTCATCACGTGTTCGGCAGAGACAGCATCCGCTGCGATACCGTATTGCCCGACCCTTGTGTGTCTCGCGTCCACGCGCATATCCGATGGCGCCGAGGAGGCTGGGAGTTACACGACTACAGCAGCAACGGCACCCTTGTATCAGGAACGTTGCTGCGGCATGGCCAGATCGCGAAGCTGACCGAAGGCGATCTCATCTGCTTCGGCAAGTCTCGCGGAGTCTGGTGGCAAGTCGCCGAACTCGGCGACCCCATCGATCTGCCGACCGCCGGCGATCCCACGCTTCTCGTGGTTGCACCTGACGATCTCCTTGCGCCGCCTCAACGCATGGATTTTGCGGTGAGCCAGGACGAAGAACACGTCCGCGCTTGCCTGCACATGCGCGGCGGCACCGTCGACCTCGGCGAGCGAGCGCATCACTACTGCCTAGTCACGCTCGCGCGCCTACGTTATGCCGATGCAAAAAGGGGCTACGATACCGCGTCGCAAGGCTGGGTGGACGTCGAAGCGCTCGCCCGCATGCTCGGCATCGACGTCCCACACGTCAATGTGCAAATCCACCGTGCGCGCGCGCAGTTCGCGGCGTTGCCGGGGTTAGCCGACGTCGAGCTCGTCGAGCGCCGGCGCGGCAGCGTGCGCTTCGGCGCCGTATCGTTTCGAGTCTTTCGTGGCGATACGCTCGAGTGCCAGTCGCTGACGGCCACCCAGGCGGCGCCGGAAAGCGACGCACAGGGCATTGAATCCCGGTCCGGCGAGACTTGACGAACGCCATGCGAGCGCCCCCGCCGGTTGCGTGGAGTACCAACCCGGATGCGTCTGCGCCGCGGTCGGTGCACGCCCCGCATACGTCATCGCACGCCGTCCACGCGCCCGCCTTGCTTTGCGCAACGCATCAGTATCGGCTCGAAGCGCCGATCGGGGCGGGCGGGAGCGGAACGGTCTACCGTGCGACGCGGATCGATTCAGGCGCGCTTGTCGCCGTCAAACTGCTGCATGAGGAAGAGGGGTGCCATGCCGGAGAGCGCGCCCGCGCCCGTGCGCGGTTCAAGCGCGAGGCACAATTGTGCGCATCGCTCGATCACCCGCATGTGGTTGCGCTGCTCGACCAGGGGCAGACCGACGAAGGTGCTCCGTTCGTCGTCTTCGAGCTCGTGCAAGGAAGGACGTTGCGAGACCTGCTGGTGTCGGAGGGGGCAATGAGCGCCGCCACGACAGGCCGGCTAATGACGCAGGTACTCGAGGGACTCGCGGCCGCTCACGATCAAGGCGTCGTGCACCGCGATCTAAAGCCGCAAAACATCATGGTGACGGTGCGCGATAACGCGCTTTACGCCAAGATTCTCGACTTCGGCATCGGTGCGCTTGTGTCCGGCAGCGAACGTCACGACGGCGTTACGCTCACGCAAACAGGCGAGTTACTAGGTTCGCCGCAATACTGTGCGCCGGAGCAGTTGCGTGATCAATCGCCTACGGCCAAAAGCGATCTCTATGCGTGGGGCCTCGTCGTCATCGAATGCCTGACCGGCCGCCCCGTCATGCAGGGGCCGAGCATTGCCGATATTCTCTATCAGCAATTGAGTCCGGTCGATGTCGCGCTGCCGCCCGCGATCGCCGCGCACCCGCTCGGGACGGTCCTACGCCACGCGCTCAGCAAGGATCCCCATCAGCGCGCCCAATCGGCGCATGTGCTCGCCGCCGAATTCCGGTCATTGCATTTCGCCGCACTCGTGGGCGAGCTCGATTACCGTCACCCAGGCTACGAATCGCTCGGTGCCGGGCACCCCCCCGATCTCGCGGCCCCGCAGGACGGCGAGTACCGTCAAATCACCGCGCTGTGCTGCCGTGTTGCGGCGATCGGCGACGTGCCGGCGCCCAATGAGGCCGGGTTACATGACGCGCTGGGGCGCTATGAAGCACAGTGGCTCACGCGATGCTCGGACATCGCCGTCGGGTACGGCGCCCATGTCGCCAGCCATATGGGAGACGCGGCGCTCTTTCACTTCAGCTCGCAATTCGGGGTGGACCAGCCGGCGCGTCGGGCAGCACGCGCGGCGCTCGATATGATGCGCCATGCGGCGCTCGCGCTGGCTGCGCCGAACACCGAAGACGGCCTTCGCGCCGCTTCGCGCTGGCGCATCGAACTGAGCGCAGCCATTCACGTCGGCCCCGCGCTCGCTCACAGCGCACTATCTCCGGGCGGCGCAACCCCATCGACGGCCGCGAAACTGATGCGTCTCGCTCCCCCCGGCCGCATTCTGCTAACGGAAGCGGCGTGGCGCTCGTTAGAGCGCCACGCGCTCTGCGCGCTAACACCGTTCGTGCTGACACGCGCCGGATCTCCGCCCGAGCCCGTCTACGCGCTGCACGGCGAGCGGCACGAACATGCACTCTTCGACGCACTCGAGCAGCAATCGCGTTCGCTGCGCCTCGTGGGGCGCGAACGGGAACTCGGCACGCTGCTGCGGGCCTGGGAGTCATTCGCGCGCGCGGACCTCGCAAAGACCGGTGCTCGCGCAATGGCCCAGCTCGTTGTGGGCGAGGCAGGCATCGGCAAGTCGCGGCTCGTCTACGAGGTGGCCGAAACGATCCGCGCGCGCGGCTATGCCGCGCTCTTTTGCACTTGCCTGTCGGAGAGAACGAATCATGCGCTCTTTCCCGTCTTGCGGGCGATCGCCGCGCACGGCCAAATCGATCTCGACGGCAATACCGACGACGCGCTTGCCGCGATCGACGCGATGATCGCGCCATGCCAAGGCGATCGCGCCGCAATTCGGGCCACGCTCGCGGCGTGGCTCGGCGTGCGTGCTCCGGCCGATACTCAACGCTCGGTCGCACCCCGGCAGGCGCTGCTCTTCGACATATTGCGCCAACTGATCCTGTCGGTCGGCCAAGGCCGGCCTGTACTGCTCGTCGTGGAAGACGTGCAGTGGATCGACAAGACAAGCGCTGATTTTCTCAAGCTGCTGCTGCAGCCGAATACGGCGTCGAAACTCGGCATGATGCTGACGACGCGCCCCGAGGGACTCGCGCGTTGGCGCAAAAGCACTACACGCCTGACGCTGCGTCGCCTCTCGCGCAGCGATACCCGCATCATGCTTGCGTCGTTGCTCGATCGCCCCGGCATCGACCCGATATCCCTCGAGTTGCTTGCCGAGCGCACGGCCGGCATCCCTTTGTTCGTCGAGGAAATCGTGCGAGAGCTTATCGTGAGCGGTGCATTGACCGAGCCCGGCCAGCCGTTGCGCGGATTGTCGTCGACCGACCATTACCCGCTGCCCAGTAGTTTGAAGGATATGCTCGAGCTCGCCTTCGATCGCGTCGATGGCGCCCGCGATACCGCGCAGTTAGCCGCGACGATCGGCATGGAGGCGGATGACGCGCTGCTCGCCGCGGCCTCAACGCACGAGCCCGCTGTGCTGCGCGACCATCTGCAACGTCTGCAAGAAGCCCGGATCATCTATGCGCGGCACCGACTTGGCGGCGCCTCGTATACGTTCCGTCACGCGCTGATTCGCGATGCCGCCTACGAATCGATGCCACGTGCCAGCGCACGGCGCAATCATGCGCGCGTCGCACGTGCGCTCGTGTCAGGGTGCGATAGTGTGGCCGGACCGCATGCACTGAACGTCGCTGAACATTTTGCACTCGCGGGGGCCTTCGAGGAGGCGGTCGCCTACGGGATTGCCGCCGCGCAAAGCGCACTCGATCGTGGCCTTGACGACGATTCCATCGCCCTCGTACAGCGCGTGTGCGAGTGGCTCGCGCACTGCGATCATCCCGAAGCGGCGAAAGACCGTGCCCGGATGGAGCTGATCGAGACGCACGCGCCGTGGGACAGCGCGAAGCTCGTCTGGGCCCGCATTTTCTACCCGCCTGGCGTCAACCGCCGCGAGATAGATATGCTAGATATAGATAGGCCGCCGTGCCGGCCACCCGACGTTGGACGGCTGGCCGATGACAAAGCGTTTGTTTGTATATTATGGTCGGAGCGATAGGATTCGAACCTACGACCCTCTGATCCCAAATCAGATGCGCTACCAGGCTGCGCTACGCTCCGACGAAACCGCGATTCTAGCCGTCCCGCGACCCTGGGTCAATCGCGGCGACGTCGCGGCGGCCAGCGTCAAAAATCGTAGGACTCCGATCCTTTCCTCAGCCGTTTCTGCGTCCGAAACCGATGGCGCGTTCGCGCGCCGCAAGCGACAGGAGGCAACGACATGGAGTTGATTCTCTGGCGCCACGCCGAAGCCGAGGATACGGCCTCGAGCGACCTCGCGCGCCAACTCACCACGCGCGGGCGCAAACAAGCGCAAACCGTCGCGAAATGGCTCAGGCAACGCCTTCCCCCCGAAGCGATGATTCTCGCGAGCCCCGCCGTGCGTACCGTCCAAACCGTCGAAACGCTGACGGATCAATACCGGACAGAAACCCTCATCGCGCCCGGCACCACAGTCGAGGCCGTGCTCGAAGCCGTGAAATGGCCCGAAGGCATTGCTTCCACGGTGGTCGTCGTCGGGCATCAGCCAACCCTCGGCCAGGTCGCCGCGCGGCTCGTCACAGGCCACAGCGGCGAATGGACAATCAAGAAAGGCGGCCTCTGGTGGCTCGCGAGCCGCGAGCGCGGCAGCCCCGGGCGCAACGGTCCGAACCATGTGACCGTACGAGCCGTCATTTCGCCCGACTTAGTGTAGCCATCGTGAAGCGTGCGTGTCGGCAGCGCGACATGTCATCGCATCGACACGCGTTTGCCATGCAAACGTCATCGCCCGTTACTACATTGGCGAAGCCCCAATATTCCTTTCATAGTCATTAGGAACCAGGAAACCTCTATGCGAGACCTGCCGATGCCCACCCTGCCCCTCGCTTCGATTCCGCTCGATTCGCGCCGCCGTCTGCCGCGCGAGCAAGAAACCGTCACGCAAGAGCATCGTCTGCAAGTGGCGTGGGCGCGCACCGACGAGGATCTGCGCGAGGCGCAACGCCTGCGCTACCGTGTCTTCGCCGAAGAAATGGGCGCGAACGTCTCCGGCCCCGCCGGCCTCGATGTCGATCAGTTCGACGCCTATTGCGATCATCTACTCGTACGCGATCTCGACACGCTGAAAGTTGTCGGTACCTACCGCGTGCTGCCGCCGCATCAAGCCGCTCGCATCGGACGCCTGTATGCGGAAGGCGAATTCGATCTGTCGCGCTTGGCGCACCTGCGCTCGAAGATGGTCGAAGTGGGCCGCTCGTGCGTCCACAAGGACTATCGCGCCGGTTCGGTCATCATGTCGCTATGGGGCGGCCTCGGCACCTACATGATGCAAAACGGCTACGAGACGATGCTAGGCTGCGCGAGCGTGCCGATGGCCGACGGCGGCCATTTCGCCGCAAACTTGTACGAGTCTCTGCGCGAAAACTCGCTGACGAGCCCCGAGTACCGCGTGTTCGCGCATACCCCGCTGCCGGTCGACGAACTGCGCACGGGCGTGCGGGTCGCGCCGCCGCCGCTCGTCAAAGGCTATCTGCGTCTGGGCGCGAAAATTTGCGGTGCACCGGCTTGGGACCCTGACTTCAACTGCGCCGATTTTCTGACGCTGTTCCGTCTCGCCGATATCAACGCACGCTACGCCCGTCACTTCCTCGGCTAACAAGATGACGCGCGGTGGACGCCGCGCTGCATCCGGCCAGGACAGGCCACACGTCCACACGTCCACACGTCCACACGGGCATACGGGCATACGGGCATACGGGCCACGAACGTCGCTTATTCGTCCGTATAGATGACGCGATAGTGGATGCCGACCTTCTCCCACTCCGCCGCTTCCTGAATCAAGCTGTAATCGGTCAAGGGATTGCCGGCGACCCAATCGTTGGGCAACCGCACCTCGTAGCCGCCTTTCGATTTCGCCACGCGAATGCCGGGCAGCCCGACCTCCGTGCGCCGGCGGCACAGTAGCGCCGCGAGCCGCAGGCAAAACAGCAGCGGCCATTCGACCTCGCGCGCTTGCGAGAGCTTACCGAGTTTGCCGGCATGCCCAAGCACGAGCGCCGCCAGCCGCGCCTGGTCGGTGCGCGAGAAGCCGGGCATGTCGGCGTTGCTCGCGATATAGGCGGAATGCTTGTGATAGGCACTGTGCGAGATCGACAAGCCGATCTCGTGCAACGCAGCCGCCCAGCCCAAAAACACGCGCGCTTCTTCCACGCGCTCGGGATCGGGCTCGCCGAGCTGATCGTAAAACCCGACCGCCAGAGCGCCGATCCGCTCCGCCTGCGCACGATCCACGCCGTAACGGCGCATGAAGCCTTCGACCGTCACTGCCCGCATGTCTTCATGCTGTGTGCGGCCGAGCAGGTCGTACAAGACGCCGAGACGCAGCGCCCCGTCGGTTGTATCGACGTAATCGATCCCGAGCTCCTCGAACACGGCCAGCATGATCGACAAGCCGCCGGCGAGCACTGGCACGCGATCGGGCTTGAGCGCGACGAGCTTGAGCCGGTTGACGTTCTCGGCCTTGATGAGCGCGCGCTTGAGCCGTTCCAGCCCGCCGCGTGAAATGCCGTGCGTAATGCCGGGATCGTTGAAGCCGTTGGCTTCGACGAGTTCGGCCAGCGCCCGCGCGGTGCCCGAGGAACCGATCGCCTGATCCCACCCGGCCTGCTTGTATTCGCGCGAAATAATCTGGATTTCCCGCTTGGCCGCGAGCTCGGCTTGACGCATCGTGTAATCGTCGACGTTGCCGGCCGGGAAGAACGTGCGGCTATGGCTCACGCAGCCGATGTACAAGCTTTCCATGACAAGCGGCGTGTAGTGCTGGCCGATGATGAACTCGGTCGAGCCGCCGCCGATATCGACAACCAGCCGCTTGCCCGAGATCGCCGGCACGGAATGCGCTGCCCCGGCGTAGATCAGCCGCGCTTCTTCGCGGCCCGCGATGACTTCGATCGGGAACCCGAGTGCGCTTTGCGCTTCGACGAGAAATTCAGCTGCATTCTTGGCGACACGCAGCGTGTTCGTCGCGACAGCCCGTACCTGGTCGGGATGAAAATCGCGCAGCCGCTCGCCGAAGCGCTTGAGCGCATCCCACGCGCGCACCTGCGATGCGCGGTCGAGCATCTTGTCGGCCGAGAGCCCCGCGGCCAGCCGCACCGCCTCGCGCAGTGCGTCGACTTGGTAGATCTGCGCGCCGGCAGGCGTTTCCTCGACGCGCCCGACAATGAGCCGAAAGCTGTTCGAGCCGAGATCGACCGATGCAAGAAGGTGCGGGGTATTGGGCATTAGGAAAGCGAGCTCCCGTACATACACGCGCACGACCGGCCCTGGCGGTTAGTCAAGGCCGGCGTAGCGCTGTTGAAAGACGCCATTTTAAGCACATAGTATTTCGCCTCGGTGAGCGAATGTGGCATCGCGTATGCAGCATGCGCTAACGCATGCTGCGGCGCGAACCGCCGGACATGGCTCCCCCATGGCTCCCTTGGCGCAGGCGGCATTGTCAAAGCGCCCCCAAATGCCCGTAAAATGAGTGCCAGTATCGCATTTCATCGCAATGACACCGAACCATGAGAATGTCCGAGCGTCCTTTCGTTTCTTCATCCGACCCTTCTCATCCCCTACCGATGTCGCTGCGTTATCCCCTGCTAAACCGCGAGCTAGGCATTCTCAGCTTCAACGAGCGCGTGCTCGCGCAAGCCGCCGATCCTTCCGTGCCGCTGCTCGAGCGCCTGCGCTTCATTTGCATTTCGAGCAGCAACCTCGACGAATTCTTCGAAGTCCGCATGGCGGGCCTGCAGGAGCAAATGCGCGACAACCCGGGCGCCCTGTCACCCGACGGCATGTCGCTGCAGCACGTCTACGATCTGGTCGTCGAGCGCGCGCACAGGCTCGTGAATCGGCAGTACACGATGCTGCACGAAACCGTGCTGCCGGCGCTCGAGCAGGAAGGCATCTACTTTCATAGCTCGGAATCGTGGACGGACGCCCAAACGGAATGGGCGCGCGCCTATTTCGCCGATGAGTTGTTGCCGGTGCTGACGCCGATCGGCCTGGATCCCGCGCACCCGTTTCCACGCGTGCTCAACAAGAGCTTGAACTTCGTCGTCGAGCTAGAGGGCAAGGATGCATTCGGCCGCCAAGCCGTGATGGGCATCGTGCAGGCGCCGCGCGCCTTGCCGCGGCTCGTGCACATGCCGCAGGCGCTGTCGGGCTTCGCCTACGGCTTTGTGCTGCTCAGTTCGTTCATGCAGCGCTTCGTCCACGAGCTGTTTCCGTATCTGACGATCCGCAGTTGCAACCAGTTTCGGATCACACGCAACAGCGAACTGTTCGTCGATGAAGATGAAATCACGAACTTGCGCGTCGCGCTGCAAGGCGAGCTGCCCGCGCGCCATCTCGGCAACGCCGTGCGTCTCGAAGTGTCGGCCGACACGCCGCCGCATCTGGTTCGGCGCCTGCTCGACGAAAGCGGCTTGACCGAGAAGGACTGCTATCGCGTCGACGGCTCGGTCAATCTCGTGCGGCTCATGCAGTTGCCCGAGCTCGTCGATCGGCCGGACCTGAAATTCGTTCCGCACGTGCCCACGATGCCGGCCTCGATCGCAAATGCGATGAACTTGTTCGATACGCTCGATCAAGGCGACGTTCTGCTCCATCATCCGTACGAAAGCTTCCAGCCCGTGCTCGAGCTATTGCTGCAGGCCGCGCAAGACCCGAACGTCGTCGCGATCAAGCAGACGATCTATCGTACAGGCACCGATTCGCCGCTCATGGACGCGCTCATGCAGGCGGCGTGCAATGGCAAGGAAGTGACTGTCGTCGTCGAGCTGCTCGCGCGCTTCGACGAAGAGACCAACATCAATTGGGCCTCGCAACTCGAGGCCGTCGGTGCGCACGTCGTATACGGCGTCGTTGGCCATAAGTGCCACGCGAAGATGATGCTGGTCGTGCGCCGCACCGTCGAAAACGGCAAGTCGATGCTCAAGCGTTACGCGCACCTAGGCACCGGCAACTATCACCCGCGCACGGCCCGCCTTTATACCGACTTCGGCCTGATGACGGCCGATCAACGCATCTGCGAAGACGTCCACCACGTGTTCCAGCAACTGACGGGCATCGGCGGCGAACTGAAGCTGCACGATCTCTGGCAGTCGCCTTTCACGCTGCATCCGAAGCTCATCGAGGCGATCCGCACCGAAGCCGATCACGCGCGCGCGGGCAAGAAGGCGCGCATCGTCGCGAAGATGAACGCCCTGCTCGAGCCGACCGTCATTGCCGAACTGTACGAAGCGTCGCAAGCGGGCGTCAAGATCGATTTGATCGTGCGCGGCGTCTGCTCGCTGCAGCCCGGCGTCCAGGGGCTTTCGGAGAATATCTCCGTGCGCTCGATCGTCGGGCGCTTTCTCGAGCATCACCGCATCTTCTATTTCTTTGACGCCGGCAACGAGCGCGTGTACCTGTCGAGCGCCGATTGGATGGACCGCAACTTCTTCCGCCGGGTAGAGGTCGCATTCCCAATCAACGATCGGCGCCTGAAACGGCGCGTTATCGCCGAGGGGCTATCGGCACTGCTCGGCGACAATCAAGCGGCGTGGGTCATGCAAAGCGACGGCCACTATCGCCGCAGCCGTCCCGGCAAAACGTCGCGCAACGCACAAGCGGGCTTGCTCCTAAAGTTCGGCTGCTAAGGCGTTCGGTTCACGCGTGTACCGGCTGGCGGCGTACCGAGCGGTTCGCGGGAAAGCGCACGCTAAACGTGCTGCCCCTGCCTTCTTCGCTCTTCACTTCGAGCGTCGCGTCGTGCCGCTGCAACACATGCTTGACGATGGCCAGCCCCAAGCCCGTGCCGCCCGTATCGCGCGAGCGACTGCGATCGACGCGGTAGAAGCGCTCGGTCAAGCGCGGAATGTCGGCCGCGGGGATGCCGAAACCGGTATCGGTCACCAAAAACACGGCTTCCTTGGCAACCTGCTTCCAAGCCACCTCGATCGAGCCGCCGTCCGGCGTGTAGCGAACCGCGTTCGTCACCAGATTGCCCAATGCACTCAACACCTCGATTTCGACGCCGGTGACGGTCAAGCCTTCGTCAGCCGCGAATGCGATACGATGGCGCCCGCCCGAGAGCGTGGCGGCATCCTCTCTCAGATGAGCGATGACGGCGCGCATGTCGATCGGTTGGTCGCTCGGCGGCTTCGCATCGCCCTCGAGCTTGGCGAGCACGAGCAAGTCGTCGACGATGTTGCGCATGCGCAAGGCCTGCTGATCCATCAGCTCTAAGTAGCGGTCGCGATCGACCTGTTCCAGCGGAATTTCGCGCAGCGTTTCTAAAAAGCCCGAGAGCACGGTGAGCGGCGTCTTCAATTCGTGCGAGACGTTCGCAACGAAATCGCGCCGCATTGCATCGGTTCGCTCGAGCTCCGTGATATCGGCCGAGAGCACCAGCTTGCGATTTTCGCCGTAGGGAAACGCCTGGACGGAGAGCACGTTCTGCCGCTTGTCTCCCATGCCGCGCATGATGAGCATTTCGTCGTAATGATGCGAATTCAGATAGCGAACGAAATCGGGATGCCGCACGAGATGCGTGATGTGCTGACGCAGGTCGCGTTTCGCGTCGAGGCCGAAATGCTGCTCGGCGATCGCGTTGCACCATTCGATCTGGTCGTGATCGTCCAGCATTGCGACGCCGTTGGGCGAAGCTTGGATTGCCTGAATGAAGCGCGAATGCTGCTGCTCGACTTGGCGCACCTGCGCGTGCCAGCGCTTGGCGAGCTTATGCAGCCGATAGTAGATTTCGCCCCACACGCCAGGCGCGCTCGGCACTTCGCCGTAGACGGGCGCATCGAGCAAGCGCCACAGACGTTCGGTATGGTAGGTCGAGAACAGCGTCTGCGCGATGAGTGCAAACGCCGCGATCGTTAAGGCCGTGCGCACGCTCGTGACGGCTGCGATCGCCGCGCATACGACTGCAAGCAGCAAGAGCGATACGATCGAGCGCGCCCAAATGATATTCATGGCGAGAATCGGTGAACCGGATGAAAGGCGTGCGGCGATGGCGAGCGTCGATGCCAGCACCGCGGGCAGGCGCCGCCCAGGAGCGCTAAAGCGTGCTCAAGCGTATTAAGCGCTCTTGGCGAGACGATAGCCGCTGCCGCGCACCGTTTCGATCATAGCATCGCACCCCGCCGGCTTCAGTGCCGCCCTTAACCGCTTGATGTGCACGTCGACTGTGCGTTCTTCGACGAAGACATGGTCTCCCCAGACTTGATCGAGCAATTGCGTACGGCTGTGCACGCGCTCCGGGTGCGTCATGAAAAAGTGCAGCAGCCGGAACTCAGTCGGGCCGAGATCGAGCTTGACCTCGCTGCCGGACGCGTGCGCCGCGACGCGATGCGTGGCCGGATCGAGCTTGAGCCCGTTGATGGCGACGAGGTCCTCGGTCAGCTGCGGCGCGCGCCGACGCAGCACGGCCTTGATTCGCGCCATCAGCTCCTTCGGCGAAAACGGCTTCGTCACGTAGTCGTCGGCGCCGATTTCGAGGCCGAGCACCTTGTCCTGCTCATCGCCACGTGCCGTCAGCATGATGATCGGGATGTGCTTCGTGCGCTCGTTGCTACGCAGATCGCGCGCGAAGGCAATGCCCGACTTGCCCGGCAACATCCAGTCCAGCAAGACCAGATCGGGCAGTACGTCGCTGATCAGCGACTGCGCCTGTTCCGCGTTGTAGGCGCGAATCGGGCAATGCCCCGCGTGCTGCAGGTTGACCGAAATCAGTTCGGAAATGGCGGGCTCATCTTCAATGATGAGAATGCTGCTCGGCATCGTCACCTACCTCTTGAGACGTTTAATACGTTTATTAACTAAGGGCTTCGCGTTCGAGGGCGTCGCGCGGCTTGTGTCGCACGTCGGTCCCCTTGACGATGTAGATGATGAACTCGGCGATGTTCTTCGAATGGTCGCCGATACGCTCGATCGCCTTTGCAATGAACAGGAATTCGAGCCCCGCCGAAATTGTGCGCGGGTCTTCCATCATGTACGTGACAAGCTTGCGCACGAACGCGCGGAATTCCTCGTCGATCGCCTTGTCGTCGCGCACGATCTGCGCGGCGGCGACCGTATCGAGCCGCGCGAATGCATCGAGCGCGCGGCGCAGGATCGACACGGCCATATCGCCGGAAACCTTGATCTCGGCGATGTTGACCGTCCGTGCGGCGCCGTCTTCGGTCAAACGCTTGACGCGCTTCGCGATCTTCTCGGCTTCGTCGCCGGCCCGCTCGAGGTTTGTGATCGTCTTCGAGATGGCGAGCAAGAGGCGCAGGTCGCGCGCGGCCGGCTGGCGGCGTGCGATGACGTTGCTGCACTCTTCGTCGATCTCGACTTCCATCGTATTGACCGTTTCCTCGGCCAGGATCACCTGATCGGCGATGCCGGTGTCGAATTCGTTCAGCGCCTGCATCGCGCGCGTGATCTGCGCTTCGACAAGGCCGCCCATTTCCAAAACCTTCGACGAAACGAGGTTGAGATCCGCGTCGAATTGACTCGACAGATGCTTGTCCGACATGGTTGCCTCCTTATTGCATCAGCCGAAGCGGCCGGTGATGTAGTCCTCGGTTTCCTTGCGGACGGGCTTGATGAATATCTTTTCGGTATCGCCGAACTCGATCAGCTCGCCGAGGTACATGTACCCCGTGTAGTCGGAACAGCGCGCCGCCTGCTGCATATTGTGCGTCACGATGACCACCGTGTAATCGTTTTTTAGCTCGGCGATCAACTCTTCGACGCGTCCCGTCGAGATCGGATCGAGCGCCGAGCACGGCTCGTCGAGCAGTAGCACTTCGGGGCGGATTGCAATGCCGCGCGCGATGCAAAGGCGCTGCTGCTGGCCGCCCGAGAGACCGTAGCCGCTCTGGCCGAGCTTGTCCTTCACTTCGCCCCACAGCGCGGCCTTGGTCAGCGCCCACTCCACGCGATCGTCCATCTCCGATCGCGACAGCGATTCGAACATCTTCACGCCGAACGCGATGTTGTCGTAGATCGACATGGGGAACGGCGTCGGCTTCTGAAAGACCATGCCCACGCGTGCGCGCAGCAGCGAGATGTCGCGGTGGCTCGTCAGCAGGTTTTCGCCGTCCATCGTGATCGCGCCTTCGGCACGCTGCTCGGGATAGAGGGCGTACATCTTGTTGAAGGTGCGCAACAGCGTCGATTTCCCGCAGCCCGAGGGACCAATGAACGCGGTCACCCTGCCTTCGGGAATCGCGAGATTGATGTTCTTGAGCGCGTGATACTTGCCGTAGAAGAAGTTCAGGTTCTTCACTTCGATCTTCGGCGCGGTGGGCGACAGCGGTTGCCCGCCGTTTGCCGGACCGAACCCGGCAGGCGACGCGGGACGCTCGATTTGGGAAAGGTGACTCTCAGCCATATTCATAAGGCGCTCCGTGGCTTCACTTCTTGCCGAACATCGAACGGGCAAGGATATTCAATCCGAGCACGCCGAGCGTAATCAGGAATACACCGGCCCACGCGAGCGACTGCCACTGCGGGAACGGGCTCATTGCAAACTTATAGATCGTGACGGGCAGATTCGCGACCGGCTGGTTCATGTCGACCGAGAAGAACTGGTTCGACAAGGCCGTGAACAGCAGCGGCGCCGTCTCGCCCGCAATCCGCGCAACGGCGAGCAGCACGCCCGTCATGACGCCCGCCATCGACGCCTTCAGCGTGATCGATAGGATCATTTTCCATTTCGGCACGCCGAGCGCAAATGCCGCTTCGCGCAGTGCGTTGGGCACGAGCTTGAGCATGTTCTCGGTCGTGCGGATAACGATCGGAATTTGCAACAGCGCGAGCGAGACGACGCCGGCCCAACCCGAGAAGTGGCCCATCTTCGCCACGACAACCGCATAGACGAACAGGCCCACGACGATCGAAGGCGCCGATAGCAAGATGTCGTTGATGAAACGCGTCAAGCTGGCGAACCAGCCCTTGCCGCCATACTCGGCCAGGTAGACGCCGGCGAGGACGCCGATCGGCGTACCGACGACTGTCGCAGCTCCGACGAGGATGAGCGTGCCGACGATCGCGTTGGCGAGACCACCGCCGTCCGTGTTGGGCGGCGGGGTCGATTGGGTGAACAGCGCAAGCGACAGTCCGCCCACACCGAGGCTCAGCGTCGTATAGAGAATCCACACCAGCCACAGGAGCCCGAACGCCATGGCGGCCAAGGACATCGCCAGCGCGATCGCATTGACGGTGCGGCGGCGGCGCTGCAGCCGCTCGCGCATCGCGGCGAAGATTTCGGGGCTGGCCGAGCCTGGGATCTGCATCGAGGGCCCGCTCATTTCGCGCCCTCCGCCTTTTCGAGGCGCAGTAGCATGAACTTCGAGATCGCAAGCACGATGAATGTGATGACGAAGAGAATCAAGCCGAGCTCCATCAACGCGGACGTATGCAGGCCGGGGCCTGCCTCGGCGAATTCGTTCGCAAGGGCCGACGTAATGCTGTTGCCGGGCGCGAATAAGGAAATGCTATCGAGCAAGTTCGTGTTGCCGATCACGAACGTGACGGCCATCGTCTCGCCGAGCGCGCGGCCGAGACCGAGCATGACGCCGCCGATCACCCCGCTCTTCGTGAACGGGAGAACGATCTTCCACATCACCTCCCAAGTCGTGCAGCCGATACCGTACGCCGATTCTTTCAACAGCACGGGCGTGACCTCGAACACGTCGCGCATGACGGCTGCGATGTACGGAATGATCATGATCGCGAGAATCACACCGGCACACAGGATACCGATGCCGATCGGAGGCCCTTTGAACAGCGCGCCGACGATCGGCACCGAGCCGAGCAAGCTGCCGAGGGGTTGCTCGAAATACGTTGCGAAGATCGGGGAAAAAACCAGCAGGCCCCACATGCCGTAGACGATCGACGGAATGGCGGCGAGTAGTTCGATCGCGATGCCGAGCGGCCGGCGCAGCCAGATCGGCGAGAGTTCGGTGAGAAACAGGGCGATGCCGAAGCTCACAGGCACCGCGATGATGAGTGCAATGATCGAGGTCGCCACCGTGCCGTAAATCGGCACGAGCGCGCCGTACATGTCGCTGGGGGGATCCCAGTCGGATGTCCATAGAAAGTGCAGGCCGAATTTTTCGATCGTCGGCAACGATTCGACGATCAGCGACACGATGATGCCGCCGAGCAACAGCAGGGTCACGATCGCGGCGAGGCGCGCGAGATTGCCGAAGATGAAATCGCCGAGGTGGCTCGGCGCGCGTTGCGCATATTCGGCTGGAGCGGGCGGCATGAGTCGAGTGTCGGACATACGAAATCCGTTTGCTGTTGCCGCACCCGGGATGGGCACGGCCGATGCAACGCCCGGCAAGCTGTATTCGCCTTGCCGGGCTTTCCTTCCACTGCTTGCTGCTGCTTGCTGCTGCTTGCTGCCGTTTACTCGGCGACTGCCTTGCCCGAGGCGTCTTTCACATTGGCCTTCCACTGCTTCTCGATTTCAGCCGTCACCGATGCCGGCAGCGGGATGTAATCGAGCGAGCTCACGGCATCGCTACCGTTCTTGAACCCCCAGTTGAAGAACTTCAGCGCTTCCGCGCCTTGCGTCGGCTTGTCTTGCGTCTTGTGCACCAGCACGAACGTCGCGCCGACGATCGGCCATGCGTTCTTGCCCGGCTCGTTCGTCAGGATCTGATAGAACGACTTGTGCCACTCGGCGCTGGCGGCAGCGGCCTTGAACGTGTCCGTATCGGGCGTCACGACGGCACCCGCTTCGTTCTTCATCTTCGTATAGACCATATGGTTCTGCTTCACATAGGCCCACTCGACATAACCGATCGCGCCCGGCAGACGCTGAATGAACGCGGCGACGCCATCGTTACCCTTGCCGCCCGTACCCGTCGGCCACTTGACCGTCGTGCCTTCGCCGACCTTCGACTTCCATTCCGGGCTGACCTTCGAAAGGTAGTTCGTCCAAATGAACGACGTGCCCGAACCGTCGGCGCGGCGCACCACGGCAATGGCCGTATCGGGCAGCTTCACGCCCGGGTTCAGCTTGGCGATGGCCGGGTCGTTCCACTTCGTGATCTTGTCCAGATAGATGTCGGCCAGAACTTCGCCCGACAGCGTCAGCTCACCGGCCTTTACGCCCGGCAGGTTGACCGCCGGCACAACGCCGCCCACGACCGTCGGGAATTGGAACAAACCCTCCTTGGCAAGCTCGTCATCCTTGAGCGGCATGTCCGAGCCGGCGAAATCCACCGTCTTCGCTTCGATCTGCTTGATGCCGCCCGACGAACCGATACCTTGATAGTTGACCTTGCCGCCGCCGTTCTTGGCGTAGGTGTCGGCCCACTTCGTGTACAGCGGTGCGGCAAACGTGCTGCCCGCGCCGGTGATGTCGGCGGCTTGCGCGGAAACTGCGAAGAGCACGCCGGCCATGCCAGCAAACGCGGTTTGCATCAATTTCATGGAATTAACCCCCAGTGGTGTGGTCGTCGAAACGCGACACCGCGAAGAGTAGGTCGAAACTGTGACAATAATATGACGGTCGATGAACGTCATATGACAGTTTCCCTTCAACGCGAAAGCAGCCTATCCGGTTCGCGTTAGATAGGACGAATTAGGGGGAGATACCAACGAAGCGCGCGTGCGCCGGGGACAAGCATAGGTCGAAAAACGCCGCCTGGGCAGACCCATCGACGGCGTTTTGACCGGCCTGCACATGCGGCCTGCACTATGACGTGGCCTGCTCCACGGCGCGCGCAATGTCTTGAGCGTGGCGCACGGCCGCCTCCCGCTGGCTCGCCTCTACCATGACGCGCAGCACGGGTTCCGTCCCCGAGGCACGAATCAGCACGCGGCCGCTGCCGTCGAGCGCGCGCTCCGCATCGGCCACGGCCTGCTTGATCGTCTCGTTCTGCTTCCACTGCGCACCCGGGCGCATCCGCACGTTGATGAGCTGCTGCGGGAACAGCGTGACGCCTTCGAGCAGATCCGCGAGCGCGCGGCCGTTTCGCTTGATCGCGGCCAGCACGAGCAACGCGGAAACGATGCCGTCGCCCGTCGAATGGCGATCGAGCGACAAGATGTGCCCCGATCCCTCGGCGCCCAGCTGCCAGCCGCGCTCGCGCAACTGCTCGAGCACGTATCGGTCGCCGACTGCCGCCCGCACGAAGGGCACGCCCTCGCGTGCCAGGGCGACTTCCACGGCCATGTTGGTCATCAGCGTGCCCACCGCGCCGGGCACGCGGCCGTCGGTTGCCATGCGGTCCTTCACTAGCACGTAGAGCAATTCGTCGCCGTTGTAGAGCCGGCCCGCTGCGTCGACCACCTGCAGGCGGTCCGCGTCGCCATCGAGCGCGATGCCAAGATCGGCACGGTTTGCACGGACCGCGCGAATCAACGCCTCGGGCGCCGTCGCGCCGACGCCGTCGTTGATGTTGAAGCCGTTGGGCGCCACGCCGATCGACACCACTTCGGCACCGAGCTCGTGGAACACGTGCGGCGCGATATCGTAGGCGGCCCCATGCGCGCAATCGACAACGAGCTTGAGCCCGTGCAAATCGAAGGCCGCCGGAAACGTGCTCTTGCAAAATTCGATGTACCGCCCGGCGGCATCGTCAAGCCGCCGCGCCTTGCCCAACTGCTCCGAGGCCGCGCAGGCGAGCGGCTGCACGAGCTGCTCCTCGATGCGCGATTCGACTTCGTCGGGCAGCTTGTTGCCGTCGGCGCTGAAAAATTTGATGCCGTTGTCGTAGTACGGGTTGTGCGATGCGCTGATCACGACGCCCGCCGCGAGCCGCAGCGCGCGCGTGAGATAGGCGACGCCCGGCGTCGGCATCGGCCCTGCCAGCATCACGTCGATACCGGCTGCCGAAAAGCCCGATTCAAGCGCGGCTTCGAGCATATAGCCGGACACGCGCGTGTCTTTGCCGATCAGGACAGTCGGCCGCGAACCGGCCTTCGCCCACCGGTCCCCCTCGGCCAGCACCTTGCCTGCCGCATAGCCCAGCCGCAACACGAAGTCGGGGGTGATCGGCGCCTCACCCACTTTCCCCCGAATACCATCCGTGCCGAAATAACGACGTGCCATCCTAGTCTTCCTTTGCTCTGTAGTATTTCGAGTGTCGATTCCGCGGAATCGTTGTTCGCAGCCGTCAGCGAGCGGTGCTTTGCGCTTCGCGAACGGCGGCCCATACCTTTAGCGCGTCGACCGTTTCGGCCACGTCATGGACCCGTACGATCGCCGCGCCCCGCTCCACCGCGCAGACCGCCGCGGCGATGCTGGCCGCCACCCGCTCGGCCGGCGTCTTGCGCCCAGTCACGGCGCCGAGCATCGACTTGCGCGACACGCCGGCCAGGATCGGAAACGGCGCTTCGCCCTTGCCGGGCTGCGGCGCAGTCTCGGTCAGGCGCGCAAGCAGTGCGTAATTGTGCTCGCGCGTGGCCTTGCCAAAACCGAAGCCGGGATCGACGCTGATCCGCGCGCGCGCGATGCCGGCCTGTGTCATGGCATCGACGCGGGCTTGAAGGAACGCGCGAACATCGACGACGACGTCTTCATAATCGATCTCGCCGCGCTGCATTGTCTGCGGCTCCCCGAGCATATGCATGACGCATAGCCCGCAGTTCGTCTCGCGCACGGCATCAAGTGCGCCGGCACGACGAAAGCCCCAGATATCATTGATAAGATCGGCGCCCGCAGCAAGCGCCGCGCGCATCACCTCGGGCTTGTAGGTGTCGATCGACAGCGGGACGCCCGTGCCGACGAGCGCCTCGAGAACGGGAACGACGCGCCGCAGTTCCTCATCGAGCGGCACCGGAGGGGCGCCGGGGCGCGTCGATTCGCCCCCGATATCGATGATGTCTACGCCATTGCCGATCATCGTTTCGGCCTGGCGCAATGCATCGTCACGCGCAATAAAGCGCCCGCCGTCCGAGAACGAATCGGGCGTCACGTTGAGGATGCCCATCACGAGCGGACGTTCGAACTCGAGCGTGAAGCGACCGCAGACGAGCGGCTCGGGTGTTGCGAAGCGGGAATAGGCGGAAGTCGACACGAGGCGGCGGAAACGAAAAAGCGAGGAAGCGAAGGAGCGAGCAGCCTAGGGCGCCATTGAAAAACGGGCCGGCGCTGATTCGCACCGACCCGTTATCGCTTCGCGCTTCGGATTATGCCGGCGCGGTTGCGTTGCCCGGTCGTACTTCTGCGCCAGCGCTGCCGCCCCCGCCCGACGACGCGTCGGGCGACGACACGTTCTTGGGTGAGCGCGGCGGACGGCCCGCCATGATGTCGTTGATTTGGTCGGCGTCGATCGTCTCCCACTCCATCAATGCGGCCGTCATCGCCTCGACCTTGTCGCGATTGGCTTCAAGCAAGCGACGCGCAAGGCTGTATTGATCGTCCAGCAGGTGGCGAATCTCGGCGTCGACCTTCTGCTGCGTGGCCTCCGAAATCGTTCGCGTGAAGCCGCGGCCGAAAGGCGACGCTTCGTTCTCGTCGTCGACGTACACCATCGGCCCGAGCGCATCGGTCATGCCGAAGCGAGCTACCATCGCGCGCGCCGTTTGCGTGGCCTTGTTGAAGTCGTCCGACGCACCGGTGCTCACGAGATTCAAGAACAGTTCTTCGGCCACGCGGCCGCCGAACAGGATGGCGAGCCGATCCAACAAATAATCCTTGGAATACGTCTCGTTGTCGTGCTCGGGCAGTTGCCACGTCACACCGAGCGCGCGGCCCCGCGGAATGATCGTGACCTTGTGCACGGGATCGGCCTTCGGCAACAGCTTGGCCACGACCGCGTGTCCCGCCTCGTGGTACGCCGTGGCGCGCTTCGCGTCCTCGCGAATGACGGCCGACTTGCGCTCCGGTCCCATGAAAATCTTGTCCTTCGCGTCTTCGAAATCCTCCATCTCGACGATGCGTTTGCCGCGCCGAGCGGCAAACAACGCCGCTTCGTTGACGAGATTCGCGAGATCGGCGCCCGAGAAGCCCGGCGTGCCGCGCGCGATGACTGACGCATCGACGTCGTTCGAGATCGGCACCTTGCGCAAGTGAACCTTGAGAATTTGCTCGCGCCCTCGGATATCGGGCAAGCCGACATAGACTTGACGGTCGAAACGGCCCGGACGCAGCAGCGCCTTGTCGAGCACGTCCGAACGGTTCGTTGCAGCGATCACGATCACGCCCGAGTTGGCCTCGAAGCCGTCCATCTCGACGAGCATTTGATTGAGCGTCTGCTCGCGCTCGTCGTTGCCGCCGCCCATGCCGGCGCCGCGATGGCGCCCGACCGCATCGATTTCGTCGATGAACACGATGCAGGGCGCATGCTTTTTCGCCTGCTCGAACATGTCGCGCACGCGGGCCGCGCCGACGCCGACGAACATCTCGACGAAGTCCGAACCCGAAATGCTGAAGAACGGCACTTTCGCCTCGCCGGCGATGGCGCGCGCCAACAGCGTCTTACCCGTGCCCGGCGGCCCGACGAGCAGCACACCGCGCGGGATGCGCCCGCCCAGTTTCTGGAATTTTTGCGGATCGCGCAGGAAGTCGACGAGTTCGGAGACTTCCTCCTTCGCTTCGTCGCAACCTGCAACGTCGGTGAAGTTGATCGCGTTGTTGTTCTCATCGATGAGGCGCGCGCGCGACTTGCCGAAGGAGAAAGCGCCGCCTTTGCCGCCGCCTTGCATCTGCCTCATCATGTAGAACCAGAAGCCGATGATCAGTATCGTCGGCCCCAGGTAGTACAGGGCGGAGACGAGCGCGCTCGGCTCCTCGTCGGCCTTGCCGCTCACCTGAACGCCATACTTCATCAGATCGCCGACCATCCAAATGTCGCCCGGCGATACGATCTGGTACTTTTGACCGTCTGCGGGAGTGACCGTCAGATTACGTCCCTGGACGATGACGCTCTTGACCTTGCCGCTCTTGGCGTCATCCATGAATTGCGAATACGAGACGCCTTCCTGGACGCGGGGCTTGTCGAACTGCTTGAACACGGTAAACAGCACCAGTGCGATGACCAGCCACACTGCTGCCTTCGAAAACATATTGTTGTTCAAAGCCCACTCCTTCCTCATAGACGGGTGCCTACATTTAGCTTGCGGCACCACTAAAGCATTCTAATCCAGTCGGCTAGCCCCTGCCATAACGTTTCGCTACCACGAAAATAGCGTTTTATGACAGGCCGACAGCGTTTTAACGCCGCGGCGCGGGCCAGAGCGCCGTCAATCGCCGCCCGCTCACGCGGGCCGCTTGAGAACCTTGCCCAAAATGAACGTTTCGGACGATTTGTCGCGCGACGCCTTGGGCTTGCGGGCAGCGACCGTTTTGAACTGGCGCTTGAATTTCTCCACGATCTGGCTGTAGCCGCTGCCGTGAAAGCATTTCACGAGCAAGGCGCCTTCCGGCGTCAGATGCGCCTGCGAGAATTCGAGCGCGAGATCGCACATATGTTCGATCCGCGCAGCGTCCGCGACGGCCACGCCTGACAGATTGGGCGCCATGTCGGAAATTACAAGGTCCACGCGCCGGTCCCCGACGACTTCTTCCAATTGCGCCAGCACGCTGTCTTCCCGGAAATCGCCCTGGATGAAGTGGACGTCGGCAATCGGTTCCATCGGAAGCATGTCGAGCGCGATGATCGTGCCGTCGATTCCACCCTCGCGGGCGGCGTCTCGCCGAGCGCCCTGCGCGAGCTTGTTGCGCACGTACTGGCTCCAGCTGCCCGGCACGGAGCCTAGATCCACGATGAGCTGGCCGGGACGAATGAGCTTGTCCTGCTCGTCGATTTCCTTGAGTTTGTACGCAGCGCGCGCACGGTACCCCTCGCGCTGCGCGAGCTTCACGTAGGGGTCGTTGATGTGATCGTGCAGCCACGATTGGTTAAAGCGGTTTTTTGCCATCGAAAGGTGAGCTATTACTACGTCTGCCCGCACTTTAGGCGGACTTTTGGCGGATAATACGCGTTTTGCCGGCGCGCCGTCCGGTCCCGCCGGCCAGAAGCTCGGCCAGCCGAATCGGTTCCGCGCACCGTTGCGCAGCCGCCCCCATTTTAGTCGAGTCGTTCATCGCCCTATGCCTGCCCTCAAACTCTCCCCCGCCCAACGCGCCGATTTGCGCTCTAAAGCCCACGCGCTGAAACCGGTCGTGCTGATCGGGGCCGAAGGGCTGACCGACGCCGTGCTGGCCGAGATCAAGGTCCATTTGGCCGCGCACGAGCTCATCAAAATTCGCGTGTTCGGCGACGAACGCGATGCGCGCGTCGCCATCTACGAGCAAATTTGCGACGCGTTGAGCGCCGCACCGATCCAGCTTATCGGCAAGCTGTTCGTCATCTGGAAGCCGCAGGCCGCTCCCGCGAGCAAGGCCGTCGGCACGAAATCGAAGAAAGGCGCCCTGCCGACCGCGCGCGAAGCGGCGGCCGATACGGGCAAGCGCGGCGCCGCGCCGCGCGTCGTCAAAGTCGTCAAGCTGTCGCAATCGGATACCGTGCGCCGGCCGAAGCCGCAGAAGGTTATCGTGCGAGGCAACGAGCGCGTCACGGCCGGCGGTACCGTCAAGCGCGCGAAAAAGCGCCAGACGAGCGCGAAGCGCCAACATCAAACGGCAAAGTAACCCGCCAATGGCCTCGCGCCGCTCTCGGGCGCCGTAGGCGAACCGGATGATGGAATCCAGAATCCCGAGCCCCGGTTAGGCCGGCGGGGCCGTTGGCCCTAGGCCTAGGCCGTACTGCCCCGTGGGCAGTACCCAAACAAGCGCCACGCCCAGCAGCGTTTCGACAAGATAAAACAGCGTTGCGACCCCATGCAGCAGGCCGAAGCGCGCGGCATAAGCCGAATGCGCAAGATCTAGCCCTTCCCCCTTGGCCGTTGCGCGCAGCGCATCCATGAACGGCTGCAGACCAAAATACCCGATCAGCACACAGAGCAGCATGCCGGCAACGAGCCAGCGCAGCCGACGATAGTCAGGCACGCCGCGCCGTACGAGCATATTGGCGAGCGCGAGCGACAAAACGCCGCACGTCACGCCGACGAACGCCTCGATTCTGAAGAGCCGCGCGGCGACGTCGCCGGCCACCGAGCGCTCGAGCATCGCAAAGAGCGTCGGCGCCACGACATAGCCGATCGTCAGCGCGCTGCCCACCCAAATCAAGGCGAGTAGCCGAAAGACGCGATGCGGAGCGGAAGACACGGAAAGCGCTCGCCTGCCGATTAGACGTAGCGCACGGAGATGATTTCGTACTCGCGCACGCCGCCGGGTGCCTGCACCGCGGCCACGTCGCCTTCGAACTTGCCGATCAGGGCGCGGGCGATCGGCGAACTGACCGAAATGAGGCCGTGATCGATGTCGGCTTCGTCGTCGCCGACGATTTGGTACGTGACCTTATTACCGGAATCGAGATCGGCCAAATCGATCGTGGCGGCAAAGACGATGCGGCCTTCCGCGTCGAGCGCGGCCGGATCGATCACCTGTGCGGCAGCCAGCTTCGATTCGATATCGGCGATACGCCCTTCGATGAAGCTTTGCTTTTCTTTCGCGGCATCGTATTCGGCGTTTTCGGACAAATCGCCTTGGGCGCGCGCTTCGGAAATGGAGTTGATGACGGAGGGACGCTCGACCGATTTCAAACGCTGCAACTCGTCGCGCAGTTGGTCGGCGCCTCGCTTCGTTAAGGGAATCGTGCTCATAGACAGATCTGTAATCAAAAAACGGCGCTCAAAAAAATCACCGCGGTTAAGTGCATCCCACCTGAGACACCGATTTCGGCGGGACGCCGCTTAACCGCGGCATGTGGGGCTGTGATGCGACCCCAGCTTGAACTGAGTAATCGAAGGGTTAGTTTAGGCGACGATGTAGGCCTTGTAAATCATAGACTTCCAAGTTCTTCAGGTAACGCAGCCCCTCAACGGCCGCGCGCGCACCCGACATCGTCGTGTAGTAGGTGACTTTATTGGCTTGGGCGCTCATGCGGATCGAGCGCGAATCGGCGATCGCGGCACGCGTCTCGTCCACCGTCGTGAACACGAGTGCGATCTCGCCGTTCTTGATCATGTCGACGATATGCGGACGGCCGTCCTTTACCTTATTCACCACCTTGACCGGCACACCGGCGTTGGCGATCGCCGCGGCCGTGCCCTTCGTCGCGACGAGCGGATAACCGAGCTCATGCAGCATCGCAGCCACTTCCACGGCCTTCTGCTTGTCGGCATCCATCACCGTCAGCAGCACGGTGCCCGACTCGGGCAGGCGCGAGCCAGCCGCGAGCTGCGACTTGAACAGCGCCTCGCCGAACGTCTGGCCGACACCCATCACTTCGCCCGTCGAGCGCATCTCAGGCCCGAGCACCGGATCCACGCTCGGGAACTTGACGAACGGGAACACGGCCTCCTTGACACTGAAATAAGGCGGCTCGATTTCCTTCGTCACCTTCTGCTGCTCGAGCGACTGGCCCACCATGGCCCGCGCCGCGATCTTCGCCAGCGGCAAGCCCGTGGCTTTGGAGACATACGGCACCGTACGGGACGCGCGCGGATTCACTTCGAGCACGTAGATGATGTCGTCCACCTTGCCGCTCGCATCGCGCACCTGCTGGATTGCGAATTGGACGTTCATCAGGCCGATGACGTTGAGCGCCTTGGCCATCGCGGCCGTCTGGCGCTTGAGCTCGGCCACGGTCGCCTTCGACAGCGAGTACGGCGGCAGCGAGCAAGCCGAATCGCCTGAATGGACACCCGCCTGCTCGATATGCTCCATCACGCCGCCGATGAACACGGCCGCACCGTCGGAGATGCAATCGACATCGCACTCGATGGCGTCGTTTAGGAAGCGGTCGAGCAGCACCGGCGAATCGTTCGATACCTTCACGGCCTCGCGCATATAGCGTTCAAGGTCGCGCGGCTCGTGCACGATTTCCATCGCGCGGCCGCCGAGGACGTACGACGGACGTACCACGAGCGGATAGCCGATTTCGTCGGCCAGTGTCAGCGCGTCGCTTTCGGTACGCGCCGTGCGGTTCGGCGGCTGGCGCAAGCCCAGCGTTTGCAGGAGCTTCTGGAAGCGTTCGCGATCCTCGGCCGCGTCGATCATGTCGGGCGACGTGCCGATGATCGGTACACCGTTCGCTTCGAGATCGAGCGCAAGCTTGAGCGGCGTCTGCCCGCCGTACTGCACGATCACGCCGAGCGGCTTCTCCTTATCGACGATCTCAAGGACATCCTCGAGCGTCAGCGGCTCGAAGTAGAGACGATCGGACGTATCGTAGTCGGTCGAGACCGTTTCCGGGTTGCAGTTGACCATGATCGTCTCATAGCCGTCCTCGCGCATCGCGAGGGCCGCATGGACGCAGCAGTAGTCGAACTCGATGCCCTGACCGATCCGGTTCGGGCCGCCGCCCAGCACCATGATTTTCTTGTTCGAGGTGGGCTGCGCTTCGCACTCTTCCTCGTACGTCGAATACATGTAGGCTGTCTTGGTCGCGAACTCGGCGGCGCAGGTATCGACGCGCTTATAGACCGGGCGCACATTCAATTCGACGCGGCGGCGGCGCACGTCGGCCGCATTTGCCTTGAGCAGCTTGGCCAGACGCCGATCGGAGAAACCGCCGCGCTTCAGATACAGCAGCTCGTCCTTCGACAGGCTTTCCAGCGTGCGGCCGTTCAGCGCCTTTTCGGTCTGCACGATCGTTTCGATCTGCGCGAGGAACCACGGATCGATCGCCGTTTCCTCGAACACTTCCTCGAGCGTCATGCCAAGACGGAATGCATCGCCGACGTACCAAATGCGCTCGGGGCCAGGATCACCGATCTCACGCACGACTTCGTCGCGGTCCATCGTTATTTCGTCGAGACCGTCCACGCCGACTTCGAGGCCGCGCAGCGCCTTTTGGAACGACTCTTGGAAGGTGCGGCCGATGGCCATGACTTCGCCGACCGACTTCATTTGCGTCGTCAGGCGCGAATCGGCCTCGCGGAATTTTTCGAACGCGAAGCGCGGAATCTTGGTGACGACGTAGTCGATCGTCGGCTCGAACGAGGCCGGCGTCTGCCCGCCCGTGATCTCGTTCTTGAGCTCGTCGAGCGTATAGCCGACAGCCAGCTTGGCCGCGACCTTCGCGATCGGAAAGCCCGTCGCCTTGGATGCGAGCGCCGACGAACGCGAGACGCGCGGGTTCATCTCGATGACAATGACGCGGCCATCCTTCGGATCGATCGCGAACTGCACGTTCGAGCCGCCCGTATCCACGCCGATCTCGCGCAGCACGGCGAGCGAAGCGTTCCGCAGCAGTTGGTATTCCTTATCGGTCAGCGTCTGTGCCGGCGCGACCGTGATCGAATCGCCCGTATGAATGCCCATCGGGTCGAGATTCTCGATCGAGCAGACGATAATGCAGTTGTCGGCGCGGTCGCGCACGACTTCCATCTCGTACTCCTTCCAGCCGAGCAGCGACTCTTCGATCAAGAGCTCGCGCGTAGGCGAGAGATCGAGCCCGCGGCGGCAAATCTCCTCGAATTCCTGCCGGTTGTAGGCGATGCCCCCGCCCGAGCCGCCGAGCGTGAATGAAGGACGGATGACGACCGGGTAGCCCGGGCCACCCGTTATCGCCGTGATCTCGGCCTGGACCTTCAACGCCTCTTCCATCGAGTGCGCGGTGCCCGACTTTGCCGAGCCGAGCCCGATCTTCGTCATCGCGTCCTTGAACTTCTGGCGATCCTCGGCTTTGTCGATCGCCTCGGGCGATGCGCCGATCAGTTCAACGTCGTACTTGGCGAGCACGCCGTGATGATGCAGATCGAGAGCGCAGTTGAGCGCCGTCTGGCCGCCCATCGTCGGCAGGATCGCGTCGGGGCGCTCCTTGTCGATGATGCGCTCGACGACTTCCCACGTGATCGGCTCGATATAGGTGACGTCGGCCGTATTCGGGTCCGTCATGATCGTCGCCGGATTGCTGTTGACGAGGATGACCTTGTAGCCCTCTTCGCGCAGCGCCTTGCAAGCCTGGGCGCCCGAGTAATCGAACTCGCACGCCTGGCCGATGATGATCGGCCCCGCGCCGATGATAAGAATGCTCTTGATGTCTGTCCGCTTCGGCATAACGCTCTCGCTAGTGTCTTTCTAATGTCTTCGATGGTTGGCGGCGCGCGCGACTCAGCTCAACGCCACGCGTCGCAAATTTAGGCGGCGGCGTTGCCGCGCTTGGCGTCCATCAACGCAGTGAAACGGTCGAACAGATAGCCGATGTCGTGCGGCCCCGGCGATGCCTCGGGGTGGCCCTGGAAGCAGAACGCCGGCTTATCCGTGAGCTCGAAGCCTTGCAGCGTGCCGTCGAAAAGCGAGACGTGCGTGACGCGCGCGTTGGCCGGCAATGTGCTGGCATCGACGGCGAATCCATGGTTCTGCGATGTGATGACGACACGGCCGTCGGCCAAGTCCTTCACTGGGTGGTTCGCACCATGGTGGCCCGTCTTCATCTTGACGGTCTTGCCGCCGACGGCCAGCCCCATGATCTGGTGTCCCAGGCAGATGCCGAACGTCGGAACCCCGCGTTCGATGAATGCCTTCGTCGCAGCGATCGCGTAATCGCACGGTTCGGGATCGCCAGGACCGTTCGAAAGGAAGATGCCGTCGGGATTGAGTGCCAACGCGTCGGCCGCGCTCGCTTGAGCCGGCAGCACCATGACATGGCAACCGCGCTCCGCCAGCATGCGCAAGATGTTGTGCTTAACGCCGTAGTCGAACGCGACGACGCGGTATTTCGGTGCGCGCTGCGCGCCGAAGCCCGAGCCCAAACGCCATTCGGTCTGGGTCCACTCGTACGGCTTGGCGGTGCTGACAACCTTCGCGAGATCCATGCCGGCGAGGCCGGGGAACGAGCGAGCGAGTTCGACCGCCTTCGCTTCATCCGCGCTGCCCGCGAGAATGCAGCCGTTTTGCGCGCCCTTGTCGCGCAAGATGCGCGTGAGGCGGCGTGTATCGATGCCGGCAATCGCGACGACGCCTTCGGCCTGCAGGTATTCGCCGAGCGTGCGCTCCATGCGGAAGTTCGACGCACGCGCGGGCAGATCGCGCACGATCAAGCCGGCGGCATGGACCTTTGTCGATTCGACATCCTCGGCGTTCACGCCGACGTTGCCGATATGCGGATACGTGAGCGTGACGATCTGGCGCGCGTAGCTGGGATCGGTCAGGATTTCTTGATAGCCGGTGATGGCCGTATTGAACACGACTTCGCCGATCGTATGGCCAGCCGCACCAATGGCATAGCCGCGAAATATCGTGCCGTCGGCGAGTGCAAGCAGAGCGGGAGGAAAAGACGGCAACACGGGAAGCTCCTTCAGGAACACCCTGGTACCGACCTGTTTATCCGGCCATGCGAACTGTCGCGGCGTTTGCCGTGCCACGGACCGCATGAGCGATCGGAAGGCGGCGTAGCGCAAGCTCGCACGCTGCGGCGTCGAATCGGTCGGTGCTCGAGACTTCGTTCCGCTTCGATCTGTTGACCCAGTGGGCGGACGGGCTCGGCGGCACGGCTCGCGATGACGGCGCGCGGCGGATGAACGGGATGAATGAGGTAGGCGCTAGGGTGCGGGTTGGATAGTGCAAACTTTTCGATTATAGCTGGAAATACCCCTTCCCTACAATCCGAAATCATCCTTGCCTGGCCGCCGTGCGTCCCTACGCGGTTCGCACGACGATAACAGCGACGATCCTACGCCTACCGGTAGCCGTCGCAACATCGGTCTTTGAACTGCCCCGCCCCCGCAGATCATGGCACGCGGCGCACCTTGCCCGAGGCCGCTTAATTTTGCTTGGACTTGCGCGTTCCGGCCTCGGCAATCTGGCGGTTGGCTGCGGCCTTAGACGTCTTCTCGGCCGACTTTGACGGTCGAGCACTCGATGAGGCCGACTTTCCGGCGTGAGCCGCCTTGACGACGGCCGTTCGACCGCGACCCTTGGCGTGCTTATCGTAGCGCGATTTCGGCTTGGCATCCGCCGCGCTTGCATCGATTTTCTGCGGGCGCGTGCCCTCCGGAATCGCCGTCGCGATCCGCTGCGGGCCCGGCTCGGCAGGCATCGCCTTGCCGACGGGCACGTGCAGCACGATGAGCTGCCCCGGCATTGCCGTCGTGCGGTGCGTCTTGTTCCACGCATTGAGTTGCCCAACCGATACGCCGTAGCGCGCCGCGATTGCCGCCATGGCTTGCTTGCGGCGCACGCGGATCAGCATCTTGCGCGTATCGGGGACATCGGGTTCCATGGCAAGCACGGCGCTTTCGGCAACATCGGCGCTGATGTCTTCATCGTCGTCATCGCCACGCGGGACGACGAGCGTGGAGCCCGGCTTGAGCCGCATGCCGACGGGGATCTTGTTGACCGACATCAGCGTTTCCGCATCCACGCCGATCTTTTCGGCGAGCGCTTGAGGCCGCGTGCGCTCGGTGACCGTATAGGTTGTCCAGGACGATAGCTGGCCGTCATAGGCCTTCAGATTGTGCTCGAACGCGCTAGCGTTATCGAACGGCAGCAGAATCTGCGGCTGCGCCGTACCGAGAATCACGGGCTTCTTGAACGACGGGTTGAGCGCGCGAAATTCATCCGTCGTCATATTCGCGAGCTTGGCGGCCACGTCGACATCGATATCGTGCGAGGTCGTCACCGTCACGAAATACGGGTGGTTCGGAATCGAGGGCAGCGCGAGCCCGTAGGCTTGCGGGTTCATCACGATGTTCTTGACGGCCTGCAGCTTCGGCACGTAGTTGCGCGTTTCATTGGGCATGCGCAAGCTTTGGTAGTCGGTCGACAGGCCCGCCGCCTGATTGCGTGCGATGGCCCGCTGCACGTTGCCCTCGCCCCAGTTGTAAGCCGCGAGCGCGAGATACCAGTCGCCGAACATATCGTGCAGCCGCGAGAGGTAGTCGAGCGCGGCACCCGTCGAAGCCAACACGTCGCGGCGCTCGTCCTGCCACATGTTCTGCTTGAGGTTGTAGGTGCGGCCTGTACCGGGGACGAACTGCCACATGCCGGCCGCCTTCGCAACGGACAACGCCTGTGGGTTGTAGGCGGATTCGATGAACGGCAGCAGCGCGAGCTCCGTCGGCATGTGCCGCGATTCCAGTTCCTCGACGATGTAGTACAGGTACTTCTCGGAGCGCTCGGTCATGCGCTGAACGTAGTCGGGACGCTGCGCATACCAATTGGCCTGCATGCCCACGAGATCGTTGTTCAGATCGGGAATTTGAAAACCGCGCCGGATCCGTCCCCACAGATCCGCATCCGCGCTCGTCAATTGGCTGACCGAACTCTTGTCGACGTCGATGGTTTCCTTAGCCGCGGTGATGCGGACGGCATCGTTGACGGAATTCGGACTGGAAGCGTCGGAAGCGGGGGCCGGCGGTCCTTGGCTTGCGCAAGCGGCAAGCGCCAGGATCAATAGCGCACTGAAAATAAATCGCATGAACGTCCCTGCTTCTAAATCTTGGAAATTGCAGGGGATAGTACGAAAGGGAATCGTCCGCGTCAACTGGAATAGAGGCAGAAAAACCTGTCAAATCCGCGACTTGCCGCATTTTCCGAAACTATCGGACGAAAATTGTGCGGTATGCAACGTTACTGACTAACGGCGGAAGGCGGTTAACGGAAGCGGTTTTTCCATTCGCGCATCAATGTGAAGGCCGTTAAGCGGTCCGGCACCGTTTGGTGCAATTGTTCGGCGAGCACGCGTTGGACCGCCGGATTTTCCGCGCGCAGGAACGGATTGACCTCGCGTTCGTGCGCAATGGTCGTGGGAAGCGTGGGCAAGTTGCGCGCGCGAAGCGCTTGCGCCCGGTCGCGCCAGGCCTGCAAACGCCCATTCTCGGGATCGCAAGCGAGCGCGAAGCGAATGTTCGACAGCGTGTATTCGTGTGCGCAATGCACTTGAGTCTCGCCGGGCAGCGCGGCCAGCGCGTCGAGCGATGCGAGCATCTGTGCTGGCGTGCCCTCGAACAAACGCCCGCAGCCGCACGCGAACAGCGTATCGCCGCAAAAAATATGAGGCGATGCGCCCGCCTGCCCTGCCTGGAAAAACGCAATATGGCCGCGAGTATGCCCAGGCACCTCGAGTACGTCTAATTCGAGATGAGGTGCGGAGACATCGACGCGATCGCCGCCGGACAGCGGATGAGTGACGACGCCGATCCCTTCCGCGGCAGGGCCGTAAACGGGAATAAGGGTATCGCCTATGAGCTCGGCGACACCGCCGACGTGGTCGGCGTGATGGTGCGTGAGTAAAATAGCGCTCAGTCGCCATCCCCGCTCAGCGAGATACGCCCTGACGGGGGCTGCTTCGCCCGGGTCGACGGCGACCGCATCGTGCCCGTCCGATACGAGCCAGATGTAGTTGTCCGCAAACGCCGGCACCGGCACGTATTCGAGCGTATTCATAGGCGACTTACTCACCACGATGTCTGACCGACCGATTATAGACTGGCCTGCCTGGACCGAATCGCCGGCCGGGCGCTACATGCTGGACTGGGAGCAAGCGCAGCTCGACAGCGTCGTGTCGGATGTGTTCGGCTATCACGCCCTGCAGCTCGGGCTGCCGCAGCTTGACGCGCTGCGCGAGAATCGCATGCCGTGCCGCGCGCTCGTGCTCGATGCCGCGAGCGGCGCGAGCGCGCCGTTCGTCTATCCGCCGCGCTCGTCCCATCCTGCCGCATCGGGGCCTTCGGGCCTGGCCGGGCTTGACGACCGCTACGCGCCTGCCGCGCGCACGACGCTCTGGTGCGATCTGCTCGATCTGCCCTTCGAGGCGCAAAGCGTCGATCTGCTCGTGATGCCGCACACGCTCGAATTCACAGGCGATCCTCACCGCCTGCTGCGCGAAGCGGAGCGTGTGCTCATGCCGGAGGGCCAGCTCGTCATTCTCGGGTTCAACTCGCTGAGTTTGTGGGGGGCGCGCCAGGCATTCGGCAAAATGACGGGCCGCCCGTTCGTGCCGGCCGCGCGCGACCTCATCGCCTTCACGCGAATCAAGGACTGGATCAAGTTACTGGGGTTTGAGCTTGAACGCGGGCGCTTCGGCTGCTATCGTCCGCCCCTCGCCCACGAAAACTGGCTCGAGCGGTTCGCCTTCATGGAGGCAGCCGGCGATCGCTGGTGGCCGATTTTTGGCGCGGCCTATATGGTGACAGCGATCAAGCGCGTGCGCGGCATGCGGCTCGTCGGCCAGATCAAGGCCAAAAAAGCCGTGCTCGCGCCGGGCCTCGCGCCGGCTGCCACCCATCGAACACCCAAACCGAGAATATGACGTGACTGACGTGACGCCCGAGCTCATCGAAATCTTTACCGACGGCGCCTGCAAGGGCAACCCGGGTCCCGGCGGATGGGGCGCCCTGCTTCGCTTCGGCACGCAAGAGAAAGAGTTGTTCGGCGGCGAAGCGAATACGACGAACAATCGCATGGAGCTCATGGCTGTCATCGCCGCGCTCGAAGCGCTGAAGCGTCCTTGCAAAGCGACCGTTCATACCGACTCGCAATACGTGCAAAAGGGTATCAGCGAGTGGATTCATGGCTGGAAGAAGAATAATTGGAAGACGGCGGCGAAGACGCCCGTCAAGAACGCCGATTTATGGAAGCGCCTGGACGAACTCGCGGCCTCGCATCAGATCGAATGGCGCTGGGTGAAAGGCCATGCTGGCCACCCTGAGAATGAGCGCGCCGACGTGCTCGCGAACCGCGGTGTCAGCGCGCTGGCCGAAAGCTGACATGCGCTAAGGCGCGTAGCTGGCCACGCCCTTTTGCACCGCTCATCACAGAGACACACGAAATATGCGTCAGATCGTTCTCGATACCGAAACCACAGGCCTTAACCCCCGAACGGGGGACCGCATCATCGAAATCGGCGGCGTCGAGCTCGTGAACCGTCGGCTCACGGGCAACAATCTGCACTTCTACGTCAACCCGCAGCGCGACAGCGATCCGGGCGCGTTGGCCGTGCACGGGCTGACGACCGAGTTCTTGCGCGACAAACCCAAGTTCGCCGAGATCGTCGATCAGTTGCGCGATTACATGCGCGATGCCGAACTCATCATTCACAACGCACCGTTCGATCTGGGTTTTCTGGAAGCGGAATTCGCGCTGCTTGGTCTGCCTTCGTTCAGCACGCACTACGTGGGTGTAATCGATACGCTCGTTCAGGCGAAGACGATGTTCCCCGGCAAGCGCAATTCGCTCGATGCGCTATGCGATCGCTTCGGCATCAGCAATGCGCATCGGACGCTGCATGGGGCACTGCTCGACTCCGAACTGCTTGCCGAAGTCTATCTGGCGATGACGCGCGGGCAGGAAAGCCTCGTGATCGACATGCTGGGAGAAGCGTCGGCTGCGCAGGATGCGGAGGCGGGGGCACGCAAGGCCGTATCGTTCGAGGGGCTTACGTTGCCGGTGCTGGCGGCCGATGAGAGTGAGCTTCAGGCGCACCAAGCTGTGCTGAACGATCTGGACAAGGCGATCAAAGGCACAAGCGTATGGCGGCGCGAGCCGGCGCCCGAGGCAACGGCAAACGCGGTCGACGCACAAGCCGCATAGAAATTGCTTTACGAGTGCGTTCGTGTCTGACATAATCCGAGGCTCTTCGGGTGGTTAGCTCAGCGGTAGAGCACTGCCTTCACACGGCAGGGGTCACAGGTTCAATCCCTGTACCACCCACCAGGATTTGCAAGCAATTGCAGGTAGAAAGGCTCGGCGCACGCCGGGCCTTTTTGCTTTGTGGACTTGTGGTGGACTTTTTCGGCGGCACGCCTTGGCGCCAGAGCCGCACGCGAACCGCTCCCGCATCCCTTAGGCCCCTTCCCCGCCGCCCCGTCCTGGGCCGTTCTGACGCGCCTATGAGGCATCCGGTTGCGGCAATCCCCTGTCAGATTCGAACCGAAGATTCGCTCAAGACCGACGGCATCTTTCTTTGCTCTGTGATGTGGCGCGGCGCCTATCGGCAACCGACCGGGACAGGCCCGCGCCTCGATTGCCTGGGGCGCTTCGTGCGAACGCGAGAAACTTGTAGGTGCAGGAATGGAGCGACGCTCGTCACGAATGCCAGGCATCGACCCGAAGCCGGCCGCCGTAGGTTTGTCGCCAGCGTCAGCTGTAGGGCTCGGAAGCGCGTTTTAAGGCGCTTTTCTCGGAGGCGCCTAAAGAACAGCAGTGCGGTAGACTCGCCGCACGCCTGACCGGCGACCAAGGGGAACGTAGATGGCGAACGGCTTCAATGATTTAGGCTTTCTTGGCGATGACCTTGATAGCTGGCGCGACTCGTTCATGCCCAATTCCCCGAATCGTTTAGCCATCGCAGACCGGACGAATCGTATCGGCATGCGCATGACGCGTGAGTTCGATTTCGATGATCCTACAGAGGCGCACCCGCTGTTTCGCGAACTGAGACTGAGCCAATGACAACGAATGAGACAAACAATGCGGGCTACACCTACAGATTCCGCAACGTCAAGAATCTTCTCTGCAAGAAAGAACTAGAGAACTCGGAAATTTACTTTGCTGCGCCCGAGCAACTAAACGATCCGCTCGAAGGCCACATTAACGTTTACTGGCAAGGCGATCAGGTGATATGGCGGAACCTGTTTCGGCACTACCTAAACTGCGTGCTGCGTGCGCTCGGCCTGTTTGCTGACGCCGAACAGAAGCAGGAAACGGCCGAATGGAAATTTCTGCACGTACGCGATCCGCTTATCAATGGGATACGCCCGGAACACATCCAACTTCGCCAGCGAATATTTGAGCACGAAGTTATCGGTAGCTACATCGAGCGAATCGCCCGGACGCCGCGACGCATTGGACCGTACGAACTCAATGCTCATCTCGAAGCCATTCACCCTTTCGTGATCTACGCCTGCTATATGTGGTACGGGGAGCAAGCTAACGCCGAGACCCGAGCAAAGGTGCCGGACTTCTCGATGGTAGTTCAGCGCGCCATCGACCGCGCGCGGAGCTCGATGCAAATTACGGATCAACTCGACGCGGCTTGCGGCAATGACTTTGACAAGCGTGAGGAACAGTGCAGGCTGCTTATGCTCGCCGCCGAGGAAGACAGCGTGCTGAGCTATTACAAGAACACACTCGACGTAAAGGACAAAAACCGCGCCTTCGTCCACAACGATTTTTGTAGGGCCTACGTGTTGAACCTTCGTACCCTCATGTATCCGCGCTGGTTCGCCGCATGCTTCATGGAAAGTTGCAGCGGAGAAGCAATGTGGGCCTACTACGGCGACTCACATACAGGTGTCTGCCTCAAGTACAAAACCTCGCTCGACTCGGCGGGTAAGTCGTCGCTGCGAATCAACATGCCGGTCGGATTCGATGCCAATATCATTTTCAGCTACCTCAATCTTCAGTTCCTGCCTGTCACCTACGAGGCGGCGCACCTCGAACAGAACTTCTTCGACACGCTGCACGCCGTCACGATACCGGTTCTGAATCACCAATGGATGTATGACGATCAAGGTCGGCGAAGCAAGTGTGGGAGACAGTCAGCAGTTGAGGAAAGCGATTGGCGCACGGCGTACTGGCAGGATGCTCGATACAGCACGTCGACCAAAACTCGCGCGTGGCGGGCCGAAGGCGAATCCCGACTTGTCTACCAGTCGGACGGCTTCAATCTCGACGTTGACACAAAGCTCAGAGCGATGAAATACGACTTTTCGGCTTTGGACGGGATCATATTTGGCATCCGCACGCCCGCGACAGACAAAATTAAGATCATTGAAATCATAGAGCGGAAATGCAAGGAAGCGGGCCGTACCGACTTCAATTTCTACCAGGCCGTACAGACCCGTACGGGCGAAATCGAATGCGTCAGCCTTCGGGGTATTTCCGAGATGGTCGCCCGCAGCGGGGCGCCGCAAAGCGCCGCCTAGTTGGTATGGAAAGTTTCGCGATGGTCGGTTCGCTGAGCCAAAACGGCCGTTCAGAGTTTTGGCGCAGGGGTGGCTTGTGGCCGATTTGGGACCGGGGCGCCCGAGTGCGAATCCTACCCGCGCGCCGTTCAGCCTACCCCTCCGTCTTGCTCCGGTCATCGCAAGTCGTGCCACACTATGCGCTACGCCGACGCATCGGCTGTGTAGAAGGGGAATCAAATGCAACCCGCATGCGCCGATATGCTCGTCGTCCCCTGGGCAGTATTGCCGGACCGCTTCCCGTATATTCGCTTGGCCCTGATGAGCAGGGCTCGCGGTCAGCGTCCGACGCCGCGGGCGGGGGCCGGCGCTTCCACCAACACCGCACTCTACCGTCGAGCAGGCAATAGCACGATCGCCGTCCTGCCGTTCTACGGCGTGGCCGTGCAACGTACCGACGCATTCGGTGAAGTGCTCGGCCTGCTGAGCCTCTGGCATTTCACGCAGGCGTTTCGCACCGCTCTCGCCGATGACTCGGTGGGCGGCATCGTCATCGATATCGATTCACCAGGCGGCAGCGTCTACGGCGTCATGGAGTTAGCCGATGAGCTTTATCGTTCACGAGCGCGCAAGCCAGTCTTCGCAATCGCGAACAGCCTCGCCGCCAGTGGCGCGTACTGGATCGCGAGCGCCGCGAACGAGTTCTATGTGACGCCGGGCGGCGAAGTCGGCGGCATCGGCGTGCATGACATGCATATCGACCTATCGAAGGGACTCAAGAAGGCCGGCATCGATACGACGTTGATCGCGGCCGGCAAATTCAAGACCGAGGGCAACCCATTCGAGCCGCTGGGTGTCGATGCGCGTGCAACAATGCAGCGGCGCGTCGACGCCTACTATCGTGCGTTCGTCGCGGCTGTCGCGAAGCATCGCGCCGTGCCTGAATCGGCGGCTCGCAACGGTATGGGTGCGTATTCCGGCGATCGTGATCACGCATTCCGGCATCGTGATCGCTCGTTTCGGAACCCCTCGATCAGCGATCACGATCAACCGAAATGGCTGATCACGCTCGTTCGGAATCAGCGATCACGATCCTCCGGAATCCTTGATCACGATCGCCGAAATCCGCAGTATGGGACAAGGGCGTTTGCTCGATGCCGAGCGGGCGAAGCGCGAAAACATGGTGGACGGTATCGCCACGCTTGACGACGTGGTGCGCAGGCTCACGCAGCGCATCAGCCAGGGCAAGACCACAAATGCTTCACGTGTCGCCGTAGCCCGGCAGCGCGAAATCGACGCGTTAGCCCGTCCGCCGTCAAGCGGATCATCGCGTGCAATGGTGGCGACGCGCGCCGCGACGCGACAGCGCCTGATCGCGCTCCTATCCGTGTAAAGCCGAAGGGAAGAATTGCCGCCGTCAGGTCCGCAATAGATAGTGGACGTCCGCGCGTAGCTTTACTTCAGCATCCGCCTGTCGCTGATATGCTTTTGCACTGGTCTCATCGGGCAGCATTACCGTTTGCTCGACACGAGGTTTAAGGATGACCGAAGGAACAGGCAGGGTCGCTAGGGAGAGCCGACTAAGCAATTTTTTTTGTTGAGGATCGTTGATGGCGAAGAGTATTGGTGGGTGGATCTTGCTGGAAGTCGAGGACTCGCTCCGAAAGCTGATCAGGTATGCGCTGGAGGATGACGGCTCGCTGTACCTTTGGTTTTATCGTGCAGGAGAAGTCCAAGCCAGCTACAGGCTCAATGGCCCGGACGCGGTGCCGAGCGAGGATGTGGAGCGTCTTGGCAAACCACGTACGAAGAAGCTTTCTTATCACGCGACAGGTCGCGTGCACTTCGACCACAAGAAAGAGGAAAAGATATTCTTGGAGCCGCTTATGCGGCTTACGTCGCGAATTTATTTTGCCGCCTACCGTATTCCGAGCGCCGGTCACCTAGATCGGCACGACGCCGAACCATGTGCCACCGACTTGGTTCTTCGCGCCGATTCAAGTTCTGTTAGGACATTCAACATCTGTGTCTGTCCGACGACCGAAGCGTTGCAACCCGGCGACGCTCAAGTCACCTTCAACGGATTGTTTTCGCTTCGTGTTTCAGAGATTGTCGGGCCAGATAGCCTTCCGACAGAAGTGCAAAGACATTTTGTAACGTGCCTGCGCAGCACTGGCATGTTCACGGCGCCCGCGCTCAAAGAGGACCAAGCTTTCGTGGACTTTCAGCAGCGAATTAATGGCTGGGATGGTCTGCTTATCTTTCCTCCTGCATCGAAGAATGATAAGGGCGTCTACCGCGTCGTCCCAAGCGTGCCAATGAGAATGCGCCCGAATCTGGTGGTGCAGTTTTTTGATCCGTTGTTAGAAGCATGCCAACTTGAGACCGAAGGGCGTCGCGAAAACGTCGACATCCGATTTAGGGTGCGCAGGAAGGGTTCATTCCTGCCAAATGCCGTGCCAATTCGAAGCCTTGCTCTCGACGCGGAGCTATATTGATCCTCGGAGTGCTGCTCGACGGCCCGCGAAAATAGGAACGAGATCCATGGCGATCAAGCAGTGGCTTCATCTCAGCGAGCTCGGCAGCGATCCATGGGTGCTGCCTATCTATACAGCGTGGAACAAAGCTGTTACCGAGAACCGTGTGGTGGCGCGGCCAGACGCAGTCAACGAGGCGGGATTACACATCACTACCCGCTTGAATCTGGTTCGCCACGTCATGCGCCGTTTGCGGCGAGACTTGTCCGCGCTGGTGAAAGAGGTTGACAATCACGCTACTAAGGAGCACCAGTACACGCCGGACCACGTAGGCATAGCGCTACCCGTTGACGATCACATGAAATACATGATGATTGCCGACCTCCACTCCATCATCTCGGAGGTCGACGCCTGTATCGACCGGATGAAAGTTTTCATGGAAACGTTACACGACCATGTTGGCCAACACATCTCGGAAAAGCAGCGCATCGAGATGATCAATTCGTGGATGAACGAGCGTGGCATCGACCCTAAGTGGTTTAACCGACTGGCCAGCGCCCGCAACTTCATTGCGCACGTCGGTGCGTTTTATCTGGCCCTCGATACCACCGAGACTTACTGGGACCTGCTGCTAGTCAAAGGAAATATTAAACAGTTCGATGACCCGCGCGCCTACGTGCGGTTCTCCAGCGTCATGGAGATCGTGGACGGTTTCCTAGGATGCCGGGAAGCGATGCAGGCGCATCTTGTCGCCCTGTTCGAAACCGCGAAGTGATCGCGCTTTAGTGCACTACCCACTGAGCATAGTGGATGTCCGCTCACGGCTGGAGAACCGTCAGAATGGAATCGGAAGCTGTATGTCCGGAATGGGTGCTGCCCTTCGGGCCGACAGCGACCGGCAATACCTGCCGAATGAGCACGTCGGCGACAATGCGTGCCGCAGACGCTAACGCAGCGGTCGCCTCGCCTCTCTGCAAAACGGCGGCAAGCTCACTCAGCTTCCTCCTCGTATTCGTCAAGCACGGTTTCCGACATATGTGAAAGGTGCTCTTGCTCGGCCAACTTGTGAAGACTGGCATACGACAGGTATGTGCAATATTCCGCGAGAGGACCTTTTTCGAGAAGAGAAAACACCGGACGCCGAATCTCCTGAAAGACCTTATCCCGCCTTGTCTCGGGTGCGACGATATGAAGCTTGATGTTCATGTTGGGCTGAAGCGCCACAAGATCGGCCATGCGAAGAATGCCGGAATAGACCGAGGTCGTGTGCTCGACCTCAAAGGCGCGGACAATCGATCGGCCCTTGAGCCACAAAACGTCAATCTGCTCAATCGTCCGCAGGGTTGTCTCGTCATAGTTGAGCGGCAGTCGATCAAGCAGCGCGCCGCCTTCATCGGCCCACTCTCGGAGAACACCGCCTCGATCAGCTCGGGGAATCCAGATTTTCATTCCCATCTTCGCGCCGATATTGGCGAGTTCAGCCTGCATGCGGATGGATTCGCGGGCTTCTGTATCCGGGGGGACCGGAATCCGTTCGGTTGGCTCAACAACATCTGCGTCCTCGGGCACGCTGACTGTGACAACCTTGTCGGGGCGATTTACAGTGTGCGTGGCAACGTTGCGCTTGTCCTGCTCGTCCAGCGGATAGGTCTTGCGCTCTATGGCCTGGGCCGTTAGCCGTTCGGCAAGGAAGGCTCCGTCCTGTTCGCCGAGTTGCACAAGGCTGCTTCGGACCTTGCCGGTCCACGCAATACCGCCCTCCTTCAGGTCGCGCGTAAATGACAACCTCTCCCAGACTGATCGGTCATGAATCGGAATGCCTTTCTCGATGTCGAGCCAAACAGTCGGGCGCACCCGGAACCGCACGACGAAGGGATCGTTTTCGGAAAGGAATATTGGCTCGTCATCGATGAATGGTCCCTCGACGACCTCCAGCAGAGCGAACCAGCGCGAGAGTTTGGTCAGGTAGCAAACAAAGACGTCCCCACGCTTGATTCTCTCTGCAGTGTTCTTTTGGCGAATCCGAAACCCGGAAATGTCGCGCGTCGACCGAGCAAACGCATGGTAGGTTTCTGGCGAGAAAAGATCGATGAAGTAGGCCATAGTGATGCGCTGGTTTCCGCAATGTTTGTCTTGCTGGGCTTCGGTTAGCGGCCATCCGACTTTCTGCAGCCGCTTGCAACCCGATATTAAGCCTATTCGGGGAAAAGTCAGGCACGCGGGAATCGCCTCATACTTGAATGGCGCCACGTTCGCCAAATTAACGACCACGATTGCGGCATCGCCGTCGCGGCCATGCTCGCCGGCCGCGCCTACCGAACCCTAGTCAGCGCGTCCGAATTACCGACGATCAGCGTGCCGTCTTCGTCGACCAAAACCGGATTCGTCCAGCCCCATTCGCGCATCGATGCGGCGATCTGCGCGACTTGCGCCTCCGAGTGCGTGCGGGCGTTGCGCGCGTTCGGCAACAATTGCTCAAGTGTGCGGCGCTCGACGCGATCGGCCGGCCACGCGGGCGTTTTCACGTCAAATTAGCCCTTTCCATAGGGTCGGTTTGGACTGCGGCGATAAAAATGAGCCCACACGCGCGGTCTCCGGGCTATTGCCTACAGGGATCGATAGCCCCCCCGGCAGGCTGGCACGGATCGTGCCTACGTCGCGACAGACGCGAATCTGCGCGCGTTCTAGCAGCGCGTGTTGTGCGCACGCTCGGCATCGTGTCGTTTGCGTGCATTGCCAAACCCGCCGTCTTCGCGCGCCGTCTTGCGATCGTGGCAAGGCTTGGACAGCGCTTGCCAGTTCGTCGAATCCCAAAACAAAGTCATGTCGCCGCGGTGCGGGATGCGGTGATCGACCACGGTCGCCGGCAACAAGCGATGCTGCGCTCGGCATTCATCGCACTCGCAGAGCGGATGCGAACGCAGGAACGCGGCGCGCGACCGTCGCCAGCGGGCACCATAGCCACGCTCGGACGATGAATCGCGTTGCTCGTCGACGCGTTGACGCATGGCGCTCAAATGCAGCGGGCATAGACCGTGTTTTTCACGCATTAACGCGCCGCACCCGGCGCGTCGGCACGGACGCAGCGGGCGAGCAGGCACGGTCGATCATGCCGCCGATTTCTTGTCGCCGAACAAGCGCTCACGTTCGCGCCGGAAAATGTCTTCGGCCAGACTGCCTTGAAAGAGCGGGATTGCAATCTGCTCGGCCTTACGCAACAGGTCGTCCGCTTCTTGGCGCTGCTTCGGCGGATCGAGATCGGGCCGATGCATCGACAGGCGAAGCGCATCGCGAATGCCGTCCAGCTTTTTGCGGGCAGCGGTGATAGCGTCACCGTTGTAGATGTCGACTAGCCGCTCGCGCCCCCAACTGTCGCGCTCGGTACGCTCATGGGTAGCACGGCAAGCGTGCCGCAACGTTTCAAGCATGAGCGCCACCTGGTCGTCGATGTCGTGCAAGTACCTCAGGATCGCGGGCATGTCCTTGTCCCATGGCTGATCGGGAATGACCGGATGCTGATAACCTTCGAGCAGCAATCCAAGCTGATTCTCACGGCCGCTGAGGGCTGACTCCGCCATCATCGATCGAAGCATCGCTGCCTGGGAGGCTTCGCGCGCCTGCGTCGCCGCATGCCACGCCTCCAATTCTGCGCTACGGGCTTTTTCGGCGGCTACGGCGAGCGCCGGCAGTTCCTTCTTGCGCCGCGCAGGAATACCTGCAAGTTCGGAGGCCCACTTACGGCGCTCTTCGATTAGCGCTGTCTGCGTGTCGGCCCCGTCCTCAAATTGTTGGAGCTGTCCCGTCCGCTTCATCCGGGCAATAAATTCAGCGGCCGATGTGACGATCGATTCCATGATGCCGGTCCTCCATCCATGATGACTTCAAGCTGGCCGCGCGGCGCTGGAGCTATCGCGGCGTCATTCGCGAACGCTTTCCACTCAGGGGGATTCGGCAAGCGCAAAAGCGTCAACACAGTAAAGCTGCCAAGGTCCGCTCGGTTGATCCGACTCGAGCCAGCGCCAAACAGGTTGGCCCCCGGAATCGACCGAGAAACGGCCGAGCCTGTATCGCGGACCACCTTGATAGTGACAGTTGGTCGGGTCGCACCGAACGAGCAGGTTGTCGAGATAGCCAACGCTGGGATCGATCAAAGGGGCCAGCAGTGAAACTGCTTCGTTCGCTGGGGTCCACGTGATAGCGGCTAGAGACATGATGAACCTCCTTCAAAGCGAGCCTATTCCGCACGCACCCAGCCAGTCACGCGACCATCGATCAGCCGCGCGGTTGCAGGATCGAGAAAGCAACTTGTGCCGCTGACGACGGTGTACGTCGCGAGTCTGTAATGGGTACGTTGCGGCGGATAGCGGCCCGCCGCGAGCCGGACAAATACATGGTCGACGCGACCGTTCGCGTCAAGCAAGGGGCGCAGGTCAATGTCGGCTGCATGCGTTGGCTGCCAGTGAACGGGCTTCAGAGCAGAGGGCATGTGCTTCTCCTCCGTGTATCGCTGGCGCCCCGCGTCTATTTCGCTCAGAGCGCGCCGAATGATCCCGGCTTCAATCGCAATGTCGCGGGAGAGCGTCGCAACGGAGATGCCGGTGCCGGTGATGATTTGCACGTAGCGGCCGTTAGCCGATTCGCGACAAATGAGTGGCACGCGCCGCGCATGCAGTTCCGCGATCACGAGACGGTATCGGCGTGCCACGTTTTCCATGCAACGCAGTATCGTCGCGTGCGGGACGGTCTGCAAGGTCACATCGTTGGCGAACGGCATTCGTTCAGAAATCGATGTCATCGTCATGGATCGTGGCCGTGGTCGAATTGCCGCGTACTGCACGCGCTTCGCGCAGCCCTTTTTGCTTTCCGGCAGCCGATGCGCGGGTCACTCTGGCTTTGGGATCAGATGCCTGTGATATCGCCTCGCGCCGCTTGCGCACGTGATAGGCGCTCAACACGCCGTGCACCACCAAATCGAGCGCCGGTTTCGCGTCGCCGTGCTTGTCGGTCCACACCTTGGGCGTAAGCGTGCCGGCCAGCGCCACCGAATCGCCGTCATCGAGAGTCAGCAATGCAGCCTTGGCCGAGTCGGAAAACACGATCGCGTTCACGATCAACGACTCACCGTCGACAGGGGCGACGCGGATCTTCGCAACGACGAACGCTTTGCCGTTTTGCCCCCAGCGTTCGGTCGGTTTGCCGTAAAGCCGTCCCGCGATCAAGCCGTCAATCATGGTTCCCTCCCGCCGCCAGTTCCTCGAACGTCACGCCGAACGCGCGCCGCATCGCGGCATCTAGGCCAGGCTTCGCCTCGTCCGTCGCCATCACGTCGAGCATCAGGTAACTGAGAGCCCAGTACAGCGGCGCGCTCTCTAACTCATGCCGTTCCTCACCCCGGCGCATGGCCGACGATTCGAGACTGTACGCCCACAGCAAATGCAGCATCGAATCGCGTCCCGGTTCGACGTCCCGCGCATCCGCCGGGTTCGCGCCGATCAGCATTAGGCGCTGCTCAAGCGTTGTGCAGGCGTCGATTTCGGTAAAGGTCGCTATCAATCGCTCACCGACTAAGCTGAGCCGGTAACACATGTTTGGCCCGCCCTCGGCAATGATTCGCCGGGCATCGCGCCGGCTTCTCGCGATCAGGTTGCCAAAGCGGTTAAGGCCGGTCGCTTGTCTATCGATCATGTCCCCTCCCTTGATGGGCGCACACGAGCGCCTTGTTCCAACGCACGAGCTGTCGAAGCCTATGCAGTACCGATTGTCGAAGCCTTTCATTCCGCCACGTGCGCTGCTCAAGCGCGGTTCGCGGAAGTGAGCGACGTTCGGCAGCAGGTCAGCCAGCGCGGCGATCGCATCTATGGGTCCGCACAGCCTTGCCCGATCGCCGTTCAGTTCCAGACGCACGCCCAGCCTCCGCGCCTTCGTCACGATTTCACTGGCACTCATTGCTTCGTCCTTCCCCATCTCTTGCGCTCCAGCATCCTCAGGTGTCCCGTGTCATCGCGTGCGCGCGCGGGGGAAGGCAGGAGTGTGGCGGCCTTCGAAGACCGTCTCGTCTTTTTCGGGCTGTAACCCCCGTCGTTGCTGGGGCTACCGAAGACCGCCACCTGGTCAAAAAACGTTGGCGGTCTTCGAGGGTGCGGCGGTCTTCGAAGACCGCCAAGACCGCCAAGACCGCCACGTGTTTGTGTCCCGAAAGCTGACGGTCTTCGAAGACCGCCAATTGGTCAGTCCTGGTGGCGGTCTTCGGTCGATTCGACGGATTCAGGGCAATCGATGGCTGGAAGTGCCCAGTACCACGCCGAACCGCGTTTCTCAGCCTCTACCCCGAGGTCGCGCTTAGAGCGTTCAATCGTGCGCCATGCGTGTCCGGCTCCGTCTGCTTCCCTCCGCACTACTTTCGTTGCAACCGGACCGCTGGCGAGCAGATCGGCAAGGAATGTGGCAGCCTCCTCACGCTCGCTCCGCTCGTTCTCGTCGCACGGTTCAACCGCGCCGAGAATGTCGCGGGCGGAGCCCTGTAGCTGCTCACCCCAACGCACCACGCTCGTCGTGATGCGGCCGTCGCAGATAGACGATTCCTCAAGCGTATAGCTGAAGCCGCCGTTGCCTGGGCCGAGGTTCGTCTTGGCGCGCGCCAAGACGCCGCGACGAGCGGCCTCGTCATACGCCGCGACTAATACCACGCGCGAGACTGCTCCAAATGCTTGCGATCCGATCACGCGATCCAGCGTAAACTTGCCGTTGGAGTCCTTCCTGAAATGGGTAATGCCGAGTACCGCACACCCGTGGTCACGCGCCAGATCGACGAGCGGCTGAAGGTTGCGCCGCACGTCGTTGGACTTGTGGGAATCGCCCGACACCGCGCTCACAATTGGATCGACGATCAACAAGCGCGCGCCGCCGATCATCGACAGCTTTTCCGCTAGCAATGCGACATGGTGCGCCGGATCGAACGGTTGGAGTTCTCCATTCTCATCGGCCACGCTCCGCACGAAGTGGATGTTGCGCAGATCGGCTCCCGCACTCATGAGCCGCGGCACAAGCGTGTCGTCAATGTCGTCTTCGGCGGACCAGATCAACACTGTGCCCGGCTCATCACAGCGACTTCCATCGGGCCATATGCCGCCGGTAGAGACCGTAGCTGCAAAAGACTGCGCCTGTGTCGTTTTGCCGGCGCCGGGCAGGCCCGCCAGAATGATGACCTTGCCGACCGGCAGGTAGTGCAGCCACAGCCACGATACGGGCAAGGGTTCAACGTCTGACGCGCGCGTGAGTAAGACTGTGGACTTCGGGTGCGCCAGTCCAGCCGCGCCGTTCGCCCGTGGCTTCACGCGGATCACCGGAGCGTCGTCAACCAGTTTGCGTAACTCTTCGTCCCCAGTAGCGTCCTTAGCCATGCCGGGCCTCTCGCAGAAAGTCATTGAGGTCGGCCCCGCGTTCGGGTGCGCACACGACGCGCGCTTCGCGGCCCGATGCGGCCCAGCGCTCGGCGCACGCGTTCGAGGCCTTCAGACCGGACGGGTCGTTATCCGCGCAAATCGTGATGCTCCGAATGCCCGGTAACACATCGAAGCGCTGTAAGTTCCCCGCGTCGATCAGACTCCAGACGGGGCGGAAATACCGCGCCAGGGTCAAGGTCGTCTCAACGCCCTCGCCGACGCCAAGCGCCATTTCAACGGCTTCGGAGGGCCACAGGAAGATCGCGCCGCCGCGCTTACGGTGCCCGCCGAGCAGCAGGCGCGGCATAGCAATATTCGGCTTCCGACCATCGGCACATACCCACGTGCGATGTAGGGAAATTGGCTGTGTCGTTTGAAAATCCGACACCAGCGCGACCAAGCAAGGTCCGACATAGCCGCTCGGGTGACGGCCGTGCGGGTCGAAGCGCAGATCGCCATCGGTGGGTGGGATTGCACAGCCGCGCGCCTGGAGATAAGCGACACCTTCGTCGCGCAGTGCGCCTAGGCGTTCCCAGTAAGACGACCAGGACGGCGCAAGCATATCGAATTGCTTGTGCTCGGTGCGGCGCACCGACGAGTTGCCGATGCGCTGAGCCATCTCGCGGTTGGCGTCGCGCGCTCCAGCGAAGTCGCAGCGAAAACAATGCCACACGGCACTGCCATCGGCGTTGAGCGCGAGGCCCATCGTCCGATCCTGCGGCCCACGCCCACAGGCCGGACATTCGACGCGGTGCTTTCGCTTGCCAAGATCCAAGTCCGCGAGCACGGCCACCATGTCCGGCTCATTCACGGCGATGCCTTGCGATGACCGCGCCACAACCAGCCGCGCTTGCGAGCGCGCTTCTGTTCATCCAGTAGCATGTATTGCGCTTGAGTCGAACACATCCGGGGTGAGCGGCGCACCTTCGGGCGCTCAGCGAACGCAGTACTCGGTCGAGAGATCGAAGACATTGAATTGCTCCTTCGGTTACCGCGCGAGCAATCCAACCGTGGTAGAGTTGATTCGCCTTACGCGCGTTGTGCTTGCCAGCCAGCTCGTTTGATGCACCACGGCCGCCAATGCCTCCGGCGGCCGTTTTCTTTTCGGGTTTTAACCTTGCCGCCCGCGCCGCTGAATCGGCGCTTTCAGGCTGGCCGCGCGTGCGTGCTTGGTCGCCGATTTATCGATAGATGTTTGTTGATGTGCCTGTGCGGCGGTGCGCTCTTCTATCTCGCGCCGCCAATCGGCAGCAGCTTCCTGTGAAATGAGAACGCGTCGGCCGAGTTTCATCAGACGCGGCCCGAGCCCCGCTTCGCCAAGTTCGTAAAAAAATGCCCGTGAGATATCGTGTGCCTTGCAAAAGGCATCGATGCTGTATGCCGAACTATGAGAGAGCGCACTTGAAATGCCGGGGGCATTGGCTGGCTGGTTTGGCATCATTTGACTGTCCACCCGTATCCGTGTGTACGTGGGTTTCTTCCGACAGCCAAAATTTATTTTCTTATTTCCGTTCGTGCTAGGTTAAGTTGAGTGGCGGGAAATCGCTTTTGAAATAACCTACTGTGCATCCCCTTCGGGCAGGTCCAGGTGCGGGTCAAAACCGATCAGCGCGGTTCGCAGCGCGCCGCGGATGGTGTCATCGGACAGGAAGATTCCTGCCTCGTTGCAGATAGCGCGCAACTCCGCTACGCCCTCACCTCCTCCGTACAGCGACGGGCGAGGCTTGCCGAACTTGTGGCGCAATTGGACGTACCGCCGAGCCGCGAATTTGAGAGCGAATTTCTCGCGTGGGTTGGGGAGTGATCTCGCTGCTTGCTCTGCAGAGTCCGCCAGTTCGCGTATGGCCCATATCGTTTCGGAGTATGAGCGTGCTGGGTATGAGCCCGCTGGTCCTGACTGCGCGATTCTTTCGTCGTGCGTGTCTTCAATCAGGTGCTGTGCCCAGCCAACTTCCTCTAGCTCTGCTGCCAACTCGCTTAACTGCTCGGCGATTTCAAGCGCTTTTTTCCACGTCGGCGTAGGATTGATCGGGACTTTCGTGTCCGCAACCTGCCTCGCAAGGCGAGCCTTCGCGCGCTCGTACTCGATGGCTTTATCCATTGGTCGTCTATGTCGTTGAACTTTGCTTTGGACGCATCAGCTTCGCGACGGCGAGCGCCTTGTGGGCCGGCGCAAGGTGCGCATAGCGGATCGTCATCGTCAGATCGGCGTGACCGAGCAGTTCGCGCACGGTGTTGAGGTCCACGCCGCTCATTACCAATCGGGACGCGAAGTGGTGCCGCATGTCGTGCCACGTGAAGTCGCTCAACTTGGCCTGCTCAAGCAATTTGCCCCAGGCGGTCTTAATTTCTGTCACGTGCGCGCCGTCGCGGCCGGGAAAGACGAATTCGCCTGGTGTCTGCTTGCGCCATTGCGTGAGCGCGGCGCGGGCTTCTTCATTCAATGGAACGTGGCGAATTTTTCGAGACTTTGCGGTGGCGCCGCGCACCGTCAGAACGCCGCGGTCCAGATCAACGGCGTCCCATCGAAGTTTGAACGTTTCGCCCTGCCGAAGCCCTGTGTTGAGCGACAGCAAGACCATTGGTTTCAAGTGATCGACGTACACGTCCTCGTCGATTTCCGGCAACAATTCATACCGCCGCGCGGCACGCCACTTGTTCGCATTCGCCCGCGCGGCACGCTCGCGGGCTTCGCGCGCGTCCAGTGCGCCCCGAAGTCGATCTTCTTCATCGTCGGAGAGCCACCGAACGCGGCCGTCCGGTTCCTGGAACTGCTTGACGGTGCCAAGCGGATGCGCATCGACCAAGCCCCACTCAAGTGCCCGTGAGAAGAGGCTACCGAGCGCCGCGAGGTCGCGGTTGATCGTCGCGGGCGCCTTGCCCGCCTTCACCCGCGCCGATCGCCATTTCTCGATGATCCAGGCGTTGAATTCGACGAGTGGTCGCGCGAGTTCGTCGCCAAACGCCGCACGAATTCGCTTTTCCGTCGCGGTGGCCGTCTGCGAGTTCGTCGCGAGCCAGTCGCGGTAACGCTCTTCGATGAACTCCGCGAGCGTCATCGTTGCGCGCCTCTTCTGCCGAGCGGTCTCGGCCGGGTCTTCGCCGTTCGCAATCCGCCCGAGCAGGACGCGCGCGGCCTCGCGCGCGTCACTGACGGACGTGGCGGGGAACGCGCGGTCGAGCGACTTACGCGCCTGCTTCCCGTCGGCGCCGGTGTAACGAATGCAATAGGTGATGTTCCCACCGGGCGTGACGCGCACGGCAAACCCGCGCAACTCGGTATCCTGGATATCGAAGGCGTGTTTCCTGGGCTTGGCCGTCCGAAGCAACTCACGCGAGATTTTTGCGCGCATATTGGCTCCAGGCCGTGGACTTTTCGTGGACTTACCCGGCAGTGTACACCGATGGACACACAGAGACACGCGTGGACTATGCTATTGATTTTTCATAATTTTATATTCGTCTATGAATACACAAAGGCAATATTGCACGCCTTCACACGGCAGGGGTCACAGGTTCAATCCCTGTACCACCCACCAAGTTTTTTGGCCGAAGAATCCTTCGCCGCCTTGCACGCTGGCTAGGCCAGCTGTTCCGATCAGTAGAAAGCTTCTGCTAAGTAGTTCAAGAAAAAGCCCTGCAGCGCGGGGCTTTTTTATTCACCGTCGCCGGCAAGCAATCACCGGAGACGAACGCGCCGCATCAAAAGCCACAGCGACGCCTCAACCATCCCGACGAACGCCACGCACCCGCAAAACGCCAACAAGAAAGCGATCGTCTCAATATCGTCTGTGTTTTCCAACCGTGCAGCGCCGGCGATCTTCAACGACCAGCGTATCGCGTCATCTAAAAAGTCGGGCATCTCCACCGGCAACCGCGCAATAAATCCGACGAGCTCCCAGCCGCCTACCAGGGCAATGAGCACTGCGCCGATGATCACCATTTGCTTTTTCATTTGACCTCGACAGTTCCGTAAGCTCGATAGGGCGTACCCGGAACGGGCAAATCGGCCCCGCGCGTGCGTAGCGCTTTCGCAAGCGAATCAAACCCACGTGGGTTCGCCAGCGTAATGCAGCCTTCGCTGAGCCTCAGGGGTCCCTCTGGATGCAACCGAAACGCACCGCGTTTTACACCGTTGACAAACGTCGAATCCCCTGTCGTTTGATTCCACAGCATAAACCACTGCGTATGATCGCTCGTGCCATAAACGTGCGCCCCGATGAAGTCATGCATCCAACCCAGCATACCGCCCGACTGCCGGTCAACTATGTAGTAGATGCCCTTCGGAATAGGTCCCAAATCCGGCTCGTCGGTAGCGTCAGGATTATCACGCCCAGACTGGCGCCCCGAGTATGCGGGAAACGCGCCCACGCCAGGACAATTAAATAACGACGTTGTCTCCCGGTTTAGAATAAACGTGCAATAGGCAGGTATCTCGCACCTTTCATCGAAAGATGCATGAGCATGCCACAGCTACGTTCTAAAGCTCAAGAATCACAAGACATAGCTAGCAAAATTGACAGGTACGCCTTAGGACGTTGGAAGAAGTAACTGACAGCCGCGCGCCCCACATGCGGCGCGAGATGCGCATATCACTCAGTCACCGTAATAGATGAATGACCAAGCAAGTCTTTCACTCTCTGGCTCAAGTTGCAATACGCCGATCGAAATCCACACGACTCCATTCAAGCTTTAGCAACTCGTTCTTTCTACATCCAGTGCGCAACACCATCGTGATGACGTGGCGCTCATCGTGGATCTTCCTTTCAGCCATGACCAAAATTATCATGGCTGGGCGGTTTGCGTAAGGGCTCCGACGCCGGCGCACGAAGGTTTCGATGCGCGACTTATCGACCAAGTACGACGAGAACGACCGTAGCGACGGACTCTCCGATCCAAGAGCTGAGCGATCACGACCGGGGAGCCAGGTACTCAGGCCGCTGAGTCGTTTTGCGCCGTCTATACAAGGCTGTCTTGCCTCGGGGTGCTACGATTGCAGCCCATCCCCTTACACACGGAGAAAATCGATCGATGGCCTCGGTCAAAATCGACTTGGGTTTTGGTGCACAAGCCATTCTGTCCGAACGAGCAAGCACGGTAATAGCGTCGGTAAAGCACCAGCGCGACGCCGAGGAATTCTTGCGGCGTTGGCCGCGAGCACGCTCGATCCATCAGGAGCGCGTTTAGCTTCAGCAACTCCGGCTTCACGTGGGATACAACCCGTCCGGCGTGAATTCGAGCGATACGATCGGTCTGCTTCGGTCGGCCGTGAAAAGCGGCAAGGTCATGGTCGTGATAGAGCGCGCGACGACGCGATTTGGAGGGGCCGTTGGCACACCTCAGCCGACGCGCGGGAGCGGCGCGATCAGGTCTTCCCGTCAGTCATTCGCTGAAATGGCAGCGGGTGGAAGCGGCGCGTCCGCGCCGTTGAGCGACGTGTCTTCTGCTCCCAAGTCGTACTCTTGGATGCAAAGCTACGATGACGTTAGCGCTGACGATCTGATCAACTACATCCAGAGCGTGATCGGCAGCACACCGGGCGACGTGGCCGTCTCCGACACAGACCTATCCACACCGCTCGGCGGCGCGCAACGATTCGAGTACACGGAAGACTTGCCGGGTGGCGACGTTGAAGAGTTAGCGGCATCGACCAACAACCCGAACTATGCGGCGAAAATGCTCGGCTACGACCGCAACACCTTCGGGAACATGCTCCATGCAATGAAGGATTACAACGAGCTACGGGGCGACGACAACGTCATCTGGCATGACAATGGCGACGTCGAGTTCAACGGTCAAATTATCGACAACATGCATGGCTGGGCGCCTTGAGGAAACAAAATGTCATCGAAGCACCAACGCGCGCACGCAACGTTCGCGATCTACCAGGATGTTGAGTCACCTGAATTTTGGACAGCCTATTTTGGCGTCCGGCCGGATATTTCAGCGGTAAAGGGGGAGCGCAGAATCACTCCGTCCGGAAAGCTCAGTGATTTTCCAGCAAAGGTTGGCGTGTGGGGGATCAAGAGTCAGACAGCCATTTGCAGTGATTGCTTGGAACCGCATCTTCGCTATCTCGTTGAACGCTTGGCGCTCCCTCGCCCAGACTTGCGGGCAATCATCGAGCGCATGGGCGCTCGTATGCGCTTCTTTTGCTACTGGGACAACGAAACGGAGGATCGGGTGCCTGACGTGCCGGACGACATCCGGGCGCTTATGGACTCACTCGGCGGGACAGTGGAAATAGACGAGTATCGGTAGCCGCCCCAAGGGATGCCATCGAACGATCGCCGTTGCATCGTACGTATCAGGCGGCGGCCGATGATCGCGCGAGAAATTTTCGTGGCTAGACGGCATGGCAAATCCGTCGTCAAACGGTTTGAAAACGCTCGCGACGTTGCATCGCATCGCGGGCCCCTTCTCGCAAAGGCAACGGGCTCGCAAACGGGTCAGAACGGCCCAGGAATGGCTTGACGGGGCCGGCGTGCTTCGGTGGGTAAGGACTTGACCCACCAGATTCATGGGTATGTGAAACCCGAAGAACAAAGGCCCTCCGGCGTAAGCCGAGGGCCTTTTTCTTTTGCCTTGCGCACTGAACGCGGTCAGTACGGAAGTAAGGGTTTAAAGGACGACCTGCCGATGCTAAAACAACGCAGCCGAGTGCTCGTCGCTTCGACAGCCTCTGCGTTACAGCCCCGAAAATAAATCGTGGAACCATCCTTCGTTGGCTTGCGGGGTGGGTGACGCATTCGGCGTTGGTGTAGGTGACGTATTCGGCGGCGTCACGTACGTTTTGTCGATTGTCGTCTGCGTCTTGTCGTCATCGGCTTCGGACCATACAGACACTTGTTTCGGAGCCACCGAACCGTCATCGGTCAACCCGCCTTGCTTGGCATACAGCACTTGACCGTTGTCATTGACCCATGCTGACAGTGAGTGGCTCAACGGGTTCTGGAGGTCGGGCGCGATGTCGACAGAGATCGGATTCGGGAAATTACCGTCTCGCTCTTGCAGCGTCACCAATTGATTACGACGTGGGGTGAAGGGGTCGAGGGGCGTCGCAGCAAGGTTTTCGGATGGGAGATTCCCGTCACTGACGAGGTAGCCGTCGGCGTCGTAGTGGAAAGTCGATGAGAGCGGCTTCCCTGCAGCATCGATAGCGGGTCGCCCGGTGCTCGGATTGTATTGCGTCACGGAAACCGAATTGTTGCTGCTGTCGACGGCGACCTGGCCGACGATCTTACCCTGGCTGTTGTTGATCGTTGCGGTGGCAATCTCGCCATCGCCGTTCCTGGCCCAAACAAGATTAGCCTTGCTTACTGTCACCCCCGAAGCCGGCCATGGGCTCGGGTCCGGCACCGGATTCGGATTCGGATCCGGCACGAGCCTGTCCGGATGGAAATCGACGGTGGAGGTTAGCGCGCGTCCCGCGCCGAGCGGATCTGCCATGAATGACACTATGGTTCTCCCACATTGCTGATACGTTGAACAAGGACGCGTCTCTCTGCTTCAGCCACACAACGACCAAATCAGGATCGCGTCGAATACGCGGATCGATGGATCCGTGCGCAGTATCGGCTGTGCACCGCGCTTTCGGTGCTTGACCTCTCGTAGTCGTGCGGTGGCGATTCGTTGCAGCATGCTCTTGGACTGCGAGTCTCCGTGACTCGCCTACCAAAATCAGTAGCGAGCAGCGGAGCGCCTGAGTTGGGAGCGCTTTTTGCTGTGTCGGCGTAGCACCGCGTGCATCGCACGCCGCAAATCACCTGTCTGCGCTTCGTTGTGAAGGATTAGCGAGTCTTAGACGGAACCCGCGACAGTGATAGTTCGCCGGGCGTTCTAACGTAGAGTGGAGACAACAATGACGACGATAAGATTAGGCCTACGGTTAGCGTCGGCCGCTGTGTTAGCGATCAGTCTCTTCGGGTGCGGGGGTGGGGGCAATCCGGCCAGTACGGATGCCGGTGCAGCATCAGCGCAGACGAAGGCGCTATCCACAACAGGGAGCCCGACCACGAGCGGTGGATCGGTCGCGTCCAAGATCACAAAACTTCAGCGCTATCAGATCGACCCGACGAAGGTCTTTGTCGCGGGTATTTCGTCCGGCGGGTTCGCGGCAGTGCAGATGCACGTTGCCCACTCTTCCACCTTCAAAGGGGCCGCTGTCTACGCCGGCGGAGTGTACTGGTGTGCAGGCGCCGGTGGAGCCGCGACAGCTTTGGCAAACTGTGGCGGCCTGACGCTTCCGTCGAATCAGGCGTCGTACAACAGCACGCTTGCCGCATCCGAGATGTACTTGGACGCGCAATCATCGCTCGGCACCATCGACCCGCCGACGAATCTGCGTGGACAGCAGGTCTACCTCTGGTCCGGCACGCAAGACGAAGTCGTCAATCCGCTCGAGATGGCCGACCTCAACTCGGAATACCAGCATTACGGGGCCAATGTTCACTTCGACAATTCGTTTCCCGCCGAGCACGGCTGGGAATCGCCCGATGGCGAACTGGCATGCGGCACGCTCGGGAGTCCCTACATGGTGCGCTGCTTGGTGAATGGCGCAGCCTACGATTCAGTAGAAACGTGGCTGACGATGTTCCTCGGCCCATTGAAACCGCGCAACAACGGAAAACTGTCGGGTACGCTTTCTTCATTTGACCAAACGGAGTTCGGGGCATCCCCCAACCTTTCGATGAGCTCGACGGGGAGCGTTTTTGTTCCCAAGGCCTGCGCGCAAGGGAGAAAGTGCGGATTCGTGCTCGCGCTTCACGGCTGTCTGCAGGAGGCGTCGCTTATCGGAAACCGCTGGGTCAGCGAGGCCGGCATCAATGAATGGGCCGATACGAACCAACTGGTGGTCGTGTATCCCGACACGATCGCGTCGTCTGTGCCAGGGCCGACGAACCCGAATGCATGCTTCGACTGGTGGGGCTACTCCAATCAATACGACCCGAACTACGCACTCAAGAGCGGCTTGCAGATGTCGGTGCTCTACGCAATGGTGCAGCGCGTGACTGGCCGACCGTAGGGCCGTCATGGCACGGGTTGACTCGGTCGCAATGAGTTTGTCTAGGGGGTTAGCGTGAACGTTGGCGGAGTGGAGTTGGAAATAGCCCCGCCGACCAGCTAGGAACCCGTTGCGCCGATCGTGTTCCCCGTTGCCTCGCGCTGCGTCTGCTTCACGCTGAGCCAAGTCTCGGCGTCCCCACCAAAGTACCGCGCCAATCGGAGCGCGGTGTCGGGCGTGATGCCGCGGCGTTCGCGCACAATGTCATTGATACGAGCCGGTACGGCCGAATTCGTCAGTGGCGTGCCAGTGCCGTAGCGCACCTGCGTGACATGGCTGTCGTCGCCGGCGCCGTTCAGCTTGCTGATATAGCTCGGCCTGCCGTAATCGTTCCACGCTTGACTTTGTATCTTTAGATATATATCTTTAGATACACGCCCACTCCTGTCAGGAGCCTCTCATGCGTCACTGTTTCCATGACTTGCATCGTGCGCATGCTGCCGTCCATGCGCACGACCGCGCGCCCGACTACGGGCATTGGTACGGCGACCACCGCGCTACAGCCGACCGCGACGCCTCCCACGATCACGACCCGTTGCGCCATCGCGGGCACCGCGCCAGATTGTCGTTTCTGCACGAGCTTTGGCATGCGATCGGACGCCATCGGCATCGCCACGGTGGCGGCAGCCCGTTCTGGGGCGGTCGCGGGGATCGCGGATTCGGTGACGACGACAGCTTTACCCGCGGGCGCAAATTCACCGGCGAAGACCTGCAGTTGATGCTGCTCGCGCTAATCGCCGAAGCGCCGCGTCATGGTTACGAACTCATCAAAGCGCTAGAAACGCGCTCGAACGGCTTCTATGCGCCAAGCCCGGGCATGGTCTATCCTGCGCTGACTTATCTCGAGGAACTGGGCTTCGTCACCGTTCAGCAAGAAGGCAACCGCAAGCGCTACGAAATCGCCGAAGCCGGGCGCGCCCATCTGGTCGCAAATAAGGATCAAGTCGACATGATTCTCGCGAAGCTCAGCTATGTCGCGCACAGGATGGAATCGGTACGGCGCGCCTACGCCGCGGAGGCAGAGGCCGAAGCCGATGACGAAGGCAGCACGTCCGCGCACGACGCCGGCAATTGGCATCCGAAGCTGCAGCAAGCACGCTATGCGATCAAGCTCGCGCTTTTGCGCACGCTCAATGCCGACGAAAGCGAACAACAGCGTGTCGCGGAAATTCTGCTGCGCGCCGCTGCCGAAATCGAAGCGAAGCCCGCCGGCGGTCCCGCGGCGCAAGGCAAGGGCGCGTAACGCATCGACATCGACAAGGATTCGAATAACTATGTATGCACTGCCCCTGCCCCGCGAGCGAAGGCTGATATGGCTGCTCGCGCTCGTGCAATTCACGCTCATCATGGATTTCATGGTGATGATGCCGCTCGGCCCGCAAATCATGGCCGCGTTCCACATCTCGCCTTCGAAATTCGCAGCAGCCGTCTCGGCTTATTCGTGGTGCTCTGGGCTCTCGGCCTTGCTCGCGGCAACGTATATCGATCGCTTCGATCGTCGTAAGCTGCTGCTCGCAGCCTACCTGCTCTTCGCGCTGTCGAATGTTGCTTGCGCGTATGCGTCGAGCTATCCGCTGTTGCTCGTGAGCCGCGCGTTTGCCGGGATCACGGGTGGCGTACTGAGTGCCAGCGTCATGGCGATCGTCGCGGACGTCGTGCCCGTCGCTCGCCGCGGCGCCGCGACGGGCATCATCATGACGGGCTTCTCGATGGCCGCCATCGCAGGGGTCCCGGCCGGCGTCCTGCTCGGCGCCTACTTCCATTGGTCGGCGCCGTTCTGGCTCCTGGCAGCGCTGACGGTGACGATCGCCGCGATGACCTCGCGCATCGTGCCCTCCCTCGCCGATCACCTGGCCGTGCGGCCGCCGTCGCTCGCCGATACGCTTCCCGCGCTTGTGCGGTTGTTGAGCCATCCGCGCCACCTTCGAGCATTTGCGTTGACGTTTCTCATCATGTTCGCGCACATGCTCGTGATTCCGTTCATCTCGCCGATGCTCGTCGCCAATCACGGCGTGCCGCCCGGTCAGATTTCATGGCTCTATATGGCAGGGGGCGCCGCGACTTTTTTTACGTCGCGCGCCATCGGCGGGCTAGCCGATCGAATCGGGCATCGCGTGGTCTTTCGCGTCTTCGGCATCTTAGCGCTCGCCCCGGTGCTCATCGTCACGCATTTGCCCAATGTGCCGCTCTTGGTCATGATTCCCGGCTTCGCGCTCTTCATGATCATCTCGTCGGGGCGGATCGTGCCAATGCAGGCGATCCTCACGACCGTGCCCGATGCCCTGCATCGCGGGGCGTTCTTAAGCGCGAACGGCGCCGTGCAATCGCTCGGCGTAGGCTGCGGGGCCTGGCTCGGCGGGCTCATGCTCTCTACCGACGCGGCAGGCCACCTCGTCGGCTACGGCCTCAACGGATGGGTATCGGTCGCATTCGCGTCGCTCGCATTGGTATGGGTGGGGTATGTGCGCAGCGCCGGGGCGCAGACCGCCGATACACCCGCGGCACCCGCTGCACCCGCCGCACCGAACGCAACACCGGAATTGGCCGGCGAGGCTTGAAAGAAGCGCGGAAGCGAACGCGAACGCACAAGACCGACGCCCGACGCCCGATAAGGGGCGTCGGCTCGTTTGCAAAGCCGTCAATGCGGCGATAGCGGCGTGGTAGGGATCAAGCGCTGCGCCGTCCCTCCTCAGGCTCGACGACTTCCCCCGGCGCGCGTGCCAGCACCGACACCAACGCTTGGCCCGTGTGGCTTTCGCGCACGCGCGAAAGGGTTTCGGGATCGGCCTGTGCGACGATCGCGCCGCCGCCCGCCCCGCCTTCGGGGCCTAGATCGATAATCCAATCGGCTTCTGCAATCACATCGAGGTCGTGCTCGATGACGATCACGCTATGCCCCGCATCGACGAGCCGATGCAGCACGCGAATAAGCCGGGCCACGTCGGCCATATGCAGCCCGACGGTCGGCTCGTCGAGCACATAAAACGTATGCGGCGCTTTTTGCCCGCGCCGAGTGACATCGTCGCGCACCTTCGCGAGTTCGGTCACGAGCTTGATCCGTTGCGCCTCGCCGCCCGAGAGGGTTGGCGATGGCTGCCCCAGCGTCAGATAGCCGAGGCCCACGTCCTTCATCAGTTGCAGCGGATGCGCGATGTTGGGCATTGACGCAAAGAAGTCGACGGCCTCGTCGATCTCCATCGTCAACACATCGCCGATGTTCTTCCCGCGCCAAGTCACTGCCAGCGTCTCCGGATTGAAGCGCTGCCCGTGGCAGACGTCGCACGGCACCTTCACGTCAGGCAGAAAGCTCATGCCGATCGTGCGCACGCCCTGTCCTTCGCACGCCGGGCAGCGTCCCTCGCCCGTATTGAACGAGAAGCGAGAAGGCGCATAGCCGCGCGCTCGCGCTTCGAGCGTTTCGGCAAAGAGCTTGCGAATCGTATCCCACAGGCCGATGTACGTCGCCGGACAGGAGCGCGGCGTCTTCCCAATCGGTGTCTGATCGACTTCGAGCACGCGATCGATCGCTTCGAAGCCCGTGATCGAGCGGCAACCTTGCCAGCGGTGCGTGACTTGCAGCGGCGCCCGTGCCGTACTTGCCGTCGCATGGCGGCTCGGCTGGGCGCGCACGGCCGTGCGCGGGCCTTGTTCCTGCGCGGTGCGGCGCGCACGACGCGTAGCGGGCGAAGAGAGCACCGAACGGCCGACCGCATCGAGCAGATTCGTCATCAGCACGTCGCGCGCGAGCGTCGATTTGCCTGAGCCCGACACACCCGTCACCGCCACGAGCCGCGCGAGCGGAATCGGTACCGTCACGTCGCGCAAGTTGTGCAGCGATGCACCGTATACCGTTAGCCACCGCTCCGGCACGGCCCCCTTGCTGTCAGGCCTCACCGCCCGACGAGCCTGCAGCGGGTGAGCGATGGGCCGCGCGAGGAACCGTCCCGTGACCGAATCGGTGTGCGCGGCGAGATCCTCCACACTGCCCTCGGCCACGAGCCGGCCGCCGCGTTTACCGGCGCCCGGCCCGATGTCGATGATGTGATCGGCTCGGCGTATCGTGTCCTCGTCGTGCTCGACGACAACGAGCGTATTGCCCTTGTCGCCAAGCTGATGCAGCGCGTCGAGCAAGATCCGGTTGTCGCGCGGATGCAGGCCGATCGTCGGTTCGTCCAGCACGTAGCAAACGCCCTGCAAGTTGCTGCCGAGCTGTGCGGCGAGCCGAATCCGCTGCGCCTCGCCGCCCGACAAGCTCGGCGCCGCGCGATCGAGGCTCAGATAGCCGAGCCCCACTTCTTCGAGGAACCGCAGGCGGCTCGCGATTTCGCTGATAACGTCGCGCGCGATCTGCGCGTCGCGGCCATCGAGTTCGATCGTGTCGACCCATTGCCGCGTGTCCGACACGGTCCAGCGTCCGATGTCGACGATCGAACGACCGTCGAACTGCACGGCGCGCGCCGTTTCGTTCAAGCGCGTACCGCCGCAGTCGGGACAAGGCGTGTCGTCGATGCCCTCGACCTCCTGCTCCTCAGACGGTAGCGTCTGCTCGCGGCCGCGGCCGTCCTCCGCACCGAGCACGGTGTCGTCGTAGGCCGCGCGTTGTTCGCGCGTCAGTGCGAGACCGGTGCCGACACAACTCGTGCACCAGCCATGCTTGCTATTGTAGGAAAACATGCGCGGATCCAGCTCGGGATAGCTGGTCCCGCAAACCGGACATGCACGCTTCACGGACAGCACTTCGAGTTCACCGATGCCGGCCGTCGATTGCTTGGACGCAAGCGCATCGGCGAGACCGTCGAGCGGCGCGAGCAGATGCACGACGCCTTTGCCCACTTCAAGCGCGGCATCGAGTGCCCGGCGCAGCTCGCTTTCGCGATCGGCCGAAATGACAAGATCCGCGACTGGCAGTTCGATCGTATGCTCGCGGAAGCGCTCGAGCTTCGGCCAAGGATCGACGGATAAGAATTCCCCGTCGACACGCAGATGCGTATGGCCGCGCGCCTTGGCCCACTTGGCCAGATCGGTGTAGACCCCCTTGCGATTCACGACGAGCGGCGCGAACAAGCCGATATGCTCGCCCACGTAGTCGCGCAGCAGATGCGCCGCGATTGACTCGGCGCTTTGCGGCATGACGGGCATGCCGTCGTGCACGCAGTGCTGAATGCCGAGCTTCACATAGAGCAGCCGCAGGAAATGCCAGACCTCGGAGGTCGTCGCCACGGTACTCTTGCGCCCGCCGCGCGAAAGACGCTGTTCGATCGCGACGGTTGGCGGAATGCCGTAGACGGCATCGACCTCCGGGCGTCCCGCCGGCTGCACGATCGAGCGCGCATAGGCGTTCAACGATTCCAGATAGCGCCGCTGTCCTTCGTGGAACAAGATGTCGAAGGCAAGCGTCGACTTGCCGGAACCCGACACACCCGTCACGACGTTGAATTTCCCGTGCGGGATGTCGACGTTCAAGCTCTTGAGGTTATGCTCGCGCGCGTTGACGATACGCACGACGTCGTCGCCCTCCACCGCACGGCGCGCACGCGCGGCCGCCAGCGCCGATTGCAGCGGTACGCCCGCAGCCGTTGCATCGGCCCCGCTCGCACCGAGCGTGCCGTCGTACTGCTTCAATGCGCGCCCCGTATGCGACGCTTCGCACGTCTTGATCTGTTCGGGTGTGCCGGCTGCGACTACGACGCCGCCTTCGTCGCCGCCTTCCGGACCGAGATCGACAATCCAATCGGCCGCACGAACGACGTCGAGATTGTGCTCGATGACGATCAGCGAATGGCCGCGCGCGAGCAGCTTGCCGAACGCGCGCATGAGTTTGGCGATGTCGTCGAAATGCAGGCCCGTCGTCGGTTCGTCGAACATGAACAGGCGCCCGCCGGGCGTGACTTGGCCGCCGATTTTGCCGCCTGTCTCCGCCAGGAAGCCCGCGAGCTTGAGCCGCTGCGCTTCGCCGCCCGAGAGCGTCGGCACGGGCTGGCCAAGCTTCACGTACTCGAGCCCGACATCGACGATCGGCTGCAGCACGCGGAGCACGTCGGCGTCGCCCGCGAACAGTGCCACGGCTTCGCTAACGGTCAGATCCAGTACGTCGGCGATCGACAGCGCACGCGCGCCCCGTTCGATCGTCACTTCAAGCACCTCGCCGCGATAACGCCGGCCATCGCAATCGGGGCAGCGCAGATAGACGTCCGATAGAAACTGCATCTCCACATGCTCAAAGCCCGATCCACCGCAGGTGGGACAGCGCCCGTCGCCCGAATTGAAACTGAACGTGCCGGCCGTATAGCCGCGTTGCAATGCGAGCGGCGCTTTCGCGAACAACTTGCGGATCTCGTCGAAGGCGCCGACGTAGCTCGCGGGATTGGAGCGCGCCGTCTTGCCGATCGGCGATTGATCGACGAACACCGCATCGGCAATGAGATCTGCACCGAGCAAGCCGCGATGCGCGCCCGGCGTTTCGGTGGGACGTCCGAGAAAGCGGGCGAGCGCGGGATAAAGCACGTCCTGGATCAGCGTGGACTTGCCCGAGCCGGACACGCCCGTCACGCAGACAAGCCGCGCGAGCGGAATCTCGACCGTCACGTCACGCAAGTTGTGTTCGATCGCACCTTCGAGCACGAGCCGCGGCGTCTTTTCATCGACAGGGCGCCGCGCCCAATGCGTCGCATCGGCCACGCGCAGGTGCCCCCCAAGATACTGGCCCGTCAGCGTCTGAGCCGACCGGATGTCAGCCGGAGCGCCATCGTAGACGATCGTGCCGCCGCGCTCGCCGGGCCCCGGCCCCATGTCGATGAGGCGGTCCGCCGCGAGCATCACGGACGGATCGTGCTCGACGACGACGAGCGTATTGCCGGCGTCGCGCAGCCGCCGCATCGCTTCGACGATCCGATCCAAATCGCGCGGGTGCAGGCCGATGCTGGGCTCGTCGAGCACGAATAGGGTCTTCGTCAACGAGGTGCCGAGCGCCGTCGTCAAATTGATCCGCTGCACTTCGCCGCCCGAGAGCGTGCGGCTTTGCCGATCGAGCGTCAGATAACCGAGGCCGACGTCGCACAAATACCGCAACCGCGTCCGCACTTCGGCGACGAGCAGCTTGAGCGCGTCGTCGAGCAGCGCGCTCGGCAGCGTGAGGTCGTCGAAGAAGCGGCGAATCCGCGCAATCGGCATCAACATCACGTCGTGCACGGTGAGGCCGGGCAGCGCTTCGAGTTGCGCGCGGCTCCATGTCACGCCACGCGGCATGAAGCGCGCCTCGGGCGCGAGCACCGCATCGGCATTAGCCCTCGTACCGAGACGCCACAGCAGCGATTCCGTTTTGAGCCGCGCACCGCCGCATGTCTCGCATGGCGTATAGCTGCGGTACTTCGACAAGAGCACGCGGATGTGCATCTTGTAGGCTTTCGATTCGAGGTAGCTGAAGAAGCGTCGCACGCCGTACCATTCGCGCTGCCATTCGCCGTTCCAAGCGGGCGAGCCGTCGATGACCCACTCGCGCTCGGCGTCGGTCAGTTCCGTCCACGGCGTCGTCGTGCGAATGCGCGCACGCGCGGCGTAGCGCATGAGGTCGTCTTGGCACTCCTTCCACGCCGGCGTTTGCATCGGCTTGATCGCGCCGCCCGCGAGCGTCTTGCGCACGTCGGGAATCACGAGGCCGAGATCGACACCGATCACGCGGCCGAAACCGCGGCACACGTCGCACGCGCCGTAGGCCGAGTTGAACGAAAACAGCCCGGGCTGCGGATCGGCGTAGCGCAGATCGCTCTCGGGACAATGCAGGCCCGTCGAAAAGCGCCAGATGCGCGGCGCCGGTGCAGGTTGTCCGGCTTCGCCCTGCCCATCGCCGTCCGGCAACACGTAGACGTTCACGCGCCCCACTCCGCGCTTGAGCGCCGCTTCGATCGCCTCGACCCCACGCGCTTTCTCGGTTTTGCTCAACCGAAAGCGATCGGCCACGACATCGAGCAGCTTGCGCGGGCCGGCCGGCGTCGTCACTTCGCGCTCGGCTTGTACGCGTGTGTAGCCGCTCGCCGACAACCATTGGCCGATTTCGTCGGCGCTCGTTCGCTCGGGCAACTCCACGGGGAACGTGACGGCGAGCCGCTCGTCGCGCTCGGCGGTGCGGGCGGCGAGTTCGGCGTAGATCGTCTCGGGCGTGTCATGGCGCACCGGCTCGCCGCTCGCCTTGTCGAGCAACTGAGCAGCGCGCGCGTAGAGAAGCTTCAAATGATCGTTGAGCTCGGTCATCGTGCCGACCGTCGAGCGCGAGCTGCGCACAGGATTGGTCTGGTCGATCGCGATCGCGGGCGGCACGCCGTCGACACGATCGACCTGCGGACGGTCCATCCGATCGAGGAACTGCCGCGCGTAGGCACTGAACGTTTCGACGTAACGGCGCTGCCCCTCGGCGTACAGCGTGTCAAAGACGAGGCTCGACTTGCCCGAGCCCGACGGTCCCGTGACGACCGTCATTTCCCCTGTATGCAAGTCCAGATCAATATTTTTGAGATTGTGCTGACGAGCTCCGCGAATGCGGATGACGCCGGAAGTCATGAGACGTGTCCTTTCTACGCGCGATGCGAACGATGCGCGCAGTCATTTTGAGATAAGAAAGCGCGCCGGGGCTGCAATGATAGTCCTGCGCGGCGAACTTGGCCGCGGCGACAACTAGGCCTAGGCCTCGGCCTCGATTCGCTCGCCCGACAATGCGGCGGCCACGCGGGCCTTCAGCACGGGCAACAGATCGAGCTCAAACCAGGGATGGTGCTTGAACCATCCCTGATTACGCGGCGACGGATGCGGCAACGGCATGGTTGCGTTGTCATAATCGCGCCATGCGGCCACGGTCTCCGTCAAACTCGCTCGACGCCCACTCGCCAAAAAGCGTCGTTGCGCATAAGCCCCGACGAGCAGGGTCAACTCGATGTGCGGCATCTCGGCCAGCACACGCTCGAGCCACAACTGTGCGCATTCGGGCCGAGGCGGCAAATCGCCCGACGCACCGCGCCCCGGGTAGCAATAGCCCATCGGCACGAGCGCCACGCTGTCGGGATCGTAGAAGCGTTCGGGGCCAATCCCCATCCAGTCGCGCAAACGCTCGCCGCTTTTGTCGCTCCAGGGCACGCCTGAGGCGTGCACGCGCGCACCGGGTGCTTGCCCGACGACTAGCACGCGTGCGGAGCGCCCCACTTGCAGGACGGGCCGTGGGCCAAGAGGCAGATGCGCCTCGCAGGCGCGGCAAGCACGAATTTGCGCGAGCAGCGACTGCAGTCGGACATGGGACGAAGAGGGAGATGAAGACGAGGACAAAGGCAATCCGCGGTAAGAACGATACGGTTTCGGCTACTTGCGCTTCAGTGATGTGCGAGCTTGCGCATTAGATAATCGCGCAAAACGACCGCCTGATTGTGCTCGCGGTCGCGCGCGCCGAACAGTAAGGTGACGGGCCCGCGCTTGGCCGCGTCCGCAAGCGGCTGCCACGCCTGCGGATTCGCATCGAGTTCGTCGCAATAGCGCCGTTGAAACTCTTCCCAGCGCGCTGGATCATGGCCGAACCAGCGGCGCAGTTCGGTGCTCGGCGCGACGTCGCGCAGCCATGCCTCGATGCGCAGCGTATCCTTCGTGACACCGCGTGGCCACATGCGGTCGACCAGAAAACGTGCCCGCCCATTCTGGCCGAGCGCATCGTACGCTCTGACGATATCGATGTGAGTCTGCTTCATGAGCGTTCCTCCTCCGGGGCAAGCGCCGCTGGATCGCCCGCTGGGTCGCCACTTGCGCGCCGATACCAACGCTATATCGCGGCGGCGTAGCGCCCCAGCTCAAACTTGCCGCAACGTCGCGTCGAGCGCATGGGCCGAGCTTCGATCGCCGTCCGTTGCAAGCGTCGCCCGAAAAACTGTTTGACTGTTGTGACCGACGGCTGCGGGCGAGTCCCACAGCAACTCCACATGCGAACGTCGTGCCCACCCATGCGTGGCGCCCCGGGGGGGGGGGGGGGCGCCCGGGGGCGAGCGAGCCGGGTCGCCCACCCCCGCGCCCCCCACCTCCGCCGCGCGATGGGTCCCCGCGGGGCGCGCGGCGGCCGTCGGCGCCGCGCGGCGCCGCCGGTCGAGGGCCACGTAGAGGTCCTGGTCGTGGCCGAGCCCCGGC
>CBIHOQ010000026.1:0-78748 GCA_966212065.1 uncultured Burkholderiaceae bacterium
GAATGCTCGGTCACGTTCGTCCGGAATCGTCGGTCACGTTGGGCCGGAATACCCAGCCATTGAAGATCTCGACACGCGCGCTGGCTGTGGCGTTGATCCGCGCTCACTCACGAGTCTCGCGCTCGGTGACTGGGTCGAAGCCGGCTACAGCCTGCTCATCAGCGGTCCAACCGGCGCAGGGAAATCGTGGCTCGCTTGCGCCCTGGCCCAATACGCTTGCCGGCGCGGGCATTCGGCCTTGTATCTGCGCGTGCCGCGACTTGGCGAGGAGCTTCGCGTTCTGCACGGCAATGGCGGCTTCACAAAATGGCTGCTGCAGGTCGCACGCGTTGACGTGCTCCTGCTGGACGATTGGGGAATGGCTCCCCTCGACGCGATGGTCCGAAACGATCTGCTCGAGATGATCGATGACCGCTCGGCGGGAAAGGCGACCATCATCACCAGCCAGTTACCGATTGAGCACTGGCATGGATGGATCGGCGACGAGACCATCGCCGACGCAATGCTCGACCGTCTCATGCAGCGTCATCACCGGATCACGCTCACCGGTGAATCCCTCAGAAAGGCATCCCCAAAACCCAGCGTCCTGGAGCCCGAACTCGACCAGAACTAACAAGAAAATCTACAATCAACACCGCGCAACGCCCAACCCCGCCGAATCGGTCACGTTCCCGAAATCGGCGGTCACGTTCGCCGAAATACGCACTCGAAGACCGGCAGCGCGTATTACACGTGCGTCAGCGTCTGCATCTGGGCATGAACATCGCCTACGTCGCCGATGATCCGTTCGGTCCTCTGTGTCAGGGGCGCGTGATCGAATTGCACACCACGCAGGCAGTCGTTCAAGATCATGCAACGGGGCGAAGCTGGGCCGTACTGTATGCGGCCATCGTGCCGGACGTTGCAAGCGCTCAACCTCAGCCCGAACCGGCGCCGCCACCGCCACCGCGCGCTCGTCGTGAAGAGTTCTTCGTCGGCGACACCGTGGGGTTTACCGACAAACACCTGCGCGAGCGCATCGGGACCATCGTGCGGCTGAACCAGAAAACGGCGTCGATCGCGTGCAGCGACACCGAGGGACACTGGCGTGTCTCCTACTCCCTGTTGAAACGCATCGTCGACATCTAACTCGCGCCCATCGCACTACGGCTCTGACGGGTTGCGCGAACGGATACAGTGCGTCCATCCGACCGCGTTCGCCGGAACATAGTGTGTCCGGTATCGGTGATGCCCTGTTTTGAGAACGGGCCGCTGCTAGTCTGCGAATTCCTTGACATTTGAGGGACGCGAAGTTGCCGTTGCGCAGATTCGAGAGGCGACGCCATTGCCCCGATTTCGGACCAGTTGGTGCCGTATCCAGCCGCATTAACATTCGTCCCTCAAGTGTCAAAAAAAAGCGCCGGGGGCCATAGGCTCGGTCGAAACCACGAACGGGCGGAAAACGACTATCTCTCAATCAAATCAGCGTCAGATCCACCCATGCGCGTTTAACTTAGCGTCCGCTGGAGTCCGGTTTTAGCGATGATGTCCAGCACCTTACCACCCGGGACTATGCTAATGGAGGCGTGCCGATGAGCCAAAGCCACAGGCACGATGGCGCTCTCATAAAGGTCAAGTTCGAAGTGCCTGATTAAATCGCAAGCCCGTGGAATCAACGACCCATAATTGGTAATGTCTGCCTTGGCCTTGGCGAATGCTTTTGGATCACCGGACTTATCCGCGAACGGATATGGCACGGCGAAACTGAAAATGCGGCCCCTCTCAGTCTTGAAAAGAAAATCCTGTCCGTAGTACGTTTCCAACCCGAAATTATCCGCTGGCGAATCGCTGCCCTTTATGTATTGATAGCGATAGCCGTCGTCCAAAACACGAAGTACACCGTTTGGCAAAAATCGATTCAGAAGATTTGCGTGGTCCATCACCTCACCAGTCTTCTGCAAACCAAGCACCAGTATCGGTTCGTGGCCAAGCTCCACCAAGCGCACGTTGACCTTGCACAATAGCGCCATAATCCGGGCATGCAACTTGGCGGGTTGACCGAAGATCGCCAGCGGACCATCCATCACGAACGCCATCCGCGCCAGTGCTCGCGGGTCAGCGACAAATACCTGTTGGATGAGCGCGACCATTAGCAAATGCTCAATAGCATTCATCATGCGCGTCATCGCGCTGGTGTTGTTTCCGAAATCAGAAACGTCTTCGTGCAACCGGAGCCAATCGGTCACGAACACCGGTTCGCCACAAGATGGGCAAACTTTCTGCTGCTCATGCAAAGAAAAAGCGAATTCATGTTCAGCATCGCAAGACGGGCATTGGCCTGCACGACTGCCCGACCGGCCAACATGAATCTGTCCGTCGTTGATGTCGATAAGCACGCCGGACAGCGTTAGGCTGCCACCTCCGCCATTGGTTCTGTCTGCACTAAGTTGCTTGAAGACTGCTCGCCGGAACCCATCCCTAACGCTCTTGGCGCCTTGAAATCGGACGTTGCTACCCGGCAAGGTGAATGTAATTGCGGCGGCATTACGATGCATCTCGGCCGCTTTAAAGGGATCGACAAAGCGGCTTCGGGGATCAATGAGCTCGGCATAGCTGTCCATGCCGATCAGAACCTGGCTGACTTTGATGAACCCGATCTGCGTACTCGGCAGCTTGTCGTTAATCGGCGTATCGCTCTTGCTCGCATCTGAGGCGACAACATACCCAGGAAGTTGTGACGGGTCGCTGGCCGGCGCCTTGGAAAAGGTCGATGCCATAGCCTCGGCCTCCGCATCACTCGGCTGGCGCATGTAGTCGCACTCGGCCAGGAATGCCTGAACGTCCGGGTTCTGAACAAAGTCCGAATGGCCGCCCTTACCAGCTGTTTGGCCCTTGTATGGCATCACTTGCTCCCTGCTGTATTGATGCTGACAATACGCGCCTTGATCTCATCGGGAGAGAACCGTTTTATCTGTGCCGGGATCACGAATGGTGCAGAGAGGGTCTTGATGCGGGCGAAACCCACGTCCTGCGCCGCCTTGAGCGATCCGAGAAAGTCACTGAAATCGTAGAATTTTCCCAGCGTCTTCAGTTCATCATCGTTGTTGAGGTGGGTAACGAACCAGTTCTCCGTATTAGCCAGAATGTTCGGGTGGACCGACGAAGGCTCCTGCGTCGCGTAGACGAAAGCGATACGAGCCTTTGCGCCTTCCTTTGCGATACGCGGCCACGTCTCGGTCAAGTCGGCCCTCTTGCCGATGATGTTGTGAGCCTCTTCAACATAGAGCACCATGTTTTTCGGTGTCTCACCCCGGTGCATTGTTGCCATCTGGCGCTCGAAAATCTGACGGGCAATACGCTCCGAGAGTACGGTGCGGATCTCTACCGGACCGGCAGAAAGATCAAGGATCACGATCTTTCCACCGTCAAGATGGTTGATTACTTCGGCCGTCACGTCAGCGGCGCGGCGACTGGAATGGTAGGTTTTGTACTTCTGAACAGCCCGCCATCCGCCGAAGTTCTGCTTGCGACTGGTCTCCCGTGCGAGCATATTCAAGTAGGCCTCGAGAGTCGGATCTACCCATGAATTTCCGGGCGTCGATGAAACCAGCCCAATCGCGGGAATTCGCTTCTGAGTTTGATCTTCCTTGATGGCAAGATTGACCTGCCGAATGAACTCGAACCAGGCGCAAGCTTCGGCTAACGAGACATCGGTCGAAGTCGGGATTGACACTGATACAACAGGAGTTTGGGCCTGCGCCCATGCTTCGATCTGCTTCGTCAGGCCTGCGGCAATCGGCACCTCAACTGTCAGGCTTTGGGGGGCAGTAAAGCGAGCTCTATGTAGGATGCACTGAAAGACCGCTCGGTGACGCTTCCAGCGAGTGTGTTCGGCGCGATCATTCTTGTCAGGCTCTTCCAGAGTGGAAGACAGAAACGCATCGAGATCCTGTCCAGAGAACGGAGATTTCTCCCCTTTGAACAGGGATTGAATCAAGTTCAATGCCTGATCACAGTCATTGTAGAAGTTGGTTCGAAGGTCCTCGAACCCGGGCGTTTCCAGCGCTCGATAGCGCACAGTCTGTAAAGGAAACACGTCTGCGATCGAACTGCCGTCGTCTTGGTGGTTCGCATTGGCGTACTCGCCGTTGATATCGAAGATCAACTGACCGACGTTGATGCCGTCGGTCATCGCAGCCAGTGCGACCGCTGACACGGTTGTCTTGACGGTGTTGGATTTACCAGTGCGCGTCATACCGAGCACCGCTGTTCGCCGTGACAAGAAATCGGTCGTATGGATCATCACTGGCACGAGAGGCTCACTGGGCCCACGATGCATACGCGCGGTCGAGGTGTAGCGCACCGACCCGATGTGAATGGGCGAGGGTGCGGTTTTGAATCCTGCTTTAATCGCCTCTTCCTGAGCCTTGGCGCGCACCTCAGGATTGACGTGGTTGACGATGGTGGACAAAGCTTCGCCTTGGGGCTTGTAAGCCCGCAATCGCGAGAGCGTCATGAAGTTTTCGATATCGCTGCCGAGCCTCAGGTTTGCCTGGTCGTCAATATAAAACGTACCCAATACGCTGCAGCGCAAACCACCTGCCTGTAACTCCACTGCGGTGATTGGATCGAGACCGTCGTTGACCTCGCCCGGATATTTTTCGCCACCGGTGCGTCGCTGATGATGCTCGATGCGGGTGCGGACGAAATCGCTGTCCTGAGGCAGGCTTACTGGCTCCAAGACACGGAGCAGGATCACTTCCTGGTCGATGGGTTCGGCGTCGCCGAACCGCGCGGGGTTGAAACCTGCGGCTACCAAGAAAGAGTTGTGTGGGATGCCCTTGACCTTGTGTTTGAAAGCGTCATTGGTCAGGACCAAGACCTCATCGAAGCGCATGCCGTACACAAAACCTACGAAACATGAATCGTAGTCGCCCAACAACTTTACCAGCGGCGACTCCCCCGTAACAATTCGATTTGCAATGTCCAAGATGCCCTCGATCCTTTTGTTGTTGATGTTCAAACGTTACCGCTATTCCTCACGTCGCAGCGACGGGTTGAAAAGTTGGTGTTCGTACAGGGCCAACGGGTGTTTCCACTGCGCAAAGAGTTCCTATAACGCTCATTCCGCGGTGCGGTGCCTCTCGGTACGTGGTCGGCAGCGTACGATTGCTGAAAAACAGTTCGCGGCCGACAAAACTGCTTCCACCAATCGGATGAGCGGAGTAGGTTTGGTCAATTACTCGACCGTGTACACTCTCGAGATGGTCATAAAGATTGCGAACTTCAGGCGCATCGTCGTATGAGAGCATCCAGGGTAAATCCAGCTCGGCGAGATAGTCGCGCATTGCAACATGCGCTTTATGATCGAAGAAGTGGCCGTACAGCTTGTGCGCCTTGTGATAGTACGGGGGGTCAATGTAAAGGTACCCACCTGCCCGACGTCCCGTCGATGAGCAGAACCTGCGCCAGCTCTCATTTCCGACGCGGACAACTTTATCCCGCAGGGCGTATAACTCCAGAATGCGGCGGACCAGCTTCTCTCGATTGAATCGGACGCCTAATGTTCGAACCTTCTGTTCCCATCCGCCAATCGGACCAGCGTTGTGTAAAATTCCGTTGAAGCTAGTCCGGTTCAAGTAGAGGCATTTGAACGCGGATTCCCGGCTAGATGAAGGGGAGCTCGCTTTCATTCGTCTCCACTCAGAAACGCTAAGTTCGGCGGTCTCGATCTGAGATGCCAGCCATTTCACGTCGCGATCGTCCGTTGAGGTTTTTCCAAAAACTACCTGCCAAAAGCTCGACACTAGTGGATCGACATCATTTAGAGCAATGCTGTCGATCTCCTCAGAATCCAATAGGGCGATGGAAACGCCTGCCCCTCCACAAAACGGTTCGACGAACATACGTGCGTCTTCGCCCGACTGCTTCATCGCGCTCAAAATGAAGTCCGTGAACCGCGCCTTTCCCCCGGGGTAGCGTAACGGTGATGTAGATATCATGTTGTTCCGTGTTTGTAATGCCTATTACGATGCGGCCAGTCACGTATTATTCCATCAACCACACGGCGTTGGGTAAACCGCTATCTAGGGTTGACCGGATGGGAAAGGTGGGTGAGCCGGGTCGTACGGTCGTACTGCACCGGTGCGTGCGGTGCCCCGTCCCGCCGCAGTCGCCCGTCCTATCAGGCCAAGCCCGAATCCGGCAGCTTTGGGGTGTCCAGTACGGCGGCCTTCGCGCGCAATAGCTCGTCCGGCGATACGTCGAAACGACGGAGCCACGCATTGCTGCTTGCCTTCGTGTTAGAGACTGGCATGTCGCCGTTGACGGTCCCGCGTTGAAGACTCCTTACGCTGTCCGCGAGGATCTCGCGCAGCGCCGCGTTGAGTACCACATACGCCGACGGAGAGGCGATCGGCTGGCCATCGCCCTGAGGCGTGCCGGCTTGCCGCAGCAAGCCAGCACGGATGAGCAGGCCCTGCGCGGACGGTTCCATGCTGAACCTTCGGCAACTCCGACTGCAAACCATCGATATTGCCGACGCGCGTCAACATCCCATCGTCGATGAGCGTCAGCCAGTCCACTGTTTTGATCCGGTCAACGAGGTCGCGAACCTTCATTGCGAGCGGGTCGCCCACGTCCAGCCCTGGGTCGAGCTGCTGGGCCACGAAATACTCGGCACGCCAGCGCAGACGCTTGGTACCGGGAAGCCGGTAGAGCGGGGGAAGAGACTGCGGGTTACGGGTCGCATCGCTGCGAATGCTGGCGACGGACTTGTGGATGTATACGGATAGCTGTTCTACCGTGAGCAACGCTTTCATCAATGGAATCCCCACGGCAGGTCATAGACCTACCGGAAACTCCGAGTCGAGGACGAAGTCCTCCTAAAGATGAAAGGCGGTGCCAGCCGCCTGCTGCCGATGTCATCGGCCAGCATCGACACGCTATCGCAATAGTGCGCAATGTGGAGCAGCGTTAGCGGCTGCAATCCGGTGTTGATGGCACAAATTTTTGCACACGTGGTGCGCAAAACACTGCTTCCAAATGCAAAACAATGCACCACATCGCAAAATGTAGTGCATTGTTTTTACCGCAATAAATGGTGGAGCGGATGAGGATCGAACTCACGACCTTCGCATTGCGAACGCGACGCTCTCCCAGCTGAGCTACCGCCCCAACGAAGCTGTGATTTTGGCACGGGGTTATGTCATTTGACAAGCCCCTTGGCTGGCAAACGAAAAACCGTTCAACGCCAATCACTTAGCGGCCGTCGGCGCTCCGCTCAGCACCCACCCCACGACCGTATGAATATCCGCGTCCGTCATCCGGGGGTGGGAAGGCATAGGAATCACACCCCAAACCCCCGACCCGCCATCCCGCACCTTCTTCTCGAGCCTGCCGGGCGCCTGCGCATCGCCCCTGTACTTAGCGGCAATATCCTTAAAAGCTGGCCCCACAAGCTTCCGATCGACGGCATGGCATCCTAAGCAAGCATGCTGCTTGGCGATCTCATACCCGGCTGGCGCGACAGCGGCCGAAGCCGCCGCGGACCACGCCACCACGACCATCGCCAACAAACCCACCACCAACCCAGCAAGCCCCCCGCGACCCCACCGCATCATTACTTCCCACTACCCGGCCGCACCTGCGTCGAGCTCGACACAGGCGCCGGCGCCTGCTGATCCAGCGGCTGCGACGTTACCCCGCCCATCGGCACGGCCCCCACCGTCGGCTGCACATCCGCTGACTGCGCCGAACTCGGCGCACTAGCCGCCTGCCCCGCGGCCGGCGCCATCGCCTGCGCTTCTTCCGGCTTGATGTACTGGAACACCTTCACGACACGCTTCACGCCCGGCACATTCGCCGCCACCGCCGCTCCGAGATCCCCCTCCTGCTTAGTCAGGAGCCCCATCAAATAGATGCTCCCGTTCTCGCCCACCACCTTGAAGTCATTCGCGGAGATACCCTTCTCGGCAATCAACATCGTCTTCACACGCGTCACGAGATACGAGTCATTGGCTCGCCCGGAAAAATCCGTCTTCGGCCCAACGGTCAGCTCATTGACAATCGATTCGACATTACCCACGCCACGCGTAATCTCTTCCGCACGCTGCTTCATCGCATCGCTAGGGACTTCGCCCGTCAACAGCACACGCCGGTTGAACACGGTCACATCCACGTGCGCGCTATCGCCAAGCTCGTTGGCAATCTGCGAGTACGCTTTCACCTGGATCTCGCGATCCTCGGTTTGCGTGCCGATCGTGCGTCGATCCGTCGCCATCAACGCCCCGCCGCCCGCCGCACCGGCCACCGCCAGCACACAGCCCTGCAACGACGCCACCAACGCAGCAGCCGCAGCAGCCGTCAACGTGCCGCGCACAAGCGCCTTCATGATGCGATCTACCGTCATCAACGATCCCCTCTGAGGTCAATCTTCGCCGAGCAACATGGCATCGATGCCGTCGCACAGGCAGTGAATAGCCAACAAGTGCACTTCGTGAATACGCGCCGCCCGCTGCGACGGCACGCAAATCTGGATGTCGGTCTCCGCCAGCGCCTCGCCCGCTTTGCCGCCACCGTTGCCCGTCAACGCAATCACGACCATCTCGCGCTCATGCGCTTCCGCAATCGCTTCCAGCAAATTCGGCTCGCCGCCCGACGAGGCAACAACCAGCAGCAGATCCCCCGCATGGCCCAGCGCACGCAATTGCTTGGCGTAGACGGCGTCAAACGCACCGCCCGCGCTCAGCGCCGTCAGCACGGCCGTATCCGCCGTCAAGGCGATCGCCGGCAAACCCGGGCGCTCGCGCTCGAAACTCGCGATGAGATGGGCAGCGAAGCGCTGGGCATCGACCGCTCCCGCGCCGTTGCCGCACGCGAAAATCCGGTTGCCGTTCGCGACCGCGCCGAACATCGTGTCAATGGCCGCGGCAATCGGCATCGAAAGCGCTTCGAGCGCCTCGTAGGTCAATGCCGCGCTTTCGCGAAAATGCTGTTGAATTCGTTCGACTGACATCGGTTCTCTACTCTGCCGGCCCCGCCAATACGCGGCCGTTCGTCAGCGCGCAAGTTTACCGTACTAGCCACGCCCTTCCGCACGTTTTAACTTCCGTCCTCGCGAAATGCATCGCGCAGCCAAACAAGCCGCCGCCCTTCGAAGACAACAGCATCGAACCGGCACGCACTCTCACCCACCCCACGCGTGACCAAGAAGTACCGCGCCGCGAGCAAGATGCGCCGCTGCTTGTGCTGGCCGATGCTCGCGGCCGCGCCGCCGTAACGGCTGCTGGCCCGCGCGCGCACTTCCACGAAAACGAGCGCACCGTCGCGGTCGCGCATCACCAGGTCGATTTCGCCGCCGCGGCACGTGACGTTGCGCGCCAAGAGGCGCATACGCTGCCGCCGCAGGAAATCAAGCGCCAGCGTTTCATAGACAGCGCCGACATGTTTCGACCCGCGTCGCCCCGAAAAGTTGTCTCCGCCCTTGGCATCCCGTTCGCTTGGCTGTTGCGGCGTTGGTGCACGGTCCGTGCTCGCACGGTCCGCGTGGCACAATGACGGCCTTCCTTCGCTCGTCCGCATCTCTCGTTTCATGTCCGATCTCCTCGATCTCGCGCAGCGGCAGCAGTACCCGTCCGCCACGCTCTATGTCATTGCCACGCCGATCGGCAATGCCGCCGACATCACGCTGCGCGCGCTGCACGCGCTCGGTCTCGTCGATCGCATCGCCGCGGAAGACACGCGCAATACGGGGCAGCTACTCGGGCTGTACGGCATCTCGAAGCCGCTTATGGCCGTGCACGAACACAACGAACGAGAAGCGGCCGAGCGCATCGTCGAATGCTTGCGTGCCGGAGAGCGTGTCGCTTATGTCTCCGACGCAGGCACCCCCGGCATTTCGGACCCCGGCGCCAAGCTTGTCGACGCCGTACGCAATGCCGGCTTCGCCGTCGTGCCGCTGCCCGGCGCGAGCGCAGTGACGACGGCCGTCTCTGCCGCCGGCGATTTCGTCGGCACGTTCTCTTTTCTCGGCTTTCTGCCGACGAAGGCAAAGCAACGCATTGCCTATCTGCAGCCGCTCGTTGCGCATCCGCATGCGATGGTTTTTTACGAAGCACCGCATCGCATCGTCGAAGCCGTGCAAGCGCTCGCCGATACGCTCGGCGGCGGCCGGCAATTGCTCATTGCGCGCGAACTCACGAAGTTACATGAGGCCATTCATCGATGCACCCTAGCCGAAGGGCCAACGTGGCTCGCAGCCGACCCGAATCGGCAGCGCGGGGAGTTCGTGCTCGTGGTTCAAGGCGCACTGGTGCGGGAGGAGCAGGATGAGGCGGCGCACGATGCGCTGTTGTCGTTGTTGCTCGAAGAGGTGTCCGTCAGCACGGCCGCGCGGCTCGCGGCTTCGATTACGGGAGCTTCGCGCAACACGCTCTATTCGCGCGCGTTAAATCTCTCGAAGCCGCAGGATTAGTCGACGTACGACCCGGCTCGATCCCCGCCGAACCTACCGCACATTCGCCGCCACCCTACGCGTCACAAAATCTCACCTTTCTCTGCCGAGGACCCGCTTCAATCGGGCGTAATATTTAGGACTCCTGAATAAGCTCACCTAAACGAAGGCAGCGCCTCATAAGGCGCCGCCGATGACCATCTAGGTCTTTCTTTCGAACAACAAACCGCGAAGACTAGTTCGCTGTGTCCTTCGTATTGCTGGCCAGCATCTCGCTGCGCGCCGTACGCGCTTCTTCCTGCGACAACCCTTCGATCTGGACACGGCCAGTACCGACATGCTGCAGCTCGAGCGCCTTTGCGGCGGCGAACGATAAATCGATCACCCGCCCACGCACGTAAGGCCCACGATCGTTGATCTTCACCACGACGGATTTATGGTTCGACGTATTCGTCACGCGCACATAGGACGCGAGCGGCAACGTCTTGTGCGCAGCCGTCATCGCGTTCATGTCGTAACGCTCGCCGCTGGCCGTCTTACGGCCCACGAAGTGGCGCCCGTACCAGGAAGCGCGACCCACTTGCTTGAAATCGGAGACATCGGGCGTGTTCTCGTCGATAGGCTTGGCGCTCGAGAGCGACTTGTCGTGTCCGGCAGGCAGCGCCGATGCCTCCCCGAACGCAAGCGGGGCGTTGGCTGTTTGGGCCACGCCGGGAATCGGGCTTGCGCTCCCTGTCTGTGTGGTGGGTTGCACTGCGCAACCTGTGAAAGCGCCGGCGACAAAAAGCATCCCCAACGATCGACGTAATCGAAGTTTCATATGACGTTTAGCCAATCTGTCGAGCCACATCGCACGCTGCGTTTCACATTTCGCATTGCGGCACGGCTCGGGCAGTCGAGCACACGACGGCACACACACGTTGAGCATGTGCAACGATATGGCACTCGGCTACGGCCACGCTTGGCCGCGTTTAGCCCGGTTGGTATTCACGTCTGGCGCGACTGTTCCCGTCAGCTTGACCAGACCCCAAACGCCGCCATCGAACATGGCTACCACGTTCTGCGCGCCCGAAGGCTCGAGGAACGGCGGCGTAGGCCTGCCCAACGTGACGGCCGAAGGCTGTCTCAGGCGCGCGGCGCCTGGTTGGGCAAGACGTGTGCGTCGAACTTCGTCGACACGGTAACGAAGCCGCTAAAGCGCGACTTCGAACTTCTGTTGACAGCGACCGGACAGGCGTAAGTTCAGCCAGGGCCGGATCGCCGGTAGAGTTGCGCGGATCTCGTCCGCGCAAGTTGCGTTCGCATTATAGCAGAAAGTCAAGGCAATCCACGCCCGCCGTCTGGGTCCGCCATTGATTCTGCCTATGGCGGTAACAATGCAAATTGCGAATCGGCCGTCCGGCCTAACAGCGAGGGAAGAAGCCGGCTGGTACCATCTTCTTTTTTGTCGTCTGGTCCATCGCACCGATGAAGGTCTTCGTCATTCCCGTCACGCCGTTTCAACAGAACTGCTCGCTCATCGTCTGCGAGGCGACCCAACGCGCAGCCATCGTCGATCCGGGCGGCGATCTCGAACGGATCCAGCAAGCCGTGTCGGAGCACGGCGCCAGTGTCGAAAAGATCCTGCTCACGCACGGCCACCTCGATCACTGCGGCGGCGCGAAGGCACTTGCCGCGCACTACGGGGTGCCGATCGAAGGCCCTCAGGAAGACGAGCGCTTTTGGATCGATCAGCTCCCCGATCAAAGCGTGCGCTTCGGCTTTCCCGCGGCGCAGGTGTTCGAGCCCGATCGGTGGCTGGTCGATGGCGATACGGTGCAATTCGGTGCCGAAACGCTCGACGTCTATCACTGCCCGGGCCACACGCCAGGCCACGTCGTGTTCGTGAGCGCAAAGCACCGCGTGGCGCTGGTCGGCGATGTCCTCTTCGCCGGCTCGATCGGCCGCACCGATTTCCCGCGCGGCAATCATGCCGATCTCATTCATGCGATTCGCACGAAGCTCTGGCCGCTCGGCGACGACATCACGTTCGTCCCCGGCCACGGCCCCACTTCGACATTCGGCGAAGAGCGGCGCACGAACCCCTATGTCGCCGACGGAGTGAGCGCGTGACAGCCGACAAGCGCGCAATCGCCGAAATCTACGTCAGCACCGATATCGAGGCCGATGGCCCGATTCCCGGCCCGCATTCGATGCTGAGCTTCGCATCCGCGGCCTATACGGAAGACAAGCAACTCATCGGCACGTTCTCCGCCAACCTGGAAACGCTGCCGGGCGCGCAAGCGCACCCGGTGCAGGAGGCGTGGTGGAAGACGCAGCCCGAAGCCTGGGCCGCCTGCCGCACCGATCTGCGGCGGCCCGAGGAAGCGCTCGTGGCCTATGTCGAGTGGGTCGAAGCGCTGCCGGGCAAGCCCGTGTTCGTGGGCATGCCCGCCGGCTTCGATTTCACGTTCATGTTTTGGTACATGATGCGTTTTACGGGGCGCTGCCCGTTTTCTTGGTCGGCGCTCGACATCAAGACGCTCGCGTTCGCCATGACGGGGCTGCCCTATCGCAAGTGCATCAAGCCGCGCATGCCGAAGCATTGGTTCGACGATCATCCGCACACGCACGTCGCGCTCGACGATGCGATTGAGCAAGGCGCCCTCTTCTGCAACATGATGAAGGACCTGCGCGTGTTGCTGAAGGCGGGTGCCGCCTACACCGCAGAGCAGGCACAGGCGCGCAGTGCACAGGCCGATGCCACGGGGATAGCAGAAAACGACGCCGAGAGTCCGCCAAATTAGGGAAAATCCCTCGCTGTACCGGCATTTAATTGCGTTTTATTTCTTCCGCCACTAATATCGATCGCAGTGGCTGCCGGAAAGGAGGCGCGGATGGCACTCGACACGTTTTCCCAGAAAATTCTGCGCCTGTTGCAGCTCGATGCGCGACGCTCGGTGCAGGAAATCTCCGAGCAGGTGGGCCTGTCGAGCACCCCATGCTGGCGGCGCATCAAGGACATGGAGCAATCAGGCGTCATTCAGCGCTATACGGCGCTGCTCGATCGCGAAAAGCTCGGGCTGCATGTCTGCGCGCTGGCCCACATCCATTTGATGCGACACACGGAAGGCGGCGTCGAGCAATTCGAGAGAGAGATCTCGACATGCCCCGAAGTGACCGAGTGCTATAGCACGACGGGCGAATCCGATTACATCCTCAAGATCGTCGCACCGGATATCAAAGCCTACGATGCGTTCCTGCACGAACGCATCTTCAAAATCCCCGCCGTGGGCCAAGTTCGCACGAGCGTCGTCCTACGCGAGGTCAAGTTCGACACGCAGTTGCCGCTTTGAGCGCGGTTGATGGCGCGGGTTCCATCGTCACACGTGCCCATGCGCGCGGGCGGCCGGCGTCACAGGCTCCGTTCCCAGCTGCCGCTGCAGCGTTACATTGCGCGCACCTAATTTCGTCTTGACCCGCGCCAGGTCGATGCGTTCGATCAGCTCGGCGTCGTGCTCGCGGTCGGCCAGCGCATCGGCGGCTAATGTGATGTCGACGTCGAGCCCCGTGCTCAGATAGTGCACATTCAGTGCCGCCGCGCGTAGCCCGTACTGGGCGAGTTCCGTATCGACGAGCGCCGCCACTGCCGCCCGCGTCGGCAAGCGCGCCGGCGGATGAGCCACCGCATCGTTTTCCGGATCGACGTGAATCAGCGCGTCGAGCACACGCTTGTCCGTCATCACCCGCGTACGCGCCGACTCAGCGATGTAGTGCCCCTCCGAGACGGAGATCAGCGGGTCCACCAGAATATGCGCATCGACGAGCGCTAGATCGCCCATCTTGCGCGTGCGCAGTTCATGCACGTCGCGCACGCCGGCCGTCGCCATCAGCAGCTTGCGAATGTCGGCCGTCGCCGCTTCGTCGAGCGCGCGGTCGGACAGATCCTGCAGGGCGTTCCAGCCGAACACCCACCCCATGCGGGCAACGAGGAAGCCGACGATGGCAGCGGCGATCGGATCGAGCAGCCGCACGCCGAACAAGCTCCCGACGATACCGACCGCCACGACGAGCGAAGAAGCCGCATCGGAGCGCGCATGCCAGGCGTTCGCGATCAGCATCGCGGAGCGCACACGCTCGGCCTGCCGCAGCATGTAGCGAAAGAGCGTTTCCTTCGACACCAGGACGAGCACGGCCACGACGAGCGCGCTCACGTGAACGGCAGGGATGTTGTCCGTATTGGCCAACCGCGTGCCGGCGCGCCAAAGCATGCCGATGCCGACGGCCACGAGCAGCCCGCCCAGGAAGAGCGAGGCCACCGTCTCGTAGCGGCGGTGCCCGTAGTTGTGATCGGCGTCGGGCTGCTCCGCGCTGGCGCGGTTCGCAATCAGGACGATGAAATCGGAAATCAAATCCGCAAGCGAATGGACTCCGTCGGCAATCAGCGCCTGGGAATGCGCGAAGAAACCGATCACGACCTGCAAGGACATCAGCACGAGGTTGACGCCGACGCTCATCAGCGTGCTTTTACGCCCGACGGCTTGCTTTTCGACGGATCCCAACTCCGCGGCGGCTGCAGCCGAGCGCGAGTGCGAGCGGGGATGAGGATGGGAATGGGAATGCATCGAATGCGATTGGCTATGGGGTAATCAGGCCAATTCTACCAAGCCCGATGCCGAAGCGCTGGGACAACCCATTCGATTTTTTCTTTAAAATCAGCGCCTTATGAGAACGCGACGTATTCTTATTCCGAGTCGCGTCCGCACCCTGTCAGCACCACATATCTCAGCCGCCGGACATCGCGGCGGCTTCAACATATTCTTTCTTTAGACAAAAAACCGCGCACCCACTGGGCCGCGCGGTTCTTTTTAGGCTGCCGAGCGTAATGGCACCGACGCTTAGGCGCCGGATGCTGCCGATCGGCCTGTTGCCTATTGGTTTTGAATCAAGAAGCGGTCGCGATCTTGACCGGCAATCCACCGGGGCGGCTTGCCGCGGCCCGACCACGTGCTGCCCGTCGCGGGATCGCGATATTTCGGCGCGACGCCGGCGCGAGGACGGCCAACCTTGCCATGCTTGCCACGGCCGCCACCGAGTTCGGCGATGGTAATGCCGTAGTCGGCCATTTTCTGTTTGATCTCGTTCAGCACGTCGGCGTATTCCTTAGCCTTCGCCTCTTCGATCTGCTTCTCGAGCTTCTCTCGTTGCGCGAGAAGTTCCTTGTAAGAAGACATGTGTTCCCTTGTGGTTTCGATAAATGGCGCCGATCTGATGCCGGGTATTGCCACCTGAATGCGTGGGTGCCTCGGATATTTCGGAAGCGAGATTAGCACAAAAGACAAGAGAACGAAAAGCCCGAAAACACCATCACCGAAAAAAGATTCTCACTGATTTGCTTCACTCATTCGCGCCCGGTGACGCGCCGACCATTTACCCAATGCAAGTGTCATCTCATATTTCCAGTCAATGAAAACTCGCGACGCGGGTAACTCTCAGTTTGTGAAACCGAAATGCCATATCTCGCTAAAAGCTTTCATGAGATGGGAGGATGCCGCACCACCAAGGGAATCCGGGCCGCCCCGGCCGGTTCGGCCATCGGCCGTGTCGTCGTTTTCTCTAGTGCGCGACATACCGCCGCGCTAATCGGCATGGTCGGCGATGCACTGGGCAAGCGCCCGCTCAAGCGCGCGCATATCGGTTTTTGCGGAATCGAACGGATAGCGATGGCGCCGGCCTTCCAGTTTCAAGTCGACACCGTATCGGTCGACGCCGGCCAATCGGACTACCGACGGACGGCCGATGTGCCGGTCGAACTGTTCGATCAGTGCCGTTTCGTCTTCGTCGGACAAAGGATCGAGCGGATCGAGTTCTTGCGCATCGAGCCAGCCCATTGCGCCGAATCCGCCGATGTATCGCATTCGCTCTATTTCGAGCGCGCGAAAAGAAAAATCGCCGAGCGCAAGGTAGCGTTCTGCATCGGGGTGATAGCGTAAATACCGTCGAACAAGCGACGGTTCGAGTCCGCCCTGCGTGAATCGACCGAGCAGCGTCAGGCGCTCGCCGCTCAAAACGTCCTCGTTCGCAAGTGCATCGACAATGAGAAAGCCCGCGCGTGGGTCGATTTCCAGGTTACGCGCGTGCTCGGCCAAACGGCTCACGAGCACAACCGGCCGGTGACGTGCATCGGGAGCGAACGGCAGCGCCGTCGGATAGGGGAAGCCGAGCGGCTCGCGAGAATGCGTCGCTAGGGCGCCGGTCGGTTTGCGGTGCAATAAATGCAGCAGTGCGTGTGTGGAAATAGTCATGGTGCATGTCCTTCGGTCCTATGCCATTCGCCGTCAGCGAGATGCAAGGCCCTCCGTTAGAATCGGCCGTTCACCTTTATCGTAAGGTTTCGCGTGCCGGCGTGCCGCTCTCAGCCTAGCCGATTCGCCCGCGTTCTCGCCCTTTTTTGGCTCTTTAGTCCTTTTTGCTCTTTAGGCTTTAACTTCACGTTCGTGTCGCAAACAACTTCGTCGCAGTCGTCCGCTGTCCCTGACGCCCATCGCTATCTCGCACCGGCCGCGCGTCAGCGCGCCCGCTACGCCACGATGGCGCTGTTTTTTATCGCCGGCATGGCCTACGCCTCATGGGGCGTACACGTGCCCACCGTGCGCGATAAATTTCATCTCGATCCCGCAGCCCTTTCGATCGCACTTTTCGTTCTGACAGGGGGCTCCATTGCGGCCACGGTCACGAACGCGAAATGGATCGCGCGCGTGGGTACGCGGCGGGCGTGTCTCGTCGGCGGCCTCATGATGTCGGGCAGCATGGCGGTGATTTTAGTCGCGCCCACCTATTTGGTGCTGCTGCCCGTGCTCGCGGTGTTCGGCGCCGGCATGGCCACGATGGACGTCGCCATGAACGCCGAGGCAAGCGCCGTGGAGCAAGCGCTCGGGCGGCCGATCATGTCTTCGCTGCACGGAATGTTCAGCATCGGCGGCATGATCGGGGCAGGCGCCGGCGGCCTCGCGCTTGCACAAGGCATGGCAAGCGCCGTGCATATGCTGCTCGCGGCGCTCGCATGCGCGGCCGTCCTCGCCGCGGCGTGTCCGTCCGTCTTGCCGCACGTCCCGCAGGCCGAAAGCCATCGCGCAAGCGCAGGGCCTAGCCGCTGGCGCTCGCCCGTGTTGTGGGCACTTGGCGCCGTCGCGCTCATCGCGCTGATCGCCGAAGGGGCGATGTACGATTGGGCCGCCGTCTATATGCGCGATGTCGTCCGATCGACGCCGGCGTTTGCCAGCGCCGGATATGCAGCGTTCACCGGTGCCATGGCGGCGGGGCGCTTCGCCGGCGACGCCGTCCGCGCTCGGTTCGGCGCCGTGCCGCTCGTACTCGCGAGCGCATCGCTCGCCTGCGCCGGCATGATCGGCGCACTCGTGCTGCCGTTCTCGGTCACCGCATTGATCGGCTTCGCCATGATGGGCCTGGGGCTTGCGAACATGATGCCGGTCCTGTTCGCCGCGGCCATGCGCGTGAAAGGGATTCACCCAGCCGTTGGGCTCGCGCATGTGGCGAGCATCGCCTATGTCGGTTTGCTGTTCGGGCCCGTGCTGATAGGCGGCGTCGCACAAGCAACGAATCTGTCGATCGGGCTGTCGGTGGTCGCGCTCTGCGCAGCGCTCGTCGCTTTCATCGGGCCGCGCGTGCTCAGGCGGCTCGGAGTTTGAGCCTCGCTTCGGCTTCGCTTCGGCCTCGCTTCGGCCTCGCTTGAACCTCGCCTGAGCCTCGCTTCGGCTTCGTTCGGGCGCCGCAAATACAAAGGGCGCGCACGCTATTCGCGTACGCGCCCTCGCATCCTTTCTCCGCAACGGTCGGTGGCCAACGCCACCGGCTGCTCCTTCGAGCGGACAGGCTCGTGGATTACATCGCCACTTCGTTCAGCAACGTCTTCTTGCCGTCCTTGTAGTGGTACAGCGAGATCACGCCATGCTTCAAGTCGCCGTGCGCGTCGAACGTCGTCTCGCCGATCACGCCCTTGTAGTCCGTCGACGGCATCGCAGCGAGGATCTTCGCCGGATCGGTCGAATTCGCGCGCTTCATCGCGTCGACGATGATGTACACGGCGTCATACGTGAACGGTGCGTAGATCTGGATCGGCACACCGAAACGCGCCTTGAACTTGGCTTGGAACTCTTCGCCAGCCTTGCCCATCTTCTCGAGCGAGCGGCCCGCTTCCGAGCAGACGATGTTGTCGCTCGCGTCGCCAGCCAGCGTCGCGAGCTGATCGGTACAGACACCATCGCCCGCAAGGATCTTCGCCTTGATGCCGAGTTGGCGCGCTTGCTTCGCGAACGGGCCGCCCGTGGCGTCCATGCCGCCGTACATGATCGCGTCGGGGTTTTCGCCCTTGATCTTCGTCAGAATCGCGCGGAAATCGGTTGCCTTATCGTTCGTCGCGTCATGCGAGAGCACGGTCATGCCCAGCTTCTTCGCCTGCTTTTCGAATTCGTTCGCCAAGCCTTGGCCGTAAGCCGTAGCGTCGTCGACGACCGCGACCTTCTTCAGCTTGAGTTGATCGGCTGCGTAGTTTGCGAGGGCGGGACCTTGCTGAGCATCGGTCGCAACAACGCGGAACGTCGTCTTGAAGCCTTGCAGCGTGTATTGGGGGTTCGTTGCCGACGGCGAGATCTGCACGATGCCTGCATCGCTGTAGATCTTCGAAGCCGGAATCGACGTACCGGAGTTCAAGTGGCCGACCACGGCGACGACTTTGTCGTCGACGAGTTTCTGCGCAACTTGCGTGGCTTGACGCGGGTCAGCCGCGTCGTCTTGCGCGTCGAGTTGCAGCGTGATCTTCTGGCCGCCGATCGTGAGGCCCTTCTTGTTGATTTCCTCGACGGCGAGGCGCGCACCGTTTTCGTTGTCCTTGCCGAGGTGGGCGATTTGGCCCGTCAGCGGCGCGACGTGACCGATCTTGACGACTTCGTCTGCCACGGCGCTCGTTGCGATCGTCGCGAACAACATTGCAGCCGCGCTAATCGGCAACAGCTTTTGCATCTTAATATTCATGTAAGTCTCCAGTTTCGGTCCCAAAAACGACGTGATCGCCCGATTCCCCGCCTTCCTTTTGTCAGTGTCGAAGGGCGGCAATTACGCCGGATGCATCGTCATGCACTTGGTGTGACACGCGAGCCGGCCTGTTCGTGACGAGCCGCGCCTTCGTGCTGCGCGCAAGTGTAGGACAACAAATTAAAGTTGGGGGCTTTTTTGAGAAAGCTGGGAAGACTACTAATAGCGCCGGTCGCAAAAATAGCCTGACGAAAACACGACCATGGCCCGCAAACCCATCCAGCATGCGGGTTTTCGAGCGGTATAGCGCTGGGCGCGCGGTACCCGCGTAGCATGATCCAATTGTGTCGGCGGCGTTCGAACGCGTTGATGCCGATCAAAAATAACGCTTAGCCGACATGCAAAAAAACCATTCGGTCGTTGGCCGAACCAGGCCGTTATACGACCCTCGTTAGAGGGCTTATTCCGCTGTGAACGAACGAACCCGAAAGGCCGCGCAAAGCGAGGTGCCATTCGCGTATCGCGTATCGCGTATCCCGTGCATCGATGACTTCGCCCGCTCCGCGGTTGCCCGAGCAACAGCCAAGCGCGTTATCGCGGCATCGAACCGCATGCGCGTTTGCCCCCGTCTCCTGCAAGCCGCACGATTCGGTGCCAAACTGTCGGCCCCAACGACTTGCAAGGCAGGAGAGCGCACATGAGTTTGACGACTCGATGGATCGACATCGACGCCGGCGGCGGCGAACGATACGAAGGCTATTTGGCGCTACCGCGGGCCGGCAAGGGCCCGGGCGTAGTCATCGTGCAAGAGATTTTTGGCGTGAACGCGCATATTCGGGCGGTGGCAGAGCAATATGCGCTCGCGGGCTACGTCGCACTTGCACCGGACATTTTCTGGCGCGCGGAGCGGCGCGTGGAACTCGGCTATGAAGGCGCCGATCGAGACAAAGCGCTGGCTTTGCTCAAGCGCATAGATGCGGACCAGGCCGCGGCCGATCTCGGCGCGGCAGCGGCAACATTGCGCGCGCTACCCGAAACATCCGGCAAGGTCGGCGCAATCGGCTTTTGCTTCGGCGGACAACTCGCGTATCTGATGGCGGCGCGCGGCAGCGTCGATGCGGCCGTCGCCTACTACGGGGGAGGGATTCACAACAAGCTCGATCAGGCCGCGCATATTCGCGTGCCGATGCTGTTTCATTACGCGGAGCACGATTCGTCGATTCCGCAGACGGCTGTGGCTCAAGTGAAGCAAAGTTTCTCCGGGCACCCGAACGTACAGTTCTACGACTACCCGGGCGCAGCGCACGGCTTCAACTGCTCGGACCGCGCCGCCTACAATCAGCAGGCATCGGCACTCGCACTCGGACGCACGTTATCGTTTCTTGCACCGGTCCTTTGACGGTACTTTGACGTAGAGGCGAACGAACCGCGGAACGGCGCGGCGGCTTTCGCCGCGCCGGTTCCTCCCACCCCCTGACGAGAGAGAGCCGCGGCGCGCCGAAACCGCGTCCCGCCGCGCTATGCGCGCCCTCTGCTACGCCTTCTTCGTATAGGAGTTGCACCAGCCCTTGCCGGCGACTTGCTTGCCGCTAAAAATCATGCACGGCGCAAATGCGTCGGTGGGCTTGCCTTGGAAAAACTGGCAGTTGCTGCATTCTTCGCCCGCCGCGTATTTCGGGTACTTCGCCTTGTCGACCTTAGTGGCGTCCATCTTGTAGCCGAGCGCTTGGGCGGTCGGGTCTGTCTCCGTGAGCTTCGGCGCATCGGCCAGCGCCTGGCGCGAAGCTAGTGCGAGCGCGGAAGCGGCGCCAAGGCTCGTGATCAAAAACGTGCGACGGGACGATTTCATAGGGACTCTCCTTTATAGGGTGCTGCTCACCGCTGCTCTACGGCAGCAGGGGCAAGCATAACAACGAAGCGCGCTGCGCGCACCCGAGATGACCCAATGCCGCGGTCCGATCGTTCGTCACCCGCGCCCGACCAGTTCGCACACGCGCTGCGCGATCGCCAGCGATGCCGTGAGCCCCGGTGATTCGATGCCGAACAGGTTGACGAGGCCTCGTACGCCATGCGCGGCCGGACCCTGAATGACGAAATCGGCCGCGGGCTCGCCCGGGCCCGACAGCTTGGGGCGGATTCCCGCGTAAGCCGGCTGCAGCGCATCGTCCGGCAGCGCGGGCCAGTACTCGCGGATGGCCGAATAGAACGAATCGGCGCGGCGCGGATCGACGTCGTAATTGATCGAATCGACCCACTCGACATCGGGACCGAACCGCGCTTGACCGCCCAGGTCGAGCGTCAAATGCACGCCGAGGCCTGCTTCGTTCGGCATCGGGTAAATGAGGCGAGAAAAAGGCGCGCGGCCCGACACGCTAAAGTAGCTGCCGCGCGCCAAGTACAAAGGCGGAACGTGCCGCGCATCGAGGCCGCGGATCTTGCGCGCCAATGCATTCGCGTGCAGCCCGGCACTGTTGATCACGCAAGCGGCCGAGATCGTCGTGGGGGATGCGCCGCCGACGGTCACGATGAAACGCCCTGCCCTCGCTTCGACCGATTCGACGGACGCATGAAATGCGCATACCGCGCCGCGGCGTTCGGCGTCGCCTTGGAGCGCGAGCAGTAGCTGATGGCTGTCGACGATGCCCGTGTGCGGCGAAAACACGGCCGCCTCGCATTGCAGGGCGGGCTCGAGTTCCTGGGCGTCCGCGCCGGTTAGCCGGATCAGATCGAGCACGCCGTTTTCTTTGCCGCGTGCTTCGATGGCGGTGAGCTGAGGCAGTTGATTGCGCGCCGTCGCCACGAGCAGCTTGCCGCAGCGCAAGTGCGACACGCCGCGCGCAGCGCAATATTCATAGAGCATTTCGCGGCCGCGCACGCACAGCGTCGCCTTCAGCGAGCCGCGCGGATAGTACAGCCCCGCGTGAATGACTTCACTGTTGCGCGAACTCGTGCCCGTGCCGATCGCGTCGCTCGCTTCGAGCACGATTACCTCGCGGCCGCGCTCGGCGAGCGCGCGCGCCACCGCCAGACCGACCACGCCTGCGCCGATCACCACACATTCGATCTCATCCATGTCTTTCGCCGCAGCCGGTTCGGCCGCGCTTCTCCGTCCGCTTGCCACTACTTCAGTGGGACTTCGCCGTGAGTGCGCCTCAATGCGCCTGGAACGTCCTGTCTCGGATCGTGCGACACGTAGCCGCATCGATACGCGTAGCCCATTGTACGACGCACGGCCCGAGCGACACGGCGAACGGCGAAAGAAGCGACGCCCCGGCGAACCAAGCCGCTGAGCCGTTCAAAAGCCGATCGGCCGGCGGCGGGTGCCGCGCTCGCGCCGAATGTCGTCGGCGCGTACGACGTCGCGACCGTCCACGCGTGCGGTGCCGAACGCGTGTAGAAGCGCGCGGCGCATATCGCGCGGCGACGCCCGCGACAAGGCCTCGAGTGCGTCATCGCCCAGTTGTGCCGGGAAGCGCTGTCCCCAGTTGTGCGCGCCGCGGATTTCCTCGTAGATCGTCTGCGCGATGCGGCGCGCGCCGTCGCGATCGGGCGCAGCAATCTCGTAGATGCTCATGCGGTTCAGGATCGGTTCCGGTATCGCACGCTCGTCGTTGGCCGTCGCGATCCAGATGACTTGGCCGGCGTTGATTGGAACTTCGGCGAACTCGTCGATAAATGTCTGTGCGGTCTCGTACTCAAGCAGCGCATAGAGCGCGCCGAGCGGATCGTACTGAGAGTCGCCGCTGGCCTTGTCGATTTCGTCGACGACGATCACGGGATTCGCATAGCTGCCGTTGACGATCGTCTCGAACACTTTGCCGGGCTTCGCATTCTTCCACTGAGAAGAGGCGCCCGAGAGGATCCAGCCCGCCGTCAGCGAACTCATCGCGACATAGTGGTGCGATGTGCCGAGCAGACGCGCGAGCGCCTTGGCGAAGTGGGTTTTGCCGATGCCTGGATCGCCGAGCAGAAGAATCGGCATCAACTCGAGCCGGTCTTCGGTTTCGATGCACAGGGCGACTTGCCGGCGCACGTCTTCGAGCGGATCGGCAAAATTGGGCAGTGCGTCGACCAGCGAGTCGATGGCCGGCATGCGGTTGGGCTTCACGCAAAAGCGCAGATTGCCCACTTTCAGCATCTTTTCGTAAGTCGCGCGCAGTGCTTCGTTCGCGCCTTCGCTCAGCTCGTTCAGCGCCGTCTCGACCCGATCGAGATCGTAGACCTTGCTGAACGATGCGACTGCAATTTCTTGCTTCACCACGGCTGTCGTCATCGCTCACCTCACATCAACCACCGAGCGCGCCCCGTCGATCCGTAATGTCCTGCCTGCGTCCGGCCTTGGGGCGGCGCATCGTTCGCTTCATCGTTGGTTCAGTGTACCCAAGCAAGTTCCATGCGAAAAGCCAGCAGTCCCACACGCCTGCTGCTAACGGGCAACGAGCCGCGGATTAGGTCCTGTGCCCCTTGTGCTGCGGCGCTCGGGCTACGCTCGCCGCTCGCCAGGGCCTCGTCGGCGCTCGCCGCCCAGGCATGGGCCGAGCCCGTCGTTAAGCGTAAGATGGACGCTTGTCGTCTCGCGCCGCGTCATGAGTCTGCGGTAAGGGGCCTGCGGTAAGGAGAAGCTCGATGAGGCGTGTCACTCACTTCGCCGCGGCATTCGGCGGTGCGATCTTCAGCGTGACCGCCATCCTGGCCGTGCTCGCGCTGGCTGGCCCCCTCGCCGCGGGCAACGCTGCCGCTGCGGGCAATGCAGCCGGGAATCGGGCGCCATCCGATATGGCGGACACGGCCGCCGGCGGCGACACGCCGCCTGAGATCAAATGGCAACTCGAGGTCGTGCGCGACGGACAGACGATCGATACCTTCGAATCCACGACCGCGCTCGGCCAGGCATTCAGCGCCACTCACCACCACCCGGTCACGCATCGCGTCGGCTGCAAGGAAAACCCAGGCGGCGGCATCGATCTTGCACGCACGGTGACGGTTTCGCCCGTCGCGGCCGATATGAACGGCGTCACGCTCGCCATCGAGACCGACGAGACGATCGAAGACGATACGGCACCTTCCACGCCGGAAGGCTGCAAGTTGCCGCCGCAGCCTCGGCGCGTGAACGCGAGCCACCCCGGCCTGACCGTGCCGATGGGCGAATCGGCAGACTGGAAGCTGATCGACAAGAATCCGACGCTCGTCTATCGCGTGCGCGCTCGCGTCATCTCTCATTAACGGCTGAAAGGAGCGGAAACGACGCGGCATGCGAAACCCAGAAGAAATCATGCAAGCAGGTTCGCCTGCCACGCAAAAGAAGGCGTTCGTCGCGGTCAGTTGGAATCTCCACAAGGGCCGCTCCCCGCTCGGCTTCACCGCCTGGAAGGCGATGCAGCGCTGGGTCGAATCGACGCATGCCGATGTCTATTTCCTGCAGGAAGCGATGGCGCGGCGCATGCCGGCACCCGTGCTCGCGACGAGTTTCGGCGCACCTGTGCACGAGCCGCTCGCCGATGTCTGGGAGTGCCAGGCGACTGAGATCGCGCACGCGCTCGACCTCGACATTGCGCTCGGGCCGAACGTGTTCAAGCCTTCCTGGCGTCACGGCAATGCGATCCTCTCGCCGCACCCGCTCGATCTCGGCGGGCGCTGGGACATCTCCGCGCACCGGTTCGAGCGGCGTGGCCTGCTCGTCGCGCGCGCGGCGTTTGCCGGGCAGTCCGTGACGCTGCTATGTGCGCATCTCGCGCTCACGCGGGCGGCGCGTACGCGGCAGATGAATTGGATCGCGCATTGGATCGCGCGCGAGGCGCCCGCCGGGCCGCTCGTGCTTGCCGGGGATTTCAACGACTGGCGCAACGATTCGGTCGCGATCTTCGGCGAACATGGGCTCGTCGAGGTCGCCACGCTGCTCGGGCAGCCGGTACGCACGTTCCCGGCGTTCTCGCCGGCACTCGCGCTCGACAAAATGTTCGTGCGCGGCATGCGGCCCATCGCTTGCGTGCAGCCGACCCAGGAAACGGCCTGGCTCTCCGATCATCTGCCGTATATCGCACGGCTCGAACTCGGCGATTGAGCGCGACCCGAGTCCGGCTGCGACTGGTTGACTGGTTATATGGGCATGCCGAATCGGCATAAAGCCCTGCACCACGCTCATGCTGCACGCGCGTTAAAATGGCGAGTTTTCAGCGTCTTTTGACGCGCAGCGACAGCCCCACGCCCGGGGTCCTGGACACTCGCCCTCGTGGGCCGGAGCGTTCGTGTGCCGAGCGCTTGGTGCCCATCTCTTCGCACTTTCACCGTAGCCATGAGCAATCTGAACCCGCAAACCGTCCTCTCCGTCCACCACTGGACCGACACGCTATTTAGCTTCACCTGCACCCGCGATGCGTCGTTTCGCTTCGAAAACGGGCAATTCACCATGGTCGGGCTCGAAGTGAACGGCAAGCCGCTGATCCGGGCCTACAGCATGGCGAGCGCCAATTACGAGGAAAACCTCGAATTTTTGAGCATCAAGGTCCAGGACGGTCCGCTCACATCGCGCCTGCAGCACTTGAAGGTGGGCGACCAGGTCCTCATCGGCAAGAAGCCGACGGGCACGCTGATGGCCGACAATCTCCTGCCCGGCAAGACGCTCTGGCTGCTCTCGACGGGCACGGGGCTCGCGCCGTTCATGTCGATCATCAAAGACCCGGACGTCTACGACCGATACGAGAAGGTCGTGCTGACGCACACGTGCCGCTTCGTTGACGAACTGGCCTACAAGGAATACATCACCGACCACCTGCCGGCGCATGAGCACATCGGCGACATCGTGCGCGACAAGCTCATCTACTATCCGACGGTGACGCGCGAGACGTTCCACAACCGCGGCCGCATCACCGAGCTCATCGACACCCAGAAGCTGTTTGAAGACTTGAAGATGCCGCCGTTCTCGCTCGAAAACGACCGCGTCATGCTCTGCGGCAGCCCGCATATGCTGCGCGACACGCGCGAACTGCTCGACAGCCTGGGCTTCAAGGAAGGCAGCAACAACGAGCCGGGACACTACGTCGTCGAGAAGGCATTCGTCGGCTAACTTTGCCGGGCCCCGGTACGCCGGGGCTGAGTCTTCCTCGCAGCATCCCTCGCAGCATTCCCCGATATTCGAGTTACATATCAAGGCCGTGGCCGCCCTTCCACGTAAGAAGTTTTCCTACAACGCAAAACATTCAACCTGTCAATTCGGGCTTGTTGGCGCGTTGCAACGCTTGTCATACCCGCCTTTTTCGGGATTTTGAGATATTATCCGCTCCAATGGTGGGTCGAATGGAAACGTTTTACCCTCGGAGTGCGGTTGTTACCAGATGTAAATAGTGTTACGCACGGCGTCCTGTTTTCTGACGCCGTGCCCGTGCAAATTGGGGATTGAGTCTTCGCGATGAATCAACGTCTGACCCATTCCGCACCACAACAAGAGAATTCAGACCTATCGCTCGTTGTCCCGATCGGCGCGGCCGACTCAGGCGGACACAGTCGCCGCGATCGGCGCCTACGCGAGCTCGCCGCCGAATTGGCGCAAACGCGCGAGGACATCAAGCGCCATATCGCGCGCGAGTTTCATGACAGCCTCGGTGCCGAATTGACGGCAGCCCGTTTCGCACTCGCCAACGTCCAGCATGCCTTGAGGGCCGGCGCCGACGCGAGCGCCGCCGCGGCCGCTCTCGCGCTCGCGCAACAATCGCTCGATGCGGCCTGCGAGGCGGGGCGCCGGCTCATCAGTGAACTGCACGCGCCTAACGTCGAAGGCGGAATCGTCGCGGCGCTCGCACAATGGACGCGGGCCTTCGCGCAGCGCACCGGGCTCGAGGCAAGCTTCGTCTGCGCCGCCGATGTGCGCCTCACGCAGTTGCCGCCCGACGCGGCGCTCGCTGTCATGCGCGTCGCCCAAGAAGCGCTGAACAACGTCGCCAAGCATGCCAAAGCGTCGCGCGCCGACGTGCGCATCCGGACCGATGCAAAGCGCCTGACGCTCGTCGTCGAGGACGACGGCTGCGGCATGCCGCCGCGCGCACGCCGCGCCGGTGCGCCCAGTTCGGCCAGCGAACGAGGCTTCGGCCTGCCGGGCATGCGTGCGCGCTGCGAGGCATTCGGCGGCGTATTGCGCATCGCCTCGCGGTTGCGCGACGAATCGCCGGCCGCACCCTGGCACGGCGCATGGCCGGCAACGGATGCCGCTCCCGCCGCCCAATCGGGCACGACCGTGCGCGCCCATTTCCTATGGGCGGCGATGGCGCACGAGCACGCCCCTGAGACCGGGCTTCGCCCCGCCGGCGCGAGTCGCGCAGGACACGCGAGGTAAGCCGATGACGCTTAAGATTTTGCTCGTCGACGACCACGCCATCGTCCGCCAAGGCGTGCGTCAGCTGCTGCTCAACCACGGCGTCGCACGCGAGGTGGTCGAAGCCGATAGCGGCGCCCAGGCGCTCGCGAGCCTAGACGGCGATCCATTGGACGTCATCTTGCTCGACATTTCGCTGCCCGATATGAACGGCGTGGAAGTGCTCAAGCGCGCAAAACGCCGGGAGCCGCGCACACCGGTCATGATGTTCTCGATGTACCCGGAGGATCAGTACGCCGTGCGCGCGCTCAAGGCCGGCGCCGCCGGCTATTTGTCGAAGACGGTGCCGGTTTCGCAAATGATCGAGGCGATCCGGCTGGTGGCGGCGGGCCGCAAGTACGTGAGCCCCGCACTGGCCGAGGCGCTGGCCGACTACGTCTCGTTCGACAGCAACCAACTGCCGCACGAGAAGCTGTCCGACCGCGAATATCAGACCCTTTGCATGCTCGCGTCGGGGAAACGGCTGACGGACATCGCCCACGCCCTCTCGCTGTCGGTGAAGACGGTCAGCGTCTACCGCACCCGGTTGCTCGAAAAAATGAAGCTGCGCAACAACGCGGAGCTGACGTTCTACGTTTTGAGCAATCGCCTCGTCGATTTGAACCCGGCAATGACGGCGTAACAAGGTGATGGGGTGACGCGGCGACGGGCCGAGTCCCGCCGAATAGGCGTCCGGGGCCCAGCCGATGCGCCGCTCTGGGACGGAATGTCGGCCTCCTAAGACTTTTCTGATTCATTGGACCAGGGCGGGTCGAGCAGGTCGCATCGGCTAAAATCTAGGGTTTTCCCGCAGACAGAAATCGCACCGGCTCGGTGCATCGTCCAGGAGACCCTCGCCTCATGTCCCTCTTTCGCAAGAAAAACGTCGAGCAGATGATCGCCGGTGCCGAACACACCGGCCTCAAGAAAGCGCTCGGCGCGCTCGATCTCATGTTCCTCGGCATCGGCGCCATCATCGGCACCGGCATTTTTGTGCTGACGGGTACCGGCGCCGTGCAAGCCGGCCCCGCGCTGATGGTCGCCTTCGTCATCGCGGCCGTGGCGTGTGCGCTGGCCGGTCTCGCGTACGCGGAATTTGCGTCGACGATCCCCGTCGCCGGCTCCATCTACACGTATTCGTACGCGACGCTCGGCGAGCTCGCGGCCTGGATCATCGGCTGGGACTTGATGCTCGAATACGGGCTGGCGACATCGGCCGTGTCCGTCGGCTGGTCGGGCTACCTGCAATCGCTGCTCGCCGGCTTCGGCCTGAACCTGCCGATGGCGCTGACCGCCGCGCCCGGGGCTGTCGCCGGCGCGACGACGCTGTTCAATCTGCCCGCCTTCCTCGTCGTCATGGCGATTACGACGCTCCTGTCTGTCGGCGTGCGGGAATCGACACGCGTGAATAACGCCATGGTCGCGATCAAGATCACTGTCGTGCTGGCCGTGATCGCCGTTGGCGTGTTCCACGTCGAGCCGGCCAACTGGCACCCGTTCATGCCCAACGGCTGGCACGGCGTGTTCGGCGCGGCCGCCGTCATGTTCTTCGCGTTCATCGGCTTCGATTCGGTTTCGTCGGCCGCCGAAGAGGTCAAGAACCCGAAGCGCGATCTGCCGATCGGCATCATCGCCTCGCTCGCCGTCTGTGCCGTGCTGTACGTGGCGGTGGCCGCCGTCGTGACGGGCATCGTGCCGTCGCCGCGCTTCGTCGACATCTCGCACCCCGTCTCGTATGCGCTGCAAGTTGCGGGGCAAAACTGGGTAGCCGGCTTCATCGATCTGGGCGCCGTGCTGGGCATGCTCACCGTCATCCTCGTCATGAGCTACGGGCAAACGCGCATCATCTTCGCCATGTCGCGCGACGGGTTGCTGCCGCAAGTGCTCTCGCGCGTGCATCCGCGCTTCGCTACGCCGTTCACCACGACTTGGATCGTCGGCATCTTCTTCGGCCTCGTCGGCGCGCTCGTGCCGCTGAACGTGCTGGCCGAGCTCATCAACATCGGCACGCTCGCCGCCTTCTCGATGGTGTCGATCGCCGTGCTCGTCCTGCGCCGCACGCACCCGCATCTGCCGCGCGCCTTCCGCTGTCCCGGCGTGCCCGTCTTGCCGCTCGCGGCCGTCGCCGCCTGCGTCTTCCTGATGATCAACCTGCAATGGATCACATGGGTCGCGTTCCTGGCCTGGCTCGCGATTGGGCTCACCGTCTACTTCGGCTATTCGCGCAGACGTTCGCTGCTGGCCCACGGCAAGCAGCACTGAGCGGGGCGCTGCGCCGGCGTTTCAACGGCATCGCCGGTTTCGACCGCGATGCCGTTTTGCTTTGCGCGCGGGTTGCTGGGCGGGGCCCTCTTGCGGCGAGCCAACTCCCCCGGCGCCGCACGGTACATAATGAATAACACCCGCTTTGGTTGCGGGCGCCGGTCCTTCCCTCTTAAAGGAGGAGCAATGCAATGGAATTAACGGAAAGCTACACGTTGCCCGTGTCACCCCAGAGGGCCTGGGAAGCGCTTACCGATGCGGCGATCCTGCGCGCATCGATTCCGGGGTGCGAAGACATCCAAGCCGACGGAGAAAACGGCTTCTTTGTCGCGATGAACCTGCCGGCCGGCGGCGGCGGCTCTCGTTTCAAAGGGCGAATCCGCTTAAGCGAAGTCGAGGGGCCGCAGGCCCGTACGCTCGTGTTCGAACTGGATTGGCCCGCAACGGGAGCCGCGAACGGAAGCCAGCCCGGCGCGCGGCTGCGGCTCGAGGCCGACGGAGACGCTTCCACGACGTTGCTTTACACTGCCCGCTCACAAGCATTACACGTCGACAGCAACAGCCCGGCCCATGACGCCGTGCGCAAAGTCGCCGACGAATTCTTCAAACGCTTCGCCCAGCACATTACGGCCGGCGAGCGGGATCTGCCGAGCGACGCGCCGCAGGCGCCCGAGGCGTCCCTACAACATGCGGCCGTCGCGGAATCGGCGCCTTCGGGCAAGGGGGGAAAGTCGTGGAAAGCATGGACCTCGAAGTCCTGAATACGAGCGCACGCTGGCTCGACGAGGGCGAACGCGTCCTGATCGCGACAGTTGTCCGCACATGGGGCTCGTCGCCGCGCCCCGCCGGCGCGATGCTCGCCATTCGCGCCGACGGGCTCGTGGTCGGGTCGGTTTCGGGGGGGTGCATCGAGGACGATCTAATCGAGCGCATGCGCCGCGGCGAGATCGATATGGCGCGGCCGAGCGTCGCGCGCTACGGCGTCGCCGCCGAAGAGGCGCACCGCTTCGGCCTGCCTTGCGGCGGCACGCTCGAACTCGTCCTCGAGCCGCTGACCCCGGCCAGCGGCATCGACGCGCTCTGCGAATCGCTGCGTGGCGGTGCGCTCGTGACCCGCACGCTTGAGATGGCGACCGGCACCTCCCGCCTCGGGCCGGCCGCGGCGACCGACGGGCTGCGGTTCGACGGCGAGCAGCTGGTGACGATTCATGGGCCGCGCTATCGCATGCTCGTCATCGGAGCCGGACAGCTTTCGCACTACTTGGCCTCGATGGCCGTCAGCCTCGACTATCGCGTGACGGTGTGCGATCCGCGCGAGGCTTACACCGACGAATGGGATGTGCCGGGCGCCGAAATCGTGCGAACGATGCCGGACGATACGGTGCTGGAAATGAAGCTCGACGCGCGCTCGGCCGTCATCGCGCTCACGCACGACCCGAAGCTCGATGATCTGGCGTTGATGGAGGCGCTCAAAACGCCGGCGTTCTACGTCGGCGCGCTCGGGTCACGGCGCAACAACACGGCGCGGCGCGAGCGGCTGCGGGAGTTCGATCTAACCGATGACGAGCTTGCGAGGCTGCATGGGCCGGTCGGCATCTATATCGGCAGCCGTACACCGCCCGAAATCGCGATTTCGATCCTGGCCGAAGTGACGGCGGCAAAAAACGGCGTGTCGCTGCCGACGATGCTCCAGGTGGAAGGGGCGAAGGCTGCGAGGGAGCGTGCGGCGTGTGGTCGCGACTCGGAATCGTCGCGCCCATTTCCTTCCGTCCTATAACTGCCCGCAGAAACGCCAAGAACGTCCAGGTTTAAATATTATCGACCGCGTCGTAACATCAATCCGAACGGAGCGGACGATATGTTGAACACGCATGACGAAATCATCGAAGCTGCACACAGGTATGTTCGGGCAGAAATGCCCGAGGACTACACCGGTCATGACTATCTGCATGTTGAGCGCGTCTGGAAGTTGGCCAAACGTCTTGCCCACGAGTGCGGCGCCAACGCGACCATTGCGGAACTTGCCGCGCTATTTCACGACATCTCCGACTACAAGTTGAACGGGGGTAGCGAGACAGCCGGGCCAGAGAAGGCGCGCCGTTGGATCGAAGCGCACACCCAATCGCGCGCAACAGCAGATACGGTGGCTCAGATCATTCTCGACATCCCTTTTCGCGGGGCGCTTTCTCCCACCGGTGCACCGCTATCCATCGAAGCTCAATGCGTACAGGACGCCGACCGCCTCGATGCGATTGGCGCGATCGGTATCGCCCGTGCGTTCGCATTCGGCGGCGCCATGAAACAGCCGATGCTGAGCGCCGAAATCAAACCCCGACTACATTCATCGTTCGATGAGTACAGGCGGAAGAACGGCACGACCGTCAATCATTTCTACGAGAAATTACTACTGTTGAGCAGCCGAATGAATACGGCGCCTGCCCGCCAGATTGCCGAGAAGCGGCATGCATTGATGCTCGAATTCTTGCACCAATTGAGCAACGAAACGGAGATCGAGTTCGGTATGGAGTACAAGAACTCCTAGCTCTAGCCGCCCGATACCGTTGGCGAGGCTGGCGAACGGGTCGCGATCGCCGGCAACGTCCTTCCGCGACCCGTTCAGGGCGGTAGCAGAGGATAACCGTGGCTACCTGCGAGTGGCGCTTCGGTCTCACCGATATTCGACGACGCGCCCGCCGATACCTTCTCGCTGCCCGCATCTTCGTCCGCCACACCGCTTTCGAGCCGGTAGAGCCACGCCAGCAGTTCGGCCACGGCTTGGTAAAGCTCCGGCGGAATCCGCGAATCGAGATCGACCTGCATCAGCAGCGAGACCATCTCAGGAGCGCGATGGACGTAAAGCCCCGCCTCCTGCGCTCGCTGAATGATCATCTCCGCCACCAGCCCGTAGCCCTTCGCGATCACGCGCGGCGCTTTGTCTCCGCCTTTCGCGTCATAGGCCAGCGCCGCCGCGCTCTGACGTCGCGCACGCCGGCTCATGACCCGCCCCATTCGAACGGGTCGTCGAACAAGCGATCGATCGGCGACGGAACGGATCCGCCGCCGCGCCTGGCCGCCGCATCGGGGTCGCCGCTGTGCCCGCCCGTGGCGCCAACGCCAAGCATCACGTCGCGCGCTTCCACATCCGACACGTCGTTCGATGCGTCCCGCGCCTGTGCATCGGCCGCCGCCGCAGCGGCCGCGGCGCGCGCATAGGCCGACGTTGCAGAAGAAGCGGCAGGGCTCGGCGCGGTGGGCGCAGCGCCCCCGATTTCGCGAATCTGCAGACCGGCCAGTGCGATGCCCGCCGCCTCGAGCCGGCGCCCGAATGCCGCGCCGCCCGACGCAAGCCGCGCCGCGCCGCCAGGGCTCGCCTGCACCCGCACGATGAGCTGCGTGCCTGTCAGCACGAGATCGGCATCGACGGTTCCGAGCGTGGGCAGCGCGAGTGTGACTCGCGTACGCCACGCCTGCTGCGCCTCGCCTTCCTCCGTATCGCCCGAACGTCCGCGCCGCTCCCGCTCGGGCTCGATGGTCCAGTCGAGCTTCGCGCCGGGCCAGACTTCGCCGGTCCAGCGGAACTGCTGCGTGGCCAGCACGTCGAGCTGCTGACGCACGAGCGGAATCGTGGCCGGATGGATCGAGGCCGCAATCGACGAGCGCACGTCGGGCCCGAGACTGTCGGCGCGCCGGGCGTTCGCGCCGAACGCGCCATCGTCAAGCGCACTCGCCTGCGCGCCGCGCCACCCGGGGCTGTCCGCAGTCGCGTTCGAATAGGGGGCGGCACCGGCATGCGGGCCGGACGGCAGCGAAAGCTGCGGCGGCAGTTCACGCGGCAACCATCCGCCGCCGGCCGGCTCTGCGCCGCCCGAGCCAAGCCAAGTCGGCGTGCCGGCCGCGCCGCCTTCGCCTCCCGGATTGCTCCAATCGAGCGGCAGCTGAATCGACTCGGCCGCCAGCCGCGTCTGCGGCTCGTTCGCGAGCGCTTCGGCGGGATAGGCGCCGGTCAGCCATTGAGCCAGATGGGATTCGTAGAAAAGGCCGGATTCGTTGACGGTTTGCTCGAGCGCCGCGGCGAGCGCGGCGACAGGCAGGGCGGCCGCTGCGGTGCCGACAGCGGCGAGGCCGCCTGCCGAGCCGGTTTGCGCAGCACCGGTAGACGCCGCTGATCCGGCGGCCCCCCCAGAACCGGCCGAAGCCCCGCCGTCAGGCGGAACCGGCGAGGCGGCGGCTTCGGCGGCGAACAATCCGGCCGCAGCCGGCGTATCGATCGCGGGCGGCGCGGGCCAGATCGGCGCCTCGCCGATCACGGCCGGCGTCGCGTCGCCGCCGAGGCGCGAGATGGCATCGAGCGTCAGCGCCACTTCGGAAAGAATGGCTTGGGCGGAAGCGGGCGGCGCCGTGTCCGGCAGTGCGCCAGGGCCGCCGGGCGAAGCCGGCGTATCGACGGTGAGCCCCGTCGCGCCCGATTGCGCCGGGCTCGTGCGCGCACCCGCGCCGACGCTGTCGAGCAAACTATCGATGCGGCTAGCGCGCATCGAGGCGAGGGCAGAGTCGATTCCAGTCATGCCGCGTCCTTGCGCTGTCGTTCAAACCGGCCAACGCCTTCGCGGACGCGCTGCGCCGCGGGTCCGGAATGGGGTGCCCTGCCCGCTCAACGCGCGGCGAACAGTTCCTTGAGCACGTGCGCCGGACGCCGCGCCGAAAAGAACGCGGACAAACGGGCGACGCTGGGGTTGACGAGGTCGCGAATCGCGGCGTCGTCGGCTAAAATCTGGCGAATCAAATCGTACTTGCGCAGCCGCTCCTGCTCGTCGAGCGACATGCCTGTATCGACCTCGCGCAGCGTATCGATAAGCGCGCGGTATTCTTCCTGCAGCTCCGTCAACTCGTTCCAGAGCGCATCGCGCGCGGCACGCAGCATCCGCGATGAAACCGCGGCGATCGCCTCGTAGCGCGCAAAATAGTCTGCTTTCGGATTCATCGCCACGCGCTGTCTACCCCTGCTGCTGCGCCAAAACGCGCGCGGCTTCCGCGCCGATGGCAACCCAAGCTTCCTCGAGCGTTGCGAGCAAGCCGTCCACTTCGATCAGCATCGCCTCGCTTTGGGCGATGTTCGCTTCCAGCAATCGGCGCGTCATGTAGCTATAAAGCGCATCAAGACGCTCGGCGATCTCTCCGCCGATTTCCTTGTTCAGCGATGCCTGCAAGCCGCTGCCGATGATCCCAATAGCCTTCCCGATCGCTTCGCCGCGCGGGCCGATATTGCCTTGCTGCAAATGCATGCGCGCCTGGGCGATCGCCTTGCGTGCGCCCTGGTACAGCATGAGGATCAATCGATGCGGATTTGCGCCCATCACCCCTGTCTCGACGCCGACGCGCGCATATGCACCCGCTCCAGCGTTGCCTTGGGAAAACATCGGCGCTTCTCCTAGTTGGTCGTGAATATGCAGTTCTGCCCGGCGCGCCGCGAGTACGGCACGCAGTTCATATCGCAGTTATCGGATGGCCGCGGGCAAAGCTTTAGCCATCCGCTGCAGCAAGCACCGCCGACCCACGTCTGGCCGGCCTCCCGCTCAAATCGACATCTGCATGATGTCGTTATAGGCGGCGACGAGCTTATTGCGCACTTGCAAACCGAATTGCAGGCCGATATTGGCCTTCTGCATGTCCACCATCACGTCGCCGAGCGAGACGTTCGGCGAGCCGAGTTCGAATGCCTGCGACTCCCCTACCGCTTTGTTCTGGTCGCCGCTGATCTTGTCGAGCGAGCTCTTGAGCGCGGTGGCGAAGCTGCCGGCCGTCGCGGCGCCCGATTGCTCGCCAAGCGCGGTGGCCTTCGATTCGCCGGCGGCCTCGGCCGCCATCGTCTGCATTTGCTGCAGCGCCGACGTAAGCGGATTGACTGGCACGGTCATGGTCTCTCCCAAATCCGAAAAAGGGGTGAAGGGCCCGCGCCGCATAAAGGGGCGACGCACTGACCCATCACGGAGAGTGAGCATAGCAGCGGCCCTTCTCGCAAACCCGCGAAACTAGGGGGAAAACCCGCTTCTATTCGACTGATTCACTTGCCAACCGGTATGGATAATCCCAATCGTGAAAGTGTCCCGCCCCGCCCGATGCGGCTCCAAGCCCCAGGCGCAGCGGCCGGACACCCCCGCACTCCGGAGAAACCCGACGCATGGATTCGCAGGCTAATTCTTTGATGAACCCCGACGCCCGCATGGGCCTTGCCAGCGCGCAGCCAGGCGCCGCCGCGGCAGGCACCCTGCAAGGCGCTGGGGTCGGCGCGGCCGGCGCCGGCGGCGCCGACCTGGGCGGCATCGCCCAGCGGCTGTCGTCGCTCTCGCAAATGCGAGGTAATCCGCGCGCGCCGCTCATCATCGCCGTCGCCGTGCTGGTGGCCGTGGTCACCGCTCTCGTCCTGTGGGGCCGGACGCCCGACTATCGCGTGCTCTACAGCAACCTGTCCGATCAGGACGGCGGCGCCGTTATTGCTGCGTTGCAGCAAGCCAACCTGCCCTATAAGTTCTCCGACGGCGGTTCGGCCATTCTCGTGCCTTCCGACCAAGTCAACGAAACGCGTCTGCGGCTTGCTTCGCAAGGCCTGCCCAAGAGCGGTTCGGTCGGCATGGAGCTCATGGACAACGAGAAGTTCGGCATCAGTCAGTTCGCCGAGCAAGTGAACTATCAGCGCGCGCTCGAAGGCGAACTCGAACGCACGATCCAATCGATTTCCGTCGTGCGCCAGGCGCGCGTGCATCTCGCGATCCCCAAGCCCTCCGTGTTCGTGCGCGAGCGCGAGGCGCCGACCGCGTCGGTCCTCGTCAACCTTTACCCGGGCCGCATGCTCGACGAAGGGCAAGTCTCGGCGATCACGCATATGGTGGCGTCCAGCGTCGCCGACCTGCCGGTCAAGAACGTGACGATCGTCGACCAAGACGGCGCGCTGCTCACGCAGCCTTCCTCGATCAACGGGCTCGACGCCACGCAGCTCAAATACGTTCAACAAGTCGAGCGCAACACGCAGCAGCGCATCGACGCGATCCTGGCTCCGCTGTTCGGGCCCGGCAACGCGCACGCGCAAGTGAGCGCCGACATCGACTTCACGCAAGCGGAGCAGACGGCCGAAACGTATGGCCCGAACGGCAACCCGCAGCAGGCGGCCATTCGCAGCCAGCAAACGAGCCAAGCGACCGACATGACGCAAGGCGGCGCTTCGGGCGTGCCCGGCGCACTGTCGAACTCGCCGCCGCAGCCTGCCTCCGCCCCGATCGTCGTCGCCAGCGGCACGAGCGCCGCGGGCGCCGCTACGGCGACCCCGATCAGCGAGCGCAAGGACGCGACGACGAACTACGAGCTCGACAAGCACGTGAGCCATGTCGAGCACCCCAAGGGCGGCGTGAAGCGCCTGTCCGCGGCGATCGTCATCAACTACCAGCGCATCGTCGACGCCAAGGGCCACGCGACGATGCAGCCGCTCACGCCCGACAAGCTCGCTCAAGTCACGCAACTCGTGAAGGACGCGATGGGCTACGACGCCAAGCGCGGCGACTCGGTCAACATCGTCAATGCGACCTTCACGACCGAAATCGATCCGCTCGCGAATCTGCCCTGGTGGAAGCAGCCGGAAATCGTCTCGCTCGCGATCCAAGCGGCGAAGTGGCTCGGCATCGGGCTGGTCACGCTGGTCCTGTACCTGATGATGGTCAAGCCCGCGATGCGGCGCGCGTTCCCGCCGCGCATCGAAGGCCAGGGCGCCGAGGGTCCGGGCTTTGCCGGCGGCGCACTCGACGGTCCGGGCGAGCCCGTGCTGCTCGACGGCGGTTCGCCGACGCCGATCACGACCGCGATGGAGCACGGAGACGACATGGAGCAGAACCTGCTGGCGTTCGAGAACGAGAAGCACAAGTTCGAACGGAACCTCGATTACGCGCGGACCATTGCGCGCAAGGATCCGAAGATCGTAGCGACGGTTGTTAAGAATTGGGTGTCCGATGAGCGCTGAAGGAGTCACGAAGAGCGCGCTTCTGCTGATGTCGATCGGCGAAGAAGAAGCCGCTGAAGTATTCAAGTTCCTCGCACCGCGCGAAGTGCAGAAGATCGGCGCCGCCATGGCCGCGCTCAAGAACGTCACGCGCGAGGAAGTCGAGAACGTGCTGCAGGACTTCGTCAAGGAAGCCGAACAGCACACGGCGATGTCGCTCGATTCGAACGAGTACATCCGCTCGGTGCTGACCAAGGCGCTTGGCGAGGACAAGGCCGGCGTGCTCATCGACCGCATCCTGCAAGGCAGCGATACGAGCGGCATCGAAGGGCTCAAGTGGATGGACTCGCCCGCCGTGGCCGAGCTCATCAAGAACGAGCACCCGCAGATCATCGCGACCATCCTCGTTCATCTGGACCGCGATCAGGCCTCGGAAATCGCCGCGTGCTTCACGGAGCGGTTGCGTAACGACGTGCTGCTGCGCATCGCCACGCTCGACGGTATCCAGCCGGCCGCGCTGCGCGAACTCGACGACGTCCTCACGGGCCTGCTCTCGGGCAGCGACAACCTCAAACGCAGCCCGATGGGCGGTATCCGTACGGCGGCCGAAATCCTGAACTTTATGCCGAGCGTGCACGAGGAGTCGATCCTCGAGAACGTGCGCCAGTACGACGCGGACCTCGCGCAAAAGATCATCGATCAGATGTTCGTGTTCGAGAACCTGCTCGACCTCGAAGATCGTGCGATCCAGCTGCTGCTCAAGGAAGTGGAATCCGAAGGGCTCATCATCTCGCTCAAGGGTGCGCCGCCCGCGCTGCGTCAGAAGTTCCTCTCGAATATGTCGCAGCGTGCGGCCGAGCTGCTTGCGGAAGACCTCGATGCACGCGGTCCGGTGCGCGTCTCGGAAGTCGAAACGCAGCAACGCCGCATCCTGCAGATCGTGCGCAACTTGGCCGAAAGCGGCCAGATCGTCATTGGCGGAAAGGCGGAAGATGCCTATGTCTGATTCAGGCCATTCGGACAAGAAGACGCTCTCGGCGTATCAGCGCTGGGAGATGGCTTCGTTCGACCCGCCTCCCCCGCCCGATCTCGTCCGCGAGAACAAGCTCGCGCAAGAAATTCAGCGCATCAGAGCAGCGGCACACCAGCAAGGGCTGGCTTCCGGACATGTCGCCGGTCAGGCCATCGGCTATCAGGCCGGCTTCGACCAGGGCCACGCCCAAGGACTCGAAAAAGGCCGGCAGGAAGCACAAGCAGAAGCCGCGCGGCTCGCGGGCCTTGCCGATACGTTCAAGGCCGCCCTCGACGGCGCGCAGATCGAAATGGCCGAATCGCTCGTCGCGCTCGCGATCGACATCGCACAACAGGTCGTGCGCCAGCACATCGCGCGCGATCCGGCCGCGCTGCTTGCCGCCGCTAGAGACGTGCTGGCAGCCGAGCCCGCGCTCGCCGGCGCGCCGCAGCTGATCGTCAATCCGGCCGATTTGCCGGTGGTCGAGGCCTATATGAAGGACGAACTCGAAACGCTCGGCTGGAACGTGCGCACCGACCCTTCGATCGAGCGCGGCGGCTGCCGCGCGCAAGCGGCCACCGGAGAAATCGACGCGACGATCGGCACGCGCTGGGAGCGCGTGGCCGCCGCCCTCGGCAAGGTGACCCAGTGGTGAACGAAGTCACCGTCCAATCGATACGCGCAAGCGGCCTGTCGCCGCTCGAGGTGGAACTCGCGCTGGCCTCGTTCAGCCCGGAAGCGATGCCCGAGGCGCGCACCGCGGCCGCGCCGGCCGCGTTCACGCCCGACCCCGCACTCGCGAACAATGCGCATCTGAACGCCTGGCGCGGCCGGCTCAACGCCGTGCGCGCACGCGCCGCGCTCACGCGGCCGCTATCGGCCTGCGGGCGCCTCACGCGCGCAGCCGGCCTGGTGCTCGAAGCGATCGGCATGCGGCTCGCGGTCGGCGCCGAGTGCCTGATCGAGATGCCGCCCGGCAGTACGGCGCCGATGGCCGAGGCCGAGGTGGTCGGCTTTGCAGGCGATCGGCTCTTTCTGATGCCCACGACTGAAGTCGCGGGCCTGTTGCCGGGCGCGCGCGTCTATCCGCGCGAAAGCGTTCCGCTCGCCGATCCGCTCGCGGGCGCCAAGCGCCTGCCGGTCGGCTGGGGCATGCTCGGACGCGTAGTCGATTCGTCGGGGCGCCCGCTCGATGGGCTCGGACCGCTCGATGTCACCGCCGACGCACCGCTCTCCGCGCCGTCGATCAACCCGCTCAAGCGCGAGCCGATCCAGCAGGTGCTCGACGTCGGCGTGCGCGCGATCAACGCGCTTCTCACGGTCGGGCGCGGCCAGCGCATGGGTTTGTTCGCGGGCTCGGGCGTCGGCAAATCGGTGCTGCTCGGCACGATGGCGCGCTACACGAGCGCCGAAGTCATCGTGATCGGGCTGATCGGCGAACGCGGGCGCGAAGTAAAGGAATTCATCGAGCAGATCCTCGGCGAGGACGGGCTCGCCCGCTCCGTCGTGGTCGCCGCACCGGCCGATGTCTCGCCGCTGATGCGGATGCAAGGCGCCGCCTACGCGACCTCGCTCGCCGAGTACTTCCGCGATCAGGGTAAGCACGTGCTGCTGCTGATGGATTCACTGACGCGCTACGCGATGGCCCAGCGCGAGATCGCGCTTGCGATCGGCGAGCCGCCGGCGACGAAGGGCTATCCGCCTTCCGTCTTCGCCAAGCTGCCGGCGCTCGTCGAGCGCACCGGCAACGGCCCGGCCGGCGGCGGCTCGATCACGGCGTTCTATACCGTGCTGACCGAAGGCGACGACCAGCAAGACCCGATCGCCGACTCGGCGCGCGCGATTCTCGACGGCCATATCGTGCTCTCGCGGGTGCTTGCCGAAGCGGGCCATTATCCGGCGATCGACGTCGAAGCCTCGATCAGCCGGGCGATGACGGCGCTGATCGACGAGCACCATCTTGAGCGCGTGCGGCTTTTCAAGCAGATGCTGTCTCGTTATCAGCGCAATCGCGACTTGATCAACGTGGGGGCCTATTCGAGCGGACGCGACGCGTTGCTCGATCGGGCGATCGCGCTGTATCCGCGTATCGAAGCATTCTTGCAGCAGGGCTTTCGCGAATGTGCACCGTTCGCACCAAGCCTCACTATGCTGGATGCGTTGTTCGAATGAGGGGGAACTGAGCGATGGCGAAGCATTTTCCGATCAAGACGCTGATCGATCTCGCGCAAAACGACGTGGATGCGGCGGCTAGGCAGTTGGGCCGCGCACAACGCGAGCGCGCGGACATCGAAGCGCAGTTGGAATCGCTCGTTCGCTATCGCGACGAATATCACGCGAATTTCACGGCCTCGGCCCAAGTGGGCATGCCGGCCGGAAACTGGCGAAATTTTCAGGCGTTCATCGATACGCTCGACGCGGCGATCGAACAGCAACGGCGCCTGCTCGCATCGGCCAGCGCGCGCGTCGAGGCGGCCAAGCCCGAGTGGCAGCGTCAAAAACAGAAGCTGGGCTCGTTTGAAATCTTGCAGGCGCGCGGCAACGCGGAGCAGGCGCGTGTCGCCGCGCAGCGCGAGCAGCGCGACGCCGACGAGCACGCCTCAAAAATGCTGCGCATGCGTCAAGAAAACTTGAATTAACCCCAATCGAATCGGCAGGCACGCGCGCTCGATGCAGCCGCCCGTCCAATCGACGAACTTAGAGGCATAGCCATGTCGCCCCTTTCCATCATCGGATCTTCCTCCGATGCAGCAAGCTCCGCGCTCGGCAGCACGGGCCCGTCGGCGAGCACGCCGGCCGTGACGTCGTTTTCGCAAACGCTTCGGCAAAGCGTGCACGCGCAGCAACAGGCCGCGCAATCGTCCACCGGCAATGCGGACGCGTCCGCCGGCAGCAGCGCGCAGAACGCCGGCGGATCGCAATCGGCCTCGAACGGGGCGAATGCGGCCAACGGCAGCAGCGCCAGTGCCGGCTCGACGGCCGATGCCTCGTCGGGTTCGACCCGCCCATCGGGCGCGACGAGTTCGACTAACTCAGCGACCGCCACCGACGGCACGTCGCCGTCCTCTTCCCAAGCAAGCCCAAGCACGAAGCACGGCGATGCGTCGTCGGACGCCCAGCAGGCGAGCCAAGGGCAAACGGCCGCAGCCGACGCAAGCAACGCTGCGGCGCAGGCGGCGGCCGCACAAGCTGCGGCGCTGCAGCAACTGCAGGCTCAAACGGCCACGACGACTGACAGCGCGAGCAGTGCCGCCACCGACACGACCGTCTCAGCCGGCACTGCTTCGGGCGCGGCGGGCAAGGCAACCGCCCCGAAAACCGTGCGCGCGGCGCTCGAAGCCGCACTGGCCGCACAGATGGGCATGCAAGGTGCGGCCGCCGGTGCGGGTGCCACCGCTTCGGGCACCCAAGTGCTGGGAAATACCGGCACCTCGGCCAGTACGGGCAACCTCGGCAACGGCAACGGCACGGGCGCGCTGCCGCTTGGCGCTAAGGCGCTCAGCGCGCTGACCGGCGACGACAAGCATGCGGGCCCCGGCTCAGCCGCCATCGGCAACGCCGTAGCGCAAGCCGCCAAGGGCACGGCCGGCGCCACCGCCTCGCCCGACAGCGCGGCTGCCGCGACGGCCCAAGCACTCGCGGGCGGCGGCGACGCCACCGCGGCCATCGCGACGCTCAAGGACAATGCCGAAGCGGCCCGCTCCGCACTGGATGCGACGCAGGCGGCATCGGCCTCCGGCGTGGCCGGCGCCGCGGCGCAGGCAGCGGCGGCCATGGGTTCGCCCAACGCGGCTGCCGCAGCGGCTTCGCTCGCCCCGCAGGTGGGCACGCCCGATTGGGAAGACGCGCTGAGCCAGAAAGTCGTGTTTCTTTCCAACGCACATCAGCAAAGCGCCGAACTGACGCTGAACCCGCCCGATCTCGGCCCGCTGCAGGTCGTCTTGCAAGTAGCCGACAATCACGCGCATGCGCTGTTTGTCTCGCAGCATCCGCAGGTGCGCGAGGCGGTCGAAGCGGCGCTGCCGAAGCTGCGCGACGCGCTGGAGGCCGGCGGTCTGAGCCTGGGCAGCGCGAGCGTGAGCGACGGCTTCGCGCGCCAGGCAAACCAGCAGCAAGCCGGCAACCAGGGCAGCGGCTCTGGCCGGCGCGGCAGCAGCGGCAACGCGAACGGCGGGCAGGACGACGATAGCGTGGCGGTAACCGCCCCGATCAGCACGCGGCGCACGGTCGGGCTCGTCGATACATTCGCTTGACCCAGCCGCGGCGGGCGGTCCGCCCAGGCCCCATCGGCCAACGCACAGTGGTTCGCCGCTAGGCGGCCTGATCGATCGTTTGATCGCTCGACGCGAATGAATGCCGGCCGCATCGGCCGGCCGCGGGCCCCGTGCTTTGGGGCCCGCCTTTTGTTGCCTTTTGCTGCTTATTTGCTGCTTATTCCCTCCGCGATCGTCGCGCCCTCTCTTAAACGAATGAGTTGGCGTCGAATGTCCCTTCTTTTCGGCTTATCGCGGATGCCCGCTTTGGCCAACAATTCACCCTACCGTACTCACGCAAAGCATTGTCATGGCATCCACGACCGCAACTCAGCAGACCGTCGTCGTCCCGGCGAAATCGGGCATCAAACGCATCTTGCTGATCGTCCTGATCGCGATTTTCGCTGCCGGTGCGTCCGCGGGAGGCGTGTACTTCTTCCTGCTCAAGCACGGCGTAACCAACAGCAAACCCGCGCCGCCGCCGCCCCCGCCGCCGCCCGTGTTCTTCGCTCTGGAGCCGATGACGGTCAATCTGCTGTCCGACGACGGCCAGCACTACCTTCGCATCGGGCTCTCGCTCAAGCTGACCAATGAGAAGGTGCAGGAAGCCCTCCAGCAGCACATGCCGGAAATTCGCAGCCGCATTCTGCTTGCACTGTCGAACAAGCATCCCGACGATCTGTCGACGCTCGACGGCAAGCATGCGCTTGCACAGGAACTGAAGACGCTGGTCGAGAAACCGACGGATACGAGCGAGCCGCCCGTGCCTGTCGAGGCAGTGCTCTTCACGGAATTCGTGGTCCAGTAGCGCGCCGCGCCCGGCGCCCGGCGCGCGCCGCCGGGCCGAACGTGCCGAACGTGCCGCCTAAAGCGTCAGTCACCAACCGCAACACCAGGGACGAGCAAACCGATGGGCCACGAAGAGTTCATGTCCCAAGAGGAAGTCGATGCACTCCTCAAGGGCGTAACAGGCGAATCCGATTCCGACGCCGACCATAGCGATAAGGCGGGCGTTCGCCCGTACAACATCGCGACGCAGGAACGGATCGTTCGCGGCCGGATGCCCGGTCTCGAAATCATCAACGAGCGCTTCGCGCGCCTGTTGCGCATCGGCATTTTCAATTTCATGCGCCGCACCGCCGAGATTTCGGTCGGTCCGGTCAAAGTCCTCAAGTACAGCGAATTCACGCGCAATCTGCCGATTCCGACGAACCTGAACCTCGTGCATGTGAAGCCGTTGCGCGGCACGTCGCTGTTCGTGTTCGACCCGAACCTGGTGTTCTTCGTCGTCGACAATCTGTTCGGCGGCGATGGCCGATTCCATACGCGCGTCGAAGGGCGCGACTTCACGACCACCGAGCAGCGCATCATCGGCAAGCTCTTGAACCTCGTCTTCGACCACTACACGACGGCTTGGAAGAGCGTTCGGCCGCTGCAGTTCGAATATATGCGTTCGGAGATGCACACGCAGTTCGCGAACGTCGCCACGCCGAATGAAATCGTCATCGTCACGCAGTTCTCGATCGAATTCGGACCGACGGGCGGCACGCTGCACATCTGCATGCCGTACTCGATGATCGAGCCGATTCGCGACATACTGACCTCACCCATCCAAGGTGAAGCGCTCGAAGTCGATCGCCGCTGGGTGCGCGTGCTGTCCAAGCAGGTGCAGTTGGCCGAGGTGGAGCTCACGGCCGATCTGGCGCAGATTCCCGTCACGTTCGAGGACATCCTGAACTTGCGAAAGGGCGACGTGCTGCCGATCAACATCCCCGAAAATATCGTTGCCAAGGTCGACGGCGTGCCCGTCATGGAATGCGGCTACGGAATCTTCAATGGTCAATATGCGTTGCGCGTGCAAAGGATGATCAGCGCATCGGAAAACACGATTAAGGAAACGGAATATGAGTGATCTGAACGCGACGCCGGGTGAAGGCACCCAATTCGACGCGCAAATGGCCGCAGCCGCAGCCGCGGCCGCCGCCGAGAGCGCGAACAAGCCTGCTGCGATGGCCGACGAAGAGGCCAGCCTCGACGATTGGGCTGCGGCGCTGGCCGAGCAGAATTCGAACGATACGCCCGCGCCTGCGGCGGCCGGCGTGTTCCAGCCGCTGTCGAAGGTCGAATCGACGACAACGCGCAACGACATCGATCTGATTCTCGACATCCCGGTCCAGATGACGGTCGAGCTCGGGCGCACGAAAATTGCGATTCGCAATTTACTGCAACTTGCGCAAGGTTCCGTCGTCGAACTCGACGGGATGGCCGGCGAGCCGATGGACGTGCTCGTGAACGGCTGTTTGATTGCCCAAGGCGAAGTCGTCGTCGTCAACGACAAATTCGGCATCCGGCTGACCGACATCATTACGCCGGCCGAGCGTATTCGAAAACTCAATCGATAACCGAATGAAATTGATCTTGCGTCGTGCGCCGTCGATACGGCGTGCGGCGGCGGTGCTAGCGGTACTATCGGCGACGGCGGCCGCATCGGCGGCGCTCTCGCCCGCGGCGGCGGCAGCCGACATGAACGCAGTCAACAACGCCGCGAAAATCGCATCGAGCGTCGGCGCCGGCACGGCTGTGCCGTCCGTCGGCGTAGGCGCTGTGCTTCAGACGCTCGTCGGCTTGGCGGTCGTCGTCGCACTCGTCTTCGCGTGCGCCTGGCTCGCGCGCCGGTTCGGCCTGCAGCCCTCGGCGCGTGGCCAGCTCGTGCGCACCGTCGGCGGCGTCTCGCTCGGCGGCAAGGAGCGCGTGGCCGTCGTCGAGATCGGCGATACCTGGCTCGTACTCGGCACGGCCCCCGGCAGCGTGCGACTGCTTCATACCCTGCCCGCACCCGGCGCCGGCGCATCCGACACCGGCACTACGCCGCCCGGCGACGACGATCGCGATGCCGCGCACGGCCCATTGTCCGGAACGTTCGGCTCGCGCTTTCGCGCGGCGCTCGCGGACGAAGCGCGCAAGCGGTTTTCTCGGCCTTCGGGCGGAGGCAAGTAATGTCGTCGAACTCCGTTGTGCGGCTCGCGCGCGCCGCACTGCCCACCCTTGCGTTCTTGATTTTCGCGCTGTTGCCGCAGTTCGCGCACGCGCAGACGCCCGCGGGCCTGCCGGCCTTCACGACGAGCCCAGGTCCGGGCGGCGGTACGACCTATTCGCTGAGCGTGCAGACGATGCTGCTGCTCACGATGCTCTCGTTCCTGCCCGCGATGGTGCTGATGATGACGAGCTTCACGCGCATCATCATCGTGCTCTCGCTGCTGCGCCAGGCGCTCGGCACGACCACGACGCCGCCGAATCAGGTGCTCGTCGGCCTAGCGCTGTTCCTCACGCTGTTCGTCATGTCGCCCGTTATCGACAAGGCCTACAACGACGGCTACAAGCCATTCTCCGAAGGCACGATCTCGATGGATACGGCCGTCCAACGCGGCGTGGCCCCGTTCAAGCAGTTCATGTTGAAGCAGACGCGCGAGTCGGATCTCGCCCTGTTCGCGAAGATTTCGCATTCGCCGCCGCTGCAGGGCCCCGAGGACGTGCCGCTTCCGCTGCTCGTGCCCGCGTTCGTCACGAGCGAACTCAAGACGGCCTTTCAGATCGGCTTCACGATCTTCATCCCGTTTCTCATCATCGACATGGTGGTGGCGAGCGTGCTGATGTCGATGGGGATGATGATGGTATCGCCCGTGACGATTTCGCTGCCGTTCAAACTCATGCTGTTCGTGCTCGTAGACGGCTGGCAACTGCTCATCGGCTCGCTCGCGCAGAGCTTCGCCTGACGCCGCAACCACGAGGACCGCTTTCATGACGCCCGAATCCGTCCTGACGCTCGCCCACCGCGCGATGTACGTCGCCCTGCTGCTCACGGCGCCGCCGCTGATCGTCTCGCTCGTCGTCGGCCTGCTCGTGAGCTTCTTTCAAGCCGCCACGCAGATCAACGAGTCGACGCTCTCGTTCATTCCGAAGCTGATGGCCGTGACGATCACGCTCGTGATTGCCGGACCGTGGATGCTGTCGATCGTGCTCGACTATATGCGGGAAATGCTCACCAGCATTCCGTCATTGGCTGGGTAGCGCGCGTCGCCGCCCTGCCGATCGCGACCCGCCCATGTTCACCGTCACCTATGCGCAGCTGAACGCCTGGCTCACGGCGTTTCTCTGGCCGTTCACGCGCATCGCCGCGCTGATTGCGGCTGCGCCCGTGTTCGGTCATACGGCCCTGCCCGCGCGCGTGAAAATCGGACTCGCCGCCTTCATCACGCTAATCGTCGCGCCGACGCTGGCTCCCATGCCACAGGTGACGGCCTTTTCCGCGTCCGGTGTCTGGATCTTGGTGATGCAGCTCTTGATCGGCGCGGCCCTCGGATTCACGATGCAACTCGTGTTCGCAGCCGTCGAAATGGCCGGCACGCTCGTTGGCTTGCAGATGGGGCTCGGCTTCGCGACGTTTTTCGATCCGAATTCGAGCGCATCGTCACAGATCATTTCGAGCTTTCTGAACATGATCGCCGTGCTTGCGTTCCTCGCGCTCAACGGTCATCTGCAGGTCATCGCGGCGTTGATCGGCTCGTTTCAATCGGTGCCGATCGACGCTGCCATGTATGGGCCGCCCGGCATGCGCACGCTGGTCGCATGGGGCGGGGCGATCTTCACGGCGGGGCTGTTGCTGTCGCTGCCTGTCGTCATCGCCTTGCTCGTGGCGAACATCTCGCTCGGCATCCTCAATCGCGCCGCGCCGCAGATCGGCGTGTTCCAGATCGGCTTTTCGGTCACGCTTTTGGTGGGTATGCTGCTACTCATGCTGATGCTGCCGAACATGATCCCGTTCTTCGCGCGTCTGATCGAGACCGGGGTCGACGAGGTGGGTAGGGTGGCCGCGGCGCTGCATTAAAAAACGGCCGAAGCCCCGATGTTGCGGGCTTCGGCCTTATCGCACGCCCTTGCGGGCGTGTCGCTTCGTCAATCGATGATGTCGATGCTCGATGGTGGATGCGTGGCGCCTTAACCGCCGATGTACTGGAACAGCGACATGCCCTGAATCTTCACGAACGACTGTTGCGCCGCCTGCAACGCGTTCTGCGTCAGCTGGAAGTTGCTGATCGCCGACACCATGTCGACTCCCGTGAGATTCGCCAGATCGCTCTGCGTTTGCACCGAATTGGTCTGCGTCGTCGTTTGCAGTGCCTGCAGTTCCTGCTCGCGCCCGCCGACCGATGCCTGCACGACCGTCACGTTCGAAAGCGAGTTCTGGAAGGCCGACAGACCCGTCGTCAGCGCGTTCGTGAGCGTCGCGGTCGCGGCCGGGTTGTTGCTGGCCGGCTGCTGCAATGCCGCGATGACCGAATCGATCGTCGAGAACAAGCTGCTGTTTTGCGGAGTAGTGGCCGGCGTGACCGAGAACGTGTCGCCGGGATTGGGCGCGCCCGTAATCGATACCTGCATGCCCGTGCCGAGTGGGATCGGCGTGTTCGTGCTGAAGGCGGTTGCGGCTGTCGTCGTGGGCGGCACCGCCGTATGGTCCGTCACGGTGTAGGTCGGCGCCGCGGCCGTCCCGCCAAACGTGATCGTGTAGTTGTCGCCGTTGGTCGCAACGGCCGGGTTCGTGATCGACGCGCGGCCGATCATTCCCGTGCCGGTGTTCGCGGCGTTGCCGGCCGAAACCGGCGAGGTGCCGACCGAAGGCACCGAGAGAAACACGCTCGAGCCGCTATCGTTCGTCGCGATCTGGCGCGTATCGGCCACCTGCGCCTCACGAATACCGTTGTCGCCCTGATAGTTGACGCCGCCGCCCGTCGCGCTCGTGAACGGCTGCGTCCTCGCCTGAAAACCCGAGAACAGGTAGTTGCCGGCGCCATCGCTCGTGTTTGCGAGCGTCATCAACTGATCGCGGTAACCCTGAATCGTCTTGGCGATCGAGGCACGGTCGGAGTCGTTCATGCTGCCGTCGCCGGCACGCACGATCTCCGAGCTGATGCTTTGCATCGTGCTCGTCACGCTCGAGAGCGTCGAGTCCTCGAGCTGCAGCGACGTGAGCGCCGAATTCTGATTCGTCGTGTACTGCGTATACGTGGCCGACACCATCGTTAGCTGAACGGCCTGGGCCGCCGCGAGCGGATTGTCGGCCGGCGTCGTCAACGCCGTCCCGCTCGAGAGCTGCTGGTAGTACGTCGCCAGCTGGCTCTCTTGGCTATCCATCGTCTGGATATTCTGGTTATAGAACTGCGAAGTCGAGATGCGCATCGCTCACCGCCTTATTGGAAAATGCCCATCAGGGTCTGGAACATCGAGTTGGCCGTTTGGATGACCTTGCTGTTCGCCTGATAAGCCTGCTGATATTGCAACAAGTTCGACGCTTCTTCGTCAAGATTGACGCCCGAGACCGACTGCTGCGCCGAGGTGATCTGCGTGACGAGCGCCGTCTGCGACGTGTTCGCCGCTTTGAGCTGGCTCGCGGCGTTGCCGATGTTGTTCACGTAGGACGCATAAGCGGCCGTCAGCGTCGAAGTGCCGCCGTTCAGCGACGCGTTCGACACGAGCTTGGACATCGCCAGCGCATTGCGCCCGTCGAACGTGCCGGTGTTCGGCGCGATCGTGAACGTATCGCCGTTCGCGGGCGCGCCGCTGATCGATACCGTCACTGCGTTCGTGATGCCGGCGGGCGGAGGCGTGATCGTGCTGTCGATCGTGAGGGTCGCGCCTTGCGCAGCGGTGTAGGGCACCGTCGTCGCGGCCGAGACGATCGGAATCGAGGTGGGCGGTGTGCCCGCGATCGTGACGGTCGTGCCGGCTTGGAAGCCGCTCAACGTACCGGTGCCCGCGTTGTAGGTCAGCGTCGTGGTGCCGGAGATCTGGTAGCCGGCCGTCACCGTGCCTTGCGTAATCGCGGCGGTCCCGGTGTTCGAGCTCGGCGCCGATGCGAGCACGGGCGCGGAAGCAGCGATCGACGACGGGTTCGCATTCGCGAGCGCAAACGTGTTCAGCGCACCGCGCGTGGGCTGGATCGTGAACGAATCGCCTGCATTCATCGAGCCCGACGTGATGTTCAAGAGCAGTCCGCCGATCGGCGTTGTGCCGTTCGGGGCCGTGGCCGACGTGCCGGCGACGGCGCCCGTCGTCGTGTCGGTCAACGTGTAGGTGCCGCCTGCGAAGGTGAGCGCATACTCGTCGCTCGTGGGCTGCGCCGCATTCGCGAAGCCGACCGACAGCGTCGCGGTGCCCGTGTTGGCCTGGTTCGAGTAGACGGTCGGCGCGCCCACCGTGAACAGATTGCCGCCCTTGGCGCCCGCCAAATCGATGCCGAGCGCGTTTTGCGCGTTCACTTGCGCGGCGAAGCTCGTCGCGATCGCGCCGAGTTGCGATTCGGCCGGATCGAGCGTCTGGCTGCGGAACTGCAGCAGGCCGCCCACGGTGCCGCCCGTCAACGCGGACGAGGACAGATATTCGACCGGCGGCGGCGTGCTCGCACCGGCCAGGCCGTTAAAGGTCACGGCGAGTTCGCTCGGATCGCTTTGCGACGTGGCCGTGCCGAGCTTGAAGTTCTGGCTCGCGACGACGAGCGGCTGCCCGTTGCCGATAAAGACGCTATAGCCGCTCGAGTTTTGCACGACGGACACGCCGACGAGCTGCGACAGACTCGCGACAGCCTGGTCACGCTGGTCGAGCAGTTGGTTCGGCGGCTGGCCTTGGGCTGAGGCCGCGGTGATCTGGGTGTTTAAGGCGGCGATTTGCGACGAGTAGGTGTTGATCGACGCCACAGCCGTCTGCAACTGCTGGTTGACGCTCGTGCGCAGTTGATCGTATTGCTCGCCGGCCGAGTTCAACTGCGTCGCGAGCGTTTGCGCGGCGCTCAGCGCCGTTTGACGCGTGGCCACGCTATTGGCGTTGTTCGCAACGTTCTGCAGACCGGTGAAGTAAGCCGTGATCGCCGAGGAGATACCGGCCGTCGGACTGCCGACGACGTTGCTCAACTGCGAGGCCATCGCATAGTTGGTCGACAGCGCACCGCCCGTCGCAGTCGCGTTGTTCAACTGCGTGCTTAGGTACTGGCTGTAGTTGCGGCGCACCGTCACGGTGTCGACGCCGGCACCGAGGAAGCCCGAGCCCGTGTACTGGCCGCTCGCTTCCGCATAGACGGGATTCTCGACCGTGTAGCCGGGCGTCGCCGCGTTGCTGATGTTCTGACTAGTCGTCTGCAGCCCCCACTGGGCCGCGTTCAGCCCGGACAGGCCGATGTTGAAAATATCGTTGGACATGCGTCTTCCTGAAGGGCGGACGGTATGGGCTCGCCTGCCGCGTTGAGGGAACACATGTATAACGGCCGCGCGCGCGGAAATTTAAGGGGCCGCACGCGTCGAGCCCGGGGTTTTTTATGCTCTGACGAGCGAGCGGCGGCGCATCTCGAGCTGAGTGATGAGCCGCTGCAGCGTATTCTCGGCGCTGCCGGGCAGCGAGATGAAGCGCATGCCGAGCTGAAAGCGGCGGCTGCCGTTTGGCAGATCGGTCGCACGCATCGACACGAGTTCGAGGTCGAGCAAGAGCATGCCGTGGCCGTTCAGGTGCACTTCGACGTCGGGCAGCACGATGCCCATCGGTAGTTCCCCGGCGCGCTCGTCCGTCGTGCGCAGCCCGATGCCGCCCAGCGACAGGTCGAGCACTTCGAAACGGAACGTGTCCCCTTCGGGCAGCTGGCCGCGGCAGAAATACGGATCGAGCACGGGCGCGTCGACGCGGAAGTACTCGCGGCGCTGCATGTAGAAGAGCACTTCGGGGAACGGAACTTCGAACGCGGGCAACCCTTCGAATGTCGTTTCCTTGGGCGTGACGGTGGAAAACTCGACGCGCACGCCTTCGGGCGACGCACGGAACGTGCAGGAGGGCGAAGCCAGCGTGCTTTTGTTCTGCGCGGGCAGTGCCCCCCAATCGAACGTGAACGTGCGTGCGCGCACGTCGACGTCGAGGATTTTCGTGACGAGTTGCCCGCCTTTGTATTGAACGGTCAAAAAATCGCCGCGATTGGCCAAATTGCGGAGCTGAACGCCGATTTCGAGCGGATTGCGCCGGCCGAAATGATGATAATTTTCGGCGGCATCCTCCGTCGGGCCATTCGACTGATAGGTATTCATGGGCTCGGGTGTACGTACTTGCGGGGCGCCTTACACGCGCTGACGCCAAAGCTTTCGAATCTATTTCAGCAGATCCGAACAGGGTCTCGACTGATTAGCGGCATCCGACGCGGAAAAGTTTAGAGGGAGGTCCGAAATATTTTTTTAGTATTCGAGTAAAACGCTCAGCCCTCGGCACGCGCCGGGACAGCCGCATTTATACCTCTTATCGATGCCGGGCGCTATGATGGTGCGCTCTATGCGGCTCGGCCGACCGCCGTTCGGCAGCCGGCCTTCATGCCGTCTTTTCCTGCTTGGCCCCGCCGCGCTCGAAAGCGCTCCCCGTAAAACACTGGTGATACCGCCCAGCACAGCCGATGCGGCCGAGACGGTGGATACCGGTGACATCCCTCAAACCTCAAACCATCTGATGCATGATCGAAATCAGCTTCTTCGCGTAGTGCGGATCGGTCGCATAACCGGCCTTCTGCATGCCGTGCGCGAAGCTCGCCGCATCGTGCGACGTCGACAACACCGATGCATACCGCGGGTTCTGGCGCAGCATGTTCGCGTAGTCGGTCATGGCATCGGCATACGAATCGTAGGCGCGGAATTTCTGGACGATCTTTTGCGGCTTGCCGTTCACGTATTCGGTCGTGACCGCCGATACCGTCTTGCCCTTCCAATCGCTCGTCGCCTTGATGCCGAATACGTTATGGGTTGACGTGCCGTTCGCGTTCTTGATCTCGCCCTTGCCCCAGCCCGATTCCAGCGCGGCCTGGCCGACAATGAAACGCGCCGGAATGCCCGTTGCCGCGCTGGCGGCCTGCGCCGGCGCCGCCATCTTATCGACGAACGCGTCGATCTTCGCCGATGCGCCGTTGCCGCGCAGCGGCGGCGTCAACGCGCTTTGCGCCGTGTAGCCCTTGCCCGAAGCGAGCGCGCCATTCGAGTGCGCGTTCGAGTAGGCACGCGCGAGTGCATTGAGCATGGCTGCGTCGCCGGGATTGTTCCCGCCGCCGCCAAGCATGCCGCCAATCGCCTGGCCGCCGGGGATCGAGTGCGCGCCGCCGGCCCCGCCTGCGCCGAGGTCCACTCCCGCATTGTGGGAGAGTTGCGTAATCAGCGCATTGGCCACGCCGACGCCCTTGGACGAGAGCTGCTGCGAAAGCTGCTGATCGAGCATCGATTGATACTCCTTGCTCTCGTGCGAATCGAGGATGCCGTCTTGCGGCGTCGCTTCGCGCATGCTCTTGAGCATCATCTGCATGAACACGGCGTCGAACTGCTTGGCCGTCGATTTCAACGCCTGCTGCGGCGTCGTACCTGCTTGAGCCCGTATCGCATCGAAGCCTTGCACATCGAGCGCGAAGCGCTGCGAGATATCGGTGCCGGTGTCGACGGTGCCGCTGTAGGTAGTGTTCGGGTTCATCGGGACACCTTCGGTTAGATGATCTCAAGATCCGCGCGCAACGCGCCCGCGGCCTTCATCGCTTGGAGGATGGACATCAAATCCGCCGGCGTCGCGCCGAGCGCGTTGAGCGCCTTGACCACTTCGGCCAGGTTCGCCCCCGCCGTCACGAGCTTGAGCGCCCCGCTCTCTTGCTTTAGTTGAATCTGCGACTGCTGCGTGGCGACCGTCGTGCCGTTCGAGAACGCGCCGGGCTGGCTCACGGCCGTCTGCGTATTGATGACGACCGACAAGTTGCCGTGCGCGACGGCACAGCTTTGCAGCGTCACCATCTGGTTCATCACGATCGACCCGGTGCGCGCGTTCAGCACCACCTTCGCCGCGGCCTGCGCCGGATGCACGTCGATATTCTCGAGCTGCGCCATAAAGGCCACTTGCTGAGCGGAGTCGACCGGCGCATGCACTTGGATCGTACGGCCGTCGAGCGGCAAGGCCGTGCCGGGGCCGAACGCGTTGTTGACCGCGGCCACGATGCGCTGCGTCGTGTCGTAGTCCATCTCGTTCAACTCCATCTGCATCGTGCCGCCCGCTTGGGCGACTTGCGTCGGCACCGAGCGCTCGATGATCGCGCCGGAGGCGATGCGCCCGGCCGCGAGCTGGTTGACCTGGACCTTGCTGCCGTTGGCGCTCGCGCCCGCGCCGCCGATCGCGACGTTGCCTTGAGCGAGCGCATAGACCTGCCCGTCGGCGCCTTTGAGCGGCGTGAGCAGTAGCGTGCCGCCGCGCAAGCTCTTGGCGTTGCCGAGCGACGATACCGTGATGTCGATCGCTTCACCGGGGCGCGCGAACGGCGGCAGCACCGCCGTAACCATGACCGCCGCCACGTTCTTGAGCTGCATGTTCGAGGCGCCGCCGCCGTTCGCCTGACCGTTGTTCAGCGAGATGCCGAGGTTGGCCAGCATGTTCGTGAGCGTCTGCGTGGTGAACGGCGTTTGCGTCGTTTGGTCGCCCGTGCCGTCGAGGCCGACGACGAGACCGTAGCCGATCAGCGGGTTGTCGCGCACGCCCTGGATCTGAACGAGGTCCTTCAGACGCTCGGCATGCGCCGTGCCGGCCAGCGCCAACATGACAGGCAAGCCGAGGATGACGAGGGCAAGGCGCACGGTGCGCATGATCGAGGTCGTCATCGCGGTCACCACGGCGCTAGGTTCAGGAAGAAACGCTGGAGCCATCCCATCGTTTCCGCTTCGTTGATGTAGCCCTTGGCCGAATATTCGATACGCGCATCGGCCACTTGAGTGGAGAGGACCGTGTTCTCGCCCGACACCGCGTTCGGGTTGACGACGCCCGAGAACCGCACGAACTCGTTGCCCTGGTTGATCAGCATCTGCTTCTCGCCGCTCACGACGAGATTGCCGTTGGGCAGCACGTTCGTCACGGTCACGGTGATCGTGCCGTTGAACGTGTTCGACGCATTGGCGCCGCCCGAGCCGTTGAACGCGTTAGCGCCCGCTGCCGACAGATTGACATGGTTGAACAGGCCCTTGAGGAACCCGGCAGTCGGGACCGACATCGACGAAGTGCCGGTGCGCCCCGCGTTGGCAGCCGACGATTTCGTCGCGTTGATGTTTTCGGAGATGACGATCGTGAGGATATCGCCGGTGTTGCGCGGACGCTGATCTTCGAACAGCGGGTGCCCGGCATAGCCCGGGTTGTAAATCGAGCCCGGCGGCTGCAGTTGCGGCGGCACGGGCGGCGTGGCCGTCATCGGCTGCTGCGTGATCGGCTGACGGTGCTCGAGCTGCGCGCAACCGGCGAAGGGGCCCACGACCACCGCTGCGAGCGCGCTCGCGTAGGTGAGCGTGGCCGCCGCGCGCAACCCGCGCACGCGAAAGGGAATTCGACTCGTTTGCGACATCTTGGTCTACCGCCTGCTGTTCAAAGTCCTGCTGCCCTACTCGCCTTAAACCGACATCTGGCTCAAGGTTTGCAACATCTGGTCCGAAGTCTGGACCGCCTTGCTGTTGATCTCGTACGCACGCTGCGTCTCGATCATGTTGACTAGCTCTTGTACGACGTTCACGTTCGACGCTTCGACGTAGCCCTGATTGAGCGTGCCGGCGCCGTTTAAGCCCGGCGTCGAGACGTTGGGCGCGCCGGACGAAGTCGTTTCCGCCAGCAGGTTCTCGCCTTTCGATTCGAGGCCGGCCGGGTTGACAAACGTCGCAAGCTGGACCGTTCCGATCGTCTGGTTGGTGGTCGAGCCGGGCACCGTGATGCTGACCGTGCCGTCGCTGCCGATCGTCAGCGAAGTCGCATTGCGCGGAATCGTGATCTGCGGCACGACCGGATAGCCGCTCGAGGTTACGAGCTGGCCTTGGGCGTTCGACTGGAACGAGCCGTCGCGCGTGTAGGAGGTCGTGCCGTCGGGCATCTGCACTTGGAAGAAGCCGTTGCCGTTGATCGCGACGTCCTTCGAATTGCCCGTCTGCTGCAGGTTGCCCTGCGTGTAGAGGCGCTCGGTCGCGACTTGCTGCACGCCCGTGCCGACCTGCAGGCCCGAAGGCAATTGCGTTTCCTGCGTCGAGTTCGCACCCGGCTGGCGCAGCGTTTGATACATGAGGTCTTGGAACACCGCGCGCGAACCCTTGAAGCCGTCGGTGCCGACGTTCGCAAGGTTGTTCGAAATCACGTCCATCTTGGACTGCTGCGCGTTCATGCCGGTCGCGGCGATATAGAGCGAGCGGTTCATGGTCAATCTCCTAGTTATTGCGATCCGGCGCCGGCCGCGTTTGCCGCGGCCAAGCACCGTTACCGGTTAGGTAAACGACAGCAGCTGGTTGGCCGTCTGGTCGTTCTGGTCGGCCGTTTGCAGCAGCTTCGTCTGCATCTGGAACTGGCGTGCGTTCGTGATCATCGAGACCATCGCCGCGACCGGGTTCACGTTGCTGCCTTCGAGTGCGCCCTGCGCCACGGTGACCGTCGGATCGGTGTCGGCCGGCTGGCCGTCGGTGGTCCGAAATAGGCCATCGTCGCCACGCGTCATGCTGCCCGGGTTCGGGTTGACGAGCTTCAACTGATCGAGCACGACGATCTGCGAAGGCGAGTCGCCCGCGCCGAGCGCCGAGACCGTGCCGTCCTTGCCGATCGTCACGTTCGCGCCGGGCGGAATGGAGATCGGACCGCCCGTGCCGAGCACCGGCTGGTTCGTCGCCGTGACGAGCTGGCCGTTCTCATCAACGTGCAGGTTGCCCGCGCGCGTGTAAGCCTCGTTGCCGTCGGCCGTTTGCACGGACAGCCAGCCCGGGCCCGTGACCGCGACATCGAGCGGACTGCCCGTCTGCGAGATGGGGCCCGGCGCGAAGTCCGCGCCCGCTGTCGCCGACAGCACGAAGGTGCGCGTCGTGTCGTTGTTGACTGTCGTGCCGTCGCCGAAGCTCATCGGCACGTTGCGGAAGTTCGCAAGCTCCGCACGAAACCCCGTCGTCGACGTGTTCGCCAAATTGTTGGCGACGACAGCCTGCTGCTCGAGCGCCTGTGCGGCGCCCGTCATCGCGGTGTAGATCAGTCGGTCCATGACTCGCCTTGCCTCATCTTGCTATGCCCCGGATGCGCCGTCGGCTTACAGGTTGATCAGCGCTTGATCGACGGCCTGCTGCGTCTTGATCGTCTGCGCGTTCGCCTGGTAATTGCGTTGCGCGGTGATCAGATCGACGAGTTGGCTCGTCAAATCGACGTTCGAGTTCTCGACCGCGCCGCCCGTGAGCGTGCCGTGGTTCGTGCTGCCCGGCGCCGAAATTTGCGGCACGCCCGAAGCCGCCGTTTCGGCGAATTCGTTATTGCCGAGGTTCTGCAGGCCGTTCGGGTCGTTGAAGTTCGCGAGCACGATCTGGCCGAGCGATTGGGTGCGGCCGTTCGAATACGTGCCCGAGATCGTGCCGTCGGCGCCGATCGAAAAGTTCGTCAACTGGCCCGTGGCAAAACCGTCTTGCGACAGATTGGTCACGCCGTCTTTCCCGCCGTATTGGGTCGAGCCCGAGAAGTCCAGCGTCAGCGGTTGCGGCGTCGCGCTGCCATCCGTGTTGGGTATGGTGAAGGCGAGCTGGCCCGTGCCGGGGCTCGTCGCGGGCGCCGTCGCCGTCGTCGAAGTCAGTGTGCCCGCCGAGCTGAAGCCGACCGAGCCGACCTGGCTGATCGCGCCCGATGCCGGGCCGGAATAGACATCCCAAGCGTTCGCGGCCGTCTTCACGAAATACATATTGACCTGCTGCGAACCGCCCAGCGAGTCGTAGGTCTGGATCGACGTCGAGTAGTTGTACGTCTGGGAGTTCGTCGCCGAGAACGGCGTCACGGCCGGCACCGTATCTTGGGAGTTCAGGTTCAGCTGCGCCGTGACGGTTTGCGTGGCGATCGGGGCGATGTTCGTCGTCGGCACTTGGATCGGTACCGTCTGCGCCGAGTTGATCGTGCCGTTCGCGTTCGCCCCGTAACCCATCAGCTTCAAGCCGCTCGAATCGGTGATGAAACCGTTCTTGTCCAGTTGAAACACGCCGTTGCGCGAGTATGTCTGCGCGCCGTTGTTCGACATCTGATAAAAGCCCGTGCCGTTGATCGCGACGTTCAGTGCTTGGCCCGTCGTCTTGAACGTGCCTTGCGTGAAGTCCTGCTGCACGCCCGAGAGCTGCGTGCCGATACCGATTTGGTTGTTGACCGACGTTGCGATCGTGTTCGCGTAGAGATCAGCGAACTCGGCCGTACTCTGCTTGAAGCCGATCGTGTTCGCGTTCGCAATGTTGTTGCCGATGACGTCCAGATCGTTCGACGATGCGGACAAGCCGCTCAAGCCTTGTTGGTAGCCCATTTAGCGGTCTCCTTCGAATGAATTCGTGGTTCGTTAAAGAATGGCAACGACTTGGGTCATATCGACCGTCGTACCGTTGTTGAGCAGAAGGCCTGTGCCGCCGCCGCTTTGCTGGACGATGCTTTCCACTTGCGCGCCGCTCAGCGTCGTCTCGGCCGTCGTCGCTCCGGAGGTGCTCGTACCGGAGGCCGAAACCGTGTAGGTGCCGTCGGGCAGCGTGTTGCCCGACGAATCGAGGGGCTTCCAGGCCACCGGAACCGTCCCGGCCTGCTGTGCGCCTAGATCGAGCGTGCTCACAATTTGGCCCGAGGAATTCTTGACCGTGACAGCCAAGTCCGAAACGCTCGAGCCAAGCGAGACGCCAAAGCCCGTCGAAGCGCCGCTCGCGACGGTCGTCGTCGAACCCGGCACGAGCACGCTCTGGCCGATCAAAAGCGAAGCCTGCGCGCTTTGGCCGGCCGAGAGCTGGGAAGCGAGCGAAGTCAGCGTCGTGTTCAGCTGGCTGATGCCCGTGACCGTATTGATCTGGGCCAGCTGCGACGTCATCGTCGAGCTGTCCATCGGGTTGGTCGGGTCTTGGTTCTGCATCTGCGTGACCAAGAGCTTCAGGAACGTGGTCTGCAGGTCGGTCGACGACGAGCCCGATGAACTCGTGCTCGAGGAGCCGCTGGTCGACGAGCTGCCGTTAATCGTACTGAGCAGTTGCTGCGAGACGGTGCCGCTGCCCGCGATGGTCGTATTGGATGACGTCACTCAGTTTCTCCTCAGGTGCCGATCGTCAAGGTTTTGAGCATCAAATTCTTGGCGGTGTTCAGCGTCTCGACGTTGGCCTGGTACGAGCGCGAGGCCGAGATCATGTTCACCATTTCCTGCACGGGATCGACGTTGGGCATCGTCACGTAGCCGTCCGAATTCGCCGCGGGGTTGGTCGGGTCGTAGGTGGTCTTCATCGGCGTGGGATCGTCGATGACGTTCGTCACCTGCACGCCGCCCACTTGCTGGCCGCTCGCCGTATGCGCGCCGCCGAGCGGCTTGACGCCGAACACAACCTGCTTGGCGCGGTACGGCTGGCCGTCGGGGCCCGTCGTACTGTCGGCGTTCGCGAGGTTCGACGCGGTGACGTTGAGCCGCTGCGATTCGGCCGACATGGCCGAGCCCGCAACGGTGAAGATGTTCATCAATGACATGGCGCTAGTGCCTCTTTCGATTGACGCTGAATTAACCGCCCGAGGTGATGGCTGCGAGCATTTGCTTGATCTGCTGCGTCATCACGTTCATGCCCGACTCGTAATGCAGCGTGTTGTCGGCGAATTGGACGCGTTCGGCGTCCAGATCGACGGTATTTCCGTCGAGCGCCGGCTGCGTGGGAACCCGGTAGGCGAGCGCGCCGTAGTCCTGCGTGGAGCCGCCCGTGGGAATCAAGGACGCCTTGCCCGCCATATGGCCGGGCTCGGTGGAAACCATCGTCATGCCGCCCGTGGCGCCGGCCGGCTGAGCCATCGTCAGCGGCGCCGTGCCTGAACTGGCCACGGTAGTCGTTCCAGCCGGGGCGCCCGTACGCTTGAGGGCGCCTGCCAGCGAGGACGCGAAATCGACGTCGCGCGCCTTGTAGCCGGGCGTGTCGGCATTGGCGATATTCGACGAGAGCAGCTCCTGCCGATAGGCGCGCACATCGAGCGCCTGGCGGCCGAAGGCAAATTCGGCATCGAGTTTATCCAGCATCGGTGTTTCTCCGTACCCAGGCGTAGGCCGCCTGTTGCCGCTTCCCGGCCTCGCCCCGGTTCGGGACAGGGCGCGCCGCGAAGGCTTTTTTCCATGACGTGCATCTTATGGGCGCGAGACAAGAGCCAATCGGACGAATAACCGGGGAAGCCGCCCTCTATTCAACGTTTGCGGCCCTCGCGCGACCCCTAGAATTCGATTCGTCGTCAGCACTTGTCTGCATGGAGAAACCGATGTCCGTATCCGCCGCTTCCGATCCCGCGCGCAGCTGCCTCACGCCGCGCGCCCTGGGCCGGCGGCGTGTTCGAGTCGGTTTGGTCCGCGCCGCAGCCTGTGCGCTGCTCGCCGCGGCCTTTCTGCCGGTTGGCGCGGTGCGCGCGCAGACGCCCGGCGCAAGCGGGCAGATCTATATTCCCGGCCCGGGCGAAACCCACGCCGCCCACGCCACGCAGCCGAGCGGCATGGTTTCGGTTCCCCGCCCCGGCGCAGCGGCTGCCGGCGTTGCCACCGCGTCTACCGCTGCCGTCATAGCGACGCCTGCCGCCCCGGCTTCGAACGCGCCGGCGGGGCAGGAAGACGGGGAAACGATCCGCCGCGCGGCACTCGCCTATCTGCAGCAACAGACGGTGGGCCTACCCGGCAAGATCGGGATTACGGTCGCACAGACGTTCCCGCGCGGCTTGGCCGCCTGCACGACGCTCGAACCGTTCATGCCGACGGGCGCCCGGCTCTGGGGCCGGACCACCATCGGGGTGCGCTGCGCCGGCGAGAAGCCGTGGACGCTTTATCTGCAGGCGCGCATCGCGATCCAGGCGACCTACTATCTGGCCGCGCACCAAATCGAGCCCGGCGCGGTCGTGAGGGCCGACGACTTGCTCGCACGCGACGGCGATCTGTCGAACCTGCCGCGCGCGGTCATCACCGATCCGTCGCAAGCGGTCGGCGCCACGGCCACCATGCGGATCAGCGCGGGGATGCCGCTGCGGCAAGATTTACTCAAGAGCGCCAGCGCGGTCACGATCGGACAAACGGTGCGCGTGGTCGCGCAGGGCGAGGGTTTCTCGATTTCGTCGGAGGGCAGCGTCATGAACAACGCGACGCCCGGACAGCAGGTACGCGTCAAGATGGACGGGGGCCAGATCATTTCGGGCATCGTCAAGGATGGAGGGACGGTCCAAGTTCCAATGTGACGGAGAAAAAATCGATGCGACCGTGATCGGCCGCCGTACACGACGGAGCGCCGCTTGTGCATTGATTCTTCGTCGATTTGGCGCGATGCGGCCGACCGGGGGATTTCCTGATTGCGCTAAAGTTTCGTTGGGTGTCGCCGTTATCACACTCAAATCGAAATTGTTCGGGAAGCCATCGTGAAAGTCGATTCCACCTCTAGTTCCAGCCTGTCGTCGCCCAAAGGCGGCGTGCAGGGTACCCGTCAAGGCGGTCAAACCACGGCGAGCGCTGCGCCCGCGGGCGGCAACGCCGCGCCGGCTCGGAGCGCCGGCAGCGACGCCAACGTCAGCTTGTCGGGGCTGTCATCGCAATTGCGTTCGCTGGCCGCGTCGGGCGAAGCGGACATCGACGTCGCGCAAGTCGAGTCGATCAAGCAAGCGATCGCCGACGGTTCGTTGACGATGGATCCCGGCAAGATTGCCGACGGTATCCTCGCGACGGCCCGCGAGCTGTTGAAGAATCCGTCGACGGGCGGCTGACGCGGCGCGCTAGCGTGCGTTTCGGCTCGCCTCGTCGGCTTCGTTTCGGCGCGTGCGCGCGCCTATGTTTTTGGCGGATGAGATGAGAGACGCCCTGCTTGCCACTGTGACCGAAGAACATGCGACGCTCGAAGCGTTTGCATCCTTGTTGATGTACGAGGAAAAGGCGCTCGCGGCGGTATCGCCGCTCGAGACGCTGCCCGGCATCGTCGATAAGAAGACCGATCTGACCGAAAAGCTCGCGTCGCTCGAAAAAACGCGCGACAGCCAACTGCGCCGGATGGGCTTGCCCGCCGGCTGGAAGGGCATGGAGCTTGCCATCGCCGACGATGTTCGACTGGCCAAGCAGTGGAAGCTGCTGCAAGCCATCGTGGAGCGCGCGCGCCGCGCGAATGACACGAACGGCCTGATGATCCGCGTCCGGATGAATTACAACCAAAACGCGCTCGCGATCTTGCGCGGCGCCGCCTCGCGTCATGCGGCCAATGTCTATGGGCCCGATGGCCGGATGACGGCTGTTTGAGGCATTCGTTGGCCGCTTCGCGCTCGTGGTCCGTTTGATGGCACCATTCGCGAATGAAGCGAGCCCGCGCGAACAATCTCTTGACCATCGGCAATCAACCCGCAGCCGTGACCTACGATCCCGATACGGATATGTTGAGTCTGCAAGGAAAACGGCATCGAACCGTCTCGGGGTTGATTACGCGTCCAACGCCCGGATAATCTCGGCCGTCGACCTCACCGCCGCATAGACTCCCCGCAAAAGACCGCCCGGGAATGGCTGCGGCATTGCGGGCAATCTTAACCGGCGCAGCTCATTCCACGCTCGCCCAAGCCATCTCGCGCAGCTTGGACCGCAGCCGGGCCACGGCTTGGCTATGCAGTTGGCAAACGCGCGATTCGCTCACTTCCATCACCGCACCGATTTCGCGCAGGTTCATCCCGCGCTCGTAGTACAGCGACATCAACAGCTTCTCGCGCTCCGGCAACTTGTCGATCGCTTCGACGAGCGCCGCACGCAAACTGTCGTCGAGCAGCGCCGAGAGCGGATCCGAATGATCGACGCAGAAGCGGTCGAGAAACGGTTCGTCGTCGGCCGAGCGGTCGAAATCTTCGTAGTAGATGAGCTGACTGCCGTGCAAGTCCTGCAGCATCGATTGAAACGCATCGAGCGGCATCTGCAGATGATCGGCGACTTCCGTCTCGCTGGCCGAGCGGCCGAGCCGCTGCTCGACCTGATGCACGGCCGATTCGACTTCGCGCGATGTCTTACGCAAGCTGCGCGGCAACCAGTCGTTGTTGCGCAACTCGTCGAGCATCGCCCCGCGAATGCGTTGGCTCGCGTACGTTTCGAACTGCGCACCCTGGTCTTCCTTATAGCGGCTCGCCGCATCGAGCAAGCCGATCATGCCGGCCTGAATCAGGTCGTCGAGATCGACGCTCGCCGGCATCTTCGCCACGAGTTGCAAACCAAGCCTGCGCACGAGCGGCGCGTATTGCGTCAATACATCTGTCTGGGACATTTTCCCTTGAGCGTTGTACATCGAGGGTCCCTTCTCCTTGTCCCTAACGTTTCAAGCGTGTTGGCGCGCGGCCAGCGTTTCGGCGAGCGCCGAAGCCGGTAATTGCGCGCGCACGGTCGCGTCGACGCGCGGCGACGACATCGCCGCGCGCATCGGCCAATACAGCATTTCCGAGGCGACGTGACGGTAGTCACGCGCCGACTGTGCCGACGGGAATGCATCGACGACACAGCGTTTCAATTCGAGCGATCGTTCCATCAGCGGATCGGCCGCTACGCAGCCCGCATCTTCGATCGATACCGACAAGTAGCGCGCCCCGACTTCCGCGAGGTTGTCGAATGTGGTTTGCGCATCGGCCACGCTCGACACGTGATTGACCAGCACACGGAACTGCGCGATCGCGTGCTCGAAGTGCAAGCGCTTCATGCATGCATACGCTTCGGTGATCGCGGCCGCCGCCACGCGCGTGACGATCAACACGTCGTGCGCCTGCGCCGCGAGCGGCGTAAGCGCACCCTGGCGATCGAGCCGCGCATCGACGAGCACGACATCGGCCGGGCCGGCGAGCAGCAAGCCAAGCTGCGCGGCGCTATAGCCGGCGCAGTTTTGGCGCGATGCCGCCAGCACCGAAAATCCCAGTTCGTGACGCGCGCACGCCCGCTCGAGCTCGAGTTCGCCGTCCAGCACCGCGCGCAACGAGCGTGCGCCGGGCAAGCCGCCGACCATCGCCGAGACGCAGTTCGCGCCAAGGCGCTCATCGATCACGAGCACGTCCTTGCCGAGCGCGGCCAGCGCCGCGGCCAAATTCACGATCGTGGACGTGCAACCGACGCCCACCGGGCCGCCCGTCACCGCGACGACACGCGAGCCGCTCTTGGCGAGCAGCCGGCGCAGCCCTTCTGCCTGATCGGTGACTTGCTTAACCAAGGCGAACCTCGTGCGAGTCGGCGCTCGAGCGGCTCGACAGTGCCGAGAGCAGCGCGGGAATGTCATCGTCATGCGGCACGAACGGCGAACCGTCGCGCGGAATGCAGAACGCGCTCTTGATCAAAAACTTCTTGGCGGCGACGTACAGGTTTTCCGGCACCTTCTGGCCCGTCGATACGTAATGCACGGGCAGCTTGTAGCGGATCACCGTATCGAGCACACCGCCCAGGTTCGTCGCTTCATCGAGCTTGGTCAGAATGCAGCCGGTCAACTCGGGCTGCCCCGGCGCGCTGCGATAGGCCTGCACGACTTCGTTGAGCGTGTCGCCATGGCTCGTCGCATTAAGCAGCAGCAGGCGCTGGACGGGGTGGCCCGCACCGCAGAGCATCGCAATTTGATCCGAGACCGTACGGTCCCGCTGGCTCATGCCGATCGTATCGATGAGCACGATGTGCTTGTTGCGCAACTCGGTGAGTGCAAGCTGCAGATCGGCGCCATCCTTCACGGCATGCACCGAAACGCCAAGGATCTTGCCGAAGATGCGCAGTTGCTCATGGCCGCCGATCCGGTAGCTGTCAGTCGTGAGCAGCGCAACCTTGCTGGCGCCGAAGCGCATCACGCAGCGCGCGGCGAGCTTGGCCGTCGTCGTCGTCTTGCCGACGCCCGTCGGGCCCATCAGCGCGAATACGCCGCCGCGCTCCATCAGCGCATCCTCATTTTCGAGCACGGGCAGATTGGAGGCGAGTACCTCGCGCGCCCATTGCATCCCCGCGTCGACGTTTTCCACTTCGGGCATGCGGTCGATCACCATTCGCACGAGCTGCGCCGAAAAACCGGCCGAAAACAGCGCCTTCGTGATTTCGCCGTTCACCGGATTGCGCCGCTGGTGCTCGCCCCACGTGAGGCCCGCGAACTGCTCTTCCATCATGCCGCGCATCGACGAAAGCTCGCTCATCACCGTCTGATTGACGATCTCCTCCACGCGCGCGCGGATCGCTTCGGCCATTGTTTCGGCGTCTTGTTCGGCAAGGCCGTCGAATGCCGGCTTCACGCGCGGCATCGCACGGCGCGCAGCCACGCGGGCGGCTTCGTGAGCCCAGTCGGGCACGTGCGCCGCCGCGAGTTCGTCGGGCGACAGGACGCGGCCCGGGGCGCCGAGCCCTTTAGCGGCCGCGGCCGATGGCGTCATGGCGTGCGCACGCGAGCTATGCGCAGGTTGCGCGGCGCGCTCGTTTTGCGCGGCGATGCGGTGGGCATGGTCGATCAGCCAAGGATTGGAATCGGCCATCGTGCGTGACGCTTCGCTGCCTTTGGCGTCGCCGGCGCGCGCGGCTGTGTTCTGTGCCGGCGCACTCGGCGCCGAGGCATTCGAGACGTTCGAGCCGGCGGCGCGCGCGGCAAACCCGGGGCGCTCGGCCGAACGCGGCGCCGCGATGGCGGCCGCGTCGCTCGAAGCCGGACGGCCTTCGTCGTTAGTTTTCGCGCCCACCTCGGGGCTCGCGCCGAACACGGCCGAGAACACATCGGGCATGCCGTTCGCGTACGGATTGGACGGCATGGCGCCAGGCGTGGCACCCGCGTAGGGATTGTTGGGCGCGGATTGAGCACCCGCCGCGGCGCCGGCGTATGGATGCGCGGCGGGAGCCGCATTCGAGCCGTGCGCCAGCGCACCATGCAACGTGCCTTCCCTGGCATCGGGCGCGATCTGCGCGAAATCCGTATCGGCCAGCGCGATGATTTCCACGGTGCCGTCGTCGTTGGTCCGATTCGACAACACGACTGCGTCCGCACCCAGGGCCTCGCGCACGAGACGCAATGCGTCACGACTCGTTGCGCCGATGAATTTACGAATGTTCAAGCTTGACCCCCGATGAGGTTAACGACCTTGATCGTGCGTGTCTCGGGCACTTCGGCGTACGAGAGCACTTTCAATTGAGGCAGGCTGCGGCGCAGGAATCGAGCGAGCATCGCGCGAAGCGCGTGCTGCACGAGCAACACCGGAGGCAGGCCGGCATTTTGTTGACGGGTAATCGCCTTTTGCGTCGCCGCTAGCAGCGTGTGGGCGAGACCGGGCTCGAGGCCCGGGTTCGCGCCTGTCGAGAGCGCTTGCGACAGCACGCGCTCGAGGTTCGAATCGAGTCCCATGACCTGCATGTCGGTGCCGCCCGGATACCACTGCTGCGTGATCGCGCGGCCCAGGGCCAGACGCACGCAGGCGGTCAACTCGTGCGCGTCGCTCACTCGCGCGGCGTGCTCGGACAGCGCCTCGAGGATCGTGCGCATGTCGCGGATCGGCACCCCTTCCTCGAGCAGGCTTTGCAGGACCTTTTGCAGCGTCGTGAGCGACAGGGTCTTCGGCACGAGGTCTTCGATCAGCGAAGGCGCGTCCTTGCCGGTGCGCGTGACGAGCGACTGCACTTCCTGGCGGCCGAGCAGTTCGGCCGCGTGCTGCACGACGAGGTGATTCAAATGCGTGGCGACGACGGTGCTCGCATCGACGACCGTGTAGCCGTACACCTGGGCTTGCTCGCGCAGGTTCGTATCAATCCAAACCGCGGGCAGGCCGAAGGCCGGGTCTTGCGTCGGCTGGCCCGGCAGCGCGGCCGTGACCTGCCCCGGATTGATCGCGAGCCATTGGCCTGGATAGGCTTCGCCCACGCCCACTTCGACGCCCTTGAGCGCGATGCGATAGCCGTTCGGGCGCAGTTCCAAGTTGTCGCGGATATGGATGACCGGCGGCAGAAAGCCGATTTCCTGCGCGAACTTCTTGCGGATGCTCTTGATACGCTTAAGCAGCTCGCCGTCGGTGTTCTTGTCGACGAGCGGGATCAGGCGGTAGCCCACTTCGAGGCCGAGCGTGTCGATGAGCGTGACGTCGTCCCAGCTAGCTTCGTTGTTCTCCACCGGCACGGCGAGGGCCGGCGCAACATCGACGAGCGAGCTGCCTGTCTTGGCGGCTTCGTTGCGCTTCTTCATCGTGCGGCCGAGCTGGAGCGCACCGCCGCCGAGCAGCAAGAATGCAAAGTGCGGCATGTTCGGAATGAGGCCGAGCATCACGACGATCGTGCCCGTGATGATCAGCACGCGCGGGTTCGTGAAGAGTTGGCCCGTGAGCTGGGTGCCGATGTCTTCGTCGGTCGCCACGCGCGAGACGATCACGCCCGCTGCCGTGGAGATGATGAGCGAAGGAATCTGCGCGACGAGGCCGTCGCCGATCGTGAGCAGCGTGTAGGTCTTGCCGGCCGAGGCGAAATCCATGCCGTGCTGCACGACGCCCACGATGAGGCCGCCGAACACGTTGACGACCATGATGATGAGGCCCGCGACCGCGTCGCCGCGCACGAACTTCGACGCACCGTCCATCGCGCCGTAGAACTCGGCTTCCTGCGCCACGGATTGGCGACGCTTGCGCGCGCCGTCCTCGTTGATGAGGCCTGCGTTCAAATCGGCGTCGATCGCCATCTGCTTGCCCGGCATGGCATCGAGCGTGAAGCGCGCGGCCACTTCGGCGATCCGCCCCGCGCCTTTCGTGATCACCATGAAGTTGATGACCATCAGGATCGCGAACACGACGATACCGACCGCGAAGTTGCCACCCACGAGAAAGTGGCCGAACGATTCGATGACCTGGCCGGCCGCGCCGGGGCCCGTATGCCCTTCGAGCAGCACGACGCGCGTCGAGGCGACGTTCAGCGACAGGCGCAGCAGCGTGGAAAACAGCAGCACCGCCGGGAAAGCCGCGAAATCGAGCGGCTTTTGCGTGTACATGCTGACGAGCAGCACCATCACCGATAGCGCGATGTTGAACGTAAACAGCAGATCGAGCAGGAACGGCGGCAACGGCAAGATCATCATGCCGAGGATCATGCAGATCAGGATCGGACCCGCGAGCGCGCGCAGGTTCGTGCCGTTCAGCGCTTGGCTCTTGCCGAGCAGGCTTCCGACGCGGGCGTTCATGCCGAGGCTCCGTCATTCGCGTTGCGCAGGGCTTCGTCGGCTTCTTCGCGTTCTTCGGCGTCGGAAATCGGGCCTTTCTTGTCCAGTTCGGCCGGCACATCGATCTCGGTCGGCGCGGCGGGCACATCGCCGCCTTCCTCGCGGAACTTGCGCAGCTGATACACCCAGGCGAGCACTTCGGCCACCGCGTTATAGAGCACGCCCGGAATTTCCTTATTCAGTTCGACGTTGTGATACAGCGCGCGGGCGAGCGGCGGCGCTTCGAGCAGCGCGACGTTATGCTCGGCCGCGATCTCGCGAATGCGGGCGGCCACGAGATTGACACCCTTAGCCACGACCTTCGGCGCGCGCATTTCGCCGTCCGCGTACTGCAGCGCGACGGCGAAGTGCGTCGGGTTCGTCACGACCACGTCGGCAGTGGGCACCGCGGCCATCATGCGACGGCGCGCGATGGCACGCTGCTGCTGGCGAATCTTGCCTTTCACGTGCGGATCGCCTTCGTTCTCGCGGTGTTCGCGCTTCACTTCTTCCTTCGTCATCCGCAGCTTCTTGTGGTACTGCCAAAGTTGATAAGGCACGTCGAGGGCGGCAATCACGAACATGCCGGCGACGGTCGCCGCACCGCAGGCGCCGACGATCGACAGCCCGTGTCCGAGCGCGCGATGCAGTGGCTCGGCCGCGAGCCCGAGGATTTCGTCCTTGCGGTGCCAGACGGCCACGCCGCCGATGATGCCGACAAGCAGCGTCTTGGCCAGCGACATCCCGAGTTGAATCACGCCGTTGATCGAAAACATGCGGCCGATGCCGGCGAACGGGTCCATGCGCTCTGGCTTGAACTGGAGCACATTCGACGAAAGCAGCCAGCCGCCGAGGGCCATCGGTGCAGCGATCGCCGCCACGCCCGTTAGCGCGAGGATCGGCGCGACCGCCATGAAGCCCTCGCGCCCCGCGTTGCCGGCGCCGATCAGCATGCGGTTCGTATCGACGAGCGCCGCGTGGTTGAACGTGAACGCGCCGCGCAGCATGTGCTGCAGATGCAGGCCGATCGGGCCCGCAAGGCCCCATACGCCGAAAAAGCCCGCTGCCAGCAGCGCGAACGTCGTCAATTCCCGCGAGCGCGCGACCTGTCCTTCCGAGCGCGCCTTTTCAACGCGCCTGGGGGTCGCTGCTTCGGTTTTGTCGAGGTCGCTGTCCTCTGCCACGGGGAATTTCTCCGCAAGAAAAACGGCGACATGCCGTTATCCAGTGAGAGCGATTATTCCCGCACCGGTCAATGGACGATCGGCGGATAAGGCGGGTGAAACGGGTGCATTTCGAGTGATCAGTGCGAGGGCGGGCAACCGCGCCGATCAAGCGCGAGCGGCCGCACAGCGAACGGCGGCAGCGTTCGAGCGAAACGGCGTCGTCCGCCGGAAGAAAGGATAACGAAAGAAACGAGCGAGGCCCCGGTCCCCCGGGGCCTGCCGTTTAGAACGCGATGAAGGGGCCCGTGCCGCCCGAGCTTGACTGGTCCAATCCGTAATAGACCGTCCGGCCGTAGAAGAACGGCATGCCCAGATCGACGAAAGAGGAAATGCCGAGGTTGCCGGCTAGATCGTTGAGCGCGAAATTGCCGTTGGCAAGCAACTGGCTCGCGTTGCCGACCGCCATCGACAGCGCCAGTCCGCCGGCGGCGCCCGGCGTGCTCAGGTTGAAGCTCGCAACGGTAACGGGCCGCGTGACCGCCGAGGGCGGGCAATAGAACGACGAAGCACTGCCCGTGCACCTGGCCAGCGTATTGTCCGTGAAGAAGTACGCATTGGAGCCCGAATCGAAAAACGCCGTGATCGCGCTGCCGTTGAAGGTCGCGTTGACATCGCCAACCGCGTTCGTCGAGAGCTTCGTCACCGTACCGGACAGCGCATTGTTCGAGCGCGTGTTGACTCCGAACGTCAATGTGCCGCTGACAGTGGCTTGGCCCGCCTGCCCGATGCTCGGCATCGACACGATCACCCCATTGTTATCGCCCGCGAATTTCGGAACTGGATTGGTGACCTGCTGTGCGACGGGTACGAGCGTCTGCACGCAGTTCGCCCCGTTCGGGCACGCGTAGTAGCTGCTGTTGCTGGCGGGCGGATTCGCGCAGAGCGTTCCGCAATCGCTCGTTGCAACGCCAACGCCGAGGATGCCGTTGGCGCCTAGGTCAGCCGGCGTCAGTTCGAGCGCGCCCGTCGCGCATGGCCCTGTCAGCGCGGCGCCTTGCGGCATATCGCCGACGATTTGAATCGGCAAGCTCGCCGCCGTTTCTCCCCCGACCTTGACGTCGGCCGTGCGCACCGAACCCCATGTATGGCCATCGGCGAAGGCCGTGCATTCGGCGAGTGGGCTCCCGGCCGCCGTCTCCTTCGGCAATGAGGCCAGCACCTGGCTTGCGGCCGCGCTGGCGAGCCGAAGCCCGAACGATTCGGTGTCGAGTTGGACGTTGTCGACGGTCTGGCAGACGGTCGTACCGGGCGCGCAAATCGTCACGCTGACGCCCAGGATGTTGGCGACACCCTCGACGCCACGGCCTACGGTGACGGTGGCTTGATTCGCGGCCAACTGCGTACCGCCGCCCCCACTGCTGCCGCCACCACCGCCACAGGCCGCGAGGAAGGCCGCCGCCGCGGCTAAACCGAGCGCCCCGAGCGCTCGAAAGCGTCTGCTGTATATGCGCGACATGATTCTCCTTCTTCGCTCGGTTACTTGATGTCGGCGCCGGTGACGCCGGTCGGCAGGGCGCTCGGCAGCCATGCTTGGCCGAAGAACGAGCCCATGTGGCCGCCGGAGCGAACCACGAGGTTCGCCTGCTCGACGACGACCGGCCTGCGCCCAGGAAGGGCCGCGCGCTCGGCTTTCACCTCGCTTGCGTACTGTGGGAAATAACTACCGAGCAACGCCTGTAGATCCGGCATGCTGGGGCCGTTCCATGCGATGCCGAAGACGGTGCCGTCGGCGCCCACGTACTCGCGCACTTGCGTGCCGCTCGAATAGGTCGTCGAGCGCACCGTGTAGGCGGCCGTGGCAGCGGAAGCGGCTGCGCCGCCGGATGCGCCTTGCGCGGACGAAGCCGCATGGGCAATGGGGGAAAGCGTGGTCGTTGTGGCGTCGGCGGGGGTAGGCATGGGGCTGCCGCCGAGCGCCGCGTAGGCGGGCTGCGCGAGGCCGGCTAACGCGCAAAGGGTCAGCGCCGCCGGCACGGCGGTGCGCAATGAACGATTCGACATCGGGTCGACCTCCCTAGTTTGACCTTCGAGCGCGAGGCCGTACCGATGCCGGCGCTTGGCGTCGCCGTCGTCGGCGTGACCCTTACGTCTGAAATTTAGTACATATAACGACGCGCGCCTAAGGCGCTTTGACTAAGCAAAGGATGTGCCCGGAAGGGCGATCGGCGGGAGGGAGTCGGCGCGCGACCGAAGGCCGCGCGCGAAAGGCGCTACGTCAAGCGTGCCGTATCAAACCACTAGAACGCGACGAAAGCCGACGAGGAAACACCGGAGGTGCCGCCAAGGGCCGGGTCATAACCGATGTAGACGGTGCGGCCATAGAAGAACGGCATGCCGAAATCGAAGACTGTTCCCGACGTGGCACCGGCGACGTTGTTGAAGGCGAAACCGCCGTCGTTGAACAACGCCTGCGCATTGGCGATGTTCAGCGGGATCGATGTTGTCTTGCCGTCAAAGCCGGTCACGGAAGGCGTGCGCGAGACGGTCGAGGCGGGGCAATAGAAACTTGTGCTCGGTACGCATCGAGTTAGCGACTCGAAGTAGAACAAGCCGTTCGATCCCGTATCGAAGAACGCCTTCTGCACGCCCGTACCGCTCAACGACGCGCTTTGTACGTTGCCGAAATAGTCGGTCGTGACCTTCTGGATGCCTGAGCTCGGCAAAACGTTGTTCGCGTTGGTGCCGATGCCAAACGTCAGGAATCCGGATGCGCTTGTCGAGCCCGCGGCGGTAACAGCCGGCATATTGAGAATCACGCCGGTGTTGTCGGTCGCAAACAATCGGACCGGATTCGTCACCTGCTGCGCCCGCGGAACGGCTAAATCCGTACAACTGGTCGAACTCCCGGAGCCCGTGCATCCGTAATAGACGTTGTTCACGGTCGTGGTCTCGCAGGTTGAGCCGCAGTCGAACTTCGCCGTCCCGATGCCCAGAATGCCGTGCGAGGCAATCGCTGACGACGTGTTGTTGAGCGTGCCGCTCGCGCAACGGTTACTCGCGCCGCCGGCCGCCGATTGCGGCAGGTCGCCGAGCACGTGAATGGGCAGGCTGGAAACGACTTCGCCGCCGATCGTCACGTCCGCCGTGCGCACCGTTCCCCAGGTGTTACCGTCGACGAACCCTGCGCACTCCGCTACGTTCTTTCCGCTCGCCGTCTCCACGGGCAAGGCGCTAAGCATCGTACTGTTGAGGGCGTCCTGCGTGAGCCGCAAGCCCCACGATCCCGTATCGACCTGAACGTTGGCGATCGTCTGACAGGTGCCGGTGCCAGGGACGCAGACCGTCACGCTGACCGTCGGGATGTTGGACGCATTACGCACGCCCGAGGCCACGACGACAGCAACTTGGTTGTTCGCTAGCGTCGCGGGCGTGCTCGACACCGGCGCGCCGGCGGCAAGCGCGGTGGTGCCGGACGTAGCGCCGCTCGTACCGCTGGTTGCCGTGCTGCTCGATCCACCGCCACCGCCGCAACCTGCGACGAGCGCAACGGCGGCCGCCAAACCGAACGCAGCGAACGTTCGGGCCAATTTGCTCTGAATACGCAACATGGTGCTCCTCGTTCTCGTTCGTTATTGAATGTCGGCGGCAGTCACGCCGGCCGGCAGCGATTGCGGCAGGTAGGCCTGCCCCGAGAAGTCGCCCATGTGGCCGCCCGAATGCACGACGAGGCCGGGCAGATCCAACGTAATCGGACCGCGCCCCGGCTGCGCCGCGCGCAGCGCGACGCGCGCGCTGTCGTATTGCGTGAAGTAGGTGCCGAGCAGCACGGGCAGATTCGGCATCATCGGCCCGTCCCAGGCGATGCCGAACACCGTTCCGGCCGTCGAGACGTACTCGCGCACGAGCGTGCCGGCGGCGAAGCTGGTTTGCGTCACCGTATAGGTCGCGGTGCCGGCCACGCCCGTCGCGGCGTGAACGACAGGACCGAGCGCGCTAGAGACGGCCCCTGCCGGCGGCGGCGTGGGTGTGCCGCCAAGCTCGGCTAGAGCGGGCACGGGGGCGCACAACACGCTGCTAGCCGCAAACGCCGCGGTCAATGTGGCGCGAATCGATCGATGGAGCATCTGTACCTCAAATGATTGGGTATCGGAAAAGGGAGGAACGGAACTAGCAAGCGCCAATTGGAGGAGCTTTGCTTGGACAGGATGGCCCGCACCGTCCGTGACATAGAAGATTGCGGCGCGTTGGGTGATCAACGAGCGGCTCGAGGAACGAAGCATGCAGCCATGCACTCATTCTAACTGCCCCACGCAAAGCACCATTCGTATTGCGCAACGCATTAGCTCCGATCCTTGGTCACAGTCAACTTGATCCTTGAATTCAAGTCTATCTCCTGCGCACGGATAGAGCGGGCCTTCGGATCATAGGAGGCGACGAATACGTAATGCACCCGTTCAGTGCCTTCCGTGGGAAAAAACAAAACCAGCAGTAGCGCCTGCTTTTCGCCTGATCCCGTATAGTCCGCCGGCTTGCTCACATCCATTCGAACGTTCTCGCCGTCGAGGCAAAAAAACGGCGGATCCAGTACGAGCGTCCTGTTGCATGAATCAACGCCACCGATCGGCAAGTGACCCGATTTGATTTTCAACCTCCCGTCTTTCCGCAGATCTTCAAACGCTTCGCTAGGATTATCCGGCGTGAGGTCGCGATCGCCGCATCGCAGCGCGAAGCACATCAATCCGCTGGCGTATCGCTTGATATCGTTGAAATCGATTTTCGAGTTCTTTCGAGGCACGCGCCCCTGCGCACTGAACAACATCATCTGACATGCGCCGAAGGCAGTGCCCTGTGAATTCATTCCGATCGAATCGGTGCCGTATTTCCATGCACCAGCGGTCAGCGTATAGAGATCGCGGCAATTGCTTGGAATGCGGCTTGCATGCCAGTCATAGTCAAAGTAAACTGAACTCATGGCAGCTGGACTGTAGGCCGCCAACTTCATTGGCTTATCGAGCAACGCTTCCAGATCGACTAGCGGCGCCCCGACCTCCGTTTCCTCCTCGAGGATGTCTCTCAGCTCGTCCAACTCTCGAACACGCTCACTGTCCACGTCGTGAATGCATTGGACAAAATGCCTGGTCGGCCGCGCGCCGATCGCGCAAGCTTCGCCTCTAAGCTTCAGCCAGCGCTCTTGACCAGCCGCGAGATTTTGCGTTTGCCGTCCGCTATATGCCGACTGCAAAGCCGCGTACCTTGCCGCGACTCGCGGATCCACCGCCGGCGCACTATCGCGACATTGTCCATTGCAGGCGTACGCCGCTTCGACAGCGTCGGCTGCATCTTCGTCTGTGTCAGCCGTTTGCACCGAAGGCTGAGCCTCGGCGAACGCCGGTTCGATCCCGGTCCTTGCAACGAGACAAATCAACGCAATCGCGAGTGCAATCACCATGACCCGCTGTTTGCGGGTTTCGAGTGCAGGCGCATTGCGCCCCAGCCTCAAAGCAACCCATAACGACCCCTGACGTCGCATTGCTTCCCCGGATCTGCTATCTAATGTTTATATGCCTCGACACGAAGTTTTTCTTCTCCGCGCCCAAGCCTGCGAATTTAAGCATACGACTCTAAAGCTGTCTACAAGATCTTCATGTCCTGTGAAATAGGATTGACATATACGCCTGAGCGCAGCAGGTAAGGCGATACCTATTCATCCCATCGCGAAATTTCCATGCTATATTGCCGGACCGAGCTATGCCACGTCTTCGCTCTTACTCAAATAATGAAGGCGGGTGAGCGAAGCGGCTGACAGCCACACGCAATATAAACGATAACCGGGGGAAACGGCGCGACTGCCTGGTGGTCCGCTCGTTATGATCGCATGGCCGAATCAGACCAAGAAACGACGCTCACCGAAGACCCGGGCCTGGCCGGTCTCGTCTTGATCGCGCGATTCCATAGCATTGCCACCGACGCGAGCCAACTGCGGCACGCCGCCGGAATAAAATCAGAGGCATTCGACGATCGGGAGTTATTGCTTACCGCCCGTTCACTCGGACTGAAGGCGCGCAAAGTGAAGGTATCGGCCGAGCGTTTGTCGAAAACGCCATTTCCGGCGCTAGCGCTCGATCACGAGGGCCGGCACTTCATTTTGGCGGGCTGCAACGCGGATAAAGCGCTTATCGTCGAGGCTGGACGGACCTCCCCCACCGCGACGACACCCGCCGAAGTCATGGCGCGCTGCGAGGGGCAGCTTCTCTTATTCGCATCACGGGCCTCGCTCGCCGGCGAACTGGCACGATTCGATTTTTCTTGGTTCATTCCAGCGGTCGTCAAATACCGGCGCCTGCTGCTCGAGGTATTGCTCGTGTCGGCCGTACTGCAGTTGTTCGGTCTCGTCTCGCCATTAATGTTTCAAGTCGTGATGGACAAGGTATTGGCCAATCGCGCGTTCAATACGCTCAACGTCGTTTGCATTGCCTTGTTCGTCAGCTCGACCTTCGAGATATTGCTCACGGGGCTACGAAACTACGTGTTCGCGCACACGGCGAACCGAATCGACGTTGAACTGGGCGCGAGACTCTTCCGGCATCTTCTGGCGCTTCCGCTCGCCTATTTCGGTTCACGGCGCGTAGGCGATACCGTCGCCCGCGTGCGCGAACTCGAGAACATTCGCAGCTTCTTGACGGGCCAAGCCTTGACCGCCGTCATCGACCTGTTCTTCTCGTTCATCTTCTTCGCTGTGATGTTCACGTACAGCGTGTGGCTTACGATCGTCGTGATCGTTTCGCTGCCTGTGTATGCGGCCATTTCGCTGACGCTCAACCCCATTTTGCGTCAGCGCTTGAACGAGAAATTCGCCCGCAACGCGGACAATCAATCGTTCCTGGTCGAAACCGTGTCTGCGACTGAAACGGTCAAATCGATGGCCGTGGAACCGCAGTTCACGCGCCGCTGGGACTCGCAGCTCGCGGCCTACGTCGCGGCAGGGTTTCGCGTGACATCGCTAGGCAATGTCGGGCAGCAGTTGATTCAATACGTCGGCAAGCTCGTCACGCTTGTCACGCTATATCTCGGCGCAAAGCTCGTCATTAGCGGCAAGCTGTCCGTCGGCGAGCTAATTGCTTTCAACATGATGTCGCAGCGCGTGGCCACTCCCGTATTGCGGCTAGCGCAGTTGTGGCAGGACTTCCAGCAGATCGGTATCTCGATGGGGCGGCTCGGTGACATTCTCAATACCCGCAGCGAGCTGCCGCAAAGCCGTCAGGCGTTGCCGGCCCTCAAAGGCGAGATCGGCTTCCAAAACATCCGCTTTCGTTATCGGCCGGACGGTCCGCCTATTCTCGACGACGTGTCCCTCGATATCCGCGCAGGCCAGGTCATCGGCATCGTCGGCCGTTCGGGCTCGGGCAAGAGCACGCTGGCGAAGTTGTTGCAGCGGCTCTACATTCCCGAGCAGGGTCGCGTCTCGATCGACGGCATCGATCTCGCACTAGCCGACCCAGCTTGGCTACGCCGCCAGATCGGCGTCGTGCTGCAGGAAAATCGGCTTTTCAACCGAACGATTCGCGAAAACATCGCCGTCACCGATCCAGGTACGCCGCTCGAAGCGGTTATCCACGCCGCACGGCTCGCGGGCGCGCATGAATTCATCTCGGAGATGCCCGAAGGCTATGACACCGTCGTCGGCGAGCATGGCTCCAACCTCTCGGGGGGACAGAGGCAACGCATCGCCATTGCGCGTGCGCTCGTGACGAACCCGCGCATTCTTATCTTCGACGAAGCCACGAGCGCGCTCGACTTCGAGACCGAACGCATCATTCAGCAAAACATGCGTGCGATGTGCGTGGGGCGCACGGTCATCATCATCGCGCATCGGCTCACCGCGGTTCGGCATGCTGACCAGATTATCGCGATGGACAAGGGTCGCATCATCGAGCGCGGCAAGCACGACCAACTACTCGAGCGTGCCGGTTACTACGCGCACCTGATTTCTCTTCAAAGCGGATAAGCAGGCCGCGTGCAAATGAAATCTATAAGAGCACAGGCGCTGGCCGATCTGATGCGTCGCTACGGCGCCGTCTGGAAGACGGCATGGGCCATTCGCCGCCAACTCGATTTGCCGCCGCGGCTCACGCACGAGCTTGCGTTCTTGCCCGCGAATCTGGAGCTGGCCGAAACACCCGTGCATCCCGCTCCGAAGTGGTCGATGCGTATCATCGTCACACTGGCCTTGCTTGCGGTCTTGATCTCCGCCTTCGGTCAGCTCGACATCGTGGCCGTTGCCAAGGGCAAGCTTATTCCCGATGAGCGCGTGAAGATCATCCAGCCAGCGATCACCGGTGTGGTCAGGCGCATCCTCGTGCATGACGGGCAACGCGTGACCGCTGGACAATTGCTTCTCGAACTCGACCCGACCCAGTCGGCTGCCGATTCGAGCAAGGCGAAGGCTGCAAAGATCGACGCCCAGCTTGCGATTGCCCGCGCGAATGCGTTGCTCCAAGGCCAGGCGAAGGGCGGTGCCCCTGTCGTCATTTCCGTCGATGGCGCGTCGAGCCAGGAGATCGAAGAGGCGCAACGCTTTGCCAATGGCGTCTATCGAGCCTACGAGGATAAGGTCGCCAGTTCGCGCGCGCAATTGAGCAAGCGCGAGGCCGAACTCGCCACCACGCGCGAGCAAATCGCCAGTCTCGCGGCCACGGCTCCGCTCGCGCGGCAACAAGCCAATCAATACCGATTACTTGCGAAAGACAAATATGTGGCGCAAACCGACTACCTCGACAAGGAACAGGCGGCGCTTCAAAAGGAGCACGACATGGCGGCGCAGGAAAGCCATGCGCATGAATTGACGGCAGGCATCGCCGAGCAGCGGGCCGACATCGCGGCAACGATGTCGGAATTTCGTCGTACGCAACTCGATGACCTCAACAAAGCCACTCAACAGCTCCAGCAGAGCAGCAATGATGAAACCAAGGCGGTCACCCGGCAGAAGTTGATGAGCCTGACGAGCCCGGTGTCGGGCACGGTGCAGCAGTTGGCCGTTCATAC
>CBIHOQ010000027.1:0-75149 GCA_966212065.1 uncultured Burkholderiaceae bacterium
GCTTGCTTGCCGCTTGCTTGCCGCTTGCTTGCCGCTTGCTTGCCGCTTGCTTGCCACGTGCCAGTCATGTGCCTAGTCGCAATCGCCTGACAAATACTTGCGACCGTCGCAGGTGATTTCGAGCACACCGTCGCCATTCTCGTCGGCCAGGCCCGCGCCGAGCAGTTCTGCCGCAACCGACGTCGAAACGAGCGGCGGTGCCTGGCCGACACCGACGTCGTTCAAGCGCCGTAGCGCCTCGATAGCCTCGGGACTTAAGGATTTGGACATGACCCGCTCCTTTGCGCGTACTTCGCCAAATATTCGCTTTTCACTTTAGCATTTTCCCTGCGCGACGCCTGCCCATCTACCGCACGAAACGGGCGTTTGCGGCGCGCCCGCCTATAATGTCGCTCGTTCTGATTTCTCGAGCCTCCTAGCATGCCGGCCCGCGCCGCAACTCGCGGCCGGCGGCCACGCGTTCGTCCCGCACTACATGCAAAAACTTATCCTGCCTTTTGTCTCGGGATTTCTCGCCGCGCTATTTTTTCGGGAAGCCACGCTCGCGCTACTCCATGCCGCGGGGCTGATCGGCGCGACAGGTTTTTCGACAGAGCCGTTCCTGCCGCTTGGCATGCCCGAGTTCATCGCGAATGCGATTTGGAGCGCGGCTGGGGCGGTGCTGATGGCGTGGCTGCTGCGCGTGTCGCCCGAGCGCGCGGCGCCATGGCTGCAAGCCTTCGTGTTCGGCGGCATCGTATTGACGGCGGCGCGCGTCTTCGTCGTCGATCCGGCTCGCGGCATCTGGCCGAGCGGCAATATGCTGCCGCGCCTAGCCGTCGGCTTTGCGGCGAATGCCGTCTGGGGCTGGGGCGCACTCGTCTTCATGCGCGCATTCATGAGCCCCGCCGACGAAGCGTAGCGCTCTTATAGCGGACAGCCCGGTGTCACGAAAGCAATTCGACGGCGTCGAGTTGCCACGTGAACCAGCCGCGGCGGTGAAAGATGACGCTATACGCTGGCGTATCGCCGCCGCGCGCATAGCTGACGGCGAACGTGTCGATATCGCGGTAGCCCGCATTGCCCTTCGCGCGAGATGCCGGTTGCGCAGCCGTGGAGGCGGGCGAGGCCGGCGCTTCCTGCGGCGGCTGTTGCGGCGGCGCTTGATCATCGGATTGCTGATCGCTTGCGGACGGCGGCGCCTCGCCAGGTTCGCCCCGCGGCGGCATACCGGCGAGCAGGGCAGCCACGCCGTCGGGCGTGGCGTAGGCATCGACAAGCGGATTCACGAACGCCATACCGACGAGCGCACCGAGTGCCGCCAGTGGATGTTGGAGCTTTTGTGTTTCGACGCGCCGGCTCAACATCTGCGTTAGTTGCTCTTTCAAACTCGCGCGCAGCGCCGGATAGTCGACGTACCGATCGATCATTTGCACATCGCGCGCTTGCACGGCATCGCGTAGCCGGCTCAGCACGAGATAGGGCGAAGCGTACGCAATGACGATCAGCGCGACGACGATAACCGCGATACCTGTCGCGATGGCGGCGGCGAGCGGCTTTTTAGGCTTGGAGCGGTTCTCGGTTGTCATAAACAGTCAGCCTTTGTCGATGTCGAATGTTAATCGACAGCGGCCGATCGAAAACGATCCCTACCGAAGACGACGGCAAGCGCGTCCGATCGCATTGTTCGATCGCATTATGCAGCGGCTGCGGCGCGTTCATCGTCGATGCATCGATCGATCATTTTGCAGACGGCGTCGATCGTGCCGACGAGAATGACACGCGACGGCCCGTGGTAGACGCGCACGGGTGCCCGCCGGGCCGGCTCCGCGTGCAGCGCACTATTGAGCGATACCCGCGCGAACGCGGGCAGTGCCGCAGGCTGCATACCGGCGCGCGGAGCATCGCCGCGCTCGATCACAGGCGAGGGCAGTGGGCTCGAGGGGCCAGCTTCAAGCGGCGGGCACGCAATGACGCTGCGAAGATGGCGCAGGCGGCCGAAAGCGCGGAAAGGCATGAGGCGGGCAAGGCGATCCATGACGTCTCCCAAATGGGGGTTCAGGGTGTTCAGAATTCGGTCGGGCGGATAAGGCCGACCGCAATGCCTTCGAGCGCGAAATCGGCGCGGCCGGCCTGCACGAAGATGTTTTCGTAATCGGGGTTTTCGGCAATAAGCTCGATGCCGTTCGGGCGCCGTTTCAGGCGCTTGACCGTGACGTCGTCGCCCAGGCGCGCGACGATGATTTGTCCGTCCTTCGCCTCGCTGCGCTTCTGAACGGCAAGCAGATCGCCGTCGAGAATGCCGGCATCGCGCATCGACAGCCCGCGCACCTTCAGCAGGTAGTCGGGCTTGCTCGAGAAGAGCGCCGGGTCGCACGCGTAATGCTGCGAGACGTGCTCTTGCGCGAGGATCGGGCTGCCCGCCGCCACGCGGCCCACGAGGGGCAGCGACAACTGCATCAACGCCGGATGCGGCAACGATAATTGGCGGGGCAGATCCTCCGACGCCAACAACCGAATGCCGCGCGACGCGCCGGCCGCCAACTCGATCACGCCCTTGCGTGCGAGCGCACGTAGATGCTCCTCGGCCGAATTGGCCGACGAGAAGCCCAACGCCGCCGCAATTTCGGCGCGCGTGGGCGGATAGCCGCTGTGCTCGATCGACTGGCGGATCAATTCGTAAACCTGCTGCTGCCGTGCGGTGAGTTTGGTCATGGTCACTGTATGGATAGACAGTAAGCTGTATTTTTATACAGTACCGGGAGAATTTCAAGTCTTATGTTGCGACCCTGAGGCTGTGACCGTGCCGCCGGGCACCCTTAGCAGAAAAAGGAATAAAAAAATGAAGATTTATTCGTTTTGAGTATAAGCAGTCCTGGCTAGACTGGCCCGACTATCGAAAAGGGCGCCAGGCCGCCGACGGGGAAAACGAATGAATCTGTGGAGCAATGAGTCTCGTGTATTGCACGTCCCGCGCGGGCCGCAACGAGGGAAAGCGCTTGTGCGCGGCATGGTGGCTACGGCAGCGCTCGTGCTGACGGCTGCGCTCGTGCCCGCGCACGCCGATACGTCGCTGCTGAACGTATCCTACGACCCGACGCGCGAGCTTTACCAGGATATCAACCAGGCATTCGTGCCTGTATGGAAGGCGCAGACGGGCGAGACAGTCACGCTCCGCCAATCGCACGGCGGCTCGGGCGCCCAAGCGCGCTCCGTGCTCGACGGGCTGCAGGCCGACGTCGTCACGCTCGCGCTCGCGTACGACATCGATGCGCTCGCAAGCCGGGGCCTTGTCGCGTCCGATTGGCAAAAGCGCCTGCCCGACAACGCCTCGCCGTACACGTCGACGATCGTATTTCTCGTGCGCCACGGCAACCCGAAGCACATTAAGGACTGGGACGATCTCGTCAAGCCCGGCGTCTCGATCGTGACGCCGAACCCGAAGACCTCGGGCGGAGCGCGTTGGAACTATTTGGCGGCCTGGGCCTATGCCCGTCACCGGCCGGGCGGCAGCGACGAGACCGCGCGCACGTTCGTCACGCAGCTGTATCGCAACGCCGGCGTACTCGATTCCGGCGCGCGCGGCGCGACGACGAGCTTCGTCCAGCGCGGCCTCGGCGATGTTCTTATCGCTTGGGAGAACGAGGCGTTTCTCGCGCAGAAGGAATTCGGTACGGACAAGTTCGAAATTGTCGTGCCTTCGGTGAGCATCCTGGCCGAACCGCCCGTGGCAGTCGTCGACAAGGTGGCGGATAAGCGTGGCACGCGCAAGCTTGCCGAAGCCTATCTGCACTTCCTGTACTCGGAGCAAGGGCAGGAGATTGCGGCGCGCAACTTTTATCGTCCGCGCTCGCCGCAAGTGCCGGCGGCACTGACGGCCAAATTCCCGAAGCTGACGCTCTACACCGTGGACGATGCGTTCGGCGGCTGGCAAAAGGCGCAGAAGACGCATTTTGCCGATGGCGGCGTATTCGATTCGATCTATCAGCCGAAGTGAAGCACACGAAGCACAGGCAGCACCCGAAGCAAGAATCACGGTAGGGGCTGAAAAGCCCGGCGCCCGGCGCAACGACGCCGGGCGACCCTAGCGGGGCGCGGCGACGCTCCGCAATAAGAACGATCGGTGCGCAGCGCGTACCGACAGCGGCCCTCATCGGCCCATCCTGTCAAAGTAAGAGCGATCAATATGGCGACCTTCGGTTTCCGCAAGGCGAGCGCATTGCCCGGATTCGGCGTGACGCTCGGCATCACGGTGGCTTACTTGAGCCTCGTGGTCCTCATTCCTCTAGCGTCGACGTTCCTCAAGACGGCAACGCTCGACGGCGAACGCTTCATCGCCGCCGTCACCGCGCCGCGCGTGCTGGCCGCGTATCGGCTCACGTTCGGCGCAGCGGGCCTTGCCGCACTCATCAATGCCGCTTTCGGCATGCTGCTCGCCTGGGTGCTCGTGCGGTATCCGTTCCCGGGCCGGCGCATTGTCGATGCGCTCGTCGACTTGCCGTTCGCTTTGCCAACCTCCGTCGCCGGCATTTCGCTCGCGGCCGTCTACGCCGAAAACGGCTGGATCGGCCGGTGGTTAGCTCCGCTCGGCGTGAAGATCGCATTCGGGCCGCTAGGCGTGCTCGTCGCGCTGACGTTCATCGGCTTGCCGTTCGTCGTGCGCACAGTGCAGCCCGTCCTCGAAGATTTCGAGCGCGAGCAAGAAGAGGCCGCGGCCTGCCTTGGCGCGACGCGCGCGCAGACGTTCGTGCGCGTCGTGCTGCCTGCGCTCGCGCCCGCCTTGGCGACCGGGTTCGCGCTCGCATTCGCCCGCGCGCTCGGCGAATACGGCTCGGTCATCTTCATCGCCGGCAACATTCCGATGAAGTCCGAAGTGATCTCGCTGCTCGTCGTGACCAAGCTCGAGCAATACGACTACGCCGGTGCGACGGCGCTCGCCGTCGTCATGCTCGTCGCCTCGTTTTTCATGCTGCTCGCGATCAACGCACTGCAGTGGCGCTGGCAGCGCCGCATGGAAGCCAAGCGCGCCGTGAAGAAGAAGGGCCCGACGATGCGGCCCGGATCTCAGTTGGACAATGAAGAAGGGGGTTCACAATGAGCCGCGTTGCGACGATTGCATGCACCGCGCGACACGCTCGCTCGGGCGCGGCCCGCCAGCCTGGACAACCGCGCGCTTTGCGCTGGGCGCTCACTGCCGCCGCCCTAGCATTTCTCGGGCTCTTTCTCGTCGTGCCGCTCGTCGCCGTGTTCCAAGAAGCGTTGAGCAAAGGCCTGCACTTTTATTTTGCCTCGCTAGCCGACCCCGATGCGCGCGCGGCCGTCGCGCTGACGTTGACGGTTGCGATCATCGCCGTGCCGGCGAATGTCGTGTTCGGCCTGGCGGCCTCCTGGGCTATCGCGAAATTCGAATTCAAGGGGAAGGCGCTGCTCACGACGTTGATCGATCTGCCGTTTTCCGTGTCGCCGGTCGTTTCGGGGCTCGTCTATGTCCTGCTGTTCGGTGCGCAAGGTTGGTTCGGTCCATGGCTCGCCGCGCACGACGTGCAGATCGTCTTCGCGGTACCCGGCATCGTGCTCGCAACCATCTTCGTGACGTTCCCCTTCGTCGCCCGCGAGCTCATTCCATTGATGCAGGCACAGGGCAACGACGAGGAGGAGGCTGCGCGCGTGCTCGGCGCGTCGGCCTGGCAGATGTGGCGGCGCGTCACGCTGCCCAACGTCAAATGGGGCTTGCTGTACGGCGTTATCCTCTGCAATGCGCGGGCGATGGGCGAGTTCGGCGCTGTCTCCGTCGTCTCCGGGCACATTCGCGGACAGACCGACACGATGCCGCTCGCTGTCGAGATTCTCTACAACGACTACAACTTCGCGGCCGCGTTTGCGCTCGCGTCGGTTCTGGCGCTGATCGCGCTCGTGACGCTCGGCCTCAAACTCATGGCCGAACGCCGCCTCAAGGCCGACGCGCTCGCGCGCCGCTGATTCTTCGACGAGGAGCTTTCGATGGGTATTATCGTCCGCAATTTGACTAAGCACTTCGGCGATTTCGCCGCGCTGGATAACGTCTCGCTCGAGTTCGCCCCCGGCGAGCTCGTCGCACTGATCGGCCCGTCGGGCTGCGGCAAGACGACTCTGCTGCGCGTGATCGCTGGCCTCGAGATGCCCGATGCGGGCGAAGTCATCTTGGGCGGGCGCGACGTCGGCGCGCTCGACGCGCGCGAGCGCCAGATCGGCTTCGTGTTCCAGCATTACGCGCTGTTTCGCCATATGACCGTGTTCGAAAACGTCGCATTCGGCTTGCGCGTGAAGCCGCGCCGCGAGCGGCCGTCGGAGGCCGCGATTAGGGACCGCGTGCATGAGCTTCTGACGCTCGTGCAGCTCGCACCGCTCGCCGATCGCTATCCGTCGGCGCTCTCGGGCGGCCAGCGGCAGCGAATCGCACTCGCGCGGGCGCTGGCCGTCGAGCCGCGTGTGCTGCTTCTCGACGAGCCGTTCGGCGCGCTCGATGCAAAGGTGCGCAAGGAATTGCGCGTGTGGCTGCGGCGGCTGCATGACGAACTCGGGATTTCGACGATCTTCGTCACGCACGATCAGGAAGAAGCGCTCGACGTTGCCGATCGCATTGTGGTCATGAATCGTGGACGTGTCGAACAAACGGGAAGCCCGCAGGGTGTGTATGACGATCCGCGCACCCCGTTCGTCTACGCGTTCCTCGGTGAGGCGAATCGGTTTTCCGGCCGCTTGGGACCGCAAGGGTTTGTGGCGGAAGGCGCGAGCGCACCGTTCGCTGCACAGGGCGTCGCTGCGCAAGCCGATGCGGCGCACACTACGTCCGCGCATGCGTTCGTGCGCCCGCACGAGCTCGAAATCCATCCGCGCGGGATCACACGCGCCGACGGCATCGATGCGCATGTGCGCCGCGTGACCGTACGCGGTGCCTCCGTGCGCGTCGAGCTTGCCGGCGAGGTGGGGCCGCTCGAAGCGGAACTCGAACGCGACGCATGGCACGCGCTGGGCCTGCGCGAGGGCGACGGCGTGACCGTCGTGCCCAGGACGTGGCGCGCATTTGCTTTAACGAAGTAGATAGACAGTAGACAGGCACTGCGACGACGGTCTCGGCGCAGTGCGGGCGGCGGATGCGGGAGTGCGGCCCGCGCCGTTTCGCGTCATCGATCAACTACCCGTGCTTTGTCGAAGAGAGAGGTTCTATGAACTTTCAGCAACTACGCTTCGTGCGCGAAGCGGTGCGCCGCAATTTGAATCTGACCGAGGTGGCCAACGCCCTGTTCACCTCGCAATCGGGCGTGTCCAAGCAGATCAAAGATCTCGAGGACGAGCTCGGCATCGACATCTTCGTGCGCCGCGGCAAGCGGCTCACCGGCCTTACCGAGCCGGGCAAGGCCGTGCATCAGTTGATCGAGCGAATGCTGCTCGATGCCGAAAACATGCGCCGCGTGGCCCGGCAATATGCTGATGAGGACACCGGCCATCTCGTCGTCGCGACGACACACACGCAGGCGCGCTACGCGCTGCCCAAAGTCGTGCGCGAGTTCACGCAAGTGTTCCCGAAGGTGCAGCTCGCGCTGCGCCAGGGCAATCCTCGGCAAATCGCGCAGATGCTGATCGAAGGCGAAGCCGATATTGCGATCTCGACCGAGGCGCTCGACCGCTTCGCCGACATCGTCACGTTCCCGTGCTACTCGTGGCACCACATCGTCGTCGTGCCCAAACAGCATCCGCTCGTGGGCCGCGCGCACGTTTCGCTCGAGCAGGTCGCCGAATTCCCGATCATCACGTACGACCGCGATTTCACGGGCCGCTCGCATATCGACGAGTCGTTCGCGAAAGCAGGCGCGTTGCCCGATGTCGTACTCACCGCAATCGATGCGGATGTCATCAAAACCTACGTCGAGCTTGGGATGGGCGTGGGTATCGTCGCGGCAATGGCCTACGATCCGAAGCGCGACTCGGAGCTCGTCGCGCTCGATTCGCAGCATTTGTTCGAAGGCAGCACGACGCGCGTGGGCCTGCGCAAGGGGGCGTTCATGCGTGCGTACGCTTATCGGTTCATCGAAATGTTCGCGCCGCAGCTGACCGAGGCCGACATGGCGGCGCAATTGCGCGAGGTGGCGTAAGGCGGGCTTTAAAGCGAGGCTTACAGGAAGGTTTATAGCGACGCCGCCGAACGATCGTGGCCGAATGCATTCCAGCCGGCAAGCGCATCCGCCGGCGCTATCTTCGCGGTTGGTTAGAATGGCGTCCATGACTACGACCCATTCTTCCGCTTCCCCCGCGGCACTGCCGCGCATCGCCGTGCTCGCGACCGGTGGCACGATCGCCGGCTCCGCGGCCGATGCGGCCCAGACTTCCGGCTATCAAGCGGGCGTCGTCGGGGTCGATCGTCTGCTCGCCGCCGTGCCGGCGCTTTCGCATGTGGCTCGGATCGAAGCCGAACAAGTCGCGAGCATCGACAGCAAAGACCTCGATGTTGCGCTTTGGACGACGCTGGCCGGCCGCATCGCGGCACTCGCGGCGCGCGAGGAGATCGACGGCATCGTCATCACGCACGGCACCGATACGCTCGAGGAAACGGCGTATGCCCTGCATCTGACCGTGAAGACCGACAAGCCCGTCGTCATGACGGCGGCGATGCGGCCGTCGTCGGCGCTATCGGCGGACGGCCCGCTGAATTTGCTCGGCGCCGTGACCGTCGCGGGTTCGCCGGCTGCGCGCGGGCAGGGCGTGCTGGTTGCCTTCAACAATCGCATTCACAGCGCACGCGACATCGCGAAGACGAGCACCTACGCCGTCGACGCATTCCAATCACCTGAAATCGGCGCGCTTGGCTGGGTTCAGGATGGCCGCGTGGAGTTTCAGCGTGCGCTCGTGCGTCCCCATACATCGGGAACGCCGTTCGTTGCCGCCGCCTCTTGGCCGTTCGTCGAAATCGTCTCGAGCTACGCGGGCGCATCCCGCGCGGCCGTCGACGCATTCGTTGCGGCGGGCGTGCGAGGCATCGTCGTGGCCGGCACCGGCAACGGCTCGATCCATTCCACCTTGCAAGCTGCATTGGGCGATGCGCGCGCTCGCGGTATCGCGGTTGTGCGTGCTTCGCGTGTCGGCTCGGGCCACGTCATGCGCAACGGTGCGGCGCCCGACGACGCGCTCGGCTTTATCAGCGCCGGTACGCTCAATCCCTACAAGGCGCGCGTGCTGCTGATGCTGGCGCTGGCCGCGGGCGAGCAGGAACCGGCTGCATTGCAGCAAGTGTTCGACACCTATTGATAAAGAAGAGAAAAACAAAAAGCAGCAATCCGACAGGCGGACACCCGACGACGACGTCTGACCGACCAAGGCTTCCCCGGCGTCGCCGGGTGCCGCTGCGGACCCCACTGCCGCTCTCAGCCCGAAAGCGGCGTTTTTGCCTCGCCACCCGCATGCTCGGCATCGACCTTGGCTGTGCCGCGCATCTCGCGATGCGGGCGCTGCCTCGGTCTTGCTTCCTACGCGAGGGCGAGGCGCCCCACGTGCCGGCCGCTCGCTTGCTGCTCGAACGGCCGAATCCTGCCCTCCGGCATGATGCCGGCGGCCTCAGCCTGCCTTCGCTTCGGCGATCTCGAATCCGGACATGATTTCGAGCGCGCGCACGAGCGCCGAATGATCCCAATTACCCCCGCCGTGCGCCGCGCAGACGCTGAACAATTGCTGAGCGCTTGCGGTGTGCGGCAAGGCGATCCCGAGCTTGCGCGCGCCGTCGAGTGCGAGGTTCAAGTCCTTACGATGTAAGTCGATGCGAAAGCCTGGGTTGAACGTGCGTTTCGTCATGCGCTCGCCGTGCACTTCGAGAATGCGCGACGATGCAAAGCCACCCATCAGCGCGCGGCGTACGCGTTCCGGGTCGGCGCCCGAGCGCGCCGCGAACAGCAGCGCCTCGCCCACCGCCTCGATGTTCAGCGCGACGATGATCTGGTTGGCTACCTTACACGTCTGGCCCGCACCGTTATCGCCGACTAGCGTAATGTTCTTGCCCATCAGATCGAACAGCGGCTTGGCGCGTTCGAACGCCTGCTCGGGGCCGCCTACCATGATCGAGAGCGTCGCTTCTCGCGCACCGACTTCGCCGCCCGAGACAGGCGCGTCGAGATAATCGCAGCCGAGCGCGTTGATGCGCTTGGCAAAATCTTGCGTATCGAGCGGAGAGATCGAGCTCATGTCGATCACGAGCTTGCCGGCCGAGAGGCCCTTCGCTACGCCGTCTTCGGCGAACAGCACTTTCGCGACGTCGGGCGTGTCGGGCACCATCGAAATGACGATGGTGGATTCCCGTGCGACGGCCGTCGAATCGGCTGCAACGAGTGCGCGTTCGCGCAGATCGTCGGGCACCGGGTAGGCACCGTTGACGACAAGTTCATGTCCGCCCTTGAGCAGGTTGCGCGCCATGTGCGCGCCCATGATGCCGAGGCCGATAAAACCGATCTTTGCCATGTTTATGTGTTCCGTTTAGCGATTTGTCATGTCGATGTTGGGGCGCGGGGAGCGACGTCCCTCTTGCGTGCCGGTGCCGCTCAACGCGCGCCGTGTTGCCCCGCGATATCGCGCAGCCACGTGAGCCCTTCGAGCGTCGTCGTGCGTGGCTTGTACTCGCAGCCGATGTAGCCACCGTAACCAAGCCGGTCGAGCCAGCCGAACAGGAACGTGTAGTTGATTTCGCCCGTGCCGGGCTCGTTGCGGCCCGGGTTGTCGGCGAGCTGAATGTGAGCGATGAGCGGCAGGTGTTTCTGCAGCGTGGCCGCGAGTTCGCCCTCCATCCGTTGCATGTGATAGATGTCGTACTGCAGATAGAGATTGCTCGATGCCACCTCGCGAATGACCTCGAGCGCCTCTGCCGAACGATTGAGCGCAAAGCCGGGGATATCGTAGGCATTGCAGGGTTCGACGAGCAGCTTGATGTTTTCCTTTTCGAGCGCCGCGGCGGCGAAGCGCAGATTCTCGACGATCGTTCTACGGGCTTGTTCGGGTGCGACATCGCGCGTCGGAATCCCGACGAGGCAGTTCAGTTGCGGCACGCGCAAGGCCTTCGCATAGTCGATCGCGCGGCCCACGCCGTCGCGAAATTCGGCCACGCGATCGGGCAGGCACGCAATGCCGCGTTCGCCGGCCTCCCAATTGCCGGCCGGCAGATTGTGCAGGACGAGGCGCAACCGGTTCGCCTCTAGCCGCTCGGCCAGGTCAGCGGCCGAGTAGGGGTAGGGGAACAGGAATTCCACGGCGGAAAAACCCGCGCGCGCGGCCGCCTCGAAGCGCTCGAGAAACGGCACTTCGTTGAACAGCATGGTCAGGTTTGCTGCGAATTTCGGCATGATGCGGAGCTCTTCGGTCGGTCAAGGGGGGCGCTCGTCGACGGATCGGCGAGCGCGCGCTTTCTCTTTCTAGATGTTTCGGGTCGGCAGCATTTCGCCGGCGCTTCAGTCGAGCAGCGAAATCGCAGTCGGCGCATCGTGCCGCGAGTCCGCGAGCGGCTCGAACTCGTTGATGGCGTCGATTTCCGTGCCCATGGCGATGTTCGTCACGCGCTCGAGAATCACTTCCACGACGACCGGCACATTGAACTCGGCGGCCATCGCTTGCGCTTTTTGCAGCGCAGGGGCGATCTCGTCAGGCTCGAACACGCGCAGCGCCTTGCAGCCGAGGCCCTCGGCCACCGCCACGTGATCGACGCCATAACCGTTCAGCTCGGGGGCGTTGACGTTGTCGAACGAGAGTTGCACGCAGTAGTCCATTTCGAAGCCCCGCTGCGCTTGGCGAATCAGCCCGAGATACGCGTTGTTGACGACGACATGCACGTACGGCAGCTTGAACTGCGCACCGGCGGCCAGCTCTTCGATCATGAACTGGAAATCGTAATCGCCCGAGAGCGCGACGATCGGACGGGTCGGATCGGCAGCGCGCACGCCGAGCGCGGCCGGAATGGTCCAGCCGAGCGGGCCGGCTTGCCCGCAGTTGATCCAGTTGCGCGCCTTATAGACATGCAGGAACTGCGCGGCGGCGATCTGCGACAACCCGATCGTGCTGACGTAGCACGTGTCGCGGCCGAACACCTTGTTCATCTCTTCATAGACACGCTGCGGCTTGATCGGCACGTCTTCGAAGTGCGTCTTGCGCTGCATCGTGCGCTTGCGCTGGCGGCAGGCTTCGCTCCACGCGCTGCGATCCTTGAGCTTGCCGGCCGCCTTCCACTCGCGCGCCACCTCGACGAACAGCTCGAGCGCGGCCTTGGCATCCGAGACGATCCCGAGATCGGGGCCGAACACGCGGCCGATTTGCGTCGGCTCGATATCGACGTGCACGAATTTGCGGCCCTTCGTATAGACCTCGACGCTGCCCGTGTGCCGATTGGCCCACCGGTTGCCGATGCCGAGCACGAAATCCGATTCGAGCATCGTCGCGTTGCCGTAGCGGTGCGACGTCTGCAGTCCGACCATGCCGGCCATCAACGGATGGTCGTCGGCAATCGCGCCCCACGACATCAGCGTCGGCACCACGGGCACGCCTGTCGTCTCGGCGAATTCGACGAGCAGCGCTTCGGCATTGGCATTGATGACCCCGCCGCCCGACACGATGAGCGGGCGCTCGGCGGCGTCGAGCAGTCGCAGCGCCGCTTCGATCTGTTTGCGCGTCGCCTTCGGCTTGTAGACGGGCAACGGCTCGTAAGTCTCGATGTCGAACTCGATCTCGGCGAGCTGCACGTCGATCGGCAAGTCGATCAGCACCGGGCCGGGCCGGCCCGAGCGCATCAAGTGGAAGGCCTGCTGGAACGCGCGCGGCACGAGCGCCGGCTCGCGGACGGTGACGGCCCACTTCGTGACGGGCTTGGCGATCGATTCGATGTCGACGGCCTGGAAGTCTTCCTTATAGAGCCGCGCGCGGGGTGCTTGGCCTGTGATAGCGAGAATAGGAATGGAGTCGGCCTGCGCCGAGTACAGTCCGGTGATCATATCGGTGCCGGCAGGGCCCGACGTGCCGATGCATACGCCGATGTTGCCGGGCGCCGCCCGCGTGTAGCCCTCTGCCATGTGCGAGGCGCCTTCGACGTGGCGCGCCAGCACGTGGCTGATACCGCCGGCGCGGCGCATGGCCGAGTAAAGCGGGTTGATCGCGGCGCCGGGCACCCCGAACGCCGTGTCGATGCCTTCTTTCTCAAGCACCAGAACGGCGGCGTCGACGGCTCTCATCTTCGGCATGGGTATCTCCTTCTCTTGTAGGTCCAATGCATCACTCATCACGCATCACTAGCGGGTTAGCTGCACTGTAGAACTACGAGAAAGGTTTGATAAGATCGCGAAAGGTTTGGTTTTTCGGTACAAAAAGTATGGAATGTGGCGCCGGTGGGCGATGGGCTCGGCCGCATGAGCGCAGCGGCTGTGGCGCATTGCGGGCTAGGACGAAGGCGGCACGCGCCTGGGGACGCAGCAGGGAAGGGGGCGAGAATGGACCGTTTCAAGCAGATCGAAACATTCGTGCGAGTGGCCGAGGCCGGCAGCTTGGCGGCGGCGGCGCTCGAAGAGGGCGTCTCGCCTGTCATCCTCGGGCGGCGTATCGACGCGCTCGAAAAGCGGCTCGGCGTAAAGCTCATGTACCGCTCGACGCGGCGGCTCGTCGTCAGCGAAGCGGGGGCGGCGTTTCTCGAACGCTGCAAGGGGCTGTTGATCGACTGGGATCAGGCCGAGAACGAACTGGCCGCGGGGCGGCGCGCCGTCAGCGGGCATTTGATCGTCTCGGCGCCGGCCGCTTTCGGCCGTAAGCACGTTGCGCCGCTCGCGCCGGCCTTCCTAGACGACAAGCCGGGGCTGCAGATGTCGTTCAACCTGACCGATCGCGTCGTCGATCTCGTGCGTGAGGGCTACGACTTGTCGATCCGTATCGGGGGCTCCGTCGATCCGAACTTCGTCGCGGTGAAGCTCGCGACGAACCGGCGTGTCGTCTGCGGCACCCCCGGCTATTTTGCGCGGCACGGGCGCCCGCGCACGCTCGAAGATCTGCTTGGCCATAACTGCCTCGCTTTCAATCTGCAAGGTGGGCAGAACCGCGGCTGGTATTTCCAGCGCGCAGGCAAACGCGTCACGATGCGCGTGGCCGGCTCGCTCGACTGCAACGACGGAGAACTGCTGCACCGCTGGGCGTCCGAGGGGCTTGGACTCGGCTGGCGCTCCACCTGGGAAATTGCCGATCAGCTCGCGCGCGGCGAGTTGGAAACCGTGCTCGACGAATTCGCGCTGCCCGAGTACGACATTGTGGCCGTCTACCCACAGCAGCGCTACGTGCCGGCGAAGGTGCGCTACTTCATCGATTATCTGAAGGAAGTCTACGCGCGGCCGGGATATTGGGGCGGGAGCGATGCCACCCAAGCTGCCCAAGGCGCCGAAGGCTAGGGAAGCCCAAATTGCATCGCGGGGCCGTTTGGGTTACACTTTCGGGCTTCTCACTTGCCACACCGGTTGGGTTTTCTACCATCGACGCCCGGGTGGCTTCAATCCACAAGGAGTGTGTATGCGTCATTATGAAATCGTCTTCGTCGTACACCCCGATCAAAGCGAGCAAGTGCCCGCCATGATCGAGCGGTACAAAGCCACGATTACCGCGCGCGGCGGCAATATCCACCGCATCGAAGACTGGGGCCGTCGCCAACTGGCCTACATGATCGAGAAACTCGCGAAGGCTCACTACGTCTGCATGAACATCGAATGCGACCAAGCTACGCTCGAAGAGCTTGAGCATGCGTTCAAGTTCAACGACGCCGTGCTGCGTCACCTGATCGTCAAGATGAAGAAGGCCGAAACCGGCCCGTCGCCGATGATGAAGGAAGTGCAGCGCGAAGAAGCCAAGAAGGCGGCTGCATCGCAACCGTCCGAAGCGCAGGCTTAACGGTATTCACGGTTTAAGCCACCCAGGTTCCATCGGTTTTTCGCCGCTCTCGTGAACAGGCTGCAACTCATGGCCAGCGTGATCGAGCGCGAGCCGCTGCGCTACACGCCGGCGGGCGTCCCGATCGCCAGCTGCACGCTGCAGCATCGCGGGGAAGTCGTCGAAGCCGGCATCGTCCGGCAAATCGAACTGACGATGCCCGCGCTGGCTGCAGGCGCCGCGAGCGGAAAGGTTGAAACGTGTGAGATGGGCGTTCCGACGCTCTTCACCGGCTTCCTGGCGAAGAAAAGCCGCAATGCGAGAACCTTGGTGTTTCACATCACAGAATTGCAGGACATTGGAAAGGACTGAACATGCCCCGCCCGACTGGTAAGAAATTCGACAAGCGCCGTCAACAACAAAACCCGCTGTTCAAGCGCAAGAAGTTTTGCCGCTTCACGGCTGCCGGCGTCGAGTCCATCGATTACAAAGACATCGAAACGCTGAAGGACTTCATCGGCGAAAATGGCAAGATCACGCCGGCTCGTCTGACGGGTACGAAGGCCCACTATCAACGCCAGCTCGATACGGCCATCAAGCGCGCGCGCTTCCTCGCGCTCGTGCCGTACACCGACCTGCACAAGGCCTAATCAGACGACGCGATAAGGAGAATCCGAATGCAAATCATTCTTTTGGAAAAAGTCGTCAATGTGGGCAACCTCGGCGATGTGGTTAAGGTCAAGGACGGCTTCGCCCGTAACTTCCTGATCCCGCAAAAGCTGGCTCGCCGTGCCACGAAGCAAGCGATCGCCGAATTCGACGTGCGTCGCGCCGATCTCGAGAAGGCTGCCGCCGAGAAGCTCGCCAGCGCGCAAGCGCAGGGCGAGAAGATGGCCGGCCTCACGATCCAAATCGCGCAGAAGGCCGGTGTCGACGGCCGCCTGTTCGGTTCGGTCACGAACGCCGACATCGCCGCCGTGCTGACGAAGCAAGGCTTCCCCGCGGAAAAGGCGCAAGTGCGCATGCCGCAGGGGCCGTTGAAGACGGTGGGCGACCACCCGGTGCAAGTTTCGCTGCACACCGACGTTGCAGTCGACGTCACCGTGTCGGTGCTCGGCGAGCACGCGTAAGCATCGCGAAGCATCCCGGCCGCACTGGGCGTCGGTCCCGGTTCGGCCGAGAGGTTCGAAAAAGGGCAGGAGCCGGAGCGCCGGTTCCTGCCTTTTTTGTTTGGGTCTCGTTTTGCCTGCTGGCTAACGCGCGGCCATTTCGCGATAATGCCTCCCCATGAACGCACCGCCGAACGATCCGCAACTCGAATCGCTGAAAGTCCCGCCGCATTCGATCGAGGCCGAGCAATCGGTGCTCGGCGGCTTGCTGCTCGACAACGCGGCCTGGGACCGCATCGCCGATTTTCTGTCCCAGAGCGACTTCTACCGGTACGACCACCGGATCATCTACGAGCACATCGGGCGGCTCATCGCGGGGACGCGGCCGGCCGACGTCGTGACGGTGTATGAAGCGCTGACAAACTCCGGCAAGGCCGAGGATGTCGGCGGGCTCTCCTACCTGAACGCGCTCGCCCAAAATACGCCGAGCGCCGCCAACATCCGGCGTTACGCGGAAATCGTCCGCGACCGTGCGGTGTTGCGCCGGCTCGTCTCGGTGGCCGACGAAATCTCGGCCGACGCATTCAATCCGCAAGGCAAGGAAGTGCGGCAGCTGCTCGACGAGGCCGAATCGAAAGTCTTTTCGATTGCCGAAGACGGCGCGCGCGGCACCCAAGGCTTCCTCGAAGTCGGCCCGCTGCTGACGCAGGTGGTGGAGCGTATCGATACGCTTTATCACACGGCCAATCCCAGCGACGTCACGGGTACGCCCACGGGCTTCGTCGATCTCGACCGCATGACATCGGGCATGCACGGCGGTGAGCTCATCATCGTGGCCGGACGCCCGTCGATGGGCAAGACCGCCCTGTCCATGAACATCGGCGAATACGTGGCCGTCGAGTACGGGTTGCCCGTCGCCGTGTTCTCGATGGAAATGCCGGGCACGCAGCTCGTCATGCGGATGCTCGGCTCGGTGGGCCGGCTCGATCAGCATCGCATGCGCACGGGCCGCCTAACCGACGAAGACTGGCCCAAGCTCACGCACGCCGTGCAGAAAATGAGCGAGGCGCAGTTGTTCATCGACGAGACGGGCGGCCTGAATCCAATGGAATTGCGCTCGCGCGCGCGACGCCTTTCACGCCAATGCGGCAAACTTGGGCTCATCATCGTCGATTACCTCCAGCTGATGTCCGGCTCGTCGTCCGGCGAAAATCGTGCGACTGAAATTTCCGAAATCTCGCGGTCGCTCAAAAGTCTCGCCAAGGAGCTCGACGTTCCGGTGATGGCGCTGTCGCAGTTGAATCGCGGCCTCGAACAGCGGCCGAACAAGCGCCCCGTGATGTCGGATCTGCGCGAGTCGGGCGCCATCGAGCAAGACGCCGACGTCATTCTCTTCATCTACCGCGACGAAGTGTATAACCCCGATAGCCCGGACAAGGGGACGGCCGAAATCATCATCGGCAAGCAGCGTAATGGTCCGATCGGCCCCGTTCGGCTCACGTTTCTGGGGCAATACACGAAGTTCGATAATTTTGCCGGGGCGCAGTCGTTCTACGGCAGCGAGTAGGCGTTCGCTGCGAGCCGTGCGGCACCGCTGTTGCATCCGCGTTCTCGGGTGCAACTGGACGTTGGGGCAGGTCGCCCGACCCGGTACAATGTTGCACTTTTATGTCAGCCCCGGGAATCGCCGCGCGCACTGGGTTCCAATGCGCCGCAGCGGATTCTTTTTCGGCCCAGCGGCGTGCGCCGCGGCCGCGTTGGGGCGCCCAATATGACCACCTATCGGGATCTCAATGTTCGGTCGTTTCATGCCCACTGAGGGCAAGTTCTTTGAAATCTTCAATGAGCACGCCAAGTGCATCGTTTCCGCCAGCGAAGAGCTCGAACGCTTGGTCGACAATCTCAGCGAAGCCGAAGTGCACAAGCAGCGCGTGCAGGCCAACGAAAAGGCCGCGGACAAGCTGACGCACGAAACGATGGAGTTGCTTCACAAGACATTCATCACGCCGCTCGATCGCGACGAAATCCACAAGCTGATCACGACGATGGACGACATCCTCGATCTGATGGAGGACGTCGCAACGGCCGTCTCGCTCTACGACGTGCAGGCCATGACGTCGGAAGCCAGCCAGCTCGCGCACATCTGCACACAAACAGCCAAGCACGTGCAAAGCGCCGTCAACATGCTGTCGGACATGAGCCAGGCGCGCCTGATCCTCGCGGCTTGCGAGGAGATCGACCGTCTCGAGTCCGAAGCCGATCGCGTGCTGCGCGCCGCGATGTCCAAGCTGTTCCGCGAAGAGGACAACGTCAAGACGCTAATCAAGCTGAAGGCGGTCTACGAGCTGCTCGAGTCGATCACCGACAAATGCGAGGACGTCGCGAACATCATCGAAGGCATCGTCCTGGAAAACGCGTAAAGCAGGCGGACACCACTGATGCCATCGATCCAGATCGCCATTTGGACGCTCTCGACGTTGATCGCCGTCGCGCTCGTCTTCGACTTCATGAACGGCTTCCACGACGCCGCGAACTCCATCGCGACCGTCGTTTCGACCGGCGTGCTCAAGCCCCACCAGGCCGTTGCATTCGCCGCGGCCTGCAACGTCATCGCTTATTTCATCTTTCACTTGAAGGTCGCATCGACGGTCGGCAAGGGGACGATCGACCCGAGGATCGTCGATCACTACGTCATCTTCGGCGCGCTGTTCGGTGCGATCGTTTGGAACATTCTGACCTGGCGCTTCGGCATTCCGTCGAGCTCCTCGCATGCGCTAATCGGCGGGCTCGTCGGCGCGGCGCTCGCTAAATCGGGATGGTGGGCGCTGAACATCGACGGCATCATGAAGACCGTCGCGTTCATTTTTATCTCGCCGTTGCTCGGCTTCGTGCTCGGCTCGTTCTTCATGACCGCCGTGTCGTGGATCTACTTCCGCACGCCGCCCAGCAAGGTGGACCGGCGCTTCCGGCGGCTGCAACTCATCTCGGCCGGCCTCTATAGCCTCGGGCACGGTGGTAACGACGCGCAAAAAACCATCGGCATCATCTGGATGCTGCTGATCGCCACGGGTTTTGCATCGACCACCGCTGACGCGCCGCCGGTATGGGTCATCGGCGCTTGCTACATGTCGATGGGCCTCGGCACATTGTTCGGCGGGTGGCGCATCGTGCGCACCATGGGGCAGAGGATCACGAAGCTCAAACCGGTCGGCGGCTTTTGCGCCGAAGCAGGGGGAGCGATCACGTTGTTTCTCGCATCGGCCATGGGCGTGCCCGTCTCGACGACTCACACGATCACGGGCGCGATTGTCGGCGTCGGTGCGACGCAAAAGCTCTCGGCCGTGCGCTGGGGCGTGGCGGGCAACATCGTGTGGGCGTGGGTGTTGACGATCCCGGCCTCGGCTTTGCTCTCAGCTGCCGGCTGGTGGCTCGGCCATCGGCTTCTCTAAGGCCTCATTCCTAAGGCCTCATTCCCCGCTATGGGCAAATCGCGCGATGGGGTCGTCGGTGGTCGAAGTAGGCGCGTTCTGACCAGCCGGCGGCGACGACGCACGCATGATTTGCACCCCTGATTCGATCGTTCCGGGCTGAACGGACATGGCGCCGGCTCCCCGAGCCTGCCGAGCCGCCTGCATGGCAGCGGGCGGCGGCGGCTCGAATGCATCGGCCGCAGCATCGATAGCGTCCTTGGGGGCATCGGCCGTTGCGGCGGACGACGAAGTCGAAGCGGTAGCCGCAGCAGGGCCTGCCGGTGAAGCGGAGGCAGGAATAGGAACAGGAATAGGAACAGGAATAGGAACAGGAATAGGAACAGTACGAGGCGCCATCGCCGGTGCTGTCGCAGCCTCCGTCTCGACCGCCGGCTGCGGCTGCGGCTGCGGCTGCGCCGGCCCGCGGCGCGGCGCCGCCAGTTCGGTCGGTGCATCGAACGGCGAACGCGGCGCTACCGGCGGCGCGACGCGTCGAATCCCGTCGAAGCGTTTCGCCCAGTAGGGGTTGGTCAGATAGTCGAGCCGAACGGTGCCGCCTGTCGACGGCGCGTTCACGAAGCGCAGCTTGCCAGCATAGATGCCCACGTGCGAGTGCGGCCTGCCGGTCGTGTTGAAGAAGATAAGGTCGCCTGGTGCGATCTCGTCGGGCTCGATCGATTCGCCGCGGCGGCTGATGTCGGCGGTCGTTCGCGGCAAATCGACATCGGCGGCGCGTGCGACGACATACCTCACGAGCCCGCTGCAGTCGAAACCGCTGTCCGGCGTATTGCCACCCCATCGATACGGAATGCCAACCAGGCTCATCGCCTGGATCGAGATTTCTTCGCGCCCGACGCTGTGATCGACGAATCGAGGGGAGCCGGGCGGCAGGGTCCGCAGCGCATTCTCTCCATAGGCCGACGTGCCGCTCGAGCGTACGGCCTTCGGCGGCGCGCTCGAGCACGCAGCCAACGACAGCAGCACGAGAAGGGCAACCCAGATTCTCAGCATGAATCGGAAACCCGGCGCATAGCGCCCGGCATAGAAAGAGCCAACGGATGGCGGCGGCCGGAGTCGCGATTCCGGCCGCCGTTGCGGCCGATAGTAGCCCTGCCGGCGGGCCTTCGGCAAGAATTCTTCATGAATTACTTGAGGTTGTGCATCGAAGCGGTGGCTGGCCGGTACGTCTGTATGACGCGGACGGCATGGTGGCCTTCCCCAGAAAAAACGCCCGGCAAGCCGGGCGCTGAGAAAGGAAACGTTGTTTTCAGGCTCATGGCCGCGGGGACTATGCCCCGCCTCGCGTTCAGAGAATGTCGGACGCGTAATCGGCCAAGCGCGAACGTTCGCCGCGTGCGAGGGTGACGTGGCCGCTATGTGTCCATCCCTTGAAGCGATCCACGACGTAGGTGAGCCCCGAGCTGCCTTCGGTCAGATACGGCGTATCGATCTGCGCGATATTGCCGAGGCAGACGATCTTCGTCCCGGGGCCCGCGCGCGTAACGAGCGTCTTCATCTGCTTGGGCGTCAGGTTCTGCGCTTCGTCGATGATGAGGTACTTGTCGACGAAGGTGCGCCCTCGCATGAAGTTCATGCTCTTGACCTTTAAGCGCGAGCGGATCAGTTCTTGCGTCGCCGCGCGGCCCCATTCGCCCGCACTGTCCTCGGTCCGTTGCAGCACTTCGAGGTTGTCGTCGAACGCGCCCATCCACGGCTGCATCTTCTCCTCTTCGGTCCCGGGCAGAAAGCCGATATCCTCGCCGACAGGCACCGTCGCCCGCGTGACGATGATCTCGTTGTATCGCTTTTCGTCGAGCACTTGCGCAAGGCCGGCGGCCAGCGCGACGAGCGTCTTGCCTGTCCCCGCCTGCCCCAGCAGCGTCACGAAATCGATGTCCGGGTTCATGAGCAGGTTCAGCGCGAAATTCTGCTCGCGGTTGCGGGCTGTGATGCCCCAAACATTGTTCTTGTTATGGCCGTAGTCGCGCAGCGTCTGCAATACGGCGGTCTTGCCGTTCAGCTCGCGTACGATTGCCTGGAACGGCGGCTCGCCCGTTTGCGGCTCGAGGTAGACGAACTCGTTGACGAGCAGCGACGGGCACAAGGGGCCGGTCACGCGATAGTACGTCGTGCCCGTCTTGTTGTCCTGCCAGCTCTCCATGCCCTTGGCATGCTTCGTCCAAAAGTCCTGCGGCAGCGCCCGCACGCCCGAGAACAGCAGATCCTTGTCCTCGAGCACCTGGTCGTTGAAGTAATCTTCGGCCGGCAAGCCCAGCGCGTGGGCCTTGATGCGCATGTTGATGTCTTTCGACACCAGCACGACCTGGCGATCGTCGCGATCGCGCTGCAGTGCGCGTACCACGCCGAGAATCTGATTGTCGGCCTTGCCTTGCGGCAAGCCATCGACGGGTTCGATGGCCGCTAGCTTGGTCTGGAAGTACAGCCGTCCCAGCGCTTCGCGGCTGCCGAGGCGAGCGAGCGGCAACCCCTCGGTGATCGCACCCGCATTGGCGACGAGCGAATCGAGCGTGCGGCTCACCTGCCGCGCGTTGCGCGCGACTTCGGACATGCCTTTCTTGTGATCGTCGAGTTCCTCGAGCGTCATCATCGGCAGATAGACGTCGTGTTCCTCGAAACGGAATAGGCAGGTCGGATCGTGCATGAGCACATTCGTGTCGAGCACGAACAGCTTGAGCACCTCGCCCACGGTCGCCGACGTTTTGCGGCTACGGGTCGGAGCCGGTGGGCGAGCAGTCGGTGCTTCGGCCACAGGGGTAGCGGCGGCGCGCGTTTCCGCGCGCGCTTGCACGGGCGCCGGGGGCGTGACCGGTTGGAGCAGAGCGGCGGTTTGCTTCGGCTTGCGGCCGCGTGTGCCGGAGGCTTGCTCGCTAGCAGCGGGAGCGGGCGAGGGCGACAGCGAACGCAACGTGGCGCCCGTGTTGGCGGCGGGCGCCATCGGCGCGGCGACATGCGTGGCGCCGCTTACGGCGCCGTACTCGGCCGTTTCTGCTTGCTCCCCAATCGTCCCTTGTTTTTTGACGCTTCGCGCCGGCCTGGCTTTGGCCTTGAATTCATCGGGCGGCAACAGACTGCCGAGCTTGCTGGGTGGGGTAGGCAAAGGCATGGTTTCCCTCAAAGAATCGGGTCGCATCTCGTGCGCCGATGAAATGCTGGGTCCCCCGGTCATGGGGCCAGCCTCGCAGCGGCGCGTTTCAGGTTTCGGGTTCGCCGGTTCGCCTAGATTTCGGTCAGCTCCTTACCAAAAAAAGCCGGCGCGGGAGCGATGCTCGGCCGCCGGAAAACAAAAAAGCCGCCGCTCCTGCGATGGAGCAAGCGGCTCGATTGCGAGCGTCGCGCGGCGCCTGACGGGGAGTGCGTCGATGAGGGCGACAACCCCGGCGCGGCTGCGTACAAGACGAAGTGAACGGGAACTCATTGCATTGCAATATAACGCGCGTCAAAGTGCTTGTACAGCCTCGAGCGTTTCATCGACGTGGCCCGGCACTTTTACGCCACGCCATTCGCGCCGCAGCACGCCTTGCGCGTCGATGAGGAAAGTCGAGCGTTCGATGCCTCGCACCTCTTTCCCGTACATTTTTTTCATCTTGATGACGCCGAACAGCGTGCATAGCGCTTCATCGGCGTCGGAAATCAAGGGAAACGGCAATTCGAGCTTGGCCTTGAAGTTCTCGTGCGAGCGCAGGCTGTCGCGCGAAACGCCGATGATCTGAGCACCGGCCTTTTTAAACTTCGGGTAGAGGTCGCGGAACTGCAGACCTTCCGTCGTGCAGCCCGGCGTGTTGTCCTTGGGATAGAAGTACAGCACCACCTTTTTATCCCGAAGACCGGATAGCGTGATCTCTCCGCCCGTCGCGGGTGCGGAAAAATCGGGGACGGGTTGGTCGACTGCAATCGGCACGTGGTTCTCCTGTTCTTATCGCGCAAATGTCTAGAGGGCTCGACATGGGCGGTACCGCCCCGCGAATGCCCGAACTGCGGTGCGCGGCGATCAGTCCGGCTGGACGATCAATTCGCCCGCACGGCCGGGAATCGCACCCCAAGTGACAGGGTACGATGGCAGCAGGTCGCGGTCCAGCGCAGCATGGTAATCGCCCATCGTCGCAAATGTGTGGCCTTGAGCTTGCCAGCCCGCGAGCAACTGCTCGAAGATGGGCGCGAGCTTCTGACCTTCAAGCTCGGCATGCAGCGTAAACACCTGATCGTGCGGGCTGCGTTCGGTAGCAGCGAGCAGGCGCCGAGCGACGTTTGTTTCGTCGCAACCGTCGACGCCGAGGACTTCATCGAGCGTCGGCAATGTCGTGGGCAACTGCACGTGCGCGAGTGTTTTACCGTTGACGACGGGCCGATACGGCGAGTGGCCGCGCCCGTCGGAGGCATAGGCCATGCCCCAAGCGTCGATCTGCTCGAAGGCGTGCTCGTTCATTTGCCAGCCGGCCGAGCCATGCGTCGCGGGCGGTGCCCCGAAAATATCGACAAAGCGAGCGAAGCTCTTTTGCATTTCGCCGGCGGTCCAGTCGCGCCCGCGCGAGCGCACGTTGTCCTGCCAATAGACGTGATCCCACGTATGGATGCCGCATTCGTAGCCGGCTTCGTGGATCGCGCGCATTTCGGATACGCCGCGCCGCCCGATGTCGGGGCCAGGCAGCAGCACACCGTACATCAGTTGCTTCACGCCGTAATGCTCGATCACCGATGTGCGCGACACCTTCTTGAGGAATCCGGGCCGCAGTACGCGGCGCAGCGCCCAGCCCGTGTGGTCCGGGCCGAGGCTGAACAGAAACGTGGCGCGCGCCTTGAAGCGGTCGAGCATGCGCGCGAGATTGGGCACGCCTTCACGCGTGCCGCGCAGGGTATCGACGTCGATTTTTAGGACGATGCGGGGCAAAGAGGGTCCTCGGAAGCGTTGTTGCGACGTGTACGTACGGTGCGGTAGCCGTGGTTACTGCTGCTCGACGAGTGCGCGAGCCTCGGCAACATGGCCACGGTACGCTTCGAAGATCTTGCGCAGCGCTTCGTCGAACGTCGCTTTCGGGGCCCAGCCGAGCTCAGCCATCGTGTTATCGATCTTCGGCACACGGTTCTGGACGTCTTGGTAGCCCTTGCCGTAGTACGCGCCCGACGAGGTTTCGACGAGCTGCACCGCTTTGGCCGAATCGGCGTATTCGGCATACTCGGCGGCTAGCGCGAGCATCTTGTGCGCGAGTTCGCGCACCGAGAAGTTGTTCTCGGGATTGCCGATGTTATAGATCTTGCCCGACGCGATACCGTCCTTGTTGTCGATGATCTTCATCAGCGCGCTGATGCCGTCGTCGATGTCGGTGAACGCGCGCTTTTGCGAGCCGCCGTCGACGAGGCTGATGTTCTCTCCGCGCACGATATGGCCGAGAAACTGCGTGACCACGCGCGAGCTGCCTTCCTTCGGCGTATAGATCGAATCGAGCCCCGGCCCGATCCAATTGAACGGACGGAACAGCGTGAAATTGAGGCCTTCTTGCATCCCGTAGCCCCAAATCACGCGGTCCATCAATTGCTTCGAACAAGCATAGATCCAACGCGGTTTGTTGATGGGGCCATACGTGAGTGCCGATTGCTCGGGATCGAATTGCTCATCGGCGCACATGCCGTAGACTTCGGACGTCGACGGAAACACGAGGTGCTTGCCGTATTTGACGGCCGAACGCACGATCGGCAAATTCGCCTCGAAATCGAGCTCGAAAACGCGCAGCGGCTGCTGCACGTACGTGGCGGGCGTGGCAATCGCGACGAGCGGCAGGATCACGTCGCACTTCTTCACGTGATACTCGACCCACTCCTTGTTGATCGTGATGTCGCCTTCGAAGAAGTGCATCCGCTCGTGCTTCGTCAAATCGCCGAGGCGGTCCGTCTGCATGTCCATGCCGAACACTTCCCAATCGGTCGTCTCGAGGATGCGCTTGGACAAATGGTGGCCGATAAAGCCATTGACGCCGAGAATCAGGACTTTCTTAGTCTTAGCGGAACGTTCGGTTTTGGCGGGATTCATGAATGACGGGAACGGTGAGTGAGCTGGACGAACTGAGCCGGGGTGACGACGGTTTCTTGCCCGTCGCGCTGATGCCGCAGTTCTGAAATGACGATGGCGCGCGCGTCGCCGCACACGCCGAAACACGCATTATCGCTTACGTGCAGACCCGGGGGCAAATCTGCCAGGCGGGCCTTGGCCACCGTATCGAGGCCGGCCAGGCGCGCACGCGCGAGAACGAAACGCTCTCCGGCGACATCGGTGAATGCGCCCGGGTACGGCGGCGCGACCGCACGCACGAGGTTGTAGACCTGCTGCGCCGGCTTCGACCAATCGATGCGGCCGTCTTCGGGCTTGCGCCCGCCGAAGTAGCTGCCGCGGGCGAGGTCGTTCGGCAGATGCGGCGCTTCGCCGGCAAGTAGCGCCGGCAGCACGCGCCACAGCGTCTGCTCGGCCGCGACGGTCACCTTGTCGAAGACTTCTTGCGCGGTGTCGTCAGGCAGGATGGGAACGCTTGTTTGCCCGACGATCGCGCCGGCGTCCGGCTTGGCCGCCATCTCGTGCAGCGTCGCACCGGTCTCGGTTTCGCCGTTCAGCACCGCCCAGTTCGTCGGCACGCGGCCGCGGTACTTCGGCAGCAGCGAGCCGTGCATGTTGTAGGCGCCGCGCGGTGCGAGCGCGAGCAGATCGGCCGGCAGCATATGACGGTAGTAGAACGAGAAAATGAAGTCCGGCCGCGCGCGCGCCACGGCGGCGCGCACTTCGGCGCTTGCCGCATCCGTGGGCGTGATGGTCTCGATGCCATGCTCGGCTGCGACTTGCGCCACGCTCCCGAACCAAATGCGCTCGGCCGGGTTGTCCTCGTGCGTAACGACGAGCGCGACGTCGACACCGCGCGCGAGCAGCACCCGCAGGCAGCGCACGCCGACGTTGTGATAAGCGAAAACGACGGCGCGCGGCTTCATAGGTCGCGATCCTCGGTGTGCGCGTGCTGCGCGGTTTCCAGGCCGCCGGCGGCGGCCGGCGCCGCGACGGGCGGCACATCGCCGGGGCTGCCCGAGAGCACCGTTTGGACGAGGTAGCGAGGCCGTGCCCGCACCTGCTGATAGATGCGGCCGATATACTCGCCGAGCAGCCCGAGCGCGAAGATGATTACGCCGAGCATGAAGAACGTGATGGCGAACAGTGTAAATACGCCCTGAACCTCGGCCCCGATCACGAAGCGCCGAACGACGAGCAGCAGGAACAAGCCGGCCGAGCCCATCGACAAGATCACCCCGATGAACGACAGCCATTGCAGCGGCACGACCGAAAACCCTGTCACGAGATCGAAGTTCAAGCGGATCAGGCTATACAGCGAGTACTTCGATTCGCCGGCGAACCGCTCTTCGTGCGCGACTTCGACCTCGATCGGTCTTTGCGCGAACGTATAGGCGAGGGCGGGGATGAATGTGTTCACCTCGCCGCAGCGGTTGATCGTTTCGATGATTTGGCGGCTGTACGCGCGCAGCATGCAGCCTTGGTCCGTCATCTTGATGTGCGTGATGCGCTCGCGCAGGCGGTTCATCGCGCGCGAGGCTTTGCGGCGCCAGAGCGTATCTTGGCGCTGCGTGCGGATCGAGCCGACGTAATCGTAGCCTTCGCGCATTTTGGCGACGAGCTTGCCGATCTCTTCGGGCGGGTTCTGCAAGTCGGCATCGAGCGTAATCACGATCTCGCCGTGCGACTCTTCGAAGCCGGCGAGGATCGCCATATGCTGCCCGTAGTTGCCGTTGAGCAGCACGACATGCGTCGTGTCGGGGCGCGCGCGAAATTGCTCGGCGAGGATCGCCGCCGATCGGTCGCGGCTGCCGTCGTTGATGAAGATAATCTCGTAGGCCGTCCCGAGGGCGTCAAGCGCCGGATAGAGGCGCGCAAACAAGGCCTGCAACCCGGCCTCCTCGTTGTAGACGGGGATGATGACCGAGACTTCCGGTTGCTTTGAGCGGTGTTCTGTATAACTCATGTCCGCTTATTTCCCAAAATGTTCGCAGATCTCGTTGACGGCGCCGCACACGCGCGCCACGTCACGCTCGGTCATCAGCGTGAACATCGGCAGCGTGACCGTCGTCGCGCCGAAGCGCTCGGCATGCGGAAACATGCCGGGCGCGAAGCCGCGCGCGCGGTACAGCGTGAACAGATGAATCGCCGGGTAATGTACGCCCGAGCCGATGTGGTAGTCCTCATGCAGCTTCTGCATGAACGTCGCGCGGTCGATCGTCAGGCGCTGCGCGGGCAGCGTGATCTGGAACATGTGCCAATTGCCGTTTTCGAAGTCGGCCAAAGGCAAGCCCATCCCGAGCCTTGCCGCCGCGCCGCCTTCGAACCCCGCGAAGTAGGCGCGCGCAAGCTTTTTGCGTTGGGCCGTGAACCGTTCGATCTGCGCGAGCTGGCCCAGGCCGACGCGCGCCGCCACGTCTGTCAGATTGTACTTGCCGCCGAGCACGTCGCAGTCCATGCCGTCGTAGCCTTTGCGCGTGATGCCTTGCAGCCTGTATTTGCGCGCAAGCTCGGCCTCGTCTTCGTCGTTGAGCACGAGCGCGCCGCCTTCGATCGACGTGAGATTCTTGTTCGCATGGAAGCTGAACGAGACGATGTCGCCGAGCTTGCCGATGCGCTCGCCGCGCCAAGTCGCGCCAAACGCCTGCGCCGCATCTTCGATCACGCGCAGCTTGAAGGCGCGGGCAATCTCGTAGAGCCGGTCCATGTCGACGGGCAGCCCGCCCAGAAAGACGGGGATGATCGCCTTCGTGCGCGGGGTGATCGCTTTCTCGAGCAGGCTCAGATCGATGTTGCGCGTGATCGGGTCGATGTCGACGAAGACGGGTGTTGCGCCCACTTCGAGAATTACGTTGGCCGTCGAGACCCACGACGCCGGCGTGGTGATGACTTCGTCGCCCGGGCCCACGCCGGCGATGCGCAGCCCGATCTCGAGCGTCGCCGTGCCGGAGTTGAACGTGCGCACGGGGCGGCCGCCGCAATAGGCCGACAGTTGCTGCTCGAACGCCTGGTTTTGCGGGCCCGTCGTGATCCAGCCCGAGCGCAGCACATCGGCTACGCCCGCAATCGTCTCCTCGTCGATCTCGGGGCGGACGAACGGCAGGAAAGGAACAGAGTCTTGGGTCATGGGCTTCGCTCGAATACGAGAGTGTTCAATTTGTTGAGTTCGCGGCGTCACTCGTGGTGCCGCCTTGCTTTATTCGTTGATAGGCGCGATGGCTGTGCTTCGCGCTTCGCCGGCCGCTCAACTGCGTGCGAGCACGAGCACGCCCAGCAGGATGATGGCGATGCCGACGAGACGCTGCAGGCTCAGGATTTCGCCGAACAGGTACCAGGCCGCGACGGCATTGACCACGTAGCCGAGCGAAAGCATCGGATAGGCGATCGATACATCGACGCGGGAAAGGCCGACGACCCAGACGACGACGCTGACGACATAGCAGGCGAGCCCGCCGATAATCGGCCATTGCACGGCGAGCTTAAGGCCGATCGGCAGAATGTTCGCACGGGTGAATTCGAAGTGTCCAACGGCATTCACGCCGGCCTTGAGCAGCAGCTGTGCGCACGCGTTGAGCGCGACGCCCAATAGGATGCAAAAAAGAGAGATCGGATTCATCGAATGAGGAAGGGGTAGGCCCGGCTGAGGCGAAGCGGCGGTATTCATGGCTTTTCGACCACGACGCGCCGTGCGTCGCGCGCAATGACGCGCATCGGTACATGCTGGGCGGCGAGCGAAGCATAGCGGCTCGGCGGCATCACGGCGAGCGCATGGGCATCGGCGTTCCAGCGCGCGATCCATTGCGCGACGGTCGGCACCCACTTGGACGGCTCTTGCGTCACGCCGAAGCGCAGTTCGTCGGGGCTCTCCACCATGATCGTCGTGTGGCCCACGTAGAACGGCAGCGTATGGTCGAGCACGCCTACCGCGTAGAACGGCGTATCGGCCGGCAGCCGGGCCAGCTCGGCCTTGACAGCCGGCGCAAGCAGCGCCCCGGAGCTCTGCCGGCCGAAGACGTCGTGGCCGGTGCCCGCGATCGTGCAGAGCATGACCCAAGCCGCGCCGAAGACGACGGCCGACGGCAGGACCCCGCGCTCGGTGCGCCGCAGCACGGCAAGCGCGGCGAGCGTCAGTACGAGAGCGACGCCGACCGCTGCGAACACCCAGACACGAAATTCGCGATAGAGCGCGTTCGGCGTGCGGGCATCGCCGAAGCGGGCGATGAAGACGGCGCCGATGCCCGCGACCACGAGAAAGGCTGCATAGCCGATCAGGTGCCTGCGCCAAGCCGAGCGAGAGACGCGCGGCAGATACGCGCCGATCACGAGCGCGAGCGCTGGGGCAACCGGCAGCACGTACGACACGAGCTTCGAATGCGACGCGCTGAAGAACAGGAAAATGAAGGTGGACCAAACGAGAAGCAGCTTGCCGGGCGCGAAGCCGTTCAACTGACGCGGCTGCGCGAGCGCGTGCCGCACGCTTTGCCAGGCGAGCGAGAGCCAGGGCAGCAGGCCCACGAGCAAGACCCCGACGAAGTAATAGATGGGCCCCGGCCGGTTTTGCTCGGGTGTCAGGTATCGATCGAACTGCTGAACGACGAAGAAGAAATTGAAAAATTCCGGGTTGCGCGCTTGCACCAGCACGAACCATGGCGTGGCGATCGCGAAGAAAACGACGAGCCCGCTCGGCAGGTAAAGCCGCTTCCATAGGGCCCAGTCGCGCTCGATCAGCGTGTAGAGGACGAGTACGGCACCCGGCAGCAGCACGCCGATGAGGCCCTTGGACAGGACGGCGAGCGCCATCGAGCCCCAGCTCAGCCACATCCAGCGCCGCGCCGCGCGCGGGGCGATGCCGACGCGCTGCGCGAGCAGCATCGCGCACAGCGTCAGTTCCATCCAGAACGAGAGCCCCACGTCGAGCGTGTTGAAGTGGCCCATTAACTGCCAATATGGCGCGCTCGCGAGTACGAGCGCCGCGGCGAAGCCGGCGGCGGGGTTAAACAGGCGAGCCCCCGTGTAGCCGGCCACGATCACGCCCGCGAAGCCCGCAACGGCGGTGTAAAGACGCGCCTGCCACTCGCCGATGCCGAACCAGGCGAAGGTCAGCGCGTTCATCCAGGTTTGCAGCGGCGGCTTCTCGAAGTACTTGTAGCCGTTGTAGCGGGGCGTGATCCAGTCGCCCGTGAGGAACATCTCGCGCGCCATTTCGGCATAACGGCCTTCGTCGCTCGGGACGAGATGCCGCCACCCCAGGGGAGCGAACCAGGCGAGCGCGAGCGCCGCGACGAGCAGCATGATCGCGATGCGGCCGAGCGGCCAGCGCGACGCAGCGGCCGCCGGCGCCGCGGGGCTGTCGGATTGAACGGCGCCGTGGGCGCGGGAATAACTGGGAAGCGGCATGAAATGGCGGTTATGAATGTCTATCGATATCGGTCGAACGCGATGCGCGCGCTGCCGCTGGCCGCATCGCGCCTAGCCGACGCAGCGCGGCGACCTCGCGCGAAACGGGAGAGTGGCCGAGCGCTCATTGCTCGATGAGCAGCGCCGCGGCTACGCGCCGGCCTTCGGCCATGAGAATGTTGTATGTGCGGCAGGCGGCCATGAAATCCATCGTTTCCACGCCGATGCGCCGCTCGGCAAGCGATGCCGTGAGGCGCGGATGCGGAAAGCGCAGGCGTGCGCCGCTGCCGAACACGACGACTTCGGGCGCTTGACCGAGCAGCAGTTCGAAATGCTCGGGCGCGAGTGCGTCGAAAGACGACACCGGCCAATCCATGACCGGCGCCTCGGGCAGCAGCAAGATGCTGCTTTCATGACGTACGAGGTTAACGTCGACGTAATGCGCGCCGTAACCCGTGACGGTATTGAGCGCGCCGCTTGAATCCTGATGTAATTTCAAATCCGTTTCCGTAGTTCCGTGGGAGGCGGCAGGGCCGGCCACGACCGTATCGAGGCCGAAAGGCGCTTCGCAGCGAATGGTGCATTGCGAAAGCAGGCCGAAATCCGCTAAATTATAGCTTTTTAGCCGCCCTGCGGCGCCCAGCATCGTGCTCGCGCGCATGCGAATCCACGAGTCGCCCCTTGCGCGCCACAAGCGCGCCTCCCCTCCGGGCGGGCAGCAGCGCGCGTTTCACCCGGCGAATCCGCCGCCGCCTGGGCGCAGCAATGCGTCCGCGCACGCCGATTGTCGTGCGCGTTCAGCGCAATCCGCCTTTCGCGCTTTCCCCAGGAACTGTGTCCGCCGTGAAACCGATTCTCAAATCGAACAAGCTGCTCAACGTCTGCTATGACATCCGCGGGCCCGTGCTCGAGCACGCCAAGCGCCTGGAGGAAGACGGGCACCGCATCATCAAGCTCAACATCGGCAACTTGGCGCCGTTCGGGTTCGAGGCGCCCGACGAAATCATCCACGACATGATTCGCAATTTGCCCGAATCGTCGGGCTATTCGGATTCGAAAGGCGTGTTCGCCGCCCGCAAGGCGATCATGCACTACTCGCAGGAAAAGGGCGTGGCCGGTGTCGAGCTCGACGACATTTACATCGGCAACGGCGCCTCCGAGCTCATCGTCATGGCGATGCAGGCGTTGCTCAACGATGGCGACGAGGTTCTGCTGCCGGCTCCCGACTATCCGCTTTGGACGGCCGCGGTCAGCCTCTCGGGCGGCACGCCCGTGCATTATTTGTGCGACGAATCGAATAGCTGGATGCCCGATCTCGACGACATCCGCGCCAAGATCACACCGCGCACGCGCGCGCTCATCGTGATCAATCCGAATAATCCTACGGGCGCGCTGTATTCCGACGAGCTGTTGCTCGATCTGCTCGAAATCGCGCGCGAGCACGGCCTCATCGTATTCGCCGACGAGGTTTACGACAAGATCGTCTACGATGGCAAGAAGCACACGTCGATCGCCGCGCTGTCCGAGGACGTGCTGACCGTGACGTTCAATAGCTTGTCCAAGAGCTACCGCTCCTGCGGCTACCGCGCCGGCTGGATGTACGTCTCGGGCTTGACGGGCGAGAACCGCCGCCGCGGCAAGGACTACTTCGAGGGGCTCGGGATCCTGGCATCGATGCGCTTGTGTCCGAACGTGCCGGGACAGTATGCGATCCAGACGGCGCTCGGCGGCTATCAAAGCATCAACGATCTCATCGCGCCCGGCGGGCGCCTGTACAAGCAGCGGCAAATCGCCTACGACATGTTGAACGCCATTCCTGGCGTAAGCTGTGTCAAGCCCGAAGCGGCGCTGTACATGTTCCCGCGGCTCGACCCGAACATCTACCCGATCGAGAACGATCAGCAGTTTATCCTCGACTTACTGCTCGAAGAACGCGTGCTGATCGTGCAGGGCTCCGGCTTCAACTGGCCGCGGCCCGATCACTTCAGGGTCGTATTTTTGCCGAACGTCGACGATTTGACCGATTCGATCAACCGGATCGGGCGCTTTCTCGAAGGCTATCGCAAACGCCACGGCACCTAAGCCGCGGCGCGGGTTCGCGGCCCAAATGCGGCGCATGGCCCGGTGTTTCCTTTTCAACGATTTATCTACTAACTAGAACACGCTGCATGGAACCGATCAAAGTTGGCTTGTTGGGCTTCGGGACGGTCGGTAGCGGCACCTTCACGGTGCTGCGCCGCAACCAGGAAGAGATCAAACGCCGCGCGGGCCGCGGGATCGAGATTACGCGCATTGCCGTGCGCAATCCGGCCAAGGCGCTCGCGGCACTGGGCGATTGTGCCGATCAAGTGCAAGTTGGCAGCGACTTCGAATCCGTCGTCGACGATCCGGCCATCGGCATCGTCGCCGAAATGATCGGCGGCACCGGCATCGCACGCGAACTCGTGCTGCGCGCCATTTCGCGCGGCAAACACGTCGTCACCGCGAACAAAGCGCTGCTCGCCGTGCATGGCACCGAGATATTCGAAGCGGCGCACGCCAAAGGGGTCATGGTGGCGTTCGAGGCAGCGGTAGCAGGCGGTATCCCGATCATCAAGGCGCTGCGCGAAGGGCTGACCGCCAATCGCATTCAATCGATCTCGGGCATCATCAACGGCACGACGAACTACATCCTGTCGGAGATGCGCGAGCGCGGCCTCGATTTCGCGACGGCGCTCAAAGCGGCGCAGGCGCTCGGCTATGCCGAAGCCGATCCGACCTTCGATATAGAGGGCGTCGATGCCGCGCACAAGCTCACGATCATGAGCGCGATCGCATTCGGTATCCCGATGCAGTTCAATCGCGCGCACATCGAGGGCATCAGCCAGCTCGCCTCGATCGACATCAAATACGCCGAGGACCTCGGCTATCGCATCAAGCTGCTCGGCATTACGCGCCGCACCGAGCGCGGGATCGAGCTGCGCGTGCATCCGACGCTGATTTCGGCCAAGCGCCTGCTCGCTAACGTCGAGGGCGCGATGAACGCCGTCGAAGTGCACGGCGATGCGGTGGGTGTGACGCTTTACTACGGCAAGGGCGCAGGCGCCGAGCCGACGGCTTCGGCCGTCGTCGCCGATCTCGTCGACGTCACACGCTTGGATACGGCCGATCCGGGCCACCGCGTGCCGCATCTGGCGTTCCAGCCGCAGAGCATGTCCGATACGCCGGTACTATCGATCGACGATGTGACGAGCGGCTATTATCTGCGCCTGCGCGTGGCCGACATCACGGGCGTGCTGGCCGACATTACGCGCATTTTGGCCGATGCCGGCATCTCGATCGATGCCTTGCTGCAAAAGGAAGCGGAGCAGATCGCCGATAACGGCGAAACCGACGTCGTCATCATCACGCACGATACACTCGAGAAGAACGTCAACGCGGCCATTGCCCGCATCGAAGCGCTTTCGACCGTCGTCTCGAAGGTCACGAAGCTGCGGATCGAAGCGCAAAGCTGAGTCAGTCACCGAAATTGAAGTCACGAAGCCGACCATGAACTACATCTCGACGCGCGGTGCCGGTATCGGCGAGCGCCATACGTTCTCCGACATCTTGCTCACCGGCCTTGCCAAGGACGGCGGCCTCTATCTGCCGGCCGAGTATCCTCGCGTGACGGCGGACGAACTCGCGCGCTGGCGCACGCTGTCCTACGCCGATCTCGCCTTCGAGGTGCTGAGCAAGTTCTGCGACGATATTGCTCCCGCCGATCTGCGCGCACTCACGCAGCGCACCTATCGCGCCGATGTTTACGCCAACGTGCGCGCCGGCGAAGCCGCGAGCGAGATCACGCCGCTTACGCCGCTCGGCGTCGAAGGCGGCGCGCCGCTCTCGCTGCTCGCGCTGTCCAACGGGCCGACGCTTGCGTTCAAAGACATGGCGATGCAACTGCTCGGCAATTTGTTCGAGTACGCGCTCGCCAAGCACGGGCAGACCTTGAACATCCTCGGCGCGACGTCCGGCGATACGGGCAGCGCCGCAGAATACGCGATGCGCGGCAAGGCCGGCATTCGTGTGTTCATGCTGTCGCCGCACCGCAAGATGAGCGCATTTCAAACGGCGCAGATGTATAGCCTGCAGGAGTCGAACATCTTCAACCTCGCGATCGAAGGCGTGTTCGACGATTGCCAAGACATCGTGAAGGCCGTCTCGAACGATCACGCGTTCAAAGCGCAGCACCGGATCGGCACGGTCAACTCCATCAACTGGGCTCGCGTAGTGGCTCAGGTCGTCTACTATTTCAAGGGCTACTTCGCTGCAACGCGTTCGAACGACGAGCAGGTTTCGTTCAGCGTGCCCTCGGGCAACTTCGGCAACGTCTGCGCCGGGCACATCGCCCGCATGATGGGTTTGCCGATCAAGAAGCTCGTTGTCGCGACGAACGAAAACGACGTGCTCGACGAGTTCTTCCGCACGGGTGCCTATCGCGTCCGCGGGGCGGCGCAGACTTACCATACGAGCAGCCCAAGCATGGACATCTCGAAGGCATCGAACTTCGAACGCTTCGTATTCGACCTGCTCGGCCGCGACCCGGCGCGCGTGCTGCAATTGTTTCGCGATGTCGAGGAAAAAGGCGGCTTCGATCTGGTTGCAAGCGGCGATTTCGCCCGCGTGCGGGAATTCGGCTTCGTGTCGGGCCGCAGCACGCACGACGACCGGATCGAGACGATTCGCGACATCCATGCGCGTTACCGCGAAGTCATCGATACGCACACGGCGGACGGGCTGAAGGTCGCGCGCGAGCATCTCGACGCGGGCGTGCCGATGGTCGTGCTCGAAACGGCGCAGCCGATCAAGTTCGGCGAATCCATTCGCGAAGCGCTCGGGCACGACCCGCAGCGGCCGGCCGCATTTGCCGGCCTCGAAGCGCTGCCGCAGCGCTTTGAAGTCCTCGCCGCCGATGCGGCGCTCATCAAGGCGTTCATTGCCCGGCACACGGGCGATTGATCGGATCGTTTGCCGATGTCCACCCCAACCCATTCCGCTCCCCGCGCACCGCTTTTATCGACGGCCGAGGCGCTGCGCGCGCTGCTGGCCGCTGCCGATCCGATCGCCGAGACCGAGTCCGTCTCGACGCTCGACGCGCTCGGGCGAGTGTTGGCCGCCGACATCGTCTCCGAACTCGACGTGCCGCCCGCGCCTACTAGCGCGATGGACGGCTACGCGGTACGGGTGGGCGATCTGACGGACGGCGACCGGCGCTTGACCGTTTCCCAGCGGGTCGCCGCCGGCCAGTCGCCGCAGCCGCTGGCCGCCGGCACGGCGGCGCGCATTTTCACGGGGGCGCCGGTGCCGCCGGGTGCCGACGCGGTGGTCATGCAGGAGCAGGCGCAAGTGCAGGGCGACGCCGTCTCGATCCTACACGCGCCCAAAGCCGGCGAATGGATCACGGCGCGGGGCGCCGACATCCGCCGCGGCGCCGTCATCCTGCCGGCCGGCACCCGGCTCTCGCCACAGGCGCTCGGGCTCGCGGCATCGATCGGCTGCGCCCGGCTGGAGGTGACGCGCCGCTTGAAAGTCGCGGTGTTCTTCACGGGCGACGAACTGACGATGCCCGGTGAGCCGCTCGCGCCCGGCGGGATTTACAACTCGAACCGCTTTACGCTGCGCGGCCTGCTGACTCGCCTGAACTGCGAGGTCACCGATCTCGGTATCGTGCCCGATCGCCTGGACGCGACGCGTGAGGCACTCGCTGCCGCGGCACGCGAGCATGACCTGATCTTGACCTCGGGTGGGGTGTCCGTCGGCGAAGAGGACCACGTAAGGCCCGCCGTCGAATCGCTCGGCCGGCTTGCGCTGTGGCAAATCGCGCTGAAGCCGGGCAAGCCGTTGGCGTTCGGCTCGGTGGACAAAGGCGCGCAAGGCGAGGCGGGCGAGGCGGGCGCCGAGACCCATTTCATCGGTCTGCCCGGCAACCCGGTATCGAGCTTCGTCACGTTTTTGCTGTTCGTTCGGCCGTTCCTGCTGCGCCTGTCGGGCGTGAGCGACGTGGAGCCGAGGGCCGTCTCGCTGCGGGCCGACTTTACGCAGGCAAAGAGCGATCGGCGCAACGAGTTCCTGCGCGCGCGCGTGAATGCGGCCGGGGGGCTTGACCTGTTTCCGAACCAGAGTTCCGCTGTGCTGACCTCGACGGTCTGGGGCGACGGCCTCATCGACAATCCGCCGAATCATGCAATCAGCGCGGGCGAGACGGTGCGTTTTCTTCCCTTTTCGGAATTGCTCGGCTGACGGCCGAGCCGATGAGCCGGCATTCGAGGCGGCATTCGACATGAAAATCGAGCTGAGATACTTTGCGAGCGTGCGCGAGGCGCTGGGCGTCGCGCAGGAAGCGGTGGAGGTGCCCGACGGCATCGCGACCGTCGGGGACGTGCGAGCCTGGCTGCGCGCACGCGGCGGCGTGTGGGCCGAGACGCTCGCCGATGGCCGGGCGCTGCGCATGGCCTGCAATCACTCGATGACGGACGCCGCGGCGCGCCTGACCGCCGGCTGCGAGGTCGCGTTTTTCCCGCCCGTCACGGGCGGCTGAACGCAGCACAGCATGCCGCCGCTTGTAGCGGCTTGTAGCAGCGGCGAGTACCGGCTTGTACCGGCTTGTACCGATTGGAGCGACCATGACCGTCCGCGTTCAAACAGCAGACTTCGACTTATCGAGTGAAATCGCCGCGCTGCGGGGCGAAAACCCGGAAATCGGCGCCGTCGTCGCGTTCGTTGGAACGGTGCGCGACTTAAACGACGGCGAAGATGTCACCGCGATGGAACTCGAGCACTACCCGGGCATGACGGAAAAAGCGCTGGAAGCGATCGTCGAGGAAGCCAAACGGCGTTGGCCGGGCTCGGAGGTACTGATCGTGCACCGCGTCGGCAAGCTTCGTCCGCGCGATCAAATCGTGTTGGCCGCGGCCACCTCAACACATCGGCACGATGCGTTCGACGCCTGCTCGTTCGTCATGGACTACTTGAAGACGCAAGCCCCGTTTTGGAAGAAAGAGACGACGCCGAGCGGGGAGCGCTGGGTCGACGCGCGGGTATCCGACGATGCCGCGCTCGCGCGCTGGGGCGTAACGGCGGCAAACGTCGCGCCAACCGACGAATGAGCACCGTTGAACTGGAACGTTGAAGCAGCATTGGGACGGTTCAGTCGTCGCCGTCCGGTTCCGTGTCTTGCACCGAGCGGCCGATGATTTTGGCCGGAAACGGTTCGCGTCGGCGGTCCGTCTGCGCATCTGGCGGCGCTTCGCGCGGATGCCGTTTTGGCGCGACGCGCTCGAGCAAGGCCCGCTGCTCGGGCGGGATCGTATAGTCCCACCCGAATCGGCTCAGTTGCAGGCTTTGTGCAATGCGTAGCGCCGGCTCCATGAAGCGCACGGCGGCCGCCGGTTCATAGCGCTCGCACACCGTATCGAGAAACAAATGCAGCCAGCGGCTGAAGTGGCGCGGCTCGACACCCTCGAGCGGCTGATGCGCCTGTTGGACATTGCCGCGGTAGCGCTTGTCGCCAAGCACGAGACTGCCCCAGAACGCGCACATCTTCGGCAAATGCGTGTCCCATCGGCCCGCGAGCACCGCGTCGAACACAGGGCCGAGCAGCGGATCGGCGCGAACGCGATCGTAAAACGCGTAGACGAGCTCGCGGATATTCGCTTCCGTGGGTTCGGGATAGCGCGCGGGGGGTGTCCCGGCGTCCGTATTCATAGAGGTAGACTCGAAATGCGTATCGCGCGCGGGGTTCGGATCCAAATCGGTCGCAAACTGCGCGCAAAGCACGCTAAATTAGCGGAAGGCACTTATCGCGCAGCAGCCTGCATACCTGCGCGCCCGATGCATGTTATGGTCAAGTGGCCTTCTATTCAACCCTACGCTTGGTGCGGTCATGCAGACGGACACGATCCGTCCGGCGCATGCATACCGAGCCCGAATCGAGCTGTTGCCCGCCGATGAGACTCACCGACTACACCGATTACGCCCTGCGCGTGCTGCTGTTCTTGGCTGTGCGTGAAGAGGGACTGACGACAATCCAGGACATCTCCGACGCATACGGCGTTTCGAAGAACCATCTGATGAAGGTTGTCCAGCGGCTCGGCGAGCTTGGCTGGATCGATACGGTTCGCGGCCGGCACGGCGGGTTGCGGCTCAACGCTCGCTCGCTCGGCTTGACGATCGGCGAGGTCGTGCGCGGCACGGAAGGCGATTTTGCGATCGTCGGCTGTTTTCCGCGCGATGGGGCGGAGCCGCGCAGTTGTGTCATCGAGCCGCAGTGTCGTCTGAAGCACGTTTTCGAGGCCGCCCGCGGCGCATTCCTTGCGGAACTCGACAAGTACACGCTGCGCGATCTATCGACCCCGGCGGCGCCGCTGGCCGACCTCCTTGGCCTATCCGCCGCCGCGCGGGTAATGGTAGGGCCGGTGGTACCGATCAAGGCGGCGTAAAGCGGCATGGATTAAAGGGCGCGCAGGGCGCGGGCAGGGCGAGGCCTGCGCCGACGGGTCGGCGGCTTCGGTTGCGGCATGTCGCGGGCGGCTGCTGCAAAAAACTGCTTGAAACGAGCCGGGAGAGCCTCATTTTGGGGATAGTTAAAAGTTGGAGGTCTCTTAATGAGAATCGACAAGCTCACCACCAAATTTCAAGAAGCGCTCGCCGATGCGCAGAGCCTCGCCGTCGGCCGGGGCCAGCAGTACATCGAGCCCGTGCATGTGCTGGCGGCGCTCGTCGCGCAACAGGACGGCTCCGCCCGTTCGCTGCTCTCGCGTGCCGGCGTGCACGTGCAAGCGCTGCAAACGGCGTTGGACGATGCCATCGCCCGCTTGCCGCAAGTGCAGGGCACCGACGGCAATGTGCAGATCAGCCGCGAGCTCAACGGGCTGCTGAACCAAGCCGACAAAGAAGCGCAGCAACTGAACGACACCTATATCGCGAGCGAAATGTTCCTGCTCGCGGTCGCCGACGATAAGGGTGAGGCGGGGCGGCTCGCACGCCAATACGGCCTCACGCGCAAATCGTTGGAGGCAGCGATCGCGGCTGTACGTGGCGGCGGGCAAGTGCATAGCGCAGACGCCGAAAGCCAGCGCGAGGCCCTGAAAAAGTACACGATCGACGTGACCGAGCGCGCCCGGGCCGGCAAGCTCGATCCCGTCATCGGCCGCGATGACGAAATTCGCCGCTCGATCCAAATCCTGCAGCGTCGCACCAAGAACAATCCGGTTCTGATCGGCGAGCCGGGCGTCGGCAAGACGGCGATTGTCGAAGGGCTCGCTCAGCGCATCGTCAACGGCGAGGTACCCGAATCGCTCAAAAGCAAGCGCGTCCTGTCGCTCGACATGGCGGGCCTGCTTGCCGGCGCGAAATACCGAGGCGAGTTCGAGGAGCGGCTCAAAGCTGTCCTGCACGACATTGCACGCGACGAGGGCCAGACGATCGTCTTCATCGACGAACTCCATACGATGGTTGGCGCAGGCAAGGCCGAGGGTGCGATAGATGCCGGCAATATGCTCAAGCCTGCGCTCGCACGCGGCGAGTTGCACTGCATCGGCGCAACGACGCTCGACGAATATCGCAAGTACATCGAAAAGGATGCGGCGCTCGAGCGGCGCTTCCAAAAGGTGCTCGTCGATGAACCGTCGGTCGAGGCGACGATCGCGATTCTGCGCGGGCTGCAGGAAAAATACGAACTGCACCATGGCGTGGAGATCACGGACCCGGCGATCGTCGCCGCGGCCGAGCTGTCGCATCGCTACATCACGGATCGCTTCCTGCCCGACAAGGCAATCGATCTGATCGACGAGGCCGCCGCCAAGATCAAGATGGAAATCGATTCGAAGCCCGAGGAAATGGACCGGCTCGATCGCCGTTTGATCCAGTTGAAGATCGAGCGCGAAGCGGTGAAAAAGGAGAAGGACGAAGCATCGCAGAAACGGCTGCAGCTGATCGAGGAGGAAATCGAGCGCCTGGGCCGCGAGTACTCCGATCTCGAAGAAATCTGGACGGCCGAGAAAGCGGCGGTGCAGGGCAGCGCGCAATTGAAGGAAGAGATTGAGAAGACGCGCGCCGAGATCGTGCGGCTGCAGCGCGAGGGCAGGCTCGAGCAAGTGGCCGAGCTCCAATACGGCAAGCTCCCGGAGCTCGAGGCGCGCTTGAAGCAAGTCACGCAGGCCGAGGCCAAGGAGCAGCACAATCCGACGCATCCGCGCCTGTTGCGCACGCAAGTGGGTGCGGAGGAAATCGCGGAAGTCGTCTCGCGCGCGACGGGCATCCCGGTGTCACGGATGATGCAAGGCGAGCGCGAGAAACTGCTGCAAATCGAGGATAAGCTGCACGAGCGCGTGGTGGGACAGGACGAAGCGATCAGCGCCGTGGCCGATGCGATTCGCCGCTCGCGCGCCGGTCTGGCCGATCCCAATCGTCCGTATGGCTCGTTCCTCTTTCTCGGCCCGACGGGTGTCGGCAAGACTGAGCTTTGCAAGGCGCTGGCCTCGTTCTTGTTCGATTCCGAGGAGCACCTGATTCGCATCGACATGAGCGAATTCATGGAAAAGCACAGCGTCGCGCGGCTGATCGGTGCGCCGCCCGGCTACATCGGCTATGAGGAGGGCGGGTACCTGACCGAAGCCGTGCGCCGCAAGCCGTACAGCGTGATCCTGCTCGATGAAGTCGAGAAGGCGCATCCTGACGTCTTCAACGTGCTGCTGCAGGTGCTGGACGATGGCCGCATGACCGATGGCCAAGGCCGCACGGTCGATTTCAAGAATACGGTCATCGTGATGACCTCGAACCTGGGTTCGCAGATGATTCAGGCGATGTCGGGTGAGCCGCACGGCGCGGTGCGCGATGCGGTGTGGACGGAGGTGAAACAGCATTTCCGTCCCGAGTTCTTGAACCGGATCGATGAAGTCGTCGTGTTCCATTCGCTCGATCGCCGCAATATCGAGTCGATCGCGAAGATCCAGCTACAACGTCTGCACGAACGGCTCGAGCGGCTGGAAATGCGACTCATCGTGTCCGACGGTGCACTCGAGCAGATCGCGAAGGTCGGCTACGATCCGCTGTTCGGCGCGCGACCGCTCAAGCGAGCGATCCAGCAGGAGATCGAGAACCCGGTCGCCAAGCTGATCCTTGCCGGGCGATTCGGGCCGAAAGATGTGATTCCGGTCGATGTGGAGGGCGGCAAGTTCGTCTTCGAGCGCGTCGTGCACTGACAGCGCTTTGCCGGGCAGTCCGCCCGGAGGTAGTCTCGGACGGCCGAGTGTTTGCGCGCTCGGCCGTTTTTTCGTGGAACCCTGCGCGAACGCGCTTGACTTCGAGTGCGCTCGAAGTCTTAACGTTGAGGTTGTCATGTCGGAAGCACTCACGATTGGGCGCATGGCTGAAGCGCTCGGCGTCACGACGCATACGCTGCGGTACTACGAGCAGGCCGGGTTGATTCGGCCGGTGTCGCGCTCCGATGCGGGACACCGCCTCTACGCGCCGGCCGATATCGAATGGCTGAGATTCGTGATGCGCCTGAAAGCGACCGGAATGCCGATCGCCCGGATGCAAGCGATCGCCGCGCTTCGTGCGCGCGGTGTCGAGACAGCCGCGCAGCGGCGTGCGCTGCTGATCGAGCACCGCGCAGCCGTGGTGGCCCAACTGCAGCAGTGGCAAGCGAACCTGGCCGCGATCGAGCAGAAGATTCTCGCTTACGACGAGATGGTGCTGGGTCTGGACCGACCCCAGACATGACGGATGCAAAAATAAACCCTCAACCATCAAAGGATCGACCATGGCACACGACACCAAGACAAGCAACGACCGCTACGCGCGTGGATGGGAGAAGCTCAAAGAAGTCGACGGCGAGGCCGGCGAGCGCGTGATCGAAGCGTTGGCGCCGATCGCGCCGGACTTTGCGCGCTACCTGATCGAATTTGCGTTCGGCGATATCTACAGCCGGCCGGGGCTCGATCTCAAATCGCGCGAGATTGCCGCGATCGCCGCGCTGGCAGCGCTCGGCAACGCGCAGCCGCAACTGAAATTGCACGTCGAAGGCGCGCTGAACGTCGGCTGCACGCGCGAGGAGATCGTCGAGGTCTTCATGCAAATGGCTGGCTATGCCGGCTTTCCGGCCGCGCTCAATGCGCTGTTCGCGGCACGCGAGGTCTTCGCGGCGCGCGATGCGGCGCAAGCAGCCGGTACGGTGGCGGCCTAATGAATGCGTGCCTGATGCATCGGCAGCATCGGCACGTCCGGTCCGCCACCATGCTGCGCTAGCGCGCCGCTGTCGGCATGGCGTGCTCTGCTTGCTCGAGCATGCGTTTGCTGACGATGCGCCAATACACGAATAAGCCGCCGCCGGCTACGGCGAGGCTGGCGGCACTGGCGGCCCAGAATCCGCGCGCACCGGTCAGCCAACCCGGCACGGCGCCGCCAACGTTGAAGCCGAGCAGATAGCCGCCCCCCATCCCGACGCCCCACAACGCGATCGCATAGATGACGGTGGGCACGACAGCCACCTTATAGGCGCGCAGCACGAAGGCCGTTACCGTCTGGAACGTGTCGAAGATGTGGTAGATCAGCATGATCGGCAGCAGCGGCATGGCGGCCGCGATCACCGCCGCATCCGTCGTATAGCCCGCAAGAATCTGAGGACGCAAGGCGAGCGCCGTCGCCGCATAGGCGAGACCGATCGCGCATGCGAGTGTAATGCCGTGCCTCGCCAGCGTTTGTGCGGCTTCACGACGATGCGCGCCCAGCGCTTGTGCGACGAGCGTCGATGTGGCGACGCCGATCGACATCGGCGTCATATAGAGCACGGCGCCAAAATTGCCGGTGATCTGATGGCCGGCCAGCGTCGTCGTGCCGAAGCGCGCGATGAAGAGCGCCATGAACGTATAGGAAGTCACCTCGATCAAGAACGAGAGACCCATCGGTACGCCGAGCTTGAGCAGCGCAAATTGCCGATGCCGCTGTGGCCAGCAAAAGTGCTTGAAGATCTCGAACGGCGCGAAGAAATCGAGCTTCGCCAGCAGCGTCCAGCCGATCGCGGCGAACGCGCAGTTGATGACCGTGCTGGCGAGCGCGCAGCCGGGGCCGCCGAGCGCGGGGATACCGAGTCCGCCGAAGATGAACCAGAAATTGAGCGGGATTTTGATCAGCAGGGCAGCGACTTGCAGCACCATCACGAGCCGCGGCTTTCCCACGCCGTTTGCCAGTGCCGTGTAGACGCGAAAGGCCAGGCTCGCCGGCAGCCCGAACGCCGCGATGCGCAGGTAAGCTTCGGTGCGCTCGTACAGCGCCGGCGGCACGTGCGAAATGTCGAGCAGCGGCCCTGGAAAGAACATGACGACGAACCCGAGCGCCGCGAGCCCTGCCGACAGCCATAGCCCTTGGCGGACTTCCTCGCCGATTTCCGTATAGCGCCGTGCGCCGAAGAGCTGCCCGCAGATTGGCTGCAACGCGAGGATGACGCCCGTCAGGCCGACGAATACGGAGATGTAGACGGACGAGCCGAGCCCGAGCGCGGCCAGATCGACGGCCGAATAGCGGCCGACCATTACCGTGTCCATCACGCCGAATGCAATGATGGCGAGCTGCCCGATGAGCACCGGCCACGCAAGCTCGGCAATCTTGCGGATGTCAGCGAACATGGCGTCGATCTTGGTGGGTCAGTGCTTCGTGGCTCGGTGGTGCCGCCGCTCGATCTTGGGCGCCTGCCGATCGACGCGTACGTAAAGCTTGAACCGTTCGTCGCGATCGGCCGCGCGCCGGCCTTCCCAAACGAGCTTCCACGCATAGTTCAGCATCGGGCTGGGCGCGCTGAAATCGGCGGAGTCTTGCCGCAACAGCACGTCGCAGTCTTCGCTGAACGAGAATTGCATATCGCCAAAATAGGCGAACGACGCAAGTTGCGCATCGCCGAGCCTGACGGGCGAAATGCAGGTGTAATCGTCGGGGAGGTGTTCGGCGATTTGCAGCGCGACGTCGCGATAGGTCCGGCTGTAGTTGACCATGGGCAGCCACAGGGTCATCAACAGCACCCACATAAGCGTTGTGCCCGCGCTCGAGAGCACGACACTGCGCCAGAGCACCTTGGGATGGCGCGCGATGCGCCAGCGCACGAGCGCGAGCCAGCAGAGGGTGGCCGCGACCGCGCAGATGAAGGCGAGCACGTTCAATTGCGGCACAAAACCGGGCACGAGACGAGCGAGATTACGCGCAAGGGGACGCGGGGCGCCCGTTTGCGCGGCCAGCCAGACGAGCCAGACAAAGATGCCGAGGATCGAGAAGCTCAGCACGGCAAACCAATCGAACGCATTGATTGCGCCGCGCTTGAGCGTCGGCAGTGCGAAGGCGGCCAGCGTCGCGAGCGGCGGCAGCAGCAGGATGTAAAGCCGATTCGTTTGGTGGCTTTGCAGTACCGAGAGCACGAGCAGCGGTAGCGCGACGAACACGGGAATCGCAATGTGCGGCTTGCGGCGCAGCCCGCCCCAACTGACCCACGCCCACAGCGCCAGCGGCCATGCGGGCCAAGTGAACAGCGGCAGATTCTTAAACGCATAGAGCCACACGTGCCCGGGCGGTGCGGAGAATCGATTGATGCTGCCGTTGAGCCATTGCTCGATGAACCAGCGCGCATCGTCGGGGTAGAGGCGCAAGATGGCGACCGGCCACGCTAGCGCGAGCGCTACCGCGAGCGGGAGTCCGACGAGCGGAAACCAGATCGAGCGTAGGTCGGGCACGAGCGCGACCATCGCGAGCATGCTGGCCAGCAGCGCAATGACGAGCAAGGGATTGCCGGACAAAGCCAACACCCCGATGGCGCATGCCCACCAGAGCGCACCTTGCAGCGGCTTGTCGGCACCGCGCACGAGTCCGTAGACGAGCATGGCGACGCCCATGCATTGCGAGAGCTGCGGCGTCGTTTCGTGCCCGCGTTCGGCCAGCCCGAAAGAGGCCAAGAGGATCAGCAGTGCGCCGTCGGCCAGCGTGCGACCGTAATCGCGCGGTTCAGGCTCTCCGCCGAAGGCATACTTGAACGGCTGCACTTCGGCGCGCCGGCCAAGCAGGTAGGCCGCATACCAAACGAACCCGCACGTCACGCAAAACAGGATGCCCGTTGCGACCCGGGAAGCGTCGGCTGCGTCCACCCAGGGCGCGAGCCCACGAATAGAGAGGGCGCCGAGCCAGTAGCCAAGCGGGCCGTCATCGGTGATGAACTTGCCCACGAGGTTGGGCAGCAGCCAATCGTGTGCGCCGCCGCCGGCCATGGTCCACATGACGCCGAAGCCTGCTGCGTCCTCGTTCTTCCACGGGTCGCGGCCGAACAGACCGAACGCGGCATAAACGATGCAGAGCGTGAGCAACAGCCAGCGCGGCAGCGCACGCGTAGCAGAGGCGGTGAGGCGGACGACGGGTCTCATGCAGGCTGAGCGGATCTCGCAGGGCGGTTGTCTTGCTTATTGGGGGAGGCGCCTTGGCGCGCGATGCGGCATTGTAGTCGCGCCGACCATCGCGCGTCATGCGCTGCGTGCTCATTACCATTGCGCAAATAAAAAGGGCAGCCGCAGCTGCCCTTGGGTCCGTCCGGCGTGAGGGCCGGGCGCATGTGCCTGGCGCGAACTTACTTCGCGGCCTTGCCTGCTGCGCGGGCGCCGAATTTCTTGTTGAACTTCTCGACGCGACCGGCCACGTCCATGATCTTCTGCTGGCCCGTGTAGAACGGGTGCGATTCCGACGAGACTTCGATCTTGGCCAGCGGATAGGTCTTGCCTTCGTGTTCGATCGTTTCGCGCGTTTGGATCGTCGAGCGCGTCACGAACATGAAGCCGTTCGACAGATCGTGGAAAACGACTTCACGGTAATTGGGGTGAATGCCTTCTTTCATGGTGTTTCCTTTAGTCTGGCGGTAGCCAACCCACGCTGCACCGCCGCGCGCTTCGCTGCCCCATGGCGGCGAATCTGCTGCGGCCGAAGGCGCGAGCCACTTGCCCAAGGTCGAAAAAAAGCGATTATGCCAGAAAATCAGTCGGTTGACGAATTGAATCACGCGCGAATCATGCGGGCCGGGTCTTGGCGATAATAGCGCGCGAGCAGCCGGTAAAGCTCGGGGTATTCGGCTTCGAACGCCTGCGGTTGGACGAACAGCGCCTCGCTGCAGACGGCGAAGAACTCGGATGGGTGGTCCGCCGCGTAAGGATCGATCAACGATTCGCGCTCGAAGCGCGCCCAGCGCCTGCGCGGCACCGCATCGACGTGCGAGCAAAAGCGGTCGTAGGCGCTGTCGAACACGTCTGCCCAGGTGTGCGCGTCGAGCGGGGCATGCCAGCGCCGAAAGAGCGGCGGATGGCCGTCGGTTTCGCCCGTCAGCATGTCGATCTTATGTGCAAACTCGTGGATGACGACGTTGTAGGCACCGCGGCCGTCGGTCAGCTGTGCGTCTTCCCAGGACAGGATGACAGGGCCGCCTTCCCACGCTTCGCCGCTCGCGTCATGCTCGACCTCATGCACGACGCCGTCTTCGTCTTCAACCGTCTTGCGAATCACGAATTCACCCGGATACACGATCACGCCAACCCAGCCCCGATATAGATCGAGGCTTAGATTGAGCACGGGTAGGCAGGCCTGCGCGGCGATGCCCACGACGATGTCGTCGGACAACTCGAGGCCGTGGGCCGTCGAAAATTCCTTTTGGGCAATGAACAGGCTCGTCATCTCGCGCAGCCGGACGAGATCGTCTACGCCGAGATAGCCGAGAAAAGGCAAGCCTTCGAGGGTGGCTTGCCAAAGCGAATCGTCGATGGCGTGCTCGCGCAGCACGCGTTCTCGGCGGTGCTTACCGAGCCAGCGCGTGAGCTTGGAGAACATCGAGAGACAGACGATGGTCGATATGCGCTGCCCGGCCGTAGAGGGCGCGGGCGGCGCTTTCGCCTTAGCCGCCGCCGCGGCGCATCAGATCGAAGAACTCGGAGTTGCTCTTCGTCTGGCGGACCTTGTCGAGCAAGAATTCCATCGCTTCGACTTCATCCATGTCGTGGATGAACTTGCGCAGTACCCAGACCTTTTGAAGGATCTCGGGCTTGATCAGCAACTCTTCGCGGCGCGTGCCCGACTTGTTTAAGTTCAGCGACGGATACACGCGCTTTTCCGCGAGGCGCCGCTCGAGGTGCACTTCCATGTTGCCGGTGCCCTTGAACTCTTCGTAGATCACATCGTCCATGCGGCTGCCCGTTTCGATGAGGGCCGTGCCGATGATCGTGAGCGAACCGCCTTCCTCGATGTTGCGCGCCGCGCCGAAGAAGCGCTTCGGACGCTGCAGTGCGTTGGCGTCGACACCGCCCGTGAGGACCTTGCCCGACGCCGGAATGACGGTGTTGTAGGCGCGCGCAAGACGCGTGATCGAATCGAGCAGGATGACGACGTCGTGCTTCATCTCGACGAGACGCTTGGCCTTTTCGATGACCATTTCGGCCACTTGCACGTGGCGCGTGGCCGGCTCGTCGAAGGTGGAGGCAACCACTTCGCCGGCCACCGAGCGCTGCATTTCCGTGACTTCCTCGGGACGCTCGTCGATCAGCAGCACGAACAGAACCACGTCGGGGTGATTGTGTTTGATCGCATGCGCGATGTGCTGAAGCATGACCGTCTTGCCCGACTTCGGCGATGCGACCAGCAGGCCGCGCTGGCCTTTGCCGATCGGGGCGATCATGTCGATGATGCGGCCCGTGACGTTTTCCTCGCCCCGCATTTCGCGCTCGAGCAGCAGCGGCTTGTTCGGATGCAGCGGCGTGAGGTTCTCGAACATGATCTTATGTTTCGAGGCCTCGGGCGGCTGACCGTTGACTTTATCGACCTTGACGAGCGCGAAGTAGCGTTCGCCGTCCTTCGGCGTGCGTACCTCGCCTTCGATCGTATCGCCCGTGTGCAAATTGAAGCGCCGGATTTGCGAGGGGCTGATGTAAATGTCGTCCGTGCTGGCGAGGTACGACATTTCGGGTGAGCGCAGGAAGCCGAAGCCGTCGGGCAGCACCTCGAGCGTGCCGTCGCCGAAAATGGTCTCGCCGGTTTTGGCGCGTTTCTTAAGAATGGCGAACATCAGCTCTTGCTTGCGCAGCCGGTTCGCGCTTTCGATCTCGAGGCCATTCGCCATCTCGATCAATTGAGAGACGTGCTGAGACTTAAGCTCGGATAAATGCATACGGAAATCCCGCCAGGGAGAAGATGCGACGAAAAGAAATGTGGGAGGAGAGTTGAGCGGAACCGCTCAGAGACTTATCAGAGACTTATGTGCCTTGAAGTCTTATGATTCTAGCATACCACAGCGCGGCAGTCGTCCCGATCGGGCGGCTTCGCTATAAACCGAGCCTGTTGCAATGGGACAACAGGCTCGGCTATGTCGATCACAGGTGGCTGTCGAGGAACGCCGTCAGTTGCGACTTCGACAACGCGCCGACTTTCTGAGCCGCCACGGCACCGTTCTTGAAGAGGATCAGCGTGGGGATACCGCGCACGCCGAACTTCGCCGGAGTGGATTGATGCTCGTCCACGTTGATCTTGGCAATCTGAAGGCGGTCGCCGTAATCCTTCGCGACTTCGTCGAGGATCGGGGCAATCATCTTGCAGGGCCCGCACCACTCGGCCCAAAAATCGAGAAGCACGGGCTTGTCGGATTTTACGACGTCCTGTTCGAACGATGCGTCGCTGATGTGCTTGATTTGTTCACTCATGTAAAAGTACCTCTTCGGGTTCGAGGCCCGCGTCTGAAATTGCTCGCCACGATACACCAAAACCAGAAATCGTTCCGAGCACGCCCGTGGAGTCGCGGATGCCGGCAAGGAAACGGCGCTCGCTTCTCAGCAAACCTCTCAGCAAACTTCGCAGGCAACTTCGCAGAAACCTTCCAGAAAAGCGCACGGGCCGATCGATGCCGAAGGCTCGCGTGCTGCGGGTCGTCTGCTCGTCATATTAGCCCAAATTGCTATGTGTCGTGCGAAGCGATAGTGGCCGTGCGAACGCCGCTGGACGCGCGTTCGACGCGGGTTCGACTCGGGCCGACTGTGTCGCATCCCGAAAGAAAATCGCGAGTGGCGCTCGCGCGTGCCGCGGGGCGGTGATAGAATGCGCCGTGACGGGCCTCCTCGCATGGAGGGATGGTCAATCTGGTCAGGTCGGGAACGAAGCAGCCACAGCCGTTTTCCACCAGTGCCGAGGGTCAGGCTCGTCACCTTCCGCTTCTCTTTTTACTTCGCGCGCGCCGCTTTTCGGCTCCGCTTCTGCTTTTCGGCTCCGCTTCTCAATCCCGCTCTCGGTCCCGCTTCTCAGCTCCGCTTCAGCGCTTCGCTTCTCAGTTCCTCGGCAGCGACTCGTCAGCGCCTCTTCACCGTCCCCATCGTTGCACTATCGATCGCCGCCAGGTGCGCGGTTCCGCTTTCACGCACCGCTTTAGCGCGATCGGCGCGGCGTGCGCGATTGCATTGGCGGGGCGGCGTTGCTGATACAATTTCTCGATGACCTATCAAGTTCTCGCACGCAAGTGGCGACCGAGGGATTTCGCTTCGCTCGTCGGACAAGAACACGTCGTGCGTGCGCTCACGCACGCACTCGACGGCGCGCGCCTGCACCACGCGTATCTCTTCACCGGCACACGCGGTGTCGGCAAGACGACGCTCTCGCGCATTTTCGCAAAAGCGCTTAATTGCGAGACAGGCATCACGGCCACCCCGTGCGGTGTATGCCGCGCATGCCGCGAGATCGACGAGGGACGTTTCATCGATTACGTCGAAATGGACGCGGCGAGCAACCGCGGCGTCGACGAAATGGCGGCACTGCTCGAGCGCGCGGTTTATGCGCCGGTCGATGCGCGCTTCAAGGTCTATATGATCGACGAAGTGCACATGCTGACGAACCATGCGTTCAACGCGATGCTCAAGACGCTGGAAGAGCCGCCGCCGCACATCAAATTCATCCTCGCGACGACCGATCCGCAAAAGATCCCGGTCACGGTGCTGTCGCGCTGCCTGCAATTCAATTTGAAGCAGATGCCGGCGGGTCACATCGTCGACCATCTCGAACGGATTCTTGCGGCCGAGCAGATTGCGTCCGAGCCGCAAGCGTTGCGTCTGCTCGCGCGTGCGGCCGAGGGCAGCATGCGCGATGCGCTGTCGCTAACCGATCAGGCGATCGCCTATTCGGCCAACCATGTGACCGAGGAAGCCGTGCGCGGCATGCTCGGTGCGCTCGATCAAAGCTACCTGATCCGGCTGCTCGATGCGATCACTGTCGGGGACGGACAACTCGTGTTGTCCGTGGCCGATGAAATGGCGTCGCGCAGCCTGTCGTTTTCCACGGCGTTGCAGGATTTGGCGAGCCTGCTTCACCGCGTTGCATGGGCGCAGTTCGCGCCGGCTTCGGTGCTCGACGAGTGGCCGGAGGCAGCCGATCTACGACGCTTTGCACAGGCGCTGACGCCCGAGCAGGTTCAGCTGTTCTATCAGATCGCTACGCTTGGGCGCTCGGAACTCGGTCTAGCGCCCGACGAGTATGCGGGCTTTACGATGACGCTGCTGCGCATGCTCGCGTTCGAGCCGGCGCCGCCGCCGGGACCGGGCCCATCGGGGCAGGCGCCGAAAAATGCAGGACAGGCGGGCGCGTCCAATGGCGCGGTGAGCCGTCGCGCACCGGTGACGGCGCGAGCGGATGGGCAACCCGAGCCGACGGAACCTCCGGCTGCGCCGTCGCGCGCCGCAGATACCCAGGCTCCCGCTGCGGCCCCAACGCAGTCTCAGACCGAACCCGCTACCGCCACACCGCCTGTCGATGCACGAGAAGACGCGCCTGCATCGATGTCGCAGGACGTCGCCGAGCAGCACGAGTCGCAACGGGTCTCGCCCCCGGAAGCGCAAGTCCGATCGGAAGCGGCGCGCCCGCGTGCGGGCGGGCCCAGCGCCGCGCTCGATGTGCTGCGCAACGCGGGCTTGCGCGTATCGACGGATCGCAGCCGCGCAGCGGCCAAGCCCGTCGCCGCGGTACCGGTCAAGGCGGCCGCGCCACGCGCGCCGGTTGCCGTTCCGACTCCGCGCCCGCGCAGGCCCGAACCGCAGGCGGCGCAGCCCGCGCGCCCGGCATCGCCAGGTGCGGCGTCATCACCGGCACCGTGGGATGAGATGCCGCCGCTGGACGACTTTCCGCCGCCGTCCTCGGAGGACGATTATTTTGCGGGACCGCCCGACGACGGCTTCTCCCCCGGATTCGGCGCGGGTCCCGACGACGTCCGCCTCGATACCGGTTTCGATGTATCGGCCGCGCCAACGACACCATCCGTCGACTTAAGCCAGCTGCCGCCGTCGGTCGCACTCGATTCGCTTGGCTTTGCCGGCGACTGGCCGGCACTCGCGAGCAGCCTTGGGCTGACAGGCGTCGCCCATCAACTCGCGTTCAATAGCGAACTGACTGAACTCGCCGGCGACTCGACAATCATGCTGAGTGTTCCGGTGCCGCAATATGCAGACTCGGCGCAGGTCGCGAAGTTAGAGGCGGCGCTTGCCGAAAAGCTGGGCAAGATCGTTGACGTGCGTGTCTCGGTCGGCGTCGCGCGCCGGACGGCGGCGGTGCTCGAGGCGGCGGCGCGCGCGCAGCGCCAGCGCGAAGCGGAGCGCGAGATCGGTGCCGATCCGTTCGTGCAAGCATTGATCCGCGAGTTCGGCGCGAGCATTGTCCCGGGCTCGGTGAGACCCGTATCGCCTGACGCCGCGGCTCGCCCCGCGGCGCGCTGACTACGCAGTGCAGTGCCGGGCTGCCTGCGTCACGAACGAGATCGATAAGCTTGTTCGAAACAACCTATTGACGGCATCGCATCGATGCGACAGCCGTACGCAACAAACGTCAACACCCAACGATCCAAGGAGCACATCCATGATGAAAGGCCAACTCGCCGGGCTCATGAAGCAAGCCCAGCAAATGCAGGAAAACATGAAGAAGATGCAGGACCAGCTCGCGCTGATCGAGGTCGAGGGCCAGTCGGGCGCCGGGCTCGTGAAGGTGACGATGACCTGCAAGAACGACGTGCGCCGCGTCTCGATCGATCCGAGCTTGCTCGCCGACGACAAAGACATGCTCGAAGATCTCGTTGCCGCAGCCTTCAACGATGCGGTGCGCAAGGCCGAAGCGACGGCGCAGGAAAAGATGAGCGGCATGACATCGGGGTTGCCGCTGCCGCCGGGATTCAAGCTGCCGTTCTGAGCGTGCTTCCGATGCAACTCGCCTGGCTCGTACCGACATGAAGCAGCCGTCCGCCCTTGTTGCGCTTGTCGATGCGCTGCGCACGCTGCCTGGCGTCGGACCGAAATCCGCGCAACGCATGGCCTACCACTTGATGCAGCACGATCGCGAAGGCGCCGAGCGGCTCGGCCGCTCGCTGCTGTTCGCGACCGAGCATCTGCGTCATTGCGAGAAGTGCAATACGTTCACCGAGGCGCGTCTGTGCGACGTCTGCAGCGACGAGTCGCGCGACCCGACGCTGCTGTGTGTCGTCGAGACCCCGGCGGATCAAATCATGCTCGAGCAGACGCTGACCTACCGCGGCCTCTATTTCGTCCTCATGGGGCGCTTGAGTCCGCTCGACGGCATCGGCCCGAAGGAAATCCACTTTGACCGCCTCGTGAAGCGTGCGACCGACGGCATCGTCAAGGAAGTCGTGCTCGCGACGAATTTTACGAACGAAGGCGAGGCGACGGCCCATTACCTCGCGCAAACGCTGAAAGCGCGCGATCTGACGGTGACGCGTCTGGCGCGTGGCGTACCGGTGGGCGGCGAACTCGAATACGTCGACGCAGGCACGATTGCGCGCGCGATGCTCGATCGACGCTCGCTGTAACGCCGCGTCGCACGCAATGCAACACCACGCAACGCTATGCCCCGGACGCGGCCCTGCAGTCGTTCGCCCGTCCGTTCTTTGGAGGAGAGGATCGACATGAGCGCATCGACAGGCCCGCTCGCGGGCGTAAAGGTGCTCGAATTGGGCACGCTGATCGCGGGGCCTTTCGCATCGCGGCTGCTCGGCGAGTTCGGAGCCGAAGTCATCAAGATCGAGGATCCGAACGGTGGCGATCCGCTGCGCAAGTGGCGGATGCTCTACCCGGAAGCCGGCGGCACGTCGCTCTGGTGGGCGGTGCAGGCGCGCAATAAAAAATCGGTGACGCTCAATCTCAAAGCGCCGGAGGGCAAAGCGATCCTCAAGCAACTCGCGCGCGAAGCTGACATCGTCGTCGAAAATTTTCGCCCCGGGCTGCTCGAAAAACTCGGCTTAGGTTACGACGAACTCAGCGCCGACAATCCGGGTCTCGTCATGGTGCGGCTGTCGGGCTATGGCCAAACCGGACCGTACCGCGATCGGCCCGGATTCGGCTCGATCGCCGAGGCCATGGGCGGCTTGCGCCACATCACCGGCTATCCCGAACTGCCTCCGCCGCGAATCGGTATCTCGATCGGCGATTCGATTGCGGCGCTGCACGCGGTAATAGGAGCACTGATGGCGCTGCATCATCGTCAGGCGAACGGAGGAAAAGGGCAGGTCGTCGATGTCGCGCTGTACGAAGCCGTCTTCAACATGATGGAAAGCATCGTGCCCGAGTATGGCGTCTACGGCGCCGTACGCGAGCGCACGGGCGCCTCGCTACCCGGCATCGTGCCGTCCAATACCTATCCCTGCAAAGACGGCAGCCTGGTGATCGGCGGCAACAGCGATCCGATCTTCAAGCGCTTGATGATGGCGATCGAGCGTCCCGATCTGGCCGAGGATCCGGCGCTCGCGCACAACGACGGCCGCGTGCCGCGCACGCGCGAGATCGACGAAGCCATCGCCGCCTGGCTGGCCGATCGCACGATCGACGAAGCGCTCGACGTGCTCAATGCGGCCGATGTGCCCGTCGGCCGTATTTATAGCGCTGCGGACATGTTCGCGGATCCGCAGTTCGCGGCGCGCAAGATGATCGAGCATTTCAAGTGGCAAGATGGGCTCGACATCGCGCTCCCGAACGTCACGCCCAAGCTTTCAGAAACGCCGGGGGGCACGCGTTGGCTTGGGCCGGCGCTCGGAGAGCACACCGACGAAGTGCTCGCATCGCTCGGCTACGATGCCGCGGCGATCGGGCAGTTGCGCGAGCGCAAGATCGTTTGACGATTAGGCCGACATCGCTGGCCGCGAAGCGTTTTCATCTTCGCGGCCGCGATCCGGATAAAGCAAAGCGGGCGGGCGACAGTCTCAAGGGACGATGATGATTTTGCCCGTTACACGACGCTGAGCCATGTCGGCCAAGGCGCGCGGCGTGTCGTCGAGCCCGTAGCGCGCGCTGATGTGCGGGCGCAATTTTCCTTCGCGCAGCCAGCGAATGAGCTCGGCAAATGCTTGAGCGTTGCGCTGCGGCTCGCGCTTCGCGAATTCTCCCCAGAAGATACCGACGATGCTTGCGCCCTTGAGCAGAGCAAGGTTCAACGGCAGTTTCGGAATCTCCCCACCCGCGAAACCGACGACGAGGTATCGCCCGCGCCAGCCGATGCTGCGAAACGCGGGCTCGGCGAATACACCGCCGACCGGGTCGTAGATGACGTCCGGACCGCGCCCGTCCGTCAGGGCGGCGATACGTTCGCGCAAGTCCTCGCTGTCGTAGCGGATCGCGTCATCGGCGCCGTGTTCCCGCGCCACGGCGAGCTTTTCGTCGCTCGATGCCGCGGCGATCACGCGCGCGCCGATCGCCTTGCCGATCTCGACGGCGGCCAGCCCGACACCCCCGGCGGCACCGAGCACCAGCATCGTCTCGCCGGCGCGCAGGGCGCCGCGATCGATGACGGCATGGTGCGACGTTCCGTAGGCGAGCGTGAACGCGGCCGCTGTCGCGAAGTCGGCGTCTTCCGGCAGGGGCATGCATGCATCGGCCGGTGCGAGTGCTTGTTCGGCGAAGCCGCCGATACGCGTGAAGGCCGCGACCCGCATGCCTACTCGCAGATGCGAGACGCCCGCTCCAACGGCCCGCACGAGCCCCGCCACCTCCGAGCCCGGCGTGAACGGCAGCGGCGGCTTGAACTGATACTTGTTCTCGATGACGAGCACGTCGGGGAAGTTGACGCTGGCCGCTTTGACGTCCACCACGATTTCGCCCTGCCCGGGCTGGAGGTCGGGCAGGGTCTCGACGACAAGCGTGTCAGGCGGCCCGTATCGGTTGCATCGAATGGCGCGCATGGAATCTCCTTCCGAATGGATGGGCATCGCGCCAGTGTAGATCAAGCTGGATCGAGCCGAACGGCCGTGCCTTTTCGAGACGGAACGAATGCGGTCGCGCGCAGTCGTCGGATCGTTCAGGCGTCATCGGTCCTCGGTTACAATCGCCGGATGCGAATCCTACTGAGCAACGACGACGGTTATCTAGCGCCCGGCATCGAGGCGCTCCATCATGCGCTCCAGCCGCTCGGCGAAGTGACGGTCATGGCGCCCGAGCAAAACTGCAGCGGCGCATCGAACTCGCTGACGCTTTCGCGTCCGCTTTCGGTCTGGCGATCGGCCAACGGTTTTTACTACGTCAACGGCACGCCGACCGATTCGGTCCACATCGCACTCACCGGCATGCTCGACCACAAGCCCGATCTCGTCGTCTCAGGCATCAACAACGGTCAGAACGTCGGCGAGGACACGCTGTACTCGGGCACGGTCGCGGCCGCTACCGAAGGCGTCATGTTCGGCGTCCCGGCCATCGCGTTCTCGCTCGTCGAAAAAGATTGGTCGCATTTGGACGATGCGGCACGGGTGGCGGCCGACATCGTTCGTCACTTTCTCGCGCACCCGCTGCCGGCGCATCCGCTGCTGAACGTCAACATCCCGAACCTACCGTACGACGAACTTGGTGAATGGGCGGTGACGCGTCTCGGCAAGCGGCATCCGTCGCAGCCTGTCATTCGCCAAACGAATCCGCGCGGCGAGCCCATCTATTGGATCGGGCCGTCGGGCGGGGCGCTCGATGCGAGCGAAGGCACCGATTTCCATGCGCTGGCTAACGGCCGCGTGTCGATCACGCCGCTACAGCTCGATCTCACTCATACGCAGATGATGGCCGCGACGCGCGAGTGGGCGCGCGCGGGGCGTCGCCATTCATGACGAGCGAACGCGCCAAGCGCTTTCCGCTCGGGCTGGCCGATCTCGAGCGCAAGCCGCGCACGGCCGGGGCCGAGCCCCGCACCCGCGCCGACGAGCGCGGGCGTCCGCGGGAACCGCTCGCCGTGCGCGAGAATGGCGTTCGACGAATCGACACCTACGCGTCGCATACCGCCGACAAAATGGGGGCACCCAACGTCGCGCTGGCCGGAACCTTCGCGCTGACTTCCGAACGGGTGCGGGAACGGATGGTCGAACGGCTGCGAGCGAACGGCATCGCCGATACTAGGGTGCTCGATGCGTTGGCCGCGGTGCCGCGCCATATGTTCGTGGATCCAGGCCTTGCGACACAGGCTTACGAAGACGCGGCGCTGCCGATCGGTCATCATCAGACGATCTCGAAGCCGTCAGTCGTCGCACGCATGCTCGAGCTTGCCGCCGCGGGCCGCACGCTCGAACGCGTGCTTGAGATCGGCACCGGCTGCGGCTATCAAGCAGCCGTGTTGAGCCGCATTGCGGGAGACGTTTATTCGATCGAGCGAGTGAAACCGCTCTACGAACGCGCCAAGCTCAACTTGCGGCCGCTGCGGGTGCCGAACATTCGGCTGCACTACGGCGACGGACGCGTGGGCCTGCCCGCCGCCGCGCCGTTCGACGCGATCGTGATCGCGGCCGCGGGGCTCGACGTGCCGCAGGCGCTGCTCGAGCAGTTGGCCGTCGGCGGCAGGCTCGTTGCGCCGGTCGGATCGCAGGACGCTCAGGCGCAGGTTCTCACGCTCGTCGAGCGTGTCGCTCCCAATCAATGGCGGGAGTCGCGCCTCGATCGCGTTTTTTTTGTCCCTTTAAAATCCGGAGTGATTTGACACCGATGTTTACGTTGCGCGCGATGCAAACCCACAACCAACAGGCTCGGTTGAGCGCCGCTCAGCGCGTCGTCTGTGCGCTTGCCCTGACGACGCTCGCCGCGTGCGCGACGCGGCTCGATCAGGCGCCCGTCGTCGACCGCTCGAGCGCACTTTCGACGAGCGCCGCGCCAGCAGCCCCGTTCGGCGCCTCGCAGGCGGCCGTGCCGCTGGGCCCGCCACCGCCGGGGTACTACCGCGTGAAGCCGGGCGATACGCTTTATCGCATCGCGCTCGAAAGCGGTCAGAACTATCGTGACATTGCCGCGTGGAACAATCTCGCGAATCCGAACCAAATCGAAGTCGATCAGCTATTGCGTGTTGTGCCGCCCGGCGCGAACCCCGCGGCGATCACGCCGGGCGTCGCAACGGCGCCGGTCACGAACGGCGGTGCTGTGCAAGGCGCGCCGTTTGCGCCGTCGAGCGGGAGCAAGCCGAGCACGGCAACGGCGAACGCCGCTGTCCCGCCGGTCTACGGTTCGGGACCGGGGGCCACGGCCACGACCATTCCGCCTCAGCCGGCCGCCGGTGCATCGGCCAGTTCACCAATGGGCGAGGGCAGCGTCGCGTTTTCGTGGCCCGTGCGAGGCGCCCTCCTGAACACGTTCGACGATAACGCCAACAAAGGACTGAACATCGCAGGCACGCCGGGCGAGGCAGTTACGGCCGCCGCGGACGGACGCGTCGTCTATGCGGGAAATGGGCTGCGCGGTTACGGCAATCTCATTATCATCAAACACAACGCGATGTACCTCACGGCCTATGCACATAACCGCGCTTTGATGGTAAAAGAGGGGGACGCGGTGACCAAAGGGCAGAAGATCGCCGAAATGGGCAACAGCGATTCCGACCGCGTGATGCTGCACTTTGAGATCCGCCGACAGGGCAAACCTGTCGATCCGATGAAATACTTGCCGCCGCAATAAGCGATACGACCATGCCGACATCGAAGCGCCGCAAGCAGCAAGCCGAAACGGACACGCTCGCCCGCGTTACGCCCGACCTGGTGCCCGATGCCGGCGCTTCGAAGACCGAACCCGAGGACGATCCGGCGGAGGCTGAAACCGAGTTCGAATCCGAGTCGGCCTCTGCCGAGGCGGAGGAGGGCGGCGAAGGGCGCGAGGAGCCGGCGGAGCCCGCGGCGCCCGATCCGGATGACTTCCGGGCGCTGCTGCAAGCCGAGTTGACGGCGGACACGATTCAGCATTACCTGAACCGCATCAGCGTGAAGCCGCTCTTGACGGTCGAGGAAGAGCAGCGTTATTCGAGGCTCGCCAAGGCCGGCGAATTCGAGGCGCGGCAGGTCATGATCGAGCGCAACCTGCGGCTCGTCGTCAGCATCGCAAAGGGCTATCTGAACCGCGGCGTGCCGCTGCTCGATCTGATCGAGGAAGGCAACCTCGGGCTCATGCATGCAATCGAGAAATTCGATCCCACGCGCGGCTTCCGCTTTTCGACCTACGCGACTTGGTGGATTCGCCAAAGCATCGAGCGCGCAATCATGAATCAGGCGCGCACGGTGCGGCTGCCCGTGCACGTGATCCGCGAACTCAATCAAGTACTGCGAGCGAAGCGCCACCTCGAAAAGAATTCGATGAATTCGGGCGAAGCGGTCGAGCGGCACGATGCGAGCATCGACGACATTGCCTACCTGACGGGCAAGACGACCGACGAGGTCACCGATATCCTGGCGCTGAACGAACACACCGCCTCGCTCGACGCGCCCCTCGATCTCGATCCGGCGAGCAGCCTGCTCGATCTGCTGTCCGACGACCAAAGCCAGTCGCCCGACGCCGAAGTGCAGCATCGCGAGCTCGAGACGTTGACGCGTGCCTGGCTGTCGCGCTTGTCCGACAAGCATCGGCATGTGATCGAGCGGCGCTTTGGGCTCAATCACATCGAGCCGGCGACCCTTGAAGAATTGGCCGACGAAATGGGCCTCACGCGGGAGCGGGTGAGGCAGATTCAGCAGGAAGCGCTCGTGCGCTTGAAGCGGTTTTTTGCGTCCAACGGCGTGCGCAAGGATGCGGTTCTGTAAGGGCGTCTTTTTCTAGAATTCATGATTCCGATTCTTGTTTTCGACATCGAGACGATTCCCGATGTCGCCGGTATCCGCCGTCTCGACGATCTGCCCGATTCGATGAGCGATGCGGAAGTGGCCGACCACGCATTCGCGGCGCGCCGCGAGAAGACCGGCAGTGATTTCTTGCCACATCACCTGCAGCGCGTCGCCGCCATCTCGTGCGTCTTCCGCGACCGGACGGGTTTGCGCGTGCGATCGCTCGGCACCGTCGAGGACAGCGAAGCCGCACTGATTCAGTCGTTTTATCGCGTGATCGAAAAGTACACGCCTCAACTCGTGTCTTGGAACGGCGGCGGCTTCGATTTGCCCGTATTGCACTACCGTGCGCTCGTGCACGGCATTGCCGCCCCCCGCTATTGGGATCTCGGCGCGGACGATCGCGACTTCAAGTGGAACAACTACCTCAGTCGATACCACTCGCGGCATACCGATTTGATGGACGTGCTCGCCATGTACCAAGCGCGCGCCAATGCACCGCTCGATGCACTGGCTAAGCTGTGCGGCTTCCCGGGCAAGCTCGGAATGGACGGTGGCCAAGTCTGGACTGCATTCCGCGAAGGCCGTATCGAGGAGATCCGCAACTATTGCGAAACCGACGTCGTCAACACCTACCTGCTCTATTGCCGCTTTCAATTGATGCGCGGCGCGTTTTCAGCCGATGAGTACGCGGACGAGATCGTTTTCGTCAAGCAATCGCTCGCGCAAGAGAGCGCGCCGCATTGGGTTGAGTACCTCGCTGCCTTCGGCGAACCGGCCGTCGCCGGCGGCGTGCCGCGCTGAAAACGTTTTTGACGAAGACTATGACGAAGACGGCGCTGGCTCAATCGATTTCCAGCACGACCGGCTGGTGATCGGACGCCTGCGTCGCGCCGTCGATCTCGCAGCCTCGAAGGCGGCCGCGTAAGTCTTCGGTGATGAACACGAAGTCGCACGTCATCGCTCCCGAACCCCACTGTGCGGTGTCGTAGACGCCGGCTGTCAGCGGCGGCTCGACACCCGGGTGTGAGGTTGTCCATGCGTCGATAAAGCGCGGCGTGCCAGGCAACGGCGCGATGAAGCGTTGATACGCTTGCGACCCGAACCCGCTGTTGAAATCTCCGCAAACAATGGCGCTGACCGGCCGAACCGTCGGTGCGAACGGGCCCCTTGCATTCTCGGCCGGCGCCGGGTGGGCTGCATGGTCGGCTGCCTCCTGTTGCAGCCGCCGCAATTCGTCGACTTGCGCTAGCCGCTGCTTGAGCGAATAGAATTCGAGATGGGTGACGAGGATGCGTAGCGGGCCGCCGCTCGTCTCTACGACGGCCTCTAGCGCAACGCGCTGCATCGACGGCGAAGGGGCGTCGGCCGGCCATGGCAGCGCATGGCGGATGACGAGCGAGACCGGGAGTCGAGTCGCAATCGCATTGCCGAATTGGCGGCGCGACGGTGAGCCGTCGAGCGACGGTAGATCGGCGCCGATGGCGTCGAGCACCGTGTACCCGGGCAGCACCCGCGCGATTTCGGCAAACTGGTCGGGACCCGGACCGCCTGGCAGCACACCGAAGCCGCGCGTGATTTCCTGCATGCACAGCACGTCGAAGTCCGCGAGGCGCTTGGCTTCGTCGATCGTTCGCATAAGGTCGACTCGGCCACCCGCATCGCGTCCCCACTGCACATTCCAACTTACGAGCTTCATCGTCGCCCTCCGTTGCATTGCGCCGTTCGTCTACAATCTCGCCTTCCGTCCCGTGTCCGTCAGGAAGCTGCAGGTGTCCCAATCTTCTCGTAGTATCGCGCGCCGCAGCGAGAGCGGCGCTTCGCCGCGTGATCCCGGCGCTGCCCCTATTATCGAAATCGACTCGCTCGACATGGAGGCGCGCGGCGTCGGGCGCTTAACGACCGAAAATGGCGGGCCCGGAAAGGTCATTTTTGTCGAAGGCGCGCTGCCCGGAGAGCAAGTTACGTATTCGAGCTACCGCAAGAAGCGAAGCTTCGAGCAGGCGACGCTCGTCGATATCTTGCGCGCAAGCGTCATGCGCACGGCGCCCCAGTGCCCGTTTTTCGGCACCTGCGGCGGCTGCTCGATGCAGCATTTGGATGAACGTGCGCAAGTGGCGATCAAGCAGAGAGTCCTCGAGGACAACCTCTGGCATTTGTCCAAAGTGCGGCCCGAGACCGTTTTCAGACCGATCCACGGGCCTTCCTGGGGCTACCGCTACCGCGCGCGGCTGACCGTTCGCCACATTGCCAAAAGGGGCGGTGTGCTCGTCGGCTTCCACGAGAAGAAGAGCAGCTACGTCACCGATATGACGAGCTGCGAAGTGCTGCCGCCGCATGTTTCGGCGATGCTCGTGCCGCTGCGCGGGCTCGTGGAAGGTCTGTCCATTCGCGATCGCTTGCCGCAAATAGAACTGGCGGTGGGCGCAAGCGTAACCGCACTCGTGTTGCGCGTGCTCGAGCCGATGACAGCCGACGACGAAGCCCAGGTGCGCGCGTTCGCGGATGCGTACGGCGTGCAGTTCTGGATTCAACCGAAGGGGCCGGACACGGCCGTGCCGTTTTATCCGCTCGATGTTGAACTCGATTACACGTTGCCGGAGTTCGGCATCCGCATGCCGTTCAAGCCGACCGATTTCACGCAGGTCAATCATGCAATCAACCGGGTGCTGGTTGGCCGCGCGCTGCGCTTGCTCGCGCCCGCGCGCACCGACCGCGTGCTCGATCTGTTTTGCGGCCTTGGCAACTTCACGCTGCCGCTCGCGCGGCTGGCGCGGGAGGTCGTCGGGATCGAGGGGAGCGAGGCGCTGACCGCGCGCGCGCTGGCCAATGCAAAGATCAACGGCGTTGACCGCCATACGTCGTTCGCCTGCCGCAATTTGTTCGACATCACGGCCGACGATTTGCGCGCGCTTGGGCCATTCGACAAATTCCTGGTCGATCCGCCGCGCGAAGGGGCGCTCGCCCTATGCAAAGCGCTGGCGCAGATGGCCCAAAGCGGGGAGGGATCGCTGCCGGACCGGATCGTCTACGTATCGTGTAATCCGGCGACACTGGCACGCGACGCGGGCTTGCTCGTGCACGAGGCCGCGTATCGGTTGACAGGAGCGGGCGTGGTTAACATGTTCCCGCATACGTCACACGTCGAATCGATCGCGTTGTTCGAGCGCAAGTAAGGGCGAGCATTACCGCGTAGTACCGCGTATGACGGGTAGAACCGCCACGCACGGTTATCCATGGCTACCAGCGGCATCCCGAGTCGCTCATCGCGTCATACGCAAGCATCGGCACCGCCAATAAGCCCATGTCGGCGTGCCTCCGACGGCAATCGGTCTTCGCCGCCTTTGCCGTTCGACGCTCGAATTCACTTTCGGGTGGCGCTGCCGCCGGATTCGCCGCGCCGGCGCCGGCGACCGCGCGTTGCGCATTGCTGCCGTAATGGAACGACCGCGACGCGCTGCCATCGTCCGCGGCGCTTCGCTCGATCAAAGCGCCATCGGCTACTGTGGGTGCTCCCGGAAGGCGCGACGCGTCTACAGCAGCTGTCGATGCCGTCAACGGCGCTTTGCGCATGATTGGCGCGTGCGCAACGCTAGGGCGTAACGGCGGCCGATTGGGCGCCGCCGCAGCGTGGGCCAAAGGGTCCGGCGCCGCGAGCCGCGGGGTGGAAGGCGCCACTAGCGAGACGACGAGCGGTTGCAGCTGCGATTGCGGCAGCTCTCGTAGCGCTTCCCCGACCATAGCCGTGCGTTCTGGCGCGCCCATGAGCCACCATGCGAGGCCGTGCAGCGCGAGGACCACCACGAGGGTCGCGGCGACAGACGTGCGAGGCTTCGGCCTATCGCCCAACTCGTGCCATCGACAAACGTCGGTAAGGGTAATGCTGGATGAGACGGACACTGGTCTGACGGATGGGCTGCGATTTGCCTGTACGCGGTGGTGGGCGAATCACCAAGCCGGTGGCGGGCGATTCGACAAGCCGCCATCGTAGCCATCTCGTTATTGAGTGGCAAACATCAGCTAGCGCAATTGTTGCAATCCACGCTGGTGGCCCGAAGGCCCGAACCGCGCATCCCGGCCTCGGGTCGAGACCTATTTGGGTGAGGCGGCTCAAAAGAACGAGCCCCCGCGCCGCATGGGCACGCGGGGGCTCGTCGGTTCGAGAACGGAGCGGGCGTTCGCCCGCGGGCCGCTTCGTGTCTGGTTCTGTTCAGCGAGGACGTTGCCGCCCTCGGATCGTCAATTCCGATTGCCGCCGAAGATCCCGAGCAGGGACAGCAGATTGACGAACACGTTATATAGATCGAGATAGATCGCGAGCGTAGCCGAGATGTAGTTCGTTTCGCCGCCGTTCACGATCCGCTGCACGTCGAACAACATGTAAGCGGAAAAGATCACGATCGCGAGCACCGAGACGGTCAGCATCAGCGCCGGCAGGTGCAGGAACATGTTCGCGACGCCTGCGAGCAAGATGACGATGACGCCCATGAACAGCCATTGGCCGAGGCCCGAAAAGTCACGCTTGCTGACCGTGGCGATCGTGGCCATTGACGCGAAGATGACGGCGGTGCCGCCGAACGCGAGCATGATCAGCGAGGCACCGTTCGAAAAGTGCAGGATCATCGTCAAGAGCCGCGAGAGCATCAGGCCCATGAAGAACGTGAACCCCAGCAGCACGAGCACGCCCACCGAGCTTTGCTTCGTGCGCTCGATCGCGAACATGAAGCCGAAGGCGATGGCGAGGAACGCGAAAACGCTCATCACGGGGCTCGTGGCCGCGAACAGTGAGAAACCGCTCACGACTCCGAGCCAAGCGCCGATCACCGTAGGCACCATCGACAACGCAAGCAGCCAGTAAGTGTTCCGTAGCACTTGGTTGCGGATGGCCGCCGAACCGACGGCACCGCCGCGGGCGACGTTATACGGATAGTCGTTCATGCTTTCTCCTTGCGTAAAAACGCACTCAAACTGGGTCTCGCTCGACTGCCGGCAACGAGCCGTGCACGCGGCTACCCGTTTCCTAAGATCGGTCCGATCGGCGCGAGTTTCAAGCGGGCTTCGCACTTTTCGAATCACCTTCCGCAAGCGTAAGGGATCGATCGCAATCATACACTGGAACATGCTACAATTGCAGATTCGTTAGAATCCGTAACCCCTTAATTTCTTGGAGTTTTTATGGCGATCGAGCGTACTCTGTCGATTATCAAGCCCGATGCAGTGGCGAAAAACGTGATTGGCCAGATCTACAGCCGGTTCGAAAACGCGGGCTTGAAGATCGTTGCAGCGCGCATGGCTCAACTTTCTCGCGTCGATGCAGAGAAATTCTATGCCGTACATGCCGCACGCCCGTTCTTCAAGGATCTCGTCGAATTCATGATCTCGGGCCCCGTCATGGTGCAAGTGCTCGAAGGCGAAGGCGCCGTTCTGAAGAATCGCGACCTGATGGGTGCGACCGATCCGAAAAAGGCCGAGAAGGGCACGATCCGCGCCGATTTCGCGGACAGCATCGATGCCAACGCCGTACACGGTTCGGACGCTGCTGAAACGGCGGCCGTCGAGATCGCGTTCTTCTTCCCGGAAATCAACGTCTATTCGCGCTGATCGCCGGGCAAGGCGTCCGCGCATCGATGCTTGGCGCGGGGCGGCCCCCGGCGTGGCTTCCGTGCGGTGCGCGGCGGTGAGTTGAGCGGGCGGGCCGCATTGAAACAGCAGGATCCGACATGACGACCAGTACCCCCGTCAATCTTCTCGACTTCGATGCCGAAGGTCTTGTCGCTTATTGCGACAGCCTCGGCGAGAAGGCGTTTCGCGCCAAGCAACTGCAGCGCTGGATTCACCAATACAATGCCGCCGATTTCGACGGCATGACCGATCTCGCGAAATCGCTGCGCGCGAAGCTCAAGGATCGCGCGGCGATCGTGATGCCGCCCGTAGCCAGCGATCATGTATCGGCTGACGGCACGCGTAAGTGGCTCATCGATGTCGGTAACGGCAACGCCGTCGAGACGGTCTTCATTCCCGAAGAGACGCGCGGCACGCTCTGTGTGTCGTCGCAGGCCGGTTGCGCCGTCAACTGCCGGTTTTGCTCGACCGGCAAGCAGGGCTTCTCGCGGAATTTGACGACGGGCGAGATCATCGGCCAACTGCGGATGGCCGAATTTGCGCTGCGAGCAGCGCTGGGTCGCCCGCATCAGCCCGATAGCAAGGGCGAGCGCGTCATCACGAACGTCGTCATGATGGGTATGGGCGAGCCGCTGCTCAATTACGACGCGCTCGTGCCGGCGCTTAAGCTCATGCTCGACGATAATGCGTACGGCCTGTCGCGCCGCCGCGTGACGGTGTCGACGTCCGGGGTCGTGCCGATGATGGACCGGCTCGGCGCCGATCTACCGGTGGCGTTGGCCGTGTCGCTGCATGCGCCGAACGATGCATTGCGCGACACCCTCGTGCCGCTGAACAAGAAGTATCCTCTGCGCGAGTTGATGGCCGCGTGTAGGCGTTATCTCGAAGTCGCGCCGCGCGATTTCATCACGTTCGAGTACTGCATGCTCGACGGCGTGAACGATACCGACATGCACGCACGCGAGTTGCTCGCGCTGACGGCCGATGTGCCTTGCAAATTCAACTTGATTCCGTTCAATCCGTTTCCGGAGTCGGGTCTCCTGCGCTCCAAGGCCGATCGGATCAAGCGTTTTGGGCAGATCCTGATCGATGCGGGTGTGGTGACGACGGTGCGCAAGACGCGCGGGGACGACATCGACGCCGCCTGCGGGCAGCTCGCGGGGGCGGTGAAGGACCGCACGCGCGTGGCGGAGCGGATGGGCCGCGGCGCGAGCGGCGCGGCCGGCGGCAAAGTAATCGAAGTGCGGCCCGTACGCTGACGCGGCGGGCAAGAAGGGGGCGCGCTGCGGCGCGCGGCATAGGGGAGCGGCATGATGCACGCGCCGCCATGCAGTAGTTGGATAGACGATCAGACGGTCCGCGCGTCGGGGGCATCGAGTGAGCCCCGCGAGGCGCGGAGAGGAAAAAGAGAATCGACGCGAGGATCAGGGATGAGTGAGCCGCAGCATCCGCAATCAGAGGGCACACAGACGAACGCGGGACGTTCGGGCGCCGGGGGAAGCGCCACGCCGCACACGGCGCCGGGCAGCGCGTATGCGCCGCTCGACTCCCTTGCCGCCGTCGGCGCGCGTCTTGCGTACTTGCGGGAAGCGAAGGGCTTGTCGGTCGACGATGTGTCGGCGCGGTTGAAGGTCTCGCCGAACAAGATGCGCTCCCTCGAGGCCGGCGATATCAGCCAGTTACCGGGCACGACGTTCGCGCTCGGCGTTATCCGCAGCTACGCCAAGATGCTCGGGACCGATCCCGAGCCCTTTACGCAGGCGCTGCGGCGCGTCAAGGGCGAGTCCGAGCCCGATCTATCGATGCCCGCGTCGACGGGGGCGGGTTTGCCGCGAGGGCGCATGTCCGTCTCGCTCGGCGGTGCGCCAAAGCACCGGTCCTGGTGGTGGGGCGTGGCGGCCGGCATCATTATCATCATCGCACTGGCAATGTGGCGCCAGGGCGGCGATTCGTCGGCCTGGCTCGCGCGCCTGAAGGCCAGTGCGGGCGGCATGGCAGCGAATCCGGGCGGCCCAGCCTCGGGCGCGGTCGCGCCGGGCACCGCCGTAACCGCGGCGGGTACGGTCGGCGAACAAGCCGGGGCGGCGTCGGTCGCGGCCACGGAAGGCTCGGCGAGCGCTGCCGCCGCAACGGAGGCAAGCGGTACCCCGATCGCTCATCTAGAGACGACAGAAGTGCCGCCTGCAGCGTCGCAGCCGGAAATCGTCCAGGCGGCGCCGCCGGTGGTGGCTGCATCGGTCCCGGCCCTAGCGTCGGCCCCGGCCCTAGCGTCGGCATCGGCGTCGGCGTCGGCCAAAGCCCAGCCCGCCGCGAAGGCGTCCGAGCCCGCGGTGCCGGCAGCGGCCGAAGGGCCGGCGTCGGGTGCGTCGACAATCGCGGTGAAGGTCACGCAAGATAGTTGGTTCAGCATACGTGACAAGAACGGCAAGGAAGTGTTCTCGGGGCTCGTGCACGCCGGGGACACGAAGGACGTCTCGGGTACGCCGCCGTTCAAGATCACTGCGGGTAACCGTGCGGGGCTCGAATCGGTGACGCTCGATGGACAACCCGTCGACGCCGCGAGATTCGGCCCGAACAAGGGCAACGTCGTGCGGTTCACGTTGCCGTAACGGTCTAACGCCGCGGCGGCGCGCCGCGGTGGTTTCATTCGGGCGCGCAGCCGTTCGCGACGGCTGCACGCGCAGCGTAACTAGGACTCATGGGTCTTTCGATGCCTACCGACAGCAGCAGTCAGATTTGTTCCTCCACGCCGGTTTTCGGCGGTCCCGCGAAGCGTCGCACCTCGTACGCGGTCGATGTTCGCTGGGGCGGCCAGCTCGTAACGATCGGCGGCGATGCGCCCGTGCGCGTGCAGTCCATGACGAACACGGACACGGCCGATGCGATCGGCACGGCGATCCAAGTCAAAGAGCTCGCGCTGGCGGGCTCGGAGCTCGTCCGTATCACGGTGAATACGCCCGAGGCTGCGCAAGCCGTGCCCGCGATCCGCGAGCAGCTCGACCGCATGGGTGTGACAGTGCCGCTCGTCGGCGATTTCCACTACAACGGCCACTTGCTGCTGCGCGATTACCCGGCGTGTGCCGAGGCGCTCTCGAAGTACCGGATCAACCCCGGCAATGTCGGCCAGGGCGCCAAGCGCGATACGCAGTTCGGGCAGATGATCGAAGCCGCGATCCGTTACGATAAGGCGGTGCGCATCGGCGTGAACTGGGGCAGCCTAGATCAGGACCTGCTCGCTCGCATGATGGACGAGAACGCCGCGCGCAGCGAGCCGTGGGAAGCGCAAAGCGTGATGTACGAGGCGTTGATTCAATCGGCGATCGGCTCTGCGGAACGCGCCGTCGAACTGGGGCTCTCGCGCAGCAAGATCATTCTGTCGTGCAAGGTGAGCGGCGTGCAGGATCTCATCGCTGTTTATCGCGAGCTCGCGCGCCGCTGTAAATTCGCGCTGCACCTGGGCTTGACTGAAGCCGGTATGGGCTCCAAGGGCATCGTCGCGTCGACCGCCGCGCTCGGCGTGCTGCTGCAAGAGGGGATTGGCGACACCATTCGTATTTCGCTTACGCCCGAACCCGGTGGGGCGCGCACGGGGGAAGTCGTCGTCGCGCAGGAAATCCTGCAAACGATGGGGCTGCGTTCTTTCACGCCGATGGTCATCGCCTGCCCCGGCTGCGGCCGCACGACGAGCACGCTATTCCAAGAGCTCGCCTCGCAGATCCAAACCTATCTGCGCGCGCAAATGCCGGTCTGGCGCGATCAATACCCGGGCGTCGAGAAGATGCACGTGGCCGTCATGGGCTGCATCGTCAACGGGCCCGGGGAATCGAAGCAAGCCAACATCGGCATCAGTTTGCCCGGTTCGGGCGAAAACCCGGCGGCACCCGTCTTCATCGACGGGCAAAAGGTCAAGACGCTGCGCGGCGAGCGGATCGCCGAGGAATTTCAGCAAATCGTGAGCGACTACGTCGAGCGCCGTTATGGCTGCGCGAGCGTCGCGAATTAAGGCATCAATCGAAGAACGATGACAGAACAGAAGAGAAAGGCCGAGAAGCTCGGCGGCGTCAAAGGCATGAACGACATCCTGCCGCAGGATGCCGCGCTGTGGGACTTCTTCGAATCGACGGTCAAGTCGATGCTGCGCGCGTACGGCTACCAGAACATCCGCACCCCGATCCTCGAGCACACGCAGCTGTTTACGCGCGGGATCGGCGAAGTGACCGACATCGTCGAGAAAGAGATGTACAGCTTCGTCGATTCGCTCAACGGCGAGCATTTGACGTTGCGTCCTGAAAACACGGCAGCCGTGGTGCGTTCGGCCATCGAGCACAACCTGCTTTACGACGGCCCCAAGCGCCTTTGGTACATCGGGCCGATGTTCCGTCACGAGCGTCCGCAGCGTGGCCGTTACCGCCAATTTCACCAAGTCGGCGTGGAAGCACTCGGTTTCGCCGGCCCCGATACCGACGCTGAAATCATTCTGATGTGCCAGCGGCTCTGGGACGATCTCGGCTTGATGGGCATTCGTCTCGAGATCAACTCGCTCGGGTTGGCCGAGGAGCGCGCCGCGCATCGAGTCGAACTCATCGCTTATCTCGAAAAACATGTCGACGCGCTCGACGAAGAGGCCCAGCGCCGGCTCTATACGAACCCGCTGCGCGTACTCGATACAAAAAACCCTGCGCTGCAGGAGATCGCGCAAAACGCACCGAAACTCATCGATTTCTTAGGGGACGATTCGCGTGCGCACTTCGAGGGGCTGCAGCGCCTGCTGAAGGCGAACAACATTCCCTTCAAGATCAATCCGCGGCTCGTGCGCGGGCTCGATTATTACAATTTGACGGTGTTCGAGTGGGTGACCGACAAGCTCGGCGCGCAAGGCACCGTGGCCGCCGGCGGCCGCTACGATCCGCTCATCGAGCAGCTTGGCGGCAAGCCGACGGCTGCCTGCGGCTGGGCGATGGGCGTCGAGCGTATCCTCGAATTGCTGAAGGAAGAATCGCTCGTGCCCCAGGAAGAGGGCTGCGACGTCTATGTCGTTCACCAGGGCGAGCGCGCGCGCGAGCAGGCGTTCATTCTGGCGGAGCGTCTGCGCGACACGGGGCTCGACGTCATTCTCCATTGCAGCACCGACGGCGCTTCGGCCAGCTTCAAGTCGCAAATGAAGCGGGCGGATGCGAGCGGCGCGGCGTTCGCCGTGATTCTCGGCGAAGACGAAGTAGCGAGCGGCACGGTCGGCGTCAAGCCGTTGCGCGAGGCGGCCGAAGGCGGCGAGAAGAGCGAACAAAGCACCGTGCCGGTCGAAAACTTGACCGAATTTCTAATCAATGCGATGGTTGCAACCGCCGAAGACGGCGACGACTGACGCCACTGTTGCCGGTCATCAATATAACGGCGCGAGACAAGAAGGAATCGCTTGGCGATGAGTTATCACGACGAACAAGAATCGATTGAGAGCTTCAAGGCTTGGTGGGCGCAGTGGGGCGATACGACCACTTGGATTGTGCTCGTGGCGCTCGTTGCCGCGGCGGCCTGGAACGGCTGGAATTTCTGGCAGCGCCATCAGGCCGCGCAAGCCGCGGTGCTCTACGAGCAAGTGCAGCAGGCCGTTGCATCGAAGGATAAGGCGGCAGTTGCGCGCGACGCCGGCGATATGGAGTCGCGCTACGGCGGCACCGCGTACGGTCAAATGACGGCACTCGCGGCTGCGAAGGCGCTCTATGAAGCGGGCGACGTTGCCGGCGCGAAGGCCCAATTGCAATGGGCCATCGATCACGCGAAAGACGACGAGTACAAAGAAGTCGCGAAGCTGCGTCTCGCGGCCGTGTTGCTCGACGAAAAAGCGTACGATGCCGGCCTTGCGCTGCTCGACGGCACTCCGCCCGAAGGCTTTCAAGGCGCGGTGGCCGAACGCCGCGGCGATCTGCTCGCGGCCGCGGGTAAGCGCGCCGATGCGCGCAGCGCTTATCAGCTTGCGCTGTCGTCGCTGAGCAAGAGCGAGACGTCCGCGCGCCAGCTCATCCAATTCAAGCTCGACGCGCTTGGCGGCTGAGCGGCGGATGTCTCGTCGCGCTTGGCCCGCCCTATCCGAACAACCTTTGACGAAGCTTCGCTCACCGATGAATTTGCTGAAACGTATCGCCGTGCCCGTCGCTTGCGCGATGACCGTCCTCGCGATGGCGGCTTGCTCGTCCACTAAGGACGAACGCCGCAATCCGGTGCCGCTCACTCAGTTCAAGCCTGTCTTCAATGTCGAGCGGGACTGGAAGACAAGCGTCGGCAAGGCAGGGCGTTACTTCTTCTCGCCGGTCGCCGTCGGCGACGCCGTCTATGCGGCCGGCTCGAACGGCACCGTCGCGAAGATCGATGGCAAAACCGGCCGGGACATCTGGCGCATCAAGCTGCATGACGATCTGACTGCCGGCGTCGGCAGCGACGGCACCTACACGGCGGTCGGGGCGGAAAAGGGCGGGGTCGATGTGATCGACGCCGACGGCAAGCTGCTCTGGAAAACTTCGGTGGCGGGCGAAATCGTCTCGCCGCCGCTCGTCGGCAACGGCTATGTGATCGTGCGGACGATCGACGGCCAGCTCAGCGCCTTCAACGCGTCCACGGGCGAGCTGCGCTGGCAGTATCGCAACCGGGCCGTACCACTAAATTTGCGCGTGTCGGCAGCCATGACGTTCGCAGGCCAGGCCGCTGTGCTGGCCGGTTTTCCGGGCGGCTCGCTCGCCGCGATCAACCTGAAGACCGGCGACGACTATTGGCAGGCGCCCGTGTCCTTTCCTAAGGGTGTGACGGAAGTCGAGCGCATCAACGACGTGACGGGCGCGCCCGTGCTGGTCGGGGCGCAAGCCTGTGCGGTGACGTTCCAAGGCCGCTTGAGCTGCTTCGATGCGAACAACGGTCAGCCTGTATGGGAAAAGCCGTTTTCGGGCGTCAGAGGTCTCGCGGAAGATAACAAAGTGGTGGTGGCGCCCGACGATTGGTCGGTGCTGCAAGCGTTCGACGTAACCGCCGGCAATCCGCTTTGGAAGAACGACAAGCTCAAGAACCGCGACTTAAGCGGGCCGTACTTGCTTGGGCCGAATGTCGTCGTCGGCGACTATGAGGGCTACGTCCACTTCCTTTCGCGCGATGATGGCTCGTTCCTCGCGCGCGCCAAGACGGACGGCAGCCCGATCACGGCCGCACCCGTCGCGGTGGACAACGTATTGATCGTGCAAACGCACGACGGCGATCTGTACGGGTTCGTGTCGCGCTGAGCGGGGGCACCCTCTCGCTCGGTTGCGGCTCGGTTGCGGCTCGGTTGTGGTTTAAGGCCGGCTTTGCCGGCCGCAGCATTTTTTTAAATGCCGGCGCGCACAGTGCGCGGCCGGCGGATCTGGGCTAATCGATACGCGGTGCGTCCAGCACGGTCGTATCGTGATAATTTTCGAGCAGCATCGCGCGACGAGCGTTCGTGCGGCCCGCAGGTACGGCCGGCGTTCGCGGCACGCGCGCTGCCGACGGCGGGCGCACCATGCCTGCTCGTGCCGCATGCGGCACATTGACACGCCGATGGTCCCGCAGTTCGTCGCCTTGACGAGCCGATGCGGCGGCGCGAGTTCCACTTAGGCAACATCTGATGAAACCCGTAATTGCCCTAGTCGGGCGCCCCAATGTGGGGAAATCCACCCTGTTCAACCGGCTCACGCGTTCGCGTGACGCGCTGGTCGCCGATTTACCGGGCTTGACGCGCGATCGCCACTACGGCGAAGGGCGCATGGGCGATCGTGCCTATCTCGTCGTCGATACGGGCGGTTTCGAGCCCGTCGCGAAGGACGGCATCTTGCACGAGATGGCGCGGCAAACGCGGCAGGCGGTCGAAGAGTCGGATGTCGTCGTCTTCATCGTCGACGGCCGCAACGGCCTTGCGCCCCAGGACAAAGCGATCGCCGACTACCTGCGAAAAACGGGAAGGCCGCTCTTTCTCGTCGTGAACAAGGCCGAGGGCATGAAGTACTCGGCCGTGGCGTCGGATTTTTACGAGCTCGGTCTCGGCGATCCGCGCGCCATTTCGGCAGCGCACGGCGACGGCGTCAGCGAGATGATCAACGATGCTCTCGAAGTCGCGTACGCCGGCCATCCCGAAGAGCCGGAAGAAGAAAAAGCGGCGCGCGGGATCAAGATCGCCATCGTCGGTCGGCCGAATGTCGGCAAGTCGACGCTTGTGAATACGCTGATCGGCGAGGATCGCGTCATCGCGTTCGATATGCCCGGGACGACGCGCGATTCCATCTACATCGATTTCGAGCGTCAGGGGAAGCGTTATACGCTGATCGACACCGCAGGCTTGCGCCGCCGCGGCAAAGTGTTCGAAGCGATCGAGAAGTTCTCGGTCGTGAAGACGCTGCAATCCATTGCCGATGCGAACGTCGTCATCCTGCTGCTCGATGCGCGCCAGGACATCTCCGAACAGGACGCCCATATCGCGGGGTTCGTGGTGGAGCAGGGGCGAGCGCTCGTCGTCGGCGTCAATAAATGGGATGGGCTCGACGAGCACGTGCGCGAGCGCACGAAGGCGGATATGACGCGCAAGCTAAAGTTCTTGGATTTCGCGAAATTCCACTTCGTTTCGGCCACCGAGAAGACGGGGATCGGCCCGCTCATGCGCTCGGTCGACGCTGCCTACGCAGCCGCAATGGCGAAGCTGCCGACGCCCAAGCTCACGCGCGCGCTCATCGAAGCCGTCGAATTCCAGCAGCCGCGCCGCCGCGGCCCTGTGCGTCCGAAGCTGCGCTACGCGCACCAAGGCGGCCAAAATCCGCCCATCATCGTCGTCCATGGCAACGCGCTCGATGCCGTGACCGAGACGTACAAACGCTATCTCGAAAACCGCTTCCGCGAAACTTTCTCGCTGACGGGAACTCCATTGCGCATAGAGTTCCGCTCGTCGACGAACCCGTACGCGGACAAGGGCTGATTCGGGCGTCCGGCGCGGGTCGGCCGGGCGGCCTAGCGGCCCGGCCGACAACGAAAATCGGCTATAGTGTAGCGATTGGCGGCGGATCTCTTTTTCCTTCGCCCCAATCTGGATCCAACCTGCAAAAAAACGACGGAGTTTGCTATGAGCAACAAAGGGCAACTGTTACAAGACCCGTTTCTGAACGCACTGCGCAAAGAGCACGTGCCGGTTTCCATCTATTTGGTCAACGGCATCAAGCTGCAAGGGAACATTGAATCGTTCGACCAGTACGTCGTGTTGCTCCGGAATACCGTGACCCAGATGGTTTACAAGCACGCCATTTCGACGGTGGTGCCGGCTCGCCCGGTCAACTTCCACCCTGATGCGGAAACGGCCTAATTCATCCCAGCGGCCGGCACGGCGCCGACTCATCGGCGTGCCGTGCCGGCCGCTTGTCATTTATTAGCGCATAAAATTTTTCAACGCAGCGCTCGTCGGCATAGATTTAGGCAAAATAGACTTAGAAGCCAGTCTCGAATAACTCAGTCTTCTGGCGGAAAGCGCGGGCGCACAC
>CBIHOQ010000028.1:0-74266 GCA_966212065.1 uncultured Burkholderiaceae bacterium
GCGTGTCGTGGGGCTGCGTGTCGTGGGGCTGCGTGTCGTGGGGCTGCGTGTCGTGGGGCTGCGTGTCGTGAGGCTGTGCGTCGTGCGGATGCGTGTCGTGCGGCTGTGCGTCGTGAGGCTGCGTGTCGTGGGGCTGCGTGTCGTGGGGCAGTTGCTCGGGAAACGCCTCATGCTCGGCCTCGCCGAGTTTCACCCCGGGCTCGGCCTCGTCATGCCGCGGTGTCGCGTTCACGTGTGGCGTGTTCGGGCTATGCGGGCTGTTCGGGCTGAACGGCCCGAACAGGCTGAACGGGCTGAATGGGCTATGCGGGCTGCTCGGGCTGGGCGGGCTGGGCGGCGGCACTCGTCCGTACCGATTGCGCAGATTTGCGAATGCCACGGTCGTATCCGCGCGCGGCCCCAGCGCCGAGACGGGACGTGATGTGTGCGGCGTCTCGACGGATCCGTGAGGCGAGCTCACGCTCAACTTGGACACGGGTGAAACGACCGCCTCTTCGATTGTCGCGCGAGACGGAATCCGCAGTTGCGGGAGATGCACGCCTGGCTCGGGCTCCACCAGAGGACGGGATGGCGCTTCGGGCTCGGATGGCGATGCAACCGTAGCGTGCGCTTCGTCCGGCACTTCACCCGAGACGTGCTCGTCGTCGACCCCGCTGGCGGAACCGGTACCAACCTTCGGGGTACCGAACGGATTCATACCCACTCTTGGCGTATCGAATGGATTCGCCCCAACCCTTGGGGTACCGAATCGATTCACACCGATCTTCGGCGTATCGAACGGATTAGTACCCACCCTTGGCGTATCGAATGGGTTCGTGCCCACTCTTGGCGTATCGAATGGGTTTGTACCCACCTTCGGCGTATCGAATGAATCGGTAACAACCCTTGGCGTATTGAATGGATTCGTGCGGCTGCTCGGCGTGCTTGGCGTGCTCTGCGTTCGCGAAGTCAGCCGCGAAAGCAGCCCGGTCGATTCAAGCGGGCGCGACGACGAGACGCCCGGGCTCTGTGGCTTGGGCGAAGAAGCAGGAGACGGCGAATGCGAATCGACGCCGTCGACAAGTGGACTGACATGGGTAGGCGTTGTCAACGGCATCGTGTTCCTCGCTCGGTGCAATGGGCGGACCGCGCGAAGACGCAGCTCCACGCGGCAATGCCCTCTTTATATCGGAGCTCACACCGATACCCACCACAACGCCCGAAGCAAGCGTGCGGATTGCGAAGCGCCGCGCGTACCGACGCTCGGCGCGCACTTTCGACACGCGGTGAGAAAACCTAGCCAGTGGCATTAAGAAAAATTTAATGGCCCCCATGCATCCGAATCGTTTACATCTGGTACTAACGCTTCAGCGAACCAAGGAGCATTTCATGAAGTTCCATCCGGTTATAGGCGGCACGCATCGCATCGCGCGCGGAAATGGCGTTGCGTGCCACGAGCGAGGCAAGGTGCTCGTTCAAGGAACGAGACATATTGTCTTCCTTGCGGCGAATGAAGTCACTGATGAAGTGCATCTTTTCAGGATCGACCAGAAGCTTGCTCACCTGCTGATTCGTATTGAACAGGAGTTCGCTTGCGAGCACGAAGGACTGACCGTCCTCGCTCGGCACGAGGCTTTGGCAAATCGCGCCGATCAGCGAGTTGGCGAGCGAGGCCGCATGGCGCTCGCGGTGCTCGGCCGGAAAGAAGGAGAGAAGCCGCGAGAGCGTGCTGGCGGCGCTGCTGATATGCATGGTGGCGAACACGAGATGGCCCGACTCGCCGGCCTGCAGCACGGTCTCGGCGGTCTCGAGGTCGCGTATCTCGCCGACCATGATCACGTCGGGTTTCTGCCGCAACGCCTCGCGCAGGCCTGCGGAAAAGCTCGGCGTATCGGTCGGAACTTCGCGCTGGGAAATGATCGACTGGCGGCTGTCGAGGTAAAACTCAATCGGCTCTTCAATGGTGACGATATGGCTGTTTCGAGTTCGATTGATGTGATCAAGCAGGGAGGCGATGGTGGTGGTCTTGCCCGAGCCGGTCGCCCCCGTCACCAGCACGATGCCTTTCGTTGCGTCGAGCATCGTGCGGATGTAGGCAGGCAGCCCGAGCTTTTCAAGCGGCAGCGGTTCGAGCGGCAAACGGCGGATCGAAATCACCGTCTTGCGTCCGCCGGAACTGCGGTAAACGTTGCAGCGCAATCGGCAGCGCGTGAGCACGAACGGGCGGTCGATCGCGCCTTGCACGAGGCGCGACTCCCATTGTTCGTCGATTGCCTCGAGCATGGGCCGCATCTCTTCCATCATCACGGGCGTGCTGTCTCCCGTCTCGACCCAGCCCTGCGGGGTCTTGATCATGATCGGGCGATCTTGCTCGATGTGAATGTCGGTAAAGGTCTGGGGCAGATCGACGAGAGCGAGGATCTCGCCGGCCAGGTCGCGCAGCCCACTGGGTTCGATGGTCATGTTCGGAAGTCCGTGAGGCAAGGCAAGGAAGAAACATGCGTGACTTTAAAGAATCGCCGCAGGGGAAGTAAAGCAATACCGACGTATGCGCGCCGCAGCAGCGCGCATACGGCAACCGTGGCCAGCGTCTGTCGGAGAGAATCATGGGATTGGGTCACGTCATGCGTCACGCGCTGATCTGCACCGCCGCCGTGGCGGCCCTCGCGATGTTCGCGGGTCACGCAGAGAACGCGATAGCCGCCCCGCATCAGGGCCAAGCGCTCGGGCGGGTGGACGTAACCGGCAAGCTGCATGCACCTAACGTCAGCACGAGCGGCCACGACGTGCCGCTGCGCGAGGCGCTCGAGCGCATCGTACCGGCCGACTACAGCATCAACCTGCCCAATGCCGGCGCCTGGGCCGAGACGCCCGTGAGCTGGCAGGGGGGCCGCTCCTTCGTCGAGGCGCTGCGCGAAGCACTCGCAAGCCTACCGGAGGTTTCGGCGAAGATCGACACGAGCCTGCAGATGATAACGGTGCGCTCGCGGGCGCTGCCATTCGGAGCGGCGGCCCAAGGGCAATCGCCACCGGTGCTTGCCCCTGCCCCGCAGTATCCAGCCGCGGCACGACCCGACGCGGCAAACGCTCTAAACACCGGTAACGCCAGCCCCCTCGCGGCGGCGGGCGACGCTCGGCCTGTCGCGAAAACGTTGTCGTCCCCTTCCGCACCGCCCGCCACGCCAATCGTCACGTCGGCGCCGGCAGCGCTAGCCGCGGCGCCGACCCCGGCCCCGGGGCCCGCCCCCCCCGCCGCCCCGCCGCCCCCCGCGGCGGCCGGCCCTCCAATTGACCGGGCCCCCCCCCCAGGCAGCCGGGGGAGGGGGGGGGCGTCCCCCGGGCGGCCCCCCACCCGGGCCCGGCCGCCGGCCGCTGGGGCGGCCGCGCCGACGTCCGCGGCGGCAGCCGATACATTTCCCGTGCCGCCCCCTGAAGTCTCGCGTTCCTGGCGGCTCGAGCTCGCCGATCGCACGGTGAAAACCGCGCTCGGACGTTGGGCCAAAGAGGCGGGCTGGCAACTCGTATGGGAAGTGCCGGTCGACTTCGGCATCGATGCCGAAGCCACCGTCACGGGCACGTTCGACGAAGCGCTGCACGCCATCGTCCGCGCACTCGACAAGAGCGACACGCCGATCCAGGCGATTCTTTACAAGGGCAACAAAGTACTTCGTATCGTTGCCCATGGAGCCGCGTCATGAAAGCCGCCTTCATTCTTTCCACGCTGCTGCTCGCGGGCTGTACGGGCTTGCTCCAATCGGTCGCTGACTCGGCTCACCGCGACGCCGATCACTCGGGCAGGCTGCTCGCCTCCGCCCAGGAAGGGAACATTCGCGCGCACGTCATCGACGACGTGGTGGTCGACAACGGCATCTGGCTCTCCGGCCGCACAGTCAAGCTGGCGCAGGCGTCGAGCCTTCCGCCCATGTTCTCGCAGCCCGTCACGTTCGACCGACAGGTCGCCTCGCTCCAAGAGTTCTCCGAGCGCATCACGCGGCTCACTCAGGTGCCGGCGAAGGTCGCGGCGGACGCCGTCGCGGCTTCGTCACGTGCGCTCTCGGGCATGAGCGAGATGGGACCGGCTGCAGGCGGTAAAAGCGCCGCGACCTTGAAGCCGCCGCTACCGACGGGGCGTGGCGCCGCGGCAACCGCGGCCGGCGAGAACTTCATGCCTTCGAGCGTGCATATCAGCTATCGCAGGGGCGACCTGAAGGGGCTGCTCGATACCGCTTGCGCGCGGTTCGGCATCTACTGGAAGTACGCCGACGGCGCGATCGACTTCTACTTCACCGACACGCACACGTTCCAAGTGAGCGCGGTTCCGGGTGACTCGTCCGTCAACGCCAATGTCGTCAGCGAGGCGAGCAACAGCGGCGGGACGCAGAGCGTGGGCTCGGGCACGCTCGGCGGCGGGACGACAGGGAGCGGCGGCGGTGGCAGCAACGGCGGCAGCAACGGCGTGTCCTCGAACAATACGTCGACTACGGCCGTCAACTCGCAGCTCTCGATTTTCGGCAGCCTTGACGCGGCGATCAAAGCCATGCTCTCGCCCTACGGCCAGGTGGTCTCGTCGCCCGCCACGGGTTCGATCTCCGTGACCGACACGCCCGACGTGCTCGAGCGCGTGGCGCGGTTCATGGAAGAACAAAACCGCGTGATCTCGCGCCAGATACTGGTCAACGTCACGGTGCTCTCGGTGACGCTCTCCGCCGAAGACAGCTACGGCATCAACTGGGGCGCCGTCTATCAGGCACTCGGCTCGCGCTTCTCGCTCACGAGCGCCTTCACCTCGGGCCTCACGAGCGCGACGACGCTCGGCGCCCAGGTGATTGCACCCACAAGCCGAGCAGACGGTACCGCGGCGGTCATCTCCGCACTCTCGCAGCAAGGCGCGGTGCGGCGCAAGACCTCCGCCTCGGTGACGACGCTCAATAACCAGCCCGTACCGATCCAAGTCGCCACGCAGCAAGGCTATCTCGCCTCGATCTCGACGACCAACACGGCCAACGTCGGTTCGCAGACATCGCTCGTGCCGGGGACGGTCACCACCGGCTTTAACATGACGCTATTGCCGCACATGCTCGACGACGGCACGGTGCTCATGCAGTTCTACACCAACCTCTCGGTACTCGACGCACTGCAGACCGTCTCGAGCGGCGGGTCCAATCCGCTGCAGATTCAAACACCCCAGATCGATACGCGCAACTTTCTGCAGCGCGTGGCGATGAAGTCGGGCGAGACGCTCGTCATCAGCGGCTATGAGGGCGCTGCGGACAACTCGACGCAGCAGGGCATCGGCAAACCCTCCAATATCGTGCTCGGTGGCGGTTACGATGCCAAGCGCTCGCGCGAAGTGATCGTGATTTTGATCACGCCGCTCACGGTGCGCGCGGCATCCGGCGCTTAAGCGAGAGGCACCATGTCCGCCCAAATCGTCCAGATCGGCCGCCACCGCTTCGTCAGCGGCCTCTTCTGGCAGTCGCTTTCACGGCGGCGCGAACTGCGTAAAGAAGCGCTCGAACTCGCTCGCAAGCTTCAGTTCGATCTACTGCTGGTCCACATCGAGCGCGATCATGCCGAAGCCGGCTTCGCCAACTTAAGCGACGGCATCCCGCCCGGCATGCTCTCGCTCGGCACCATGGTGTCGAGCGCGATCGTACGGCAAGGCGCGATGTACGACGGGCGCCAGCAGCCGGCTCCGAATTGGATGGGCGCGTTCAAGGTGCCTGACGGGCGCTGGGCCTATTTCGCGGTGCGCGACCACCTATTCCTACCGAACGGCGACTGGATCGGCACGCGCGAAGAAGTGTTCGAGCGGCTCCTCGGCGACTACGCGCTCGGGGGCTGGAATGTCGTGATCGGCGACGAGGAACTCGAGCCGCTCGGATTCCACAATTTCTATCGGCGCGAGCTCGAAGACCTGATGCCGCGCCGCAACGGCAAGCCGCATGTCCATCGGTGGTGGGCACTGCGACGCGCGCGTCGCAGCCTGCGCCTGCCGTTGGCGCTTGCCGCAGTGGCCGTCATCTTCTGCGCGAGCGCGCTCGGATACGTGAAGTATCGCCGGCACCAGCAGGCCATCGCCTTTGCTCGCATGGTCGAGGCGCAGCGCAATATCGCCGCGACCGCCGGCAAGCAGGCGCCGACCGAGGTGCATCCATGGGCGCACGAGCCCTCGTCCTCCGTGCTCGCGGCCCGCTGCCTCGAACACTTCGGTCAGTTGGCGCCGGGCGGCTGGCAACTGTCCCGCTACGAATGCTCCGGCACGTCGGCCAGCTACGTCTGGGATCGCCACGACTCGGTCATCGCGTTCCTGCTCAACGAAGTGCCGCAAGCGCAAATCGACGGTACCGGCGAACACGCCGCATGGCACGTGCCGCTCTCCGCTGCGCCGGCCGGCGACGATGCGTTGCTGCCCGAGAGCCGCGTGCGCGAACGTCTTTTCGAAGCGTTCCAGTCGCTCTCGATCAGCTTAAAGCTCGATGCCGCGCCGCGACCGGAGCCCTCGCAGAACGCCCAATCCGCCGTCTCTCTTACGCAGCGCCCACCGCCCCCCACGTGGCGGGTATGGCATCTCTCCGCCAATCTGGCCGGCCTTTCGCCCCTAAGCGTCGCGCAAGCGCTCGACGCGCCGGGCGTGCGGCTCCAGCACCTGACTTATCAGGATGGCACGTGGTCAATCGAAGGAGTCGTCTATGCGAACTGATCACCGTGCCGGTGCCGTGCACTGTAACCGCGGGCTCACCTGCGCCGTCGGCGTCGCGTGCCTGATGCTGATCCTCACACCTGCGCTTGCCGCGCCTACCGCGGCGGTTGCGCCTGCCGCGGCGGTTGCGCCTGCTGCGGCGGTTGCGCCTGCTGCGGCGCTTAAGGCGGTTGCGGCCGTGGAGCGTGCCCCCGAGCCCACGCAATCCTCGGCGACCGCGCAAACGCTCACACGCCTCGAAGAGGAAACGCTGGTGCTCAAAGCGCGCCTCAAAGCCCTGGAAACGGAGGCGCAAATCGCGCAGCGCAGCGCCGAACTCACGCGCTTGTCCGCTGCCGGCGTGCGCAATGGTTTCATGGTGCGTGCGGTGGAAGGGATCGGCGGCGCCCTGTACGCGACGCTTTGGAGCCGCGAAGACGGCGAACTCGAGGTGAAACAAGGCGACCTGCTGCCCAACGGCACGCGCATCGTCTCGATTCAGCCTAGCGCGGTGCTCGTCCGGCCCACCCACGGCGGCAAGGCCGTGGCGTTGCCGATGGCCACCGGCGCGCTGCCGGGCCTAGCGGCCGAGCAAAACGTCGCCGGCGCGCCCGCGCCTGGAGGCGGTGCCACGGGCATCCCCGGCATTCCCCCGTTGCCGAGGTACTGATCATGGCCAGCTCGCTTCCCCGCATCGCAGCAGCCGGCGAGTTCCTCTCGCAACCGCTGATGCCCTCCATGCGGCAACACGGCGCCGGTGCCGGTGCCGCGAAAATCGCCGAACCGGTGGCCTACACAACCGCCAAGGCCGATCGCAGACGCGAGCAGGCCACGAAGACGCTCAGCGATCACGGCGAACTCGCCGCGAGCGATGAGGAGGGCAAATTCCTCTGCCTGCTCGACGACGGCCGCCTGCTGATCGCCGAAGGGCAGGAAATGAACCCGTACGTGCTCTCCTATCGCGCGCGGCTCGAGCGCATGCGCAAGTCCTACCGCCCCGTGTCGGTCGGGCTCGATATGATCGCGCGCGCCTATCGCGACCATAACGCCGACGGCGTCGAGCCGATCGAGCACACGGCGATGCAAGTTCTTGCCAAGGAGTTAATTGCGCAGGCTTGCCGTGAGCGCGCTTCCGATATCCACATCCGCGTACATCGCCACACGACCGAGATTCTGTTCCGCGTCCACAACGAACTCGTGCGCGTACGCGAGCAGACCCGCGAGTACGGCGAGCGGCTGCTCGCCACCATTTACGCGGCGATGGCGAGCGTAGCCGACAACACCTATAAGCCCACCGAGCGACAGGACGCGGCGATTGCCGAGCGCGACAAGCTGCCGGACCAGCTATTCGGCGTGCGCATCGCGACGGCGCCCACGAGCGTGGGCAGCTTGATGGTGCTGCGTCTGCTCTACAACGATGCCGGCGAGGATGCCGAACTCGAGAGCCTCGGCTTCACCGCCGAGCAGGCCGCCGTGCTCGAGTTCCTGAAAGAACAGCCGATCGGCATGAACATCATCAGCGGACCGACGGGCTCCGGCAAGTCGACCTCGCTCCAGCGCGTGCTCGCCAGCGAGATTCGCGACACCGGCGGCTCGATCCACGTCATCACGGTCGAGGACCCCGTCGAATACCCGATCGCCGGCGCGGTGCAAACGCCTGTGGTCAATGCGGCCGGCGAGGAGGCGCGCTCGGCGATGTTCGCGGCGGCGATCTCGAACGCGATGCGGCTCGACCCCGACACCATCATGATCGGCGAAGTGCGCGACGGCGCCTCGGCGCAAAGCGCCCTGCGCGCGGCGATGACCGGCCACCAAGTTTGGACCACCGTACACGCGAACAACGCGATATCGGTCGTCGACCGCCTCATCGATCTCGGCCTGCCGCTGCGCATGGTCACGGATGAATCGGTGGTCACGGGCCTCATCAGCCAGCGACTGGTCAAGCTGCTCTGTCCGCACTGCAAGCTGCCCTTCGACGATATTCGGAGCGAACTCGAGCCGGCGCTGGTCACACGCGTGCAGCGGGTGGCCGGCGCGCGCATAGTCGACGTGTGCGTGGCCGGGCCCGGCTGCGCGCACTGCCGCCAGCGCGGCACGATCGGCCGCACGGTGGTGGCCGAGGTCATCCGGCCCGACGCCCGCTTCTTCGCCTACCTGCGGGAGGGCGACAAGGCCGGCGCGCTAGCCTACTGGCTCAGCGAACTAGGCGGCGAGACGGTCACCGACCATGCAATCCGCAAGGTGCTCGACGGTCTGGTCGATCCGCGTATGGCCGAGCGCGTGGTGGGGCACCTGACCGCGCGCGGCGACTACGACAACGGCCTGCGCGCGCAGTCCGGCGGGAGGCGTCATGCAGTTGCCTGACGTCAACCGCTGGTGGGCGAAGGTTCAGTTCACTGCCAACGCGCGTCTGCGGATCTACCGCAAGATCAGCAAGATGCTCGGCAACGGCCTGCCGCTGCTCAAGGTGCTAGAAGATCTCGAAGCGCGCGCATCGCACAATGGGCGCAAGCCGCACGAAGCGCTCGCGATCGTGCTGGCCGAGTGGCGCCGCACCGTGCAAAACGGCGGGCTACTGGCGGAGGGCATGTCGGGCTGGGTGCCGCAGTCGGAGCAGATGATCATTCTCGCCGGCGAGCAAGCGGGGCGCATCGAACACGCGCTCGAGTCGGTCGCGCGGGTAGTCGTAGCGAGCCGCAAGATCCGCTCGTCGATCGCGAGCGGCGTGACCTATCCGAGCATGGTGCTGGTGATGGTCTTCAGCTACATCTATCTCTTCGGCACGCGCGTCATTCCGCAGTTCGCGGCGCTCTCCGATCCGCGCGGCTGGCACGGCGCGGCGCGCTCGCTCTATCTGATGTCCGAATTCACGCGGCACTGGATGCTGCTGGTCGTGGCGCTACTCATGGTCGTTTGCGCGTTCGTGGGGTGGTCGATGCCGAACTGGAACGGGCGGCTGCGCGTGCCGCTCGATCGCCTGCCGCCCTATTCGCTCTATCGCCTGGTAGTCGGCAGCGGCTTTCTGATGGCGTTCGCTTCTTTGCAGAGTTGCGGGTTCACCGTGGAGAAATCGCTCGTCAGGCTGGGCGCGAAGGCGGCGCCTTGGCTGCGTGCGCGCATCGACGACACGCTCTTCGGCGTCAAGTCGGGACTGAATGCGGGCGAGGCCCTGCGCGCCACGGGCTATCGCTTTCCCTCTTCCGAGATCGTCGATGATCTCTGCATCTACTCGCAGTACAGCGGGTTCGCGCAAGCACTGGAACTACTCGCGGCCGAGTGGCTTGACGATGGCGTCGAGGTCGTAGGCGCGCAAATGCGGGTACTGAACGGCATGGCGATCGTGTTGCTCGCGGTCGTCATTGCGTGGCTGGTGACCGGGTTCTTCGGAATCCAGCAGGAGATTGCGGCTGTGTCGCGATCGTTGAAGTAACCGGATGAGAACCTGGCCTCAGGTCACGCCGAATCCTTTGAATCATTTGGAGAACGCCATGAAACAGAATCACCGCATCGTGAAGTCCGCTTCCCTGCCTCGCAGCACGAGGCATCGCCAGCGCGGCGCGTCGCTACTCGAAGGCATCGCCTACCTGGGTATCGCCGCGATGGTCGTGATCGGCGCGATCGCGCTGCTGCGCACGGCCTTCGGCAGCGCCAATGCGAACACGATGCTCGAACAGCTCTCGTCGATGCAGACCGCGGCACGCAAGCTCTATATGACGACGCAGGGCAACTATGGCGCCGTCGCGCTCGACGGGCCGGTCATCGCCGCGGGCGCCGTGCCTCAGGGCATGTCCGTGAATACGACGAACTCAACGATCACCAACGCCTGGGGCGGCGCCGTCACGCTCGTGGGCAACAACACCACTTTCACGATCAGCTACGCCAATGTGCCGCAGGACGTCTGCGTCGATGCGCTGACGGGCACGACCACGGGCTTCACGCAGGTCGCCGTCAACGCCGCCGCAGCCATTGCGACACCCGTGTCGCCCGCGGCCGCGACGACTGCATGTAACGGCGGCGCCGCCAACACGATCATCTGGACTTCGAACTAAGCCTGCGAGCCCAATGGCCGCCTTTACGCTCCACCCAGGCCGGCACCGCGAACGAGGAAGATACGCCATGTACGTTTTTGCTACCTTTGCCATCCTCGCCACGGTCATTTCCGCTTGGCAGACTTTCGGCGAGCGGCAGATGCAGCCGGTCGTGCAAGCAACCGGCGCGCAGGCGCAAGCCCAAGCGCTAAGCATGGCCGCGTACCGACTGTCGGTGATCGACTACCTGCAGACGGCCGACCCCTCGTTCGTCGGGTCGATCCCGGCCGGCCAGTTGAAAAAGATTGCGAACGAAGCCTCTGACGGGCTCTGGAACAACTACGTCGAAGGCACCACGGTCGTGGTCTATGCGCAGTCGCCTACATCGGCCTCGCTCCCGAGTTTCACGGCCAAGATCGCGCATGGCTCGGTGTTCGCCGGCGTCGCCCTGGGCGGCCACCTGGTGCCGACGGGCCAGCCGGGCGTCGCGATTGCGCTGCCCGCCGGCATCGCCAACAGCATCGCAGACGGCACGCCCGTCTGGATGGCTCAGGTCACGCGGGGCTGACGCCATGAACCACCGGCATGCCGCCATCGGATCGATCCCACGGCGCGGCGCCCACCGCTCGCGTGCGCGCGAACGTGGCGTCACGTTGGTCGAAAGCCTTGGCGCGCTCTTCGTCGCGGGCATCATGCTGATCGGCCTTTCAATGCTGATCGATACGTCGATGAAGAACCTGCGCGATCAGCAGGCCGCGCAATTCCAATCGCAAGTGGCGAGTGCGGCCACACAGCTCGTGCAGGCCAATTACGCGACGCTCGCCTCCTCGGCCACGGCCACCACGCCCGCCGTGGTGCCGCTGACCGCCGCGAGCGGCCTGTCCATGTCGAGCTACCTGCCGCCCGGCCTCCATACGCAGAACGTTTACGGCCAGACGCCTTGCCTGCTGGTGTTCGCACCCGCGACCGGCGGCCTCAATGCGCTGCTCGTGACCGAGGGCGGGCAGACTATTCCCGATCTCGAACTCGGTTACATCGCGGCCAACGCGGGTGCGGGCGGCGGCTTGATTCCGGCGGTCAAGCCCGGCACCTCGAACACCGCCAACAGCGCGGCCTATGGCGCCTACGGCTCATGGGTCGCGAATACGCCCAACCCCAGCGGCGCAAGTTGCACGGGCAAGGCGACAGGATCGGGTCATCTCGTCTCGGAGATCTACTCGAGCGGGCCGAACAACACGAATGCCGATTTTCTCTACCGCGTCGGCGTTCCCGGCTATGCGGACGCGAACACAATGCATGTGCCGATCTATCTTGCCGACCAGAGCCACGTGGCCGGCCAAAGCGATAGCGCTTGCGGTTCCTCCGTCGCCAACTCGGCAGGCAAGATCACGACCGATGCCACCGGGCAAGTGCTCTCCTGCTCGAGCGCGGGTTACTGGCAAAGCGCGGGCTCGCTCTATTGGCGCGATCCGGTCGCGACCCAGGCCGCGTTGCCCACGGGCGCGAGCGCCGTGGCCGGCGACGTCGCCCTCTCGCTCGACACGGGCGTGCCCTATGAGTACACGGGGTCGTCGTGGCACTCGCTGCTCGTCGACAACAACGGCAATTTGAACATCGGCAAGGGCACCGTCGCGACGGGGCAGGTGGTCATGACCGTGGCCAACACCATCGGCGCGTCGTGCGACAACGGCGTTTCGCTCGGCGGCGTCGGGCAGTTGAGCGTGGATTCCTCGGGGCACATGCTCACGTGTATCGGCGGCACCTGGCAGGACGCGACGCGCATCGACAACGGCCCGGGGTCGGCCAGCTGCCTCGTCATCATCGGTCCCAACCCCTCTCCCGATTTTGGATATTGCCAGCAATATACGGGCGCTTATCCGGACGGGGTCAATGTGACGATGAACGGCAGCTGGTATGTCTACCAGCAGACGTGGAACCTCACGCTGACCAAGCCCGGCGTGATCACCGCGTCGGTGTGGGGGCATATGAGCGAACAATATTGCCAGGCGACCGGCCTCTCAGGGCACCTGGAGCAAGCGGTCGTCATCTTCGACAACGATACCGGCAGCGTGCTCGGCAGCAATTGGGCACAGACGCCCGGGATCACGGACACGTCCGCCGGCATCACCGAAAACCTCGTCAAGCCGCTCTCGCCGAACAAGAACGGCTATCGGGTGAGCATCCTCACCAGTTGGGCCACATACAGCGGACAGACGATGCCCTACCAAGCCAGTACATGCGATCAGAGCGGCAACGCCGTTCCGATCACCCCGCTCGTCGTCGGATGGAACATTAATTCGTACTACTGAATAACTGAACAGCAGAGCTACAGGGAGTTCAACTCGTGTCACTGAAATCGCCCCGTTCGATCCCGCCTCCCCCGCCCACCCGCCGGGAGCGCGTCGCGCGCCGCGTCGCAACGCTCGCGCTTATCGGCGCGACGCTCGCTTCGCTCTCCGGCGCCCCGGTAGCCGAGGCGGCCGTCGTTCACTGGAAGAGTCCTCAGATCGAATACGCGGCGGAGGGCAAGGATGTTAAAGACGTGCTGCGCGACTTCGCCGCGAGCCAGGGCATCCCGGCCATGATCGGCAGCAACGTCTCGGGCACGGTCAGCGGACGCTTCCATATGCCGCCGCAGCGCTTCCTCGACACGCTCGCGGCGACCTTCGGCTTCATTTGGTACTACGACGGCACGGTGCTGGACATCGTCGCACCCGCCGATATGACCAACGCCGTGATCGACCTCGATAGCGCCTCCGTGCGCGAAATGCAGGCGACGCTCGAGCAGATGAACGTGGCCGACAAGCGCTTTCCGCTCACGTACGACGCCGCGCAGGGCGTGGCGATCGTCAGCGGCCCGCCTTCCTACGTGAAGACGATCAAGGATCTGGCGCGGCGCGTGGACCGCAAGAGCTCGCACCGGATGGGCGACGAAGTCCGCATCTTTCCGCTTGCGCACGCCTGGGCGATGGACCGCACGGTAAGCGTCGACGGACAGGTGACGACCATTCCGGGCGTGGCCGCGCTGCTCAACAGCATGTACCACCCGCAATCGTCAGGAAGCGAACTTGCAGGCTCTTCGCGCAAGCTCTCCTATCTCGCTCGCAACACGCCAAGCCGGGACGTATACGGCAGCACGGCCGGCGGCGTGAGCAACGGCAGCGGCACCGGCTACGTCGGCCTTCCGCCGTTGCCACAGGGCAGCAACGGCGGCGCACCGATGCCTTCGGGGCAGTTACGGCAGGCGAGCGCGGCCGCGAGCCCGGACGAGAACCCGCCCGACGACAACCGCAAGGACGAGGCACTGCCCGTGTTCCAAGCGGATCCGCGCACGAATTCCGTCCTCGTGCGCGATGCGCCCGACCGCATGTTTCTCTACCCCGAGCTGCTGCGCCGGCTCGACGTGAAGCCGCAACTCATCGAGATCTCGGCGCAGATCATCGAAGTGCAGGACAACGCACTCGATCAGCTCGGCGTGGAGTGGTCGCTGCATAACAGCCACGTCGACCTGCAGACCGGCAGCGGTGGAGCGCAAAATATCTACAACGGCACGCTCGCGCCGGCGTTCGGCACCACCTCGCTCTCGGGCGGCACCAGCGTCGCGGCAGCGCCGCTCGGCATGTCGCTCTCGGCGGTGCTCGGCGACGCCGGCCGTTACCTGTTATCGCGCGTCGACGCACTGACCCAGACCGACAAAGCCAAGGTCGACGCAAGTCCCAAGGTGACGACGCTCAATAACGTCGAGGCCGTGATGGACAACGTCACGCGCTTTTTCGTGCCGGTCGCGGGCTACGCCTCGGCCGATCTCTACACGGTGTCCACCGGCGTATCGCTGCGCGTGCTGCCGATGGTCGTGGAGGAGAACGGCACGACGCAGATCAAGCTCGACGTCACGATCCAGGACGGCCAACTGAGCTCGCAAACCGTCTCGAACTTGCCCGTGATCACGAGCACGAACATCAACACCTCGGCCTTCATCTCGCAAGGCCAGGCGCTGCTGATCGCCGGCTACCGCGTCGATAACCGTTCGAACACCGTCGCAGGGATACCCGGCCTGTCGAAGATACCCGTGCTCGGGGCGCTCTTTCGCACGACGGATCACACGGACAACCATATGGAGCGGCTCTTCCTGCTGACGCCGAGGATCATCGAACCATGAGCACGCCAGCCATCCAGAACTTTCCACCCGCCGCCGCACGCGATGCGGAAACCGCGCGTATCGAGGCCCTGCTCGATAGCCAGCCCTGGGGTACCGTCGCACTTGGCCTCGCCGGCAACGAGCATCGCGTTGTCGTAGCCAGCAAGCGCGCGCAGCAGATGCTCGGGCGCCCGATCGCAGCCGGCGCCTCGTTTGTCGAAGTGTTCGGCGCGCTGACCGAAACGGTCGAACGCGGCGGGGCAACGACCGACGAAAGCCTGTGCGAAGCGCTCGAACGGGGCCTCGAGATTCCGATCGGCGAGACTTGGCTTTGGCTCAAGCTGTCGCACGTTGTGCCCGGCGAGGACACGCGGGTTCTCGCACCCGGCACCATCGACGTGACGGTCGCGCTGATCGACGTCACTGCGCTGCGCCGCGGGCTCGACGAACGCATCGCCTCGCTGCGCTTTCTCTCGCACGATCTGCGCTCGCCGCTCAATTCGGTCATCGCGCTCTCTCAGCTCGCCGAGAGCGACGCGCCCGCCTTCGAACAATGCGGCGGCATGGAACAGATCGGCCGTCTCGCGCGCTATGCGCTCGCACTCGGCGAGAACTTCATCTTTTCCTCCGTGCTCGGCAATCTGCGCAGAAACGACTTCTCGCGCTTCGACCTGCGCGCGACGGTCCGCGAACTCGTGCCCCAGCTCGAAGTGGCGGCCGTCTACCGGCGCGTGCTGCTGCGGCTGTGGCTGCCCGACGACTCCGCGGTATGGATCGAGGGCGTGCGCAGCTTTGCGGCGCGCGCGCTGCAAAACCTGGTCGACAACGCGATCCAAGCCTCGCGCCCCGGGTCGACCGTCACAGTCCTCTTTAAAGTGGGCGACGGCCACGCCGAGATCCACGTCGCGGACCAGGCCGGAGGCCTGCCGGGGCTGCGTGCCAAAGGCCGCATCGAGCGCTTCGACGCGCAGCCGAATCGCTCGTCGAAGGGCTTCGGGCTTGGGCTCAAGCTGGCTTGGCAGATCGTCGGCATGCACGGCGGCACGCTGTACGCCGAACCGAACAACGAGGCCGGCACGACGTTCGTGATGCGGCTGCCTTGCCTCACGCCCGGCTCGAGCGCCACTGCGTCCGTCCACGTTTTCAAGCAAGGAGCACACTGATGAACCCGCGACTGCACGAGGGGACAAGGCCGTGATGAAAAACGCCTTAGGCAAGCTGGTGCGCGTACTCGTCGTCGAGGACGACCCGGCGCAGCACGCGCTGCTCACCTCATGGCTCAAGGCCGAGGGTTATCAGGTCGCGTCGTTTCGCAATGGTCTCGAAGCGCGCAACTATCTCGCCGATCAATGGGCCGACCTGCTGATCTTCGACTGGGACGTCCCGGGGCTCACGGGCGAGCAGTTGCTGGCCCACGTGCGAGGCCGCGCCCGCTCGGCCGTGCCGGTGATCTTTCAAACGGTGCATTCGTCGGAGTCGGATATCGCCCAGATCCTCGATGCGGGCGCGGACGACTTTCTCATCAAACCGCTCGACCGCACGGTACTGCTGGCGCGCATGCGCGCGGTGCTGCGACGCGCCGAGTCGGGTCGCCACGACGGCCGCAAACTGCTCGTCGACGATATCGTGCTCGACCGCGGACGCCAAACGCTCATCGTCAGCGAGACACCGCACGCGCTCGGCACGAAGGAATTCGACATTCTTTGGCATCTGGCCACGCACGCCGGCACCGTCGTGCAGCGGCAGGACCTGCTTTCCGTGGTTTGGGGCTGGGATGTGGCGGTGCAGACGCGCTCGGTCGACATGTACGTCAGCCGCGTGCGCACACAACTGAAAAAAGCAGGCGTGCCGTGGACCATACAGTCCGTGTACGGCGCCGGCTATCGGCTCAATCTCGGCCCGGAGCCCGACGACGGCGCACCGGATACCACGCCGCGCAAGCCGGCCATCGATCAACCGTTGCAGATCGACGAAGGAATTGCCTCATGAGAATCGACCGCCTACTAGCGGCCCTCCCCGCCATCGCCTCGCGCGTGCCACGCCTGGCTGCGACAGGCCGCCTCGCGCTCGCAGCGTGTCTTACCGCCGCAAGCACCGGGCATGCGCATGCGCAATCGCCGGCTTGGCAGACGAACCGCTTCGAATATTCGGCCTCTAACGCGAGCGTGCGCGATGCACTCGCGGAACTCTCGCAGCAGGGTCACGTGCCGATCGTGGTCGATCCCGACGTGCAGGCACGATTGGCGGGCCGTTTCAACATGCCGCCGCAGCACTTTCTGGATACGGCAACTTCGGACAACGGCCTCGACTGGTACTTCGACGGCGCCGTGGTGCGTGTGTCCCGCGCCTCGGCGCGGCGCACGCTCGCGATCCGGCTCGTCTACGCCGAGCCCGAGGAACTCTTCCGCGTGCTGCGCGAGACGCGCATTGCCGACCCACGCTTCCCACCGCAACTCGACGAGGGGGCTAGGGTGGTGACGGTCTCGGGGCCCCCTGCCTTCGTGACGCGCGTCGAACTGGCCGCGCGTGCGCTCGAACGCGGCACGCGCGAGCGCCTGCGCACGGCCGTGCGCGTGGTCAAGCTTACGGCGGCGCGCGCGGCGGATCGCGACGAACGCCAAGGCGAGCGCGTGATCGTGCTGCCCGGCATCGCCACGCAGATGCGGCAGCGCTCGCGCATCGCCCGCGCACAACCACTCTCGCCGGGCGTCACGCCCATCGAATACGAAACGCCGCTGCCGATCTTCGAGGCCGACGCGACGAATAATGCCGTGCTCGTTCGCGATCGCCCGGAGCGGCTTGCCGCCGATGTCGCAATGATCGAGGCGTACGATCGGCGGCCGACGCTGGTGCGCCTCGTCACCTATGTTGCGCAAGTCGATGCCGACGCACTTGCCGCGTTGCCGCTGCCGTGGCGCGCGAGCGCGAACCCGGCTGCCGCGCGCGTCGCCTACACCGACGACGAAGGCGGCGAGATGCTGGCGCAGCTACGTACGTTCGAGCACGAAGGACGCGCACACATCGAACTCGCGCGCGACATGACCACGGCGGATGGCACGCCGGTCTCCGTCGACCGCTACGAAAACCGCCTGGTCGAAGCCGTCGATCGCGGCGCGGGCGAGAACCCGGGCGAACGCGGGGATACACTGCTCGACGTGTCGACAGGTATCGCGCTCAATGTGACGCCCCTGGTCGAGCCCGGCGACGGCACGCCCGGCAACACGGGCCACGTGGCATTGAAGATCCGGCTGACGACGGACGATGCCCAGGGCGCCGGCATGATACGCGAGGCGGATGCCGAGGTCAGGCCGCGGCGCGGCGCCGTAATCGCGCTGCCGATAACGGCGCCCCCGCTAGACGATCGGGCGCGAGGGGCCGCGACTGCCGCCGCGTCGACCCGCTCGGCCCCCACCGACGCCTTGGCCGCCGATTCCGCCGCGGGGCCGAAGCCCGTGCGCGAACAGGTTGTACTTGTCGTGCCCTATCTGACCGGAGCCGGCACCTGAACGGCTCGTGGAAGCGCTTGCCGATGCGATCGATTCGGCGCGTGCGTCGCGCTGTCGGTTGCCGGCATGCTCTGGCCATATGCCTTGACCCTTTCGGAGGAAAAGATGCTGTCAGCCGTTGCCGTGAGCCCGCACCGCCGATGAGCCGCTACACGTTCTCGATCGCGCAGCCGAGTGACGACGCGCAACTGCGGGCACGCATGGCGGCTGACTGGATCGACGGAACCGTCGCGCTGAGCCTGCGCCGCCAGCCGTCCTACTTCGCGGCGAGCCGCCTGCAAGGCGCGATGCAGACAATCGTGTGCCGTGAGGTAGCGACAGGCGATATCGTCGCAACGCTCGGGCGCTGTGTCGCGACGGTATTCCTCCACGGCAAGCCGTGCCGCGCAGCGCTCGTTTCCGACGTGCGCGTGGCGCGTGCGCATCGAGGCCGCGGGCTCATCCCACGGCTTTTCCGGGAACTGCAAGCGCTGCATGAAGCCGACCCGATGCCCTGCTACGCGCTCATTGACGACGACAACGAACGCGCGCTGCGCAGTCTCACCAGCGGGCGCCCCGGCATGCCGAGCCTGCGCCCGTTCAGCCGGTTGACGCTGCGCGCGCTGCACTTGGGAGCGAACCGGCGAGAAGCGGTGCCGGCGCAGGTCGAGCTTAGGCGTGCCCGTGCCGACGAGTTGCCCGACATCGTGCGCTTTCTTGCCGCACGTTATACCGAGTGCTCGTGGGCCCCGGTGCTCGACCTCGACGACTTCCTGCCGGGCGGGCGCTGCGACACGCTTCGCGCCGACGATTTCTTCGTGGCGATCCGCGATGCGCGCATCTGCGCGACGATGGCCGCGTGGGATCAAGCACCGCTGCGGCAGGCTCACGTCGAGCGCTACGCGGGGCCGATCGCCTATGCGCGGCCCGCCTACAACCTGCTCGCCGCCCTGCGAGGCCGGCCGCGGCTGCCGCCGCCCGGCGAGCGTCTGCCTTATGTCTACCTCGCGTTCATTGCCGCGCAACACGACGACGCATCGCTATGCGCCGCCCTGCTGCGCCACGTGTGCAACGCGCTGCGCGACGGGCGCTGGCTCCATGCCGTAGCCGCGCTCGACGAGGGCGATCCGCTGTTGCGCGCCTTTCACGGCTACCGCGCCATACGCTCGGCGGTGTCGTGCTACGAAGTCGAGTTCGACGCGGGGAGCGAACGAATGCCGCTAGCCGCCGCCCAAACAGTGCGCCCGCGCGTCGAATTCGCACTCACCTGAACGCCGGACTATTCATAAGTCCGCGCGGCTCCGGCAGGAGCCGTCTCGCCGCCCTGGCTTCGGGTCCCTGCACATCGCATCGTACGGTGCCCCGTACTGTCATCTTCGGTCACTAGCATGGCGACGAATCGAGCGATATACCGATCCGTCTTTCTTGCAGGATTTGCCATGCCCAGACTCAGCCTCACCTCGCCGCTGCCGGCCTTCGCCCATACGGGCATCGCGGACGATTCGCCGCACGTGCACGCACCCTCGCCGCCGACGCTCGCGTCGAGCAAGCCGCCGCGCGGCACCGTCAAGGACCGTCTCGAGCAGATGATCGACATCCGCAAGGTGCCGCAGCCGCCCGCCCTCCAAGTCGACGGCTGGGACGAGGACACGGCGATGCAAATCTGCGAGGGATGGCGCGACAGCCTCGTCGAGAAAGTCTCGGTTCCCGAGCTCGCACGTCTTCTCGCGCTGAACTTCGAGCGCGCGCACGCCGACCAAATCCCGCCGGAGCGCAAAGCCGAGCGCCTGCTGCCCGAGGGATCGGGTAAAGCCGACTACTATGCCGCGATGGTCGAGACTTTCCTCAAGGCGATCGGCATCGAAGGTGCGGACATGGGTAAGGTCCTCGACAGCTTCAAGCGAGCCGGCCTGGGCGGGTTGCATCGGCAACCTGTGCTGACTGCTTCCGTCGCCAACGGTATCGTGGGCGCCGTGCAGCTCGGCGCCAGCCTGCACCCGCCGACGAAAGTGGCGCTCTCGACGGTGCAGCTCGTGCTGACGGCTATCAGCAGTGCGCTTGCTTTCTCCTCCTCGACACTGCGTTTTCGGAACTCCGGCACCGAAGAGGTCATGCCGCTCGGCAGGGCCGATGCGGCGCCCAGCGCGAAAATCGGGCCGAGCTTAGCCGGCGCCTCATGGAAACTGTTAAGGCAGCTCGGCAAGATGAACGCCGACGTCAAGGAGATGGAAGCGGCGCTTGCCGACCTCGATCGCGCCCACGCCGAACGATCGGATGCGCCCGAGCGCTCCCCGGCATGGCATCGGGCCGAGGCCAAACTGCGCACGGCCGGCGAGAACCTCAGCATCGCGTTTAGCGCGTTCTGCCTGCGCTGCGAACTAAAGGCGGAGTACAAGGCGGCCTCCGAGACCGCAAAGATCGAGTACCGTGGCAACGAGATCAATCTCGGGCTGGGCTACCTCAACGGCGCCACCGCGCTTGGCGCGACCGTCATGGCCATTTTCGCGCCTACGGCGCCGGCCACCTTCGGCATGTCGGTGGCGGCGGTCGCGCTCAGCGCGCTCGTGTACGTCGGCTATCAAGCGAGCGCGGGCCCGAGCAAAGACGGCGAAGCGAAGGCGACGCGCGCCATCGTGGCCCTCGCTAAATCGCTGGACCTTATCGGCGGCGAAGCGCCGAGGCAGCAAAAGGCGCGCGCCGACGCCTACCGCACTTACCTCGCCGAGCGGCGTTCACCCGACGTCTCGGTGAAAGCGGGTGCGCGCAGCAAGCTGCTGGATACCCTCGGGCAGATCGCACTCGGCGACAACATGCAGGATGATTTTCAGGCGCTGGAAAACTGGACGGCCTATGCCGACTACCGCGAAAAGCGAAACGGCGAATGCTCGAAAATCGAGAGCGATCATCTGCGCACGCTGGATTTAGTCCGTGGAGGAATCGAGGCGCGGCATGGGCCGTCGGCGCAGACCGCTGTCGAGGGCGGCACGTCCGATCACGCGGTGCAACGCGAGCTCGAGATCGTCACGGAGGTGCTCGAAGCCGATCGCGCCGAGCGGACTCAGGCCGCGCTGGAAGCGCTCGATACGCAATTCACGCAGGCGCATGAAGCGAAATTCAACACAAGCACGGTCGCCGGCGCGTGGAAGACGCCCTATCGGATGCGCTTCGATAACATGGGCCGCCTCCTGCTCGGCAAGGTCGCCGCTTCGACGCGCTCGCTCCTGAAGCACAAAGACAAAGACAATACAGCGTCCGGGTCCGGGCAGCAGGCGCAGTTCCATGCGACGCGCCTGGCCGGCAAGAGACAGATTCTAAAAGCGAGCTTGCGCGACTGGATCAACTTCGAGGCGGCGCAGGCGTGCCTGAAGGAAGCAGCAGCGCTGCCAGCCCATGAGACCGTGGCCGTGCGCGAAAAGCTGAGGTCGGCCGCCCGGGCGCTGGCGGCCATCGGCGACGCCGACGCGCAGGCACTATTCTGCGGCGACGGCCGAGCGCAGGTGGAAGCAACGCGACTCGCGAAGCGGCACACCGCCGGCGAGGAACAGCGCTATACCATGACGATGGGCGGCGGCGCCATGCTCGGCACCGCCGTCAACGCATTCGGCGCCGCGTTCGCCCTCGGCGTCAATGTCAAGAAGGACATCCTGGCCGGCCAAGGCCATCCCTGGCACACGCACTATGGAGATCAGAAGGACGGCCAGCTCATCACTCAAGGGACCACGCCCGTCTCCGCCCATTATTCGACCGCCGAGCGAGCGCGCTTTCAAAAGACGGAGATGGCCCGGCTGCTGCGAATACTCCAGCGCAAGGGGGAGCCCCTCAAGCTCGCGCTCGACGTACCGGAAGCAGAAACGTTCTCGCCCACGAACCCACGACTCGACTTCAAGGCGCTCGACGCCTCGCTGGACAAGCTGGTGAACGACCTCGAGACGCGCGCCGATATCGCCGACGAAATCACGCTCTCGATCGGCGGCCGCAAGATCACGGCCGGCAGGCTGGACGGCACGACGGAGTACTACGCCTGGCGCCACGAACAGTCGTCGCTGCGCACCCGGGCCGCTTTTCGCCTGGGCCAGGCGCGCGTCGTCGGCAAAGCGGCATGGGTATCGGTCGCCTCGCCCGTGGCCCAGGCTTTCTCGCACATACCCTTGGCCCGCACTCGCGCGGCCGATCGGCGCGGCAATCAAAAGAGCGTCCAAGTACGCGAGATTCTGACGGGCCTGGCCGCCGGCGCAAGCACCGGCACGGCAGCGCAACAGCAGCCCATGCACGCAGGCGATCCGAACAGGGATCGCGATCGCGATGACAGCGAAGAAGACAGCCTCTTCGAGCTCGATCTCGGTCGATCGCGCATTGACCTATGAGGGATTCAGGAATTCCCTACGGGGCATTCCCCTAGCCATCCCGCCCTGTAAAGATAGACCGATCCTGCCGTTAACACATGGAACGAGACCGGCTCGCCGGTTCGGAAAGGCAACCCGCCTTCGATCATTCTCAAGCATATGCGGGTGACAAACGTACAAGGGAAGAAAAAAATGGGTACGGTAAATGCCTCGGAACCTCGTCTGTTCTGGTCAAGCCGCAAGGACCGCGCGATACCGCGCGCCATGCGCTCTCACGGCGCGCAGACGCTGGCGCCGCACCATGTCATCGCGGCCGCTTCGCCGGCCGTGGTCTTCATCGATTGCGAGCACGCCGATGCCGTCTCCGAACTCGGCAGGCTGCGCGCCGAGAACAAGCCCGATCACTACCTGATCCCCGTGCTGCCGAAACTGAGCCCGGAAGACGTCGTCTCGCTGGTTGCGCACGGCGCCAACGATGCAGCGTGCCACGACGATCTCGAATCCCCGGAGCCGATCATCGAGCGCGCCAAAGACGAGACACGGCTCATGGGTCTCGCGCGCGCGGGACGATCGAGCCTGTCTCAGCTGCTGAGTTTCGTCGACTGCATGGATTCGCCCGTGTTCATGAAGGATGCGAACGGCATCTACACCGGCTGCAACGGTCCTTTCGAGAATTTTGTCGGCGTGCACCGGGAGGCCCTCCAAGGCAAGACGGTCTACGACATCGGGCCTTCCGAGCTCGCGCTCACCTACCATCGCGCCGATGTCGATCTCTTCTCCCGGGGCGGCACTCAGATTTACGTGACCGGCATGCGGCACGCCACACGCGGCGTGCGCTCGGTACGCTTCTACAAGAGCACGCTTCATGACGACGCTGGGCGCATCATCGGTATCGTCGGCTCGATGCACGAAGTCGGCAACCGGCAAGCGAGCCGCACGATCCGCGCCGAGTTCGACTCGCTTAAGCGTGCCGACGGCGCGGCGCCCCTCGTCGACCCCGATCGCATCCTGATCGAGCGTGTCGCGGCTGGCCAACCGTCCGCACTCGCACAACTCTACAATCTCCATCGTGGCCGGCTCACGCGGTTCGTGCGCCGCGTGAGCGCGAACGATGCGTTGATCGAGGAAATCGTCAACGACACATTTCTTGCTGCATGGAACAAAGCCAGCGAGTTTCGCGCAGAATGCGCCGTCTCGACGTGGCTGATGGCTATTGCCTACCGATGCGCACTGAAGGCACTGCGCGAACAGCGGCATTTGCGGTTCGAAGTGGAGCTCGTCAATCCCGATTGGCTGCTCCAGTATTGGCACGACTACGAAACACCCGATCTGCTCTCCAAGGCGCTCGATTTGCTGCCCGAGGAACTTCGCCTTGCGATGGCGCTCGCCTATCTCTTCGGATATTCATCGGAGGAAATCGCACAGATCACGCAATGCCCCGTGACCACGGTCAAGGCGCGCCTGCATCGCGCGCGCGGCAGAATGCGCACGACACTCACCGCGCTCGGCCAGGTTGCCTGAGCGAGAGAGGCGCGCCCTAGGGCGCGCCTTCCGCGGGAAACGAGCGATTAAGCGATTAGCGATTCGACGCCCCCTCATTCACCCGGCGGCCGCGAAATTCGCTACGCAAACCCGAAGCGTCCAATTCATCGTCTTGCAGGCGGCACCGACAATCAGTCGTGGCCCATGGTCCATCGTCGTTAAACGGCCACTATCGGATGGCCACTTCTTGACATTCGCTTCGGGATAAAACATATGAAGAAAAAGACACTCGCCACGCTGACAATCAGCCTGTTGCTTCTTTGCGGAATCGACACGCCGGCCGAAGCCGGCCCCTACCAGGCCTACTCGCCGTATTTCGCGTGGGACAACAACTTCAACAACAGCGCCATCGCGTGGTCGCCATCGCAAGGCCCCTATCCGCAATGGAGCGCCTCGTTCGACTTCACGAGCAAGAGCCTGTATGGCTACCCCGCAAGCATCCGCGGCTGGCATTACGGCTGGAATCCGACGGGCGACACGCTGTTTCCCAAACAACTCTCGGCCACTCGCTCGATCCCCGCGGCGTTCTCGTATGCCTCGGGCGGCCGCAATATGACCGGCGACTTCGCCTACGACCTGTTTCTGCGCTACGACGATCAGAAGTCGACGCCGCAACTGGAGGTGATGATCTGGGCGGGCAACAACTCCTATCCGCTCGGCACGCCGCTCGTGCCGGGAGCCATCACCGAGAACGGCGTTGTCTATGACCTGTGGGGCGGCTACAACTCCGGCGCCGGCTATTACGTCTACACGTTCCTGCCTCAGCGCACGAGTGTGCCGGCGAGCCTGCCGACGAGCGGCAGCGCCAATGTCGACATCATGCATTTTCTGAACGCGCTGAACGGGCTGTCCTACTACACGGCCTCGATGTACCTCGATGTGGTCGAAGGCGGCTGCGAGATCGTCGAAGGCGCTGGATGGGTCTCCACAACCTGGTTCCAGGTCAACGCCTGGTAACCGACGGAGTGACTGTATGCCTTTCCGCATCCCACCTCTCGGCGTTTCGCTGCCCGCCGAAGCCAAACCGGCCAGCACGGGCGCGAAAGCGCTCGGCACGCGCGCGAATTCGTCCCGCGCGCCCCACCTGGCCGGACCGCTCGAACGGCTGGCTGCCACTGCGCGGCAGGCTGCCACTGCGCGGCAACACCTCACGCCGCCCGGGCCGCTGCGGAACCCTGTCGCGCCGCACCCGCTGACCTTCGTTCGCGGGACGTCGACATCGTCGCAGCGCGATGCTTTGCGCAACCGCTATTTCATCGCACAGCACGCCGCTTCTCCCGAGAAGATCGAAGCCCTGCGCGACAAGTTCGGGCCCGCTTTCGAAGCGCTCACCTTTCAAGCGACCGGTCTCTGCCATACGCACGTCGAATACGTGGCGCAGGTGCTAGCCGGACAGCGCGCCGTGCAAGACAGGCCCTCGGCGGCCTTGCGCAATCCGCTGCTGGGAGAGATGTCGAACTTTTTCGTCGGCATTCATTCCGCGCTGAATAATAAGCCGCTCGAACTGGCCGACGTGCTGTCGCAAGGCATGCCTCGCGATGTCGCCGTGGTCGTCATTCATGCAGTGGCCGGCGCGGCCGATGCGAAAAGTGCGATGGTAGGCGCATGCGAACAGATGTGGCGCGTGGGGGCGCCGATCAGCGCCGGCGCCAATCACTCGGTCGCGATCCTCGATGTCGATACCGAAAACGGCATCGTCCATCTGTACGATCCGGACTACGCGCGCGAATCGGAATCGAGCGGCCGCATGCGAGCGTACTGCCGCGAGCACGGCATCGAGCCCGGCGAACTGAGCCACGATACGATCGCGCGGCACGGCTGGCTCGGAGAACTGGTGCGGTCGGTATCCGCCGAAGAGCTACAGCGCAAATGTGTGCCGCGCCTCATGGGCGTGGTCGGCATCCTGCGCAAAGCAGACTGAGTTAACACCCACCCCTCCCCAAAGGCCCCTGAAGGGCGGGGGTTTGCCGCGATTCCGATCAGAACATCGCGTCGAACATCAGATCGGCGCCGATCGCCTCGCCGATGCCAAAACCCAAGCCGCCTAGCGCCGCACCGGCGAACATCGATCCCCACCCCGGCCCGCTGTTGTACCCGCCATACGCTGGATAAGGTGCATAGGCCGGATAGCTCGGCGCGTACTGCGGCGCATAGCCGTATCCTTGAGCCGGCACGCCGGTGTGGTACGGCGCCGGAGGCGGCGGGCCGTAGGGCGCTGCATTCGCGCCGGCTGGCGGCTCGACACCGCCGCCATAAGGCTGCATGGGCGGCTGCATGTAGTGAGCTTGGTACGCGTTGCCGGAAGGCCCGCTGGGGTAGCGGTTGAACATGCGACCGGCCTCCCAGCCGAGTGCGCCGAGCGCCGCCCCGCCCATCATTCCGAGCCCCATGTCGAGTGCCATGTCGCCGCCGAGGCCGGGCATGAAGCAGCCCGGCATCAGAGCGGCGCCCGCCATCATGCCTAGATCCGCGCCGAGGAACATACCCAAGGCCGGCATCGCGAAGCGGCCAATACCGCCGCCGAAGCCACCTCCAAAGCCGCCCCCAAAGCCCCCGCTGCTCCCCCAGTGGAAGCCCCGATTGAAATTGGCCTGGTGGCCGTCGCCGCCGCCCTGTGGCCACGCCGCGGGGAAGCGCGTGCGTAGCGGACGCGGGAAGCCGAAGAAGTTCGAGCGCGTGAACGGGGGCACGTCGGGCTTGCCGTAGTCGAACCTAGCGTCGCGAGGTGCAGCGGAAGGACGCGCCGATTGCGGCTTGACGGCCGACGGTGGATGCGCGGCGCCGGAGGTCGCGCTCGCCTGCTCGACGCGCGCCGAAGGCTTGGCCCCGTGCGTGCGCGGCGAGCCGAGCTCCTTGAGCGCACCGAGCTTGCCGAACGATGCAGACGAGTGCGAGATCGAGCTGGGGCGAGGCGATGAGGGCCGCGACCCAGGCGTTGAATGCGGTGACGCGGGCGCCGGCGACGTGCCGGCGGGAATGTCGATCGCCGGCGTGTGGGAGCCGATAGTGAGATCGCCTGCCATGACCTGGTTTCCTTTTTTCGAGTGTGGGCCTTTCGATCAGGCGAGTGTCTCGCCGCGGCCGATGTATTCCGTGAATAGCCCGACGCCTACCCCTCGGCGCGCCGATACGCATGCGCGTAGGCATCGTCCGGCCGGTGGCAGGGATGCCTCGCCACGGCCCAGGCATCGTCCATGAAACGGCTGACCGACATGACGTCGTCGAGCGCCCAGACGCAGTGATACCAGCCCGTCGGAATGACGAGCAGATCGCCGGGCTCGATCATCACCTCGATCGGGCGCGCTTGCGCAAAGTTCGGGAAGCGCTTGAGATCGGGTTGCGCCGCATCGACGCAGCACGGCTGATAGGTGTTGAAACCGTCGATCGGATAGAGCAGCTCGCGCTGCCACGGCGCATAGAGCCAGACCTTTTTGCGGCCGTGGATCTGCGCGAGAAACGACGCGGCGATGTCGCAATGCAGCGGTGTCACGAGCGTATGCTCGCGCCGCACACCCGCCCACAACTGCGCGACAGGATGATAGGCGCTGGCCGGGAAGATCGGAAACGGAAACAGCGCGGCCAGCTGCGGCGACAGCGGGCAGCCCGCCGAGTACGGCTCATCGGCGCCGGCCGTCGCGCAGCGCCAGGAACCGAGAAAATCGCCGAGCGTCTCGGCACGGCCGGCGACACTATCGTGACGCAACGGCATCCGGCCATGACGTGCGATCAACTCATCGAGCGACCACTCGAGCGCCGGCCAGCGCAGTACGCCGCGCAAATGCAGCGGCACGCTGTCCACCAGTGATTCGATGACGCGCGCCGCGTCGGCCGTGTCGAATTCGGGCACGCGCTCGAGCGCGTGTGGCGCGAGCGCGCTCGCGTGCTTAAAGCGCGTGAGAAGCCGGGGATCGGGACGCTTGACCAATTGAAGCAGGTACTGCGCCGTCAGTGCGTGGCCCTCGATACGGATGCCGGAGGCGAACTGGGGGATGCGCGCATCGAACAGGCCCGGCGCAAGCAACACGGCGTGCAACGTCTCCGGCGCGAAGGTCACGGTGGCGTCCGGCGGGCAATCGTCGGCGACGGCCGTAAGCGTCTCGGCCATCTCGAGCGTCAAGGCCCGCACCGGCTCGCCGGTCACGACAACCCGCACGAAGCGCGGCCCCATGCACGGAAGATGGTGCTCGGCCGCACGCTCGACGAAGCGATCGAGCAGCGTCGATGCCGCATCGTCCCACGCTGCCGGCAACGGGCGCTCGACACGTTCGGGCGCAATGGCGTAGTTCATGGCATCCATCAGGAAGCATCCATGTGGTTTTTCACTAGCCTCGACGATAGCCGCGCCGCTCCGCCTTCGCCGCATGGACGGCGAACGATCATCCAACAGCGCGAAGCATAGCGACGCGCGCGTCGCGCCCAACCGCGCTTGCGGTACAAGCGCCGACGCATGCTTCGCGCTTGGCGACGCCCCTTCGCCAGTGAATCCAAAACGCCTGCAGGCGTTCCCTATCCTCCACACCATGCCCCCCGATTGCGAACTTTTGAGTCGCATCTGCCGAGACGCCTCTGCCGAGACGCATCGTCGATACGTTCGCACTGACCGATGCCCGGTCGTCCACCAAACAGTGACCGCAAAATGATCGATCTGAACCTGCCGGCCTCGCCCGGCTCCCCTGCCACGCCCGCGTCCGAAGCCGGCGACGGCAGCCACACCGCCGCACAGGCGCAAGCCTTAGCGGGCAGCCCCACACCCGCTGCCGGCGGCCCGCTGACCGCGCTCTCCGACCTGAGCGAAACGCGGCGCGGTACCATCCGTCGAACCGTCAGCGCCTCGTACGCCACTTGCGCCGACGACGAGGCCGAACGTCCGGCCAAACGACTTCGGCGCACGGAGTCGGGCCCTAGCGCACAGCCCGCCGGCGATGGAGCGCAAGCCGGCGCCGCACCATGGCGCAGTGAATCGGCGATGCACGTGTTCAGATGGTCCATGATCCGGCGACAGCCGATGGCGCGATTCCTGCGCAGCGGCCCGCTCGCCGAGATAGCCAACCACCTGCGGCCACGAAGCCAACGGCGCCTGTTCGATGCGCTCCTATGCACGCCGAAGGAGCGCTATGGCTATCTAAGGATGATGACGCCCGAATCGGCCGGCAGATACCTGCTCCGAAATCATGATCGGGATGTCTTGAGCCACGCTCTGGCGCGCGCCGAGGACCTGCCGCCCGACGTGCCGCGCCCGGATTGGGTCGTCGACCGCTCCGGCTGGCTGCTCAAGGCCGGCACGGCCAGCGCCGCCAAGCTGGATGTGCCCATTACGCTGCGAAGGCGCAACGTCTTGACCCGGGCGGAAGCCCAACTCGTCGAGCAATTCGATCATGCTGGCCCCAGCGCTCGAACCGGGGCCGTACGCGACCTGATTGCCACGAGCGTCCAGGCGGGGACGATCGAGGACGCCTTTCGTTTCGCCCAGACAGCGCTCGCGCCGCAGCGATTTCGCGCGTTGCCGCTCAGCGAGCGGGCCCACGCGCTCGCGGCGCTCGGGGAGGGCATCGGCGACGCTGCCTACATGTCATGGCAGCAGTTGTATGACCTGCCCGAGGGCGAGGAACACAACGATTTCGAGGAACATCTCACGACGGGTCTACTCAACGGGCTCGCCGAAACGGTGCCGATGCTCCTAAACGAAGCGCGGCGATTGAGTCCCATCCCGTCCGATGCCGCGCGCCGCCTAGTAACGTCGCTGATCTCGACGCTGGAATGCGCCACGCCCGACGTCGATACGCGACGAGCCATCCTCGATCTCTTCGACACTCAACTGCCCTATCTCGCAGGCGCCGACCGCGACGCGACGCTTAGCCGCCTCGCGGAGTCCCTTGCGCTGTTCGGTCAACCCGAAGAGCAGCGGCGGATGCTGAATATGGTCTTGTACCGTACTGCCGATGCGCCGTGGCCTGATGACTGGCTGGCGCACGTGGGCGCGGAAGGCCGATGGCGCGTGCCGATGGGAATCCTCAACTCCCTGCGCGAAGTGGAGGACCCCGCCGTGCGCGACGAGACGCTGCGCCTGCTGGCCAATCAACTGGCGCCGAGCCGGATCGGCGCGATACCAGGCGAGCACTTGCAAACGGTACTAGAGCGGGCCTTGGATTTGGACGTGCCTGCAGACACCGCGCACCGGCTAATGCCGATCGTCGCCGGCGCCCTGGACGCGGTACCCGGCGAGCAGCTCGCGCGACCGTTGCGAGCGATGGGCAGGCGCGCGTCCGCACCCGTCGCCGAAGCGCTCGGCCAACAGATGTACAACGTCCTAATCCGCCAGCTGCCTCGCCTGCCGGTGGCCGAGCGTGTAGACCTGCTGGCGGCAACGAGCGCCGACTTGCTGGACGCGATGCCGCCGGCCGACGCGGCCCCTCTGCTGGCAGGGATCACGAACGACGCGGACGGCGCCGCCCCGCGCACACGGGCATCGTCCCTCGCATTCGTGACCGGGCGCCTGGCCGCGCGCGCGGCAGCCGCGCCGCATGGCCTGGATGAATTGGCGCACGCGCTCCCGCGCACGACGGCGGGCGCATGGGCCCGCCAACTGGAGGCTGAACTCACCGGCGCGCTAAGCCTTGGTCTCGCCCTGGGGACGCACTCGCCGGGGCGGGCGGGCGCCGCGGACGTCGCCCATGCACCGATGCAGGCAACGCTCGAAGCGCTGCGCCGACGGCTCGGCTAAAACGCGGCGGCGCGCTTCGCCGATTCGCCCCCTCGCCCACTCGCCCACTCGCCGGCTTCGTCGTTTCGCCCTTCGCTTCGCATGGGGTCCGCGACCGATGTGCGACGCCCGCTACCGTCGAAGCGCGGCGATTGCCGCTTTTCCACTTCTTCAAAGGAGAATCATCATGTCATGGCATAGCTTCTGGCACGGCGCCAAGAAGGACTTAAGCAAGGCGGGTCATGCGATCGAAGGCGTTGGCAAGAAAGTGCTGAATGGGGCCGAGGGCGTGGTCGGCGGCGTTATCGGCGGCGTCATGGGCGGTATCACCGGCGGGATGATGGGCATGAACGATGCCGATCTCGCGCAAATGGAACAACTGATGACCGGCGGCATGGAAATGGGCATGGTGTTCCAGACCTTCGATACGTTCCAAAACACGATGCCGAAATCGGACAACAACTAACTGATCGCGACGGGAGGCGGGCCACGCTTCGCATCGTTAGCGGCGCCTTCGCATTCGGCCGAAAGCGATGCGGCCTGCCTTTCTAGCATCACAGGTAATGCAAGAAAAACCCCGCGCTGCGCCTACGCTTTGCCACGCAGCCACGAAACTACACGCACGCTCGAGCCACTATGGGAATCGAAACCGTCAGCCCGACCTCGCCTTCGCCCGACCTCACGCCGTCGGAAAGCGCCCAGGACGTTCGCCAGGACAACGCGCACGGCCACAGCGCGAGCACGCCCAGCACGAGCGGCGGCGCCAGGCTCGAGCGCCTGTCGTCGCTGCAGGCCAATCGCCCCGGTACCTCGGCCGGCCCTTCCCAGGCGCGCATGCCTCGAACCGATGCGCTCGAAAAGCTCGCGCGCGCGAGCGGCGCGGCGCCACCGCAGCCCGGGCATGCGGCCATGCATACCACGCTCGGGCGAACGGCGACTGCACTGACCGAACCGGCCGTGCCGACCCATGCCGATGTCGCTGCCGTGCGTCGGCGTACGCAGAATCTCAGCGCGAAGGAGGCACAGCTCGCGGCCCTCAAGCAGCCGCCCGAGCCGCCGCAGGCCGAAGGCGAGCGACCGTCCGAAGCCGAAATCGCCAGGCGGATCGACCTGCTCGAAGCGAAGCGCGGGGACGCACATAGAAACATTTCAGTGCTGTCGCAGCAATGCAAGACCGCATTCGACAGCATGGCGCGCCACGGTATCGCACTCGCTCGTAAGGTCGATCTGCTCGAGCAAAAGCAGGCACAACTCGACGAAGCCGGCCCCGTCTCCGCGGCGCCGGCCCGGACCGGCACATCCGCCCCAGCGCCCACCGTACACGATCGTCTAGCGGCGCTCGAACGAGAGATCGGCTCGCTCAAGGGCAGTCAGAAGAAAGCCGCCGAGGAAGCCCTGACCGTGGCGAGCCGCGACAAACTACGCGAGCTCGGTACCTGGTCGATGACGCAGTTCAGCACGAATTTCATCACGGCCACCGCCCGTAAAATGCTGCTGGGCAAAGGCGGTCCCACCGATGAGCACTTGGAGCGGAGCATCGATGCATGGCTCCACGACTGGATGCCCGCCCCCCCACGCAATCGGCACGGCCGGTATACCACGCCCGCCGAGCAATTCACGAAGGGCGTGGAAGCCACTTTCGAAGACATCAAAAAGGCCGCGAGCCCCGAAGCCAGCGGCGCCGACGCGGCAAAGGCACTCGGAAGGCTCCTGCACCTGCTGTCGAACCTCGAATGTCGCGGTTTAGGCGAGCAGGAAACGACGCGGCTCGCACGCCATTTCTCCCTCTGCCTGATCATCAACCAGCTCAGCAACACCCCCTTTATCCGGTCGCGCACCGGCCAGGCCGCCGCATTCCTAACGCCCGGAGAAGGCGGACACGACAACGAGAAGATCATCGTAGCGGGCTTTGTGGACCAACTCGAGCATATGAGGACGGAATTCAACAAGGCCAATCGGCGTGCCGGTGTCTCCAGCGGCACCGAGGTGTTCAAGGACTCGCGTCTGATCACCGCGAAAAGCCAGTTGAACCAACTCGCCGCGCATCTCGTGCCGAACCGGGAAAGCCTCGAAGCCGTGCTGAAGGCGGTGGAAAAGCAGTTGATCGAGGATCTTAAAAGCACCGCGCCGAACGAGGATCAACACGACGACATCGAGGAAATGGGCAGGAAAATCGCCCCGAATCTCGGCCCGGTCTATGGCGGCATGATCAAGCGACTCAATATCGAGCGCGAAAAGCTCGCGAAGACGCCGGTGCGTCGCAGCGCGGCTACGCCCGAAATCGCCGACGCGAGCACGGCGAGCCAGCCCGATCGCGATCGCCATCAACTCGAGATCGATGTCTCCCGGTTGCGCGGCGCGGTGATCGAGTATGAGCACAATCACCGCGAGACGTTCGAGCGCCATACGACGTTAGGCGCCAAGCATCTCGATGCGTCGGACGCGCTCGAAGCGATCGAGCGCCAGCTCGGCGAGGCACGCGAGGCCCTCCAAGACGTGCGCGAAAACAGGCGCCGAGCGCTAGGCGAAAGCGCGGCCCGCGGCCAGCAGGCCGCATCGCTCGAACACGAGATCGATGCCGGCTGGCGCGAGGCGCTCGCGGATCCGGCACTCTCGCGCCTGATCTCGCCGATGGCGCTCGCGCGCGCGCAGAAGATGCACGTCGGGCAAACGCCGGCACAGATGCGCGCCCGTGTGCGCAAAGACGATCGCACTGCGCGCACAGGCACATTCCGATCCCCCCCGGAACTGCTACGCACGATTGCGGATATCGCCGAGCATGAACTCGGCAAGCCCGATTCTCCGCTGCGCGCCGGTAACCGCGAAGCGTTCGCGAACATCGCTCAACGCCACCCCGGCGGACGCATCAATGCGCTGCTCGACCACGGCCGCACGATCGGCCACGGCGTGCGCGCCAGGGACCCGGCCGACGCGCCGCCGACCAGGACAGGCACGAGCCAGTACGCGATCGACTGGGCGGAAGGCGAAGGCGCGCGCATCAGCCATCTGCACCCGTGGGTCTCGCCGTATTGACGCCCGCCCGCCTGTACGCAAGCTGCTGAGAAACACTGCAACGCCCGATAGCCGCGGAACCGCAATAGACGGCATTTGACCAACACGCTTGCGACTATGACCGAGAACACGCGTCCCTCGCCTTCGAAGCCGCCCTCGCGGCCTACGCGCGATCCGCTCGATGAGATGGCGAACCATCATGAGCGGCTTGCCGTCAGTCTCCGGCTCGCGGTCAGCCGAGCCCGGCAAAGCGCCACGACCCCGTCGCCCCTATCGTGGAAGAGCGCGTTGTGCGCCGTGTTTACGCGCGCGGGCAAACGCAGCATGGCGAGCCACCTGTCGGCACGGCATGCTGACCTAAAGGGGCTCGCGGCCGAGCTGCGGCACCTGCTCGATCAGAGCGAGATGCAGGGGTCCGGCGCAGCCGCGCAGGACCGACAAAACCCGCACCGCCAAGAAAGCGCATTGCGCGCCGATCGGGCCGTGGCGCAGACGCGCCGCTGGCGCCCCGAAGCCCAACGATGGCTCCACGCGATCGAGACGCAACTGGCGTCGGTCGAGCGCAAGCTGGCGAAGCTGAAGTAGAAGCGCCGGCGATACGATCGCGGTCAGCTGTCTTATCGGGCCGCCCCGGCACCTGTGGACTGACTGGCATCCCCGTTTCTTCGCCCCGTTGCACACCGATTCGCGGCACCGGCCAGGCGCCCGCGGCGGCAGACTACAGTTCGTTCGATTGCCTCATTCATCACGGCATTTGGCCGAACGGATCCCCATCATGTCCGCCGATTTCCCTCCCCTTCCGCCGCTTCCTCCAAGTATCAATGTCGCGCTGCCCGCGCCGAAGTACAACGCGACCCCGGAGCTGAGAGCCCAGCGGTCGCACCGCGACAGCCAAGCCGCGCAGGACGTGCAGGACGAGCAGCCCCCCCCGCTGCCGCCGGCCTTGAAGGCCGATAACGGCACGCCGCCGCGAAAGCTCGATCTGTCATTCAGCGGATGGATGGAAGACAGCGCCGCGCGCGCCGAGCTCGATCGCGACGCATGGGCCGAGCTCGACGACAGGACGAACTACCGCACGCGCGTTGCCGCCGACTTGCAACGGGCGATCGACGCGGCGCATCGAATCGCAGCCGGCCCGTCGCCGTTATCGTGGACGACGGCCTTCTTGTCCACGTTCACGCAAAGGGGCAAACAAGAGCTCGCGAGCAACCTGTCCGCCCGCTTTGTGCGATTGGAGGGACTCGCGGGCGCGTTGCGGAACGCGCTGCAACAGAGCGACGCGAACGGGCGCGGCGCACTGCACCGCTACGCTGAAAATCCACAACGCGACGAGGAAGCACTGCGAGTCGATTGGACCGCGTTGCAGATCAACCGCTTGCGCGACGAGGCGGAGCGCTTTCTGCGCGCCATCGATGACGAGATTCTGTCGCTCCAGAGCGATCTGTCTGAGTTGTCGGAGCGCCTGCGCTGAAGCGAAAGACGCGCCGCTTCGATCACCTCACTTCTGCCCCGACAGCACCCGCATCTGCGCCCCGAGGTCGGTCAGCGTGAGTTGTCCGTGTACCTGATCGATGAACACGCCCACCAGCAACGCCAATAGCAGCACCGTGAGCAGGCCTTTGACGGCGTGGCTCAACGTGTTGAAGTCGAGCTTCTGCGCGCTCTTGCCGATGAAGCCGAAACCGATATCGACGAGCACGAGGATCGCCGTAATCGGCGCAGCAACTTTAGCGACGGTCACCATCAGCGTGTCGGTCTCGTGCATGGCAAACGTCTCGAGGATGTTCAAAGGCAGCGGGGTCGCGCTCGCGAGCGGCCACCAGTGGTACGACTCGTAGATGGCGCCGAGCAGGAACATCATGCCGCCCAGCATCCAAAACGCCGTCATGACGCAATTGGAAAGTAGCGTCGACGTGATAGACGTCTGCTGTCCGTTGGTGGGATTGCTCATCTGCACGTTGTTGTAGCCCGCTACGTCGTCGATGTAGGCGCCGACGCTATCGGCCGCCCAAAAGATCAGCGACGCCGCGTAGCCGATGACGAGCCCGATCACCGCCTCCTTAACCGCCGTCACGACGAGAAACGAGCCGTGCAGTTCCGGAATCAGGGGGGCCTGCCCGTAGGCGATGAAGGTGCTCCAGAGCATGACCGTGGCGTTTCTTGTGGCGCCCTGCATCATCGTGTCGCCGGTCGGCGGAAACATATTCATCACGACCATCATGCGTGTGCTGCATAGCGCCAGCAGCGTTAGAAAATCGAGCAGCGAGGCGTTCAGCCCCGGCAGTTGCAGGAACATCTGCGTCATGGAAGGCCAGGCTCCGTCGTCATCGGCAATGAATTGCCTCGACCCACTGGGCGAGGCGCTGGCCCATCCGCGCGAGCATCGTGCGTTGGGCATCGGCATAGCGCTCGCAGGCCGCGACGAGGCGCGCATGTTCGTGCGCGTCCTCGAGCGCGGCGACGCGATCGAGCGCGCGCGCCGCCGCATCGTGCGCATCGCAGCGCGCGTACCAGTCGCCCAAGCCCGCCTCGTCGAACAGCCGGTCGATGCGCTCGTCCATGGAGAGGCCGAATGCCGGCACACCGTGCGAGATGGCCACGACGGCTGCGTGATAGCGCGTCGTGACGACGCAGTGCGCATGGGCAACCGTCGCAGCCACGGTCTCGAGGTCGGCGCCGCCGCGCGCAACGATGCGCGCCTCGAACGGCAGCCGCGCCGCGAGATCTCGGCAGGCGGTCTTGTCGAGCTGCTCCATGCCGACTATCACAGGGGTGTAGCCGCGCTCGAACAGCGTGCCGCCCAGTTCCGCGAAACGCGTCAGATACGCGTCGTAGGCATGCTCGCGCGCCTCGTCCCAACGATGGAAATGCAGCGCGCCGTAACGCAGCGGCGACGTCTCGCCGGCCGCATCGAGCGCGTAGGCGCGCGGCGCTTCTGCGTAGACGGGCCACCAGAACGGATTGCTCGGGCATAGCGCAACGACGCGTTCGCCGTCGGTCAACGCGCGCTCGCGCGGGCCCGCACGCCAGCACCAAGCCGTATCGGCGCCTCGCTCCGCTCGCACCCCAAGCCGTGCGAGCTGCATGCGGGCGGCGTCGTTGCGGCAGATGACGAGACCGCGCGACGCGTTGTGCCGTACGAAGTCTTGCAGCGGCGCGCTCATCGCGCCGCTGTCGACGCCGTAGGCGAGCGCCGCGCACCCATGCGCCTGCGCGAGCGCAATGCCGCCGATCAGCGCGCCGGAGAGCGAATCGGAAAACTTCGAGGTGTAGGTCGAGCCCTCGACGTTGAGCACGAGATCCGCTTCGCGCACGGCCGCGTCGAGCACGTCGGGCAGATAATGCAGCGGCGAATCGAGCTTCGCGACGCGGGCGAGCACGGGATGATCGAACATCGTGCCGAGCGCGACGAGCTTGATGCGCGGCGCGCGCCGCGCGAACACGTCCTTGATCTGCGCGATCGTCTCGATCGTGCGCAGATCGGCGCCGGTGTTGCCCGTGCCGCTATAGCTCAGCAGCAGCACGCGCAAAGGGTCGTCGGCGCGCCTAGGCCGCGACGGTGCCGCGTGCCGGCTCGCCCGAGCGTGCGTCGTTGCCGCGTCGATGCGGCGCTGCATGTCGGCGAGAAACACTTCGTCGGGCGCCGCAGCGCACGCGTAGCGTCCGAGCGCCGCTTTCGAAGCGGTCACGGGATCGACGTAGGGCGCTTGGGCGGCAGACACCGTACCGGCGCGCCCGGCCGCGTCCTCGGGAGGAAGCAAACGAAGCGATTGTGAGAGAGGGTCCATCACACTGTAGCCACCGCTTGAGCGAGCAGGTGCATCTGCGCGATGCCGGAGTGCGGCGGCACCGCGATCTCGACCAGCGTCACGCCGGCGCGCTCGCGGGCCGCCGCGAGCGCCTCATCGAGCGCCGCGCCTGAGCCTGCCTGCCGGTAGCCGAGCCCGAACGCTTGCGCGAGGGCCGCGTAGTCCAAGCCGTAGGGATTTCGAATCGTGCGCGCGTACCCGGGCTCAGCCGCAACCGGCAGGTAGTCGAAAATCGCGCCGCCCTGATTGTTGAGCACGCAGACGCACGCGGGCGTGTCGATACGCTGCGCGGCGGCGAGCCCCGGCAGATCGTGCAGCAGCGCCTGATCGCCGACGAGCAGCAGCCCCGGCTCGCGCCGTATGAGCGCCTCGCCGAGGAAGGTCGAGAGCGTACCGTCGATGCCGCTTACGCCGCGGCTGACGTAGACGTCTTGTCCGCTTGAGCGCAGGTCGTAGCCGATGTCGGCGTGCCGCACCGACATCGAATTGCCGATGTGGATGAAGGCGAAGCCCGCTGCGTTGAGCACCTGATGCGCGGCCGGCACCTCGCCCCAGACGAGACGGGCGACGCAGGCGTGGCGGGCGCGCATGCCGCGCGCGGCAGCGTCGGCCCAGCGCGCGCGCCACATCCGGCTAGCCGGGCCCGCGTGTGCGCATATCTGTTCGCCGACCGAGCGCAACGCCGCCGCGTCGATGCCGTTAAGCAAGTCACGCGCATCCAGCCCAGGATGAAGATAGTCGCGTTCGTCGGCACGCGTTGCGATCTTGACGACCGGCACGTCGGCGTGCGCCTTCAGGAATTCGTGCAGCGCCGGCAAGACGGGGGCGAGACCGAAGCGCACGATCAGTTCGCAGCGGCTGCCCGCGACGAGCGATCGGGTGCCGAATGCATCGAATGGATTCAGGACGAGCGCGTGCGGGGCGTGCGGGGCGGGCGGGGCGTCTGCCGCGCAGGCCGACGGATGCGCGCGCAGCCCGCTGCCGACGTCGGCCAGAATCGGATAGCCTGTCAGGGCCGCGAACGCGAGGATCGCTTCGCGCGGCGCACCAGGCTCGGCGCCGGCGACGATGAGCCCGTTCACCGTGCCCGCGGGCATCGCGTCGTCGCTACCGCTGCTCGCGCGCCGCCCTATGCGTAAAGCCTCGATACGCTCCGCGAGCCGCGACGCGTCGCCGCTGCGCCAGGCGCTTGGCGCGCAGCGCGCCGGCTCGTTCACGCCGCGCGTCTCCACGAGCGGCGTACGCGCGGCCGCGATCGTCGCAGCGCTCACGGCCACCGTCTCGAGCGCGTCATACACGCCCGCAAACGGCACGTTCAAATGGACGGGGCCGGGCGCGGCGCGGCGCACCGGTGTGTGTCCGTCGGCGTTCGCCTCGGGCCGCGCGCTGCCGCCCATCTGCCATAGCGCGGCGTCGAGCATCGAGCGAGCGCGTGCGACGGCCTCCGGCGTATCGGCGGGATCGTCGAGATCGACCTGCGCACGCGTGGCCGCAGCGGTCGCGCCAAGGTGGTCGGCCATCTGTCCGAAGCCCGTACCGCGCAATTGACGCGGGCGGTCGCAGCTCACCACGACGAGCGGGATGCCGCTCGCATCGGCCTCGACCAGCGCCGGTAGCAAATTGGCGACGGCCGAGCCCGACGTAGTCACCACCGCCACCGGCACGCCGCGCGCCTTCGCGATGCCGAGCGCGGCGAACGCACCACTGCGCTCATCGGTGCTCACGAGCGCTACGTTCACGCGTGTGTCGCATTCCATCGCTAGACACATCGCGCTCGCCCGCCCGCCCGGACATAGCACGGCATCGCGTACGCCGTGCGCGAGCAGCGCGTCGATCACGCATTGCACCCAGACGCCGTTCAGCGACTGCCTGCGCGCCAAGACCGCGAATGCGGCTTCGTTCATGTTCATGTCAATCCCCCGCCGGATGCCGATCGATCGTTGGTTCGGAGCGCAATCGAAGGGCCCGCGCAACCATGACTTCCTCGATTTCTTCGTCCTGCACGTCGCCTTGCGCACGCTCGAGTTCGGCCTCGATCTTCTCGATACGTTGTTCGATCACGGCGATTTGCCCTTCGTTGCGCACAATCTGGGCGCGTGTCTCGTTGACCGCTTCGCGGCGGCGAGCAAGCTCGGCTTCGGCCTTCCGCAATTCGGTCTCGGCCGCCGTTACGCGTTCGAGCAGCACCACGCGGTACTCGCGCAACTGATTGAATGCCGGCAGCGACATCGCCTCGCGACCCGAAAGCATCGCTTCGACCCGATGATCGCAGCCGTCCAGCACCGCGCGCGCCTCGTCGAGCGAAGAACGCTGCTGCTGCGCGAAGTGCTCGGCCTGCTCGAGTTCCGCCCGTTGCGCGACAAGCGTCTCGCGCAACGTCTGCGCGAGACGCCGCCGCTTCGCGAGCATCACGCCGAAGGCGATGAGGCGGCGGTCTTTCATCTCGTAAGCTCCTCACGCGCCATCACAGCGCGCGCCTTCAATTGCCCAGGGCCGCGAGTGCGGTGGCGATCTCGCGTGGCGAGGCAAATTCGTCGGTGCGCTGGCAGAGGAACGCGCGAATCGAGTCGATCCGCGCGATGGCCTCGTCGGCAAGCGGATCGCCGCCGGGTCTGTACTCGCCGATCTGCAGCAGCGTTTCGATCTCCTTGTACTTCGCGAGCAGGCGCCGCACGTGCCCCGCACGGTCCATGTGCTCGCGCGTGGCGATAAGCGGCATCACGCGCGAAAGGCTGCCGAGGACATCGATGGCCGGGTACTGGTTGCGCGCGGCGATTTCGCGCGAAAGAATCATGTGGCCGTCGAGCAGGCCCCGCACTTCCTCGGCGATGGGATCGCCCCCCGTTTCGTCCTCGGCCAGCACGGTGTAGAGGGCGGTAATCGCACCGCGCTCGGACAGGCCCGCGCGCTCGAGCAACCGTGGCAGCTCGGCGAATACCGACGGCGGAAAACCGCGCCGAGCCGGCGGTTCGCCGACGGCCAAGCCGATCTCCCGCTGGGCGCGTGCAAAGCGGGTGAGCGAATCCATCATCAGAAGCACGCTCATGCCGCGATCGCGAAAATGTTCGGCCACGGCCGTCGCGACGAATGCGGCCTTGGCGCGCTCGATCGACGAGCGGTCCGACGTCGCGCACACCACGACCGAGCGCGCCATGCCGTCCTGGCCCAGGATGTGCTCGACGAACTCGCGCACTTCGCGGCCGCGCTCGCCGATCAGCGCGATCACGTTGACATCGCACTGCGCGCCTCGCGCGAACATGCCCATCAAGGTGCTCTTGCCGACACCGGCCGGCGCGAAGATGCCTACGCGCTGGCCAAGGCCGAGCGTCATCAGGCCATCGACGATGCGCACGCCCGTCGGCAAATCGCGCGCGATGATCGGGCGGCTCATCGCGTTCGGCGGATCGGCGAAGATCGGGCGATGCTCGTCGCACGCGAGCGGTCCGCCGCCGTCTATCGGCAGCCCGAGGCTGTCGATCACCCGCCCGAGCAGCGCGTCGCCGACAGGCACCGAGAGCGGGCGTCCGAGGCCGATCACTTGCGTCGAGCGCGAGATGTCGGCCAAGCGGCCGAACGGCGAAAGGACCGCCACGTTGCGCGAGAATCCGACCACCTCGGCTTGCTGGAGCAGTCGCCCGCCAGGCGAGCGCAGTTCGCAAAGCTCGCCTAGCCGTACTTCGATCCCCGTCACGCGGATCAGCGTGCCCACCACCTCGAGCACCTTGCCGCGGGTCTGCACGCGCGGGCCGGCCCGCAGTTCCTCGCCGATCGCATCGGTCAGCGCGGAAAGGGCGCCGTAGCCGGCCGGCATCGCCAAATCGTCGAGCATGTCGTCCGTCATGATCATGAATGTCCCGCGGCGTGATGATCGGGGTGCGCAATGCGGTCGTAGTCAGACTCGCCAAGCCAGGGCATCGCGAGCGGATCGTCGTGCTGCTCGCCCTCTTCTGCGCGGTCTTGCGCGGCTGCATCGGCCAGCATGTCCGCATCCGCCTCTTCTCCGGCATCGGCACCGTCTGCCTGGTCCACCGTCGGCGCGGCCGTGCGCGCGACCGCGCGCGTGACAGCGGCGCGCAAGGCGGCCAATTGCGTGTCGAGGCTCGCATCGACCGTCCCGAGATCGGACTCGCATAAACAAGCCCCGCGCGCGACGGCGCGATCGGCCACCACCGTCACGGCGACCCCATGGCCGCGCTCCCGCCAGAGCGCCGCCAAGCGGTCGAATTCGCTCACGGCAGCGGCCTCGTCATCGGGATGCACGCGCACACGCAAATACGTGCTGCCCTCGACGAGACGTTCGACCACTTCCGCCGAGCGTGCGAACAGCGCCGATACGTCGACGTCGCGCACGATTTGCTCGGTCGCATCGACCACGAGCTCGACAATGCGCTCGCGCAGCAAAGACTGCACACGGCGCTGACCCGCGGCCGAGCGCGCACAGCGCTCGTACCACTCGGTCAGCCCCTGCTCTCGGCCCGACTCGTAGCCTCGCGCGGCCGCCGTTTCGTACTCGCGCCGGGCGTCATCGCGCAGGCGCGCCGCCTCGGCCTCGGCTTCGGCAACGAGCGCCTCGGCGCGCGCGTGCGCATCGGCCACGATGACATCTCGCTGGCGCTCGACCTCCTGCGCCGCCGCATCCAAGGCGACGATCGTCGCGAACGACTCCCGGCGCACCACGTCGCCGTCACTTTCGACGCCGACACCGCAGGCCTGCGAATCGAACGTTATCTCGTCGGTGCAGTGCTGTCCGCCGTTGCGGGCGCGAAGCCAAAGAATCATGACCGCTCCAGATGAAGAAGGGGTAAAAGCCGGAGCGTCTCGATCGAGCCGTCGCCATCGATCGCTCGTTCGCAGGCCGCCAGCCACGTTGGTTCGGCAAGTTCGCGCGGCAGTGCAAGCCGCACTAGATCGACCGGGCCGTCGAACGGCAGCGCGCCGTCGCGACGAAACAGACACCAGCCCTCCCAGGCGAGGAGCGGCGCAGTCAGCGCCTCGAGCGAAAGCATGCCGGCGCGCCGTAGCGGCTCGATCTGCGGGCCGGCCGGCGCCGCCTGGATGTGGCGCAGCAGATCGGCCGCGCGAGCCGTGCCGACAAGCCGCACGCAATGCTCGCGGCTCTCGCGGCCGACGAAGCGTCGCAGTTCGTTGCGGCGGAACCAGACCGAACGCACACGCAACATCGTCAGCACTTCGTCCACGGCCAACGTCGCGAGCACGCCGAAGGCAGGATCGCCGTCGCGGCAGGCGTCGAGATCGAGCACGCCGATACCGAGCGCGCGGGCCAACGCCGCGGCGCCGTCGTCAGGGCCTCGGCCCGACTCCAGACGCACGGCCCAGGCCGGCAGCCACGAACGGTCGATCCACCCTAGCAGGCTGCGGCGGTTCGCCTCGAAGCGCGCGAGCACCTGGGCGATGCGGCGCACGGGCGTATCGAGGTCTTCATGCACGGAGCGAGATGCAGCGCTCATGGTCGGCTCCCGGTTCTCAATGCGCGGCCATCGTGGGCTCGACCGGCGAGTTCTCGCTCTGAGCCTTGACCGCGCGCTTGCCGAAGAAGCGGCCGAAGAGGCCACCCGCACGGCCCGCCGACGCCTTGCGCGCAAGCACGACATACAACACCGCTGCGCCGCAGAAGAAGATCAACATGCCGATACCGAGGATGAGGCTCAGATCTTCGCGTTTGCGCTTGGCCGCGAGCACGACCGGGTCCGCCGGCATGCTCGTGACGGCGACCTGATCGTACGAAAGCCCCTCGACGCTGTGCGCAACGAGATTCTTGATTTGCTGCGTGAGCGTGGCGAGATCCGCGTTGGGCCGGTACTTGATGAACACCGAGGCCGACGCGGGCTTCATCGTCGTCGCGAGCGGGTCGTTGTTCGGCAGCACAATCTGCACGCGCGCGACGATCACGCCGTCGATCTTCGAGAGCGTGTCGGACAGCTCCTGCTGCACGCCGTAGATGAAGCGCACGCGCTCCTCGGTCGGGGTCGACACGAGACCGCTCTGCTTGAAGAGATCGCCGAGGTTGTCGAACTTGCGGCCCGGCAGCCCGGCGGTTCCGAGCACCTGCATGGCGCGCGCGAATTGTCCGTCGTCGACTTCGACGTCCCAAGTCTTGCCGCCGTCCTGGGTCGACTTCTGCGCGTCGACACCATTGTCGAGCAACACGGCCACCATCTGATTGCTGTCATGCTCGGTGAGGTTGCCGTAGAGTTCGCTCTTGCAGCCAGCAAGCAGCAGCACGAGCGCGAGGCTCGCATGAAGCGCCGCACGGCGCAGCAGCGAGCTGGAAAGAGTCTTGCGCATAGTCGTCACCGCATATCACTGGTTTTTCATCAGCGTGTCGAGCGCGTCCTTCGACGACGTCACGACCGCCAGCTTGGTCTGCAAGTCCACCTGCATGCCGGCCGTCTCCAGCTGCACCTGCAGCGTGGCCGCGGTGAGCTGCGGCATCGACATGCGCTCGGCATTGCTGATCATGTAAAGCATGTCGTCCGAGACAGTACGGAAAGCCGCGTCCTGCGAACGCGCGAGCCGCGAGACGAGCGCCCCGGCATCGGTCTCGGGCGCGCGCGGCGGCGTCATGCGGCTCGTGTGCGCCATCGTGCGAAAGGCGTCGGCCGCTTGCGCAGGCCCCGCCTGCCCCGCGCTCTCGACCTTATCGAAGGCGTGCGAAAGCACGTGGTTGAACTGCGAAAACGAAATCGGTGCTGCGCTCATGGCGTTTCTCCCAAACCGCGATTGCGTGCCTATCGGAGCTGCATGGACTACAGCCGCATGTACTGGCCGCCCATGATCATCGACGGATCGATCTGCGTCGGCACGGGTACCGCGCCTTCGGCCTGGGCCGCCTTGCGACGTGCCCGCTCCTCCTTGAGCGCCGTGATCGAGGCCGGGATTTCGAACTGACCGGAGCGCTTGGCCACCTCGATGGCGTTGAGCAGATCCTGGCGCGCGATGACCGTGCGCACCATCAGCACGGTGTCCTCGTCGGTCTCTTCATCGAGGACCTGCAGCGCTTCGCCCTGCCAGTTCGGATCGTTGTTCATGGCCTTACAGACAACCAGCAGCGCGCGGCTGCTCGGCATGCACTGCGCGTGGTCCACCAGGCGCTGGAAGACATGCGTCGCGCCGATGAAATCCTGGCGGGCGATGTTGAGCAGGCCTTCGAACATATCGAGCTCCGGCGTGCGCTCGCAAAGCACCGTCAACGCGTCGTATACGTAGGCCATATCGTCGTGGTCGATACGGCAGTTCGGGAAGTTGTCGCGCATCGCCACACCAAGCACCTCCAGCATGATGTCGACGACGTGATCGTCGAAATGCATGTAGTCGTTCGCTTCGCTCATTTCCGTTTCCTCCTCATGGTCGGTGACACACCGCCCGCCGCATGGCGACCGGTCTTGCGAACAAAGTAACAAGCCGGCATGCACGACACGTTCGGGATGCGAAGCGAAAGGCGCATTTGCGAAGCCGCCAAACGTTGCCGTCAGGCCGGCGGCCGATTGCAAAAGACTGTGACAGCCGATCGCAACAGATTGTCAACAAGCACCGCGCCGCCCTGGGCACGAGGCTATCGTCGGGCCGTCGATTGATTGCTTGAGCGAGGTCCGGCCATGAGCGGGGAGAAGACCGAAGAACCCACAGAGAAACGGCTCAAGGACGTCCGCAAGAAAGGGCAGGCGTCCAAGAGCCAGGACATCGCCGAGAGCGTCTGTGTGCTGGCCGTCGTGCTCGCGCTGGGAATCGGGCTGCATGGGGTCGCCGATCTGCTGCACACCGTCGTCGATTCCGCACTGCAAGCCGTGCACGGCGACCATTCGGTGCAAAGCATATTCGTCGCGCTCGCAGGCATGGCCAAGGCCGGTGTGCTGCTGTGCGTGCCGGTGGCGCTGCTCGCCGCAATCGCGGCGGCCATCGCCAACGCCGCTCAAGTCCAACTGATGATCTCGTTCGAGCCCGTCATGCCGAAGTTCGACTCATTGAATCCGGCCAACGGGCTCAAGCGCATGTTCTCGATGCGCTCGCTCATCGACTTGGCAAAGATGACCGTCAAGGCATTGGTGCTGGGGGCAATCTGCTGGCTCACGATTCGCGGCCTGCTACCGCTGCTCTCGGGCGCACCGTATCAGGCGCTGCCGAGGCTGATCCATCTGCTTTCGAACGCATTCATCCGTCTGCTGGCCGTCGCGGGGGTGGCCTATCTCGTGATCGGCGTGGCCGATTACAAGATCACGCGTTGGCTCTTCATTCGCCAAAACCGCATGTCGAAGGAAGACATCAAGCGCGAACACAAGCAGAACGAGGGCGATCCCCACCTCAAGGGCGAGCGCAAGAAAATCGCCCGCCAGATGGTCACGGAGGAGCCGCAGAAGAAGGCGGTCGGCCTCGCGACGCTCGTGGTCACGAACCCGACGCACTACGCCGTCGCGTTGCGCTACACGCCTGAAACCGACGCGCTGCCGGTGGTGGTCGCGAGCGGCGTTGACGCGCAGGCGGCCCTCGTGCGCCGCTACGCGGCCGAGGCCGGCGTGCCCGTGGTCGCCAATCCGCCCGTGGCTCGCGCGCTTTATCGCGTGAGCGTGGGCGATCCGATTCCAGAAACGATGTTCGAAGTGGTCGCCGCCATTCTGCGCTGGGTCAACAGCGTTGGCGCACTGCGCGAGCCGAACCCCATCATTCCCGGAGCCTAAGATGAAACTTCCTGCTCGCATACCGGCCATCGGCGAAGTCGGCATCGCCGCCTTGGTCGTGGCCATCGTTTCGTTGATGGTGCTGCCGCTGCCGGCCGAGGCCATCGACGCGCTCGTCGCCGTCAATATCGCGATCAGCGTGACGTTGCTGATGGTGTCGCTCTACGCGCAGGACCTGATCGCGCTATCGACGTTCCCCTCGATGCTGCTCTTCACCACGCTGTACCGGCTGTCGCTGAACATCGCATCGACCAAAGCGATCCTGCTGCATGCCAACGCGGGCCACATCATCGAGAGCTTCGGCGAGTTGGTGGTGGGCGGCAACCTCGTGGTGGGCCTCGTGGTGTTCGTGACGATCGCCGTAGTGCAGTTCATCGTCATCGCCAAAGGCTCGGAACGCGTGGCCGAGGTCGGCGCGCGCTTCACGCTCGACGGCATGCCGGGCAAGCAAATGAGCATCGACGCCGAATTGCGCTCGAACTCGCTCACGCCCGAGGAAGCGCGCCGCAAACGGACGCACCTAGCGATGGAAAGCCAGCTCCACGGCGGCATGGACGGCGCGATGAAGTTCGTCAAGGGCGATGCGATCGCGGGCCTCATCATCACGCTCATCAATATCCTCGCCGGCATCGCGGTCGGCATCGCCTACCACGGCATGACGGCCGGTGAGGCAGCCAATCGCTTCTCGATCCTTTCGGTCGGCGACGCGATGGTTTCGCAGATCCCGTCGTTGCTGATCTCGGTCGCGGCCGGCGTGATGATCACGCGCGTCTCGAACGACCTCGACGAGCGCAAGGACAAATCGCTTGGCAATGAGATCTTGCGCCAACTCGGCGGCCAGGCGCGCCCGCTGTACTTCGCGAGCCTGCTCTTGATCGGCTTCTCGTTCGTGCCGGGCTTTCCGCACATGCTCTTCATCCTGCTGGCGGGGATCCTCACGTTCGCCGGCTACCGGCTGTCGAAGCAACTTGGCAAACACGCCGAGGACAAGGCGAGCGACGCCGTCGCGGCGTTCCAGCGCGCGGGCGCAAAGGGAGAGGCGCCGGCCATCATGACGAAGGCTCCGCAGTTCGCGGCGCCGATCGGCGTGCGAGTCGCGCCCAATCTCGTCGGTCATCTGTCGGCGCAGCGGCTCAACGATGCCTTCGACGTCTGCCGCACGCGCCTGCAAGACGAACTCGGGCTACCGTTTCCCGGCATCACCATGTGGTCGTCGGCCGATCTGCCCGACGCCACGTACGAGGTGCTGATTCACGATGTGCCCGGCGCGCGCGTCGAGCTACCCGCCGGCAAAGTGATGCTGCCCGACGCCGCGCGCGATCCCGAACTCGCGGCGCGCTGCGAGGCACGCGGCCCCGCCGGCGGCACTGCGGCGAGCTTCTGGATCGGCGAAAAGGAGGTGCCGGCGAAAGCCGCCGTTTGGCGCGCGGAGGACGTGATCGCGCACGAAACCATCGGCCTCTTGCGCAAGCTGGCTCAGCAATTTCTCGGCATCCAGGAAGCGCAGTGGATGCTCGACCAACTCAATACCGATTACCCGGGACTCGTCGCCGAGGCCACTAAGGCCGTACCGCTGCAAAAGATCGCCGATGTACTGCGCCGGCTACTCGAGGAGCAGATCTCGATCCGCAACGTGCGCGGCATCATGGAAAGCCTCGTGGTGTGGGGGCCGAAAGAAAAGGATCCGCTGCTGCTCGCCGAGTATGTCCGCGGCGACCTCGCCCCCTACCTTGCGCACCGCGCGGCCGGCCCGCAACGCGCACTCGCGGCCGTGGTGCTCGACATGCCCGTGGAGCAGCACATCCGCCAGGCGATCCGGCAGACGCCGACCGGCAACTTTCTCGCGCTACCGCCCGAGGAGATGCAGTACTTCGTCGACAGCATTGCCGCGCACGCCGGAGAAACGCCGCGCGAAGCATTCGCCGTGGTCGCCTCGATGGATATCCGCCGCTATGTGCGGCGCATGATCGAGAGCCGTCTTTCATGGCTGCCGGTCTACTCGTACCAGGAACTCGGCGGCCATGTGCAAATGAATCCGGTCGGCCGCGTAACGATGTGAGGCCGCTATGTACTCGATGAATCCCCTTCCCGTCCGCGTGCTGCCCGGTGCCTTGCCCGGCGGCTTCCCGTCCCCGGCCGCCCGGCGCGGCGATTACGACGCGCTGGTGCGGCTCGCGCGCCGTGGGCCGCCGCGTGCGCGTGCATGGCGCGAAGCCGGCGCAGCATCGCGTGCCGGCGAGCAGGCGGGCTACGCCGCCGGCGAGACCTACGCCGAGGAAAGCCGCGATGCATCCGATCAGGCGCCCGGCCACGCACACGAGCAATCGATTGTCCTGCGCGAACGCGCGCAAACGCCGATCGCGCCGCGGCCGATGCTGGCGCGCACATCGATATCGGCGCCGCCGGCCGCCGAGCGGCGCATGCCGATCGAGCGTCGGCTCCAGGCACGCGCCGCCCCATGCGTCAGCGCCATCGCTGAACTGCGCCACGAGTTCGACGGCTGGGTCCCCTTCCTCGTCGAGCACGCCGCGGATTTCTGCTGCGACCGCGCCGTCAGCGCTCAGGGCCACTGGACAGTCCGCTTGGCGCTCGACTCCGCGATCCTGCCGGACTGCGCGCTGCATCTGACTCTTTCGCATTTCACTCTGGCGCTTCGGTTCGAGACCCAGACCGACGTGTCACGGCAGTTAGTGTTGCATCACGAACAGACGTTGAAGACTCAGCTCGCGGCGGTACTTGCAGAACGCGGCGAGCCGCGAGAAATCGAGATTGCAATCGGCTGAGCACCAGACGCTGACCCTGACCATGGAAACCGCAGGCACCACCATGTCCACTTCCTCGCGCAAACCCGGCAACATCAGGCGGCTGGCCGATAGCGCACCGCCCACGCTCACGCACGGCGCCGCCCGCTTGGCCCGGCTCCTCAGCGATGCGCGCCTGCCCGCCTGGCTGCACCGGCACGGCATCACGCACTGGCACGTCGGCGCTGCAAAAGCCGCGCGCTTTCACGAGGCTGGCTGGATCGAGTTGCGGCACGGCTTCGCGCACGCGGCGGCCGCAATCGATCTCTCGCGCCACCCTGCGCTGGCCGCCGTCGCAACCGACGGTGCACAAGCCGGTGCAGGCCGGCTTGCCAACGCCGACGACGCGCTGCGCCACGCGGTGGCCGCCGCACTGCTCACACCGTTGACCGAGCGCTGCGCCGAACTGGGGCTGGGAGAAGTGCACGTAGCCGCCGTCCATCGCGGCGCGCCGCAACGCGAGCGCGGCCAGGGTTTCGCCATCTCGCTGCGCACGCAGGGGCACACGCTCGAATGCGTCTTGCCGCCACCCGACGAAGCCTGCCTCGACGCACTCGAAATCTGCATCGGCGCGCAGCGTCTGCCGCTCACGCCGGCCCTCGCCGCGCTGCACGTCCCGGGGCGGTTCGCGCTCGGCTTCAAGACGATGCGGATAAGGACATTGCGCTCGCTGCGCGCAGGCGACGTTGTTTTGCGCGCGCTCGACACACGCTTGGCCGGCTCGCTCGCCGCGCGCGATACCGATACCGATGCCGATACCGAAATCGAAGCGCTATGGGGTACGCCCGGCGCGCCCGGCATTCGCGTGCCGGTGCGCGTCGGCGTCGACACGATCACCTTGACAGGAGAACCTACGATGACCGCACCAGAAACGGACGTCCAATCCGGGCATCCCGAAGACCAGGCCGCGCTGGACGTGAGCGGACTGAGCCTGCCCATCCGCTTCGAGATCGACACGGTCGCGATGCCCGTTTCGCAGCTCGCGGCCCTGCGCCCCGGCTACGTTGTCGAGCTCGCTGTGCCGCTTGCCGATTCGCGCATTCGCATGAGCGCGCACGGCCAGACTGTCGGCTTCGGCGAACTCGTGACGGTTGGCGACCACCTTGGCGTTCGCATTCTCGAGATGACACACGGCGATGATTCAGTTCAGTGACTTCACAGGTCTTCTGATCGCGGTCATCGCGATCACGCTGCTGCCCTTCGTCGCGATGGTCGTGACCTCGTACGCGAAGATCGTCGTCGTGCTCGGCTTGCTGCGCAATGGGCTCGGCGTGCAGCAGGTCCCGCCCAATACCGTGCTCAACGGCATTGCGATCCTCGTATCGATCTACATCATGGCGCCGATCGCGATGCAGGCGCTGGACGCCGTGCAGCAAGAACGCACGCGGCAAGACACCTCGCAGGTGATGATCGACACGTTCGGCGCCGCGCGCGAGCCGTTCCGCCAGTTCCTGATGAAGCACACGAACGAGCGCGAGAAACGCTTTTTCCTGCATTCCGCCTCGATCGTCTGGCCCAAGCCGATGGCCGCGCAGTTGAAAGAGAACGATCTCATCGTGCTCGCACCGGCGTTCACGCTAACCGAGCTGACCGACGCGTTTCGAATCGGCTTTCTGCTCTACATCGCCTTCGTCGTGGTCGATCTCGTGATCGCCAACGTGCTGATGGCGATGGGCCTGACACAAGTGCAGCCGACCAACGTCGCGATTCCGTTCAAGCTACTGCTGTTCGTCGTCATGGACGGCTGGTCCACGCTGATCCACGGGCTCGTCCTCACTTATCGCTGAGCCAGGCTGAACGCAACGGAGAAAAGCGTATGGAAATCGACAACATGATGCGCCTGACGACGCAAGGCATGCTGATCTGCCTATACGTGTCGTTGCCGATCGTCGTCGTCTCGGCGGGCGCGGGACTGCTGATCTCGTTCCTGCAGGCCATTACCTCCCTGCAGGATCAAACCCTCTCGTTCGCGTTCAAGCTGGTGGCCGCGATCGTCGCCATCGCCGTGTTCGGCAGTTGGGGCGCATCCATGATCCTGCGCTTCGCGCACGAACTCATTGCCGTGGCGGTGCCGTCATGATGTCCCCCATCCATGCCGGCGGCACGCCGCCGCACGGCGAAACCGGCGCCGCCGAGCGCCAGACGGAAGCCGAACGACTCGCGGCGGGGGTCACGCGTACGCTGAAGGACACGCAGCGCACGCACTTCTATCACGACGTGCGCTTCGCCGAAAAGGCTGAGATCGCGTCCTCGATGCTGCACGAGATCAGGCATAGTCATCCGCTCTCGAAGCTCAATCGCAGGCGCCGCAAGCCGCTCGTATTGAACCGGCAGGTGCGCCGCCACACGCAAGCCGACACAAAGACCCCGCGAGCCGACCACGGCCATCGCGCACACGAGCGCGTCGGCAAGGAGGGGCGTCATGGCGGCGGCGGCCAGGGCCAAGGAGAAGGCGGAGAAAACCAGAAGGAAGGCGAACGGCGCGAGAAGCGGGCGCCGCTCGTCGTCAAGATCGGCAAAGCGAAGGCGGTCGATCCGGCCGTCATGAGCAGCGGCGTGCTCGCAGCCGTGCAGGACCCGAGCGTGCCGCCGGCCCAACTCGAGCACGACATGCGGCGCGCAGTCGCCGCGCGTTTGCTCGATATCGCCAAGCAGTTGCCCGGCAACCCGAGCGCGCGCGCCACGGCGCCCGTGCTCGGCCTTTCGCTCGAGCTAAATGCCGCGCTTCAGTTGCTGCACGGACGCGGCATCACCCCGAGCCGAAAGGGCCTGGCCGGCGCCAAACACGTGTTGCTGGCCGTGCAGGACAGCGCACCGAACGGCGCGTCCGCGCAGGTCACGGACGGGCGCGCGCGAAGCCTCAATTTGCTCGCCCCGCTCATGGTGTTGGACGCAGAGCACCCGTCGACGCCACGCCAACTCGCGCTGGCCGAAACCCGGCTGCGCTCGAGGCTGGCGGCCATCGGCACGGCCGCCGAGCACGGCGGCGCCGAGCCGCGGGCGGCAGAATCGGCAGCTTCGCAAAACCCTTGATTGCTTCGCACCGGCAGCGGCGCCCGCCCACTCGATCCCTACACTACACACATGTCTAAAACCGAACACCCAACGCGCACAGCGGGCCAACCGATATGAAACAGCTACGCATCTTGACCGGCGCCCATGCCGGCGCGCAGATCCGCCTCGCTCCCGGCGAATATCGGGTGGGGCCGGAGGACGACGCCGATATCTGCGTGACCGACTGGCACGATCCCGCCATCGTGCTCTCGCTCGACACCGAGGGCGTGTTGCGCTGGCAGCAGGCGCCGGGCGCCGGTGCCGAGCCGACCGTGACGCTCGTGCCCGATCTGATCCCGATTCCCTTCGGCGACGTCGTGCTCGCAGCCGGCCCCGAGGACGACTCCTGGCCTAGCGACGTCGATCTGCTACGTATGCTTTGGATCAAGCCCCAAGCGCCGGCCGCCGCCGCGCAACCCGCGCCGGGTGAAACCAAGCGGCGCATCGCCGCGCCGCTGGTCGGCGCGCTGATCGGCGCCGGCATGCTCGGCGCGATCTTGATCACGGGCGCGGCGCTCTTCGTCGGCGCACCCCGAGACGCCGACGCGATGCCGGACCCGAAAACGTTGACGGTAGGCATAGCTACAGCCTTGCATTCAGCTGGGCTCGCTGGGCTCGAAGTCGCGCCTCGCGGCGCCGCAGTAATGGTAACGGGCATGGTCAACAATGCCGCCGAGGATGTCGCCGCGCGCGCCGTATTTGCCCGCGTCGCGCCGGATCAGAGTCACGTCCTGCGGCACTACGACATCGCCGAGGAAGACTGCCGCAGCCTGAAGGAAGCCCTAGGCATTCCCGCCGTGCAGGTCTCGTACCGCGGCGACGGTGTGTTCGAGGTCACCGGTGCGGTGCCCTCGCTATCGAGCTTCCAGGTGGCACTCGCGCACGCCAAGACGGATCTCGACGAGAACGTCAAGCGCATCGACGTGAAAGTGGCCGAGACAGCGCACTCCATGCCGCAGACCGAGTATTCGGAAGTGATCTCGATCGCGGGCGTGCGCTACGTCGAGACGCCCGACGGCGTGAAACATCTTTATCCGCAACCGGAGAGCAAATCCTCCGCAACCTCTTCATCCGACATGTGAGGCGAACTATGTACGAATCACTCGCACCTGTGGCACAGGATCTGACCCACTTGAAGGCCACGCTGTCTTCGCCGATGAGCCACTCGCTCGTGACGCGCGCGACCGCGGCGTTGGACACCACGGCCAAGGAGCTGGCCGACGCTACACAGAAGGCCGCCGTCGACGAGGCGCGCGCCGATCTGCAAACCCTTTATCGCGGCTTCGTCGCGGCGCGCCGTATCGTGGCGCACCTGCACGAACTGCAAACGCTCGGGCAAAGCCCGCATTGAAACGAGCATCGCCTGGCAAATACCCTCCGGGACGATGCCAGTAGTTCAACCCCCGCAGTCCCCTTCCAATCCTTCAAAGGAGAATACGATGTCAGCAGCGTCCACCGTTGGTGCAGGCGCCGCCTCGGGCGGCATGAAGTCCTCGATGATGGCAATGATTCCGGTCATGATGCAAGCCGCCGAGGATCAGATGATCATCTCGATGGTCGAAGCGTTTACGAACGTGGAAAAGGCTGCCGCCTCGGGTGTGCAGTCCGCGTCGCAGAAGTCGTAGCGACGTGCCAGGCCGCTCGTCGCGTTGGCGGCGAGCGGCCTTTTTTTTGTCCATTGCAGCGCATCGCAGAAGGAGCATCACGTGAGCCTCGAACGCTACGGCGACATCGTCCGCGAAACCTGCGCCGTCGTCGGGTTGCCCAACGCGGACTACGTGCTGCAAACCCATACCCTCGAAGTCGAAGGCTTCGATGTGCGGCTCGATCATTTCGAGAACGATCCGGCCGCGATGTACGTCAATTTCCACTACGGCGCTGTTACTGCGGGCCGAACGCTGAACGTTTTCCGGCTCATGCTCGAGGCCAATCTGCTGATCTACGCGCAGGACCAGGCTCAGCTCGGGCTCGACGCCGACACCGGCGGCATCGTGCTGATCTTGCGGCTGCCGATCACCGATGACGTCAACGGCGACACCGTCGCCGAACTCCTCACGCACTATGCGGAACACGGCCGCTACTGGCGGCAGAACATCATCGAGTCGAGCGACGAGATGTTCGAGGGGATCGCCTCCGGCACGTACTTCTGGTTGCGAGCGTAAGCGTAAGTATCAGTGCGTGCGCGCCCCCGCAGCTATTCCTGCTTGATACCCTCGGCCTGAATCTGCAGCTTCGTGAGCATATCGAACCCCAACCGTTGCCCGATATCGATGCCGAAATCGGCGCGATTGAATCGCCCGCTCGCCTCGACGCCGCAAACCTCGCGCTTGAAGAAGGGATTCATGACGCACTTGAACGAATCGATCTTCAGATTGACCGGGAGCGTGACGCCGTGCAGTGTCAGCGCGCCAATCACGGCGGTGGGCTTGTCGCCGTCGAATTCGATTCGAGTCCCCTCGTAAGTCACGTTCGGAAATTTCTTGGTATCGAAGCCGTCCTTTCCCCGCAGGCTTTCGTCAAGTTGCGCATTGCCGGTGTCAATCGAAGCCGGGTCTATCGACACACTCACCTTCCCTGTTTTCTTCGCAAGATCGAGCGTCACCGAACCGCTCGATTTCGTAAACTTTCCACGCCAGATGGAGACTCCGCCGAAGTGGTCGACAGCGAAGCTCGGATAAGTGTGCGTCGGATCGAGTTGATACGTGGTGGCGAATGCCCCCGCCGAAAGCGACGCGGCGATCAGGCCGGTCAAGATAGATAGATTTCGTTTGCTCATTGTCTCCTCCTAGTTAAGGGCGAATCTTGTTTAAAACTTCGTTGTGACGATGTGAAATTTAATTGCCACATCGTCTGCGACGATCGAGGTGTCCTTCCACTCGCCCGTGCCGATATCGAAATGCGAGCGTTTGATCGGCAGCGTGCCGTCCAAGATCTGCAGAGTGCCGCGTTGCGTAAGTGTCACGGGCACCGCGACGGTTTGCGATTTGCCCTTGATCGTCAGCGTGCCGGTGACGCGATATTGATCGCCGCCGACAGCGGCGATCGCGCTCGAGACGAACGTCGCATTCGGATAGGTCTTGGCGTCGAACCATGCTTTGCCCGCGACTTGGCTGTCGTAACTCTCGTCGCCGAGATCGTAGCTGCCCACGTCGATCGTCAGTCGTGCGCTGCCCGCGGCCGGCTTGGCCGGATCGAAGCTGATGCGCGCGCTGAATTTCTTGAAGACGCCTTCAACGGGTACATTCATCTGCTTGGATATCGCCGTGATCGAACTTTTGGCAAGGTTGACTTCGGCCAGCGCATCGCCCGATGCGGCCAGCGATACGGCAACGAAGGCAGCGGCGGCTATGCAGCGGTAAAACGATGTGTTCATCGAAGGTTCCTCGTTACTTAAGAAAAGGCAACATGCGATAAAGCAACCCGTCGCCGTCGAGCCAATGATGCTTGGCCGCGGCCGCGATATGCCCCGCAACAAGCGCGAGCAGCCCGTAGTCGAGCGCGATGTGAACGCCTTTGAACCACACCTTGAGGACCGGATCCGGCGAAATGATCCGCGGCAACGGGACGATGCCCAGATAGACGACGGGAACGTTGGCCGCCGAGCTATAGAGATAGCCGGAAACCGGAATCGCAATCATCAGCACGTAAAGGGCCACGTGCACGGCATGCGCGGCAACGCATTGCCACCGCCCCATGCTGGTCGGCAGCGGCGGCACGCGATGTGTCATGCGCCAGAGAACACGCAGCACGGCGAGCATCAGCACCGTCACGCCGATCCATTTGTGCCAGGAATAAAAGCGCAGCTTGTCGGGGGTGATGCCGGGAATGCGGGTCATCACCCAGCCGAGCGCAAAGCCGCCGAAAATCAGCGTCGCGATGATCCAATGCAGCGCGATCGCGCCTCCCGTGTAGGCATCCCGCTCGTCGTCGTTCGACTGAGCACGCATGGCAGCTTCCTTGCCGGCATGTGCCCCCCCTGTCTTACGCGCGATCATCTGATTCATTGCCTCCCTCCTCTCCCTTCAGTTCGTGGAATCGACACAAACGACCCGCTGAGCGCCGAGTTCGGACACGCCGGCTTCCACGATGTCGCCGGCGCGCAGGTAGCGGCCGTAGTGACTGCCGATTCCCGCGGGTGTACCCGTGCAGATCAAATCGCCCGGATACAACGTGGTATGCGTCGACAAATACGCGATCTGCTCCGCAATGCCGAAAATCATGTCGCTCGCGACGCCCTCCTGCATTAGCTCACCGTTGAGGCGCAGCCAAGGGCGCAGCGCGGACGGATCGTCGACACTCCACGCCGGCACGAGCCACGGCCCGGTCGGCAGCCAACCATTCCTCGATTTGGACTGCAGCCAATCCGATCCAAGCGTCGGCACGTCGGGCCGAATGACCCGGTCTCGCGCGGTGATGTCGTTGACCACGCAATAGCCCGCGACGCAGCCGAACGCCTCCGCCGCCTCGACGTTGCGTGCAGTCCGGCCGATCACGACCCCGATCTCAGCCTCCCAATCCAGCGTGGACAGGCCCGCTTCGATGGGCAGCCGATCGAACGGTCCTGATACCGAAGCCGATCCCTTCAGGCAGACATACGGCGCCCCCTCGCTTCGACGCGTTTCGATCGACGCAATGACAGCCTCACGTCGAGTCGCCTCACGCGTCGCACCAACGGCATCGAGCGCCGCCTGCAACACTTGGCAGCGGTAGTTACCGATCGTGCAATAGACCTGTCGCGGCGCCACCGGCGCATGGAGCCGAAACGCTGAAAGATCGGCGCCCTCTTGCGCGATCAATGCATGCGTCGCTTCGGATCGACAAAAGCGAATCAGTCGATCACGGTTGATCGCCCAGTCCTCCAGCAGCTCGATCATGGATGAGGCGCCGCGCAGCCCGTCGGCACGCCAGTGCGCCAAAGCCATGACCTTGCCGTCGAAAAGCAGTGCTGGAAAGGGACGGGATGCGGCAATCGAAACGTTGACGAGTACGGGAAGCATAAGGGCTCAGGGTCCATCGGTGACGCGACATTTAATGCTAACGTTAGCGCATACTAGACGCGCCGTTTCTCGTTGTCAAATTCGTTTTTTTGTCTACAAAATGCGTACGTGAGCACTCGGCATCCGACGCTTCGCTGCTTTTCTAAGCGCGGTGATCGGCGCCTACCTTGCTGCCTCTGCTATCGATAGCAAAGGCGCAGCCTTATATGCTATCGTTGTCCCGATTCGTCCCCTTGGAACGCCATGGTTACCATCAAAGACATTGCCGCCCGTCTCCAGGTCTCGCCGTCGACGGTAGGACGTGCTCTCGCCGACGACCCCAGAATCAGCGCCGCCACGAAAAAGAAAGTGACGGCCGTTGCGAACGAAATGGGTTACGTGGCCAACTTGGCCGCGCGAATGATGCGCGGCGTATCGAGCAATCTGATCGGTTTGGTGCTGCCCGACATTCGCAACAGCTTTTATTCGACCATTGCTCACGCGCTGTCCCAATGCGTACGAGGCGCGGGTTTCCAGCTCACGCTATCGGAAACCGAAGACGACCGCATGGTCGAGCTGCAGCACATCCGGGAATTGGTGAGCGCGAACGTAGCGGGCATCATTATCGTGCCGAGCGCGAAGCCTCATCGCGAAGCGGTGCGACTGCTCAAGATGCTGCCCCACGTCCAGCTGATTCGCAGAGAATCGGCGGTCGGCGAGCAGTTCTTTGGAATCGACGATACCCAATCGATATACGAAGCGACCCACCATCTCGTTGAACTGGGCCATCGCCGTATCGCGTATGTCGGTGGAACAGATGATCTGCCCACCGGCGCCGCACGGCTGCGCGGCTATCAAAAGGCGCTGGGCGCACTGGCGCGCAACGGGAAAGCCGGCGCTGAACACGTACGGCTCGGCGCCCCGGGCTCCGTCGATTTCGGGCGGGAAGCGATGCGCGAGTTGCTTGCGATGAGCCATGCGCCAACTGCCGTCGTGGCAGGCTCGGTGCGCATTACGCAGGGGATTCTCGAAGAGCTGATGTCTCGCCGCGTCAGCGTACCCGATCAGCTTTCCGTGGTGGGTTTCGGCGACGAAATGGGGTTCAACTGGTGGGGACCGGGGCTCACGACGATCGGTCTTCCCGTCCACGATCTGGCGACCGCATGCGGCCTTTGGTTCGTGCATCAGATCCGCCAAGGCCCATCCGCGCACGCACCCTACTCGTCCATCGCGACTGCAACGCTTGTCCTGAGAGGCAGTACGCGCGCGCCGGTTACCGCGGCGCGCGAGCGCATGCCGGTCAGTAGAAGTAAAAGCCCCGCTTAGTTTTGCGCCCCAGATAGCCCGCATCGACCATCTCTCTGAGCAACGGCGCCGCCCGATACTTCGGGTCATCGAGGTCGCGACGAATCACCTCCATGATCGACAGCACGGTATCCAGCCCGATCAGGTCTGCAAGCGCCAGCGGGCCCATCGGGTGATTCGCGCCCAGCCGCATGCCCGCATCGATTTCCTCGGCGCGGGCAGCGCCTTCCTGCAACACGAAGACGGCTTCGTTGATCATCGGCACGAGAATGCGATTGACGACGAACCCGGGTGCATTCTTGACTTGTATCGCGGTCTTGCCCAGGCGCTCGGCGAGCGCGACGGTGGCGTCGAACGTTGCATCGCCGGTCTGCATGCCGCGAATTACTTCGACGAGCGTCATCGCCGGAACGGGGTTGAAAAAATGCATGCCGACGAAGCGCGACGGATCGGCAAGCGTCGCCGCGAGTTTCGTGATCGACACGGACGAGGTGTTCGTCGCGATGATGACGTCCGGCCTGGCGACGGCCTCGAGATCCCGCACGATCTGCTGCTTGATTCGAACGTTTTCCGTCGCCGCTTCGAGCAGGACGTCGCACGCGGCGAGTGCACCGAGCTCGGATTCCGCCTTTACGCGCGCCATCGCATCGGCAGCCTCGACAGCGGTGATTTTTCCCTTCGACACCAGCCGATCGTAGCTCGCCGATAGCCGGTCCATGCCGCGCTTGAGCGCGCTCGCATCGACATCGTTGAGCATCACGGTGAGGCCGGCCGCTGCGCAGACTTGGGCAATACCGATCCCCATCTGGCCCGCGCCGACGATTCCTATCGTTTCGAACTTCATCATTGCCTTGTGTGCTCGGATAATTCGCCGCGCCGCTGCCGCCGGCCCGTCCGTTCGCCAGGCTGCCCCACGCCGCGCAGCTCCGCTTCATCCTTCGCTGCCCGGATCGCATCGTCGAAAGTCGGCTCCGTCGCGACACGCATGCGATCGACGTTCACCACCCAGTTATCGAACGCGTAGCGCCAGCGGATGCGGCGCTCTTCGAGAAGCGCGGAAAACCAACGCCATAACGCCGCGTCTTCAGCATTAGCCGCGGCGGCGGCGTGAAGGCGAACCTGTTGCATCACGTTCATGTCGGATCCGGTTGCACCGATTCGTGCGGCGTCTTTCAAACAACGTTGCTTTGCCGCAAAGCGGCCACTTGCTGCGCACCGATCCCAAGCCATTCGTCGAGCACGGCATCCGTGTGTTCGCCCAAAGTCGGCGGAGCGCATCGGTACTCAACGGGCGTTGCCGACATCCGAATCGGATTGGCGACGAGCGGTACGGTTCCCGCGACCGGGTGCGGCATCTCCATGCGCATGCCGCGCGACTGAACGTGAGGATCGGCAAACACCTGATCCATTCGATTGATGGGCCCGCACGGCACGCCGCTCGCTTCGAGCGTCGCCACCCATTCCTGCGTCGTCCGCGTAACGGTGACCGCATGCAGCAGTGCGACAAGTTCGTCTCTATGCTGCACCCGTTGAGGATTGCCGGCGAAGCGCGCATCGCAAGCCCACTCGGCGTGGCCGAACGCAGTGCATAGGCTCGCGAACTGCGAGTCGTTCCCCACGGCGATGATCATGTAGCCATCCGCCGTCGGAAAATCCTGATACGGCACGATGTTGGGATGCGCATTGCCCATGCGTCGAGGCACGTCGCCACCGATCAGATAATTGGCAGCCTGATTGGCCAAGCAGGCGATCTGCACGTCGAGCAGCGCAAGATCGATGTGCTGGCCTTGCCCCGAGCGAGCGCGATGCGCCAACGCGGCCAGAACGGCCACGCTCGCGTAAAGGCCCGTCATGACGTCGGTCAGTGCAACCCCCACCTTGATCGGGCCTTCGCCGGGCGTGCCGTCGGGCCGCCCCGTCAGGCTCATCAAACCGCCCATGCCTTGAATCAGGAAGTCGTAGCCCGCTCGCGCCGCATAGGGGCCCGTTTGCCCGAAGCCGGTGATCGAGCAATAGATGAGTCGCGGATTGACTGCCGCCAGGCTCGCGTAGTCGAGCCCATAACGAGCGAGCCCGCCGACTTTGAAATTCTCGAGCAGGATATCGGCCTTGCTCGCAAGCTGCCGGATCAGCGCTTGTCCGTCGGGCTGCGCCATGTCGATGGTCACCGAGCGCTTGTTGCGATTCGCGCTCAAGTAGTACGCAGATTCGCCGGTAGGCGCGCCGTGCTCATCGCTGAGCCACGGCGGCCCCCACGCCCGCGTGTCGTCGCCCACGCCGGGACGCTCGACCTTGACGACATCCGCGCCAAGATCGGCCAGAAGTTGACTGGCCCATGGGCCGGCCAGCACGCGCGACAGATCGAGCACCCGCAGGCCCGAGAGCGCGCCTCGTTGCGAAAGAGCTTCGGTCAGAGCTTCCATATCCGTTCAGAACGCCGCAATGCCGGTGATGGCTCGCCCGAGGATGAGCGCATGAATGTCGTGCGTGCCCTCGTAGGTGTTGACGACCTCGAGATTCACGAGGTGCCGCGCAATGCCGAATTCGTCGCTGATGCCGTTTCCGCCGAGCATGTCGCGCGCATGCCGCGCGATCTCGAGCGACTTGCCGCACGAATTGCGCTTCATGATCGACGTGATTTCGACCGCTGCGGTGCCCTCGTCTTTCATGCGGCCGAGGCGCAGGCATCCTTGCAAGCCCAGCGTGATCTCCGTTTGCATGTCGGCGAGCTTCTTCTGAATCAATTGGTTTGCGGCGAGCGGCTTGCCGAACTGATTGCGATCGAGAACGTACTGCCGCGCCCTATGCCAGCAGTCTTCCGCAGCGCCAAGCGCGCCCCAAGCAATTCCATATCGTGCGCTGTTGAGACAGGTGAACGGACCCTTGAGGCCGCGAACGTCGGGAAACGCGTTTTCTTCGGGGCAAAAGACTTCGTCCATGACGATCTCCCCCGTGATCGACGCGCGCAGGCCGACTTTTCCATGGATAGCCGGCGCCGATAACCCTTTCCAGCCCTTTTCCAACACGAAGCCTCGAATCGCCCCTTCGTCGTCCTTCGCCCATACGACGAAGACATCGGCGATCGGACTGTTGGTGATCCACGTTTTGCTGCCGGTCAGCCGATACCCGCCGTCGACCTTCTTCGCCCGCGTGGCCATGCTGCCGGGATCGGATCCGTGATTCGGCTCAGTCAATCCGAAGCATCCGATCCATTCTCCCCGAGCGAGCTTCGGCAGATACTTACCTCTGACGGCCTCGCTACCGAACGCGTGGATCGGCACCATCACGAGCGAGGATTGCACGCTCATCATCGAGCGATACCCCGAATCGACTCGCTCGACCTCGCGTGCCACGAGGCCATAGGACACATAGCTCAAGCCCGAGCCGCCGTATGCCTCGGGAATCGTCACGCCCAGCAATCCCAGTTCACCCATCTCGCGGAAGATGGCCGGGTCGGTGCGCTCGTGGCGAAACGCATCGAGCACGCGCGGCAGCAGACGCTCCTGACAGTAGGCCTGCGCCGAATCGCGCACCATTCGCTCCTCGTCCGTCAGCTGCAGATCGAGCAGCAGCGGATCTTCCCATTTGAAACTCGCCGATTTGTGCTGTACACGCATTCCAAACTCGCAATAGAGTGGTATTCGGCGCTACTTTAATGGGGGAAGGCGTCCAAAACAACCGATTTGTTCTCACTAACCTGTGCGAAAATCTCACTCGTCTGCGTAACAGCAGCAGGAGAGGAGCCACCATGCGTAGAAAAATTCCATCCACGGGCGCGATGTGCGCATTCGAAGCGGCCGCGCGGCACCAAAGCTTTACGAAGGCCGCCGACGAACTGGCCGTGACGCAAAGCGCGATATGCCGCCAAATCGGCACGCTGGAAGATTTTTTGGGCGTAAAGCTCTTTCGCCGCAGCCGTCGCGGTGTGGCACTGACGGAGGCGGGCGTGGCTTATAGCCGGAAGGTCGCGGCGCGGCTCGACGATTTCGAGCGCGATACGATCGAGCTGATGGCGAAAGGAGGACAAGGCGCGACGCTGGAGCTCGCGGTGGTACCGACCTTTGCGACGAAATGGTTGCTACCGCGCTTGCCGTTGTTCCATGCACGGCATCCGGACATCACGGTGAACCTGACCTCGCAAACCCGTCCGTTTTTATTCGAAGGCACAGAATTCGACGCGGCCATTCATGCGGGCCCCGGGATTTGGCCCGGAACGGAGGGGCTTCGGCTGATGGGGGAGAGCCTGATTGCCGTCTGCAGCCCGGCGCTCATTGCGCCACGCAACGCGGTGAGCCGCACCGATTGGAAACGCTATCCGCTGCTGCAGCAGAGTACTCGACCCTATGCGTGGCGCGAGTGGTTCGCGTCGCGCGGCATCGATATCGAAGGCGATATGGCCGGGCCAAGGCTCGAGCTCTTCTCGATGCTCTCGGAAGCCGCGAAGCAAGGGATCGGCATCGCACTCATTCCACGCTTTCTGGTGGAAGAGGAACTGGAACGCGGCGCGCTGATCCAGGTGTCCTCGCACGAACTCCCGAGCAGTCGCTCGTACTACCTGATCTTTCCCGAGGAAAAGGCCGAAAATCCCGCACTCGGCCAGTTTCGCGACTGGATTGCGGCGGAAGCCGGCGGCAACGCCGCCGGCTCGGCTGCCGGTCTCGGATCGCGGTAGGGATCTAGGGACGGTTATCGCTCAAAAGTACGTCATTTAGGCCGAAATCGACGATATACAGTTTGGGCTGCACGTCCAATAATTCGTATGACGTAACGGATTCGAGCAACACCTCTTTTTCACATCGTTTCCCAATGCCTTTTGGCTAGATTCCGATCGCCCACGATCAGTATGTCGGCGACAATCAACCTTGAGCAGGGGCGTCATGAAAACCACAAAACAGTTGCGTCCGCACACAACACATTCCCATGCCGACGGAAAGATCCTGCTGGTTCGGGCCCTTTCGTTGGCCGTCACGACATTCGCGACGCTGCATGCGAGTGCACATGTCTCCAGCGCATTGCCCGGCGGCGGCCGATTCGTCGCGGGAAGCGGCGCGATCAGCGGCAATGGCACGTCGCTCACGATCAATCAAACGAGCGGCCGTGGCGTCATAGACTGGACCCGCTTTTCGATCGGAAAAGGTAAGTCTGTCACCTTCGAGAATGGCAACGGCGCTACCCTCAACCGCGTCACCGGCGGCGATCCGTCCGTGATTATGGGCGCCCTCTCGGCCACCGGCAGCATCTACCTGATCAACCCGCAAGGCATCGTCATTGGCCGAAGCGGCGTGGTCTCTACGGGCGGACGCTTCGTCGCCTCGACGCTCGATACGGACAATGCTTCTTTCCTGGGAGGTGGAGATCTGAAGCTCACGGGTTCGTCCAAGGCGCGGATCGTCAACCTCGGCAAGATCGGCTCATCACACGGGGATGTGTTTCTCGTAGCCGCCGATGAAATCGACAACCACGGCAGCATCACTGCTGCGCAGGGCACCGCCGAACTTGCTGTTGGGCAACAGGTCCTGCTGCACGATTCGACGACGAGTACGCAAGTCTCGGTTCAGGTGGGCAGCGGCGGTACGGTGCTGAATCGCGGCGTGATCGAGGCTGCGCAAATCGGATTGCAAGCGGCCGACGGGAACGTCTTCGCCCTCTCGGGTAAACATGAAGCGATTCGTGCGACTGGGACCGCGACGCGTGACGGCCACGTCTGGCTCGTCGCGGATCGCGGCTCGGTGAAGCTCGCCAACACGATCGTGGCGAAGAATGCCGACGGAACTGGTGGCACCGTCGATACGAATGCGGGCAACTTGACCTTCTGTGGCTGCATCCCGACAGTGCTGGCCGGCGTATGGAACATCGCGACGCCGAGCATCACGCTCGGCGCCGCCGCGGCGAGAGCGTTCTCGCGCAGCCTGGATGCGGGCACATCGATCAATCTGCAAACGACCGGCGCCTATGGCCGAAATGGCGATGTCAACGTCGCATCGAACGTCGGCTGGAATGGCGCGGCATCCCTGACGTTAGGCGCTTATCGCTCGGTGACTATCAACAAGGGCGTGACGGTCGAGAATCGAGGCAATGGCGATCTGACGCTGCGTGCCGATGCCGCAGCGATCGACAACGGCGGCAACGTACTCAACAACGGCACGGTGGATTGGTCGAAGAGCAGGGGCATTGTCAGTCTGCTCTACGACATGAACGGCAGCTACACCCCCGGAAAACTGCTCGGCAATGCGTCGTGGACATCGCCCTTATACAGCGGCCTCGTCACGCAAATGACTGGCTACCAGCTCGTCAATTCGCCCACGGACCTTCAGAACATCGGCAACAATCTCGCAGGCATCTACGCGATCGGGAAAGACTTCGACGCGATGTGGTCTTCTGTCAAGACACCCGATTCGGGTACGAACACGTTCACCGGCCAGCTCGACGGCATGTGGCATACGATCTCCACCTTAGGGGGACCGCTTTTTCAAATGACGGGCGGTACGGTCCGCGACATCTACCTGACCCCTGCTTTCGGCTGGCAATCGAATACTCCGGCGGGCGTCGTGGCTGTCGACAACAGCGGGACGATCGCCAATGTTTTCGTCTCTGGACGCATGATGGATCCAACCGCAACATTCGGCGACGACTCCTCGTTCGCTGGCCTCGTCGGCACCAACTCTGGGCTCATCGCGCGCTCGGGTAGCAATATCACCGTCTGGGTTGGTGGATACGGAGCAGGACTGGCAGTGAACAACACGGGGACGATAGTGGAGTCCTACGCGACGGGCCCCGTGACGGAAATTTCCTTCGATGGCGCGGCCGGGGGACTCGTGGACTTCAACTGGGGGACGATCACGCAATCGTATGCGGCGGGCGCCGTATCGGGAACGCAAATAACCGGCGGCATCTGCGGCTACTGCGGCAACAGTGGCCTCACGAACGATTACTGGAACGTTGAAACGACCGGACAAGGGGACATCGCTTTCAACCTGCCGTCGTCGAACGGACTCACCACCGCCCAGATGAGCAATCCGGCGAGTTTCGTCGGTTGGAACTTTGGCTCGAACGGTGCCTGGGCAATGCCGGCCGGCGCTACGCAGCCCGTGCTTCGCTGGATGATCGAGCACCCAGGTGCGGGGGCGCCTTCCATCTGAATCTTCCAGTACGCCCGAACAGGCAGTGCCCGATACGCTCCGCTGTGTACGTGCGCGTGCAAGCATTGGAGATGCGCCTCCAGTCGTGCCTCGTAGCACCGCCATGTCATGCCATCCACTCCCGGAGCCGCATGCCGGTGACCTGCGCACGGCTCGGGGCCGATGTGGTTCGCTATTCCTTCATCGCAGTGGACTTGCACCACCTACCCCTTGCTGGTCTCCCGGCGCATTTAGCACACTTAGAACTTGTGTCGCAGTCCCATGCTGGTCAAGAACTGATGGTTCGTCGATGAAGGCCCGCCACTGCCGCCGATGAACGCGCCGTTGAATATCGTCGCGCCCGCTCCGCCTACCGTCTGATACTCGGCCATCAGATAAAGGTCGGTGCGTTTCGAAAGCGAATACGCCGTCATCAGATTGAACTGATTCCATCGCGGCTTCGCGCTAACCGAGGCGTTCGAATAGCGTCCCGCGGTGAACGTGTACGATGCGGCGACAACCCACGCCGGGTCGATCAGATAGCGAACGTTCGCTTCGTAATTGTCGAATGTCAGATCGGTCGGCGATCCGGTCGACTGCGGCGCCAGCGTACTGCCGCGATACACCGCGCTAGCGCTGCCGTAATGCGAATGGCTCCATACGAGCCCCAGTGTGACCGGGCCGACGGTGTAGCCGGCCCCCACGCCCCACACCTGCTGAATCGCGGCATGAAAGGTGGCATCGCCCGAAGTCGACGAACCGTCGAGCGCGCCGGCCGCCCCGTCGCCCGGGTTGTCGATGCGCATATACGATGCGCTAACCGTAACGGGCCCTCGGTTGTAAGTCGCCCCTGCGCTGATGGCCCGATTGTCGGCGAAGTCTCCCGCTTTATTCGAGAACGCATAGAGCCCGCCGAACTTAAGGCCGCTGAAATCCGCGCTCGCAAATTTGACCGCGTTGTCGAGACGGAAGAAATCGCCGAAGTTGTCGTTGTCCATCGGATGCATGAACTCAAGGCCTCCGACGAAGCTCTGAGCCAGGCTTCTCGGCGCAAGATAGTCCACCACGGAGTCGTATTGGCGCCCCAAGGTAACGGTGCCGTACGCGTTCGACATGCCCACCCATGCTTGGCGACCGAATAGGCGTCCGCCTTGCTGCAGCGTGCCGTTCGTTCCCGTGAAGCCGTTTTCGAGCCGGAATACCGCCTTCAGCCCGCCGCCCAGATCTTCAGCGCCGGTTACCCCCCAACGATCGCCGACGATATTGCCGGTCGAAGCGAATACGGCACTATGCCCTCGCTGGTTATTGACATACGAAATGCCGTTGTCGATGAGGCCGTATAGCGTCACCGAACTTTGGGCGTGAGCCGCTGCGCACAGACAGCCCCCGATCGCAAGTGCAAGTTGCCGCTTCATTCCGTGTCTCCTGGTTGTTGTATAGGTCGTCGTGGTGCATCCGGGTAAGTCGCATTGAGATCGAATGCGCTAACGTTAGCACTGCGACGAAGCATATTTCGCTAGACACCGGGATCAAATTGGGGTTTTCGATAGGCCTCGGGAAAGCCAACATACGCGGACTATGCATCCCCGTCCTGGCGCGATGGCACGCGTACTTGCTTGGCAGGTTGCGATTCCCGTGCTAACGTTTGAACAAATTCAACGATTTTTCACGAGCGAAGCCTTTTCATGAGCGACACCGTTTTCCTGACCGACTACGCATGGCCCGACGACAGCGTAGAGCGCGGCATCATTGAATCCGCCGGCCTGCGCTTGGTAACCGGCCCCGCGTCGCCCGCGTCCGCGTCATCGATCGAAGCCCTCGTGCGCGAGCATCGCCCCGCCGGTATTTTGACTTGCTGGGCGCCCGTATCGGCACGGGCCATCGAGGCCGCCCCCGATCTGAAAATCGTCGCGAGACTCGGCGTGGGGCTCGACAACATCGCCGTCGAAGCGGCAACGGCGCGCAACGTTCCGGTCACTAACGTGCCGGACTACTGCGTCGAGGAAGTCTCCGATCACGCGATCGGTTTCGCATTGGCGTGGACGCGCGGGCTCATTCAGTTCGACCGCGAGGTGCATGCCGGACGATGGGTGGCCGCCGATGCCCGACTGCGGCGCCTCGCCTCGCTCACGTGCGGATTGATCGGCTATGGCCGCATCGGACGTGCGACCGCGCGCAAGTTCGCCGCTTTCGGGTGCCGCGTGCTTGCGCATGACCCGTTCATGACCGCCGGTGCCGACGGTGTAGAAGCCGTGGGCCTGGAGGACCTATTCGCTCGAAGCGACATCGTCGTCGTACACGCACCGCTGACCGAAGGCACGCATCATCTCGTCAATCGCGAGCGGATCGCGTTGATGGCGAACGGTAGCCTGCTCATCAACGTGAGCCGCGGTGCGATCGTCGATACCGACGCCGTCATCGAAGCGCTGCAAAGCGGCCGCCTGGCGGCAGCGGCGCTCGATGTCATCGAATCCGAGCCCGCGGTCCCATCGGCATTGCTCGACCAGCCTGGCGCGATGCTAACGCCTCACGTCGCGTTTTCCTCGGATGCGTCGTTGCTGGAGTTGCGCGAGCGCGCCGCCCAAGAGGTCGTACGCGTATTGCGCGGCGAGCCGCCGCGCAACCCGTGCAATTTGCGCAAGGTGTGACGGCGACGCCGCCTTTTGTATTCCAACCACAGCTGGCCCATGATGAACGAACAAAACAGCCCCGACCCGCGGCTCGACGCCTTTCTTGTCGAGCATCGCCTCGCGGGCCCGAACGAAGCCGCATCCTGGCAGCCTTTGACGGGCGGCGTATCGTCCGACATTTGGCGCGTTGCGCTACCCGGACGATCACTGTGCGTCAAGCGCGCCCTTTCCACGCTAAGGGTATCGGCCGAATGGCAAGCCCCCGTTTCGCGCAATGCCGCTGAGTGGGCCTGGCTGCAGTTCGCGGCCCAGCGGTACCCCGACAACGTGCCGACGCCGCTCGCGCACGACCCCGAACTCGGCGTATTCGCCATGTCTTTCCTCGAACCTGGCGAACATCCGGTCTGGAAACAGCAACTGATGGCGGGGCAGGTCGAGATCGAGACAGCGAAGGCGGTCGGCCATCTCGTCGGCGGTTTGCACGCGGCCAGCGCCGGCAGTGCCGACCTCGCCAAAGCGTTCGATACCGGAGAGAACTTTCATGCCCTGCGTCTGGAGCCCTACCTCCTCGCGACGTCTGCGCGGCATCCGGCGCTGGCGCAAAGGCTGGCGGCACTCGCGCTGCAGACGGCCTCCATCCGGACGGCCCTCGTACACGGCGACGTCAGCCCGAAGAACATCCTGATCGGTCCCAAGGGTCCGGTGCTGCTCGATGCGGAATGCGCCTGGTTCGGCGATCCCGCATTCGATCTCGCGTTTTGCTTGAACCACCTGCTGCTCAAGTGCCTCGTTCGCCCCGAGAAGGTCGACGCGCTGATCATATCCTTCAAGGCGTTGACGGAAGCCTACTTCGACGAAGCCGATTGGGAGTTGCGCGCAAGCCTGGAAGCCCGTGCGGCGGCGTTGCTGCCCGCCTTGTTGCTGGCTCGTGTCGACGGCAAATCGCCGGTGGAGTATTTGACCGACGACCGGCTGCGCGATCAAGTCCGCTTGATCGCCGTTCCGCTTTTGTGCGAGCCCGTGCCGCACCTTTCTTTAGTTGCGGCGGCATGGGTTGAAGGCATCAATCGCTAGACACCGTAGCGTGACGGTCGCTCAGGCGAACGAACGAGCGGGCAAGCGAAAAACAATAATCTTGGAGACCGGCGGCCATGCACGCTGACAGGACGATCAGCGGCGTCGAATACGTACTCGATAATTCGACAGCCATGATTTCGAAGGGCGATCTCGATGGCAACATTACCTATGCCAATCGGGATTTCATTTGCGTGAGCGGGTACGCCGAAAACGAGTTGCTCGGCGCTCCGCAGAGCCTGCTCGCCCACCCCGATACACCGCGTCAGGTGTTCGAAGATTTCCTGCGCACCGTACGATCGAACAAAACGTGGACCGGCGTGGCCAAAGGCTTGCGCAAGAACGGGGATCATTTCTGGGTTGAGATGACCGCGGCGCCGATCTACGTGAATCGACGCATAGTCGGCTACATCACGATCCGCGCCAAAGCCGCACCCGAAAAGATTCGCGCGGCTAGCGAAGCCTACTCGGCCATGAAAAGCGGCAGCACCGAAATAGGCATGGACGAAGGCAAGATCGTCCGACGCTCCGTGTTCAGGCGCTTACGCGTCTTGCAACGGCTTTCGGTCGCGACGAGGATCAACGCGCTCATGTCGCTGCAAGCCGCACTGTTCACCTGCAACGTGGCGGTGCGCTCATATGCCGACGGCAGTTCGAATCGATGGCTGTTGATGCCGTCGGCCGCCGGCATCGTCTGCTGCTTGCTGGCGTCGCAGCTTTATCGTCGCGGCGTGACCACGCCGTTCGCGCGTGTCAAAGCGCATATCGACGATCTAGCAGAAGGCACCTTATCGGAGGCCATCGACGCACAGGGCGAGGACGAAGCCTCACGCATACGCCATGCTTTGCGCATTCTCCAAATCAATCTCAGGCTACTCGTATCGCAGATCAAGGAAACCATCGCGCTCGTGGGCAGCGGCGTCACGGAAATCGCATCGGGCAACACGGATCTTTCAGTGAGGACGGACGCTCAGGCCGCCTCCTTGACTCAGATTGCCGCATCGATGGCGACACTTACCGCCGCGGTCGCAAAGAATTCGGACAGCGCGCGTGAGGCGAACGCTTTATCGATGACGACATCGAGCGTCGCGGCCAAAGGTGGACTGGCGGTCGGCAAAGTCATCGAGACCATGAAGTCGATCGACGACAGTTCACGCAGGATCGTCGACATCATCGGCGTGATCGACGGCATCGCATCCCAAACCAACATCCTCGCCTTGAATGCCGCCGTCGAAGCCGCGCGCGCCGGCGTCCAAGGGCGCGGCTTCGCGGTCGTGGCAGAAGAAGTGCGCAATTTGGCTAGGCGCTGCGCCGACGCTGCAAAGGAAATCAAGTCCTTGATCGGCGATTCCACCGCTAGGATCGAGGCCGGCGGTCGCCTCGTGAGCGACGCGGGCGAAACGATGACGGACATCGTCGCCGCCGTCGAGCGCGTGGCCATGGTGCTAAACGACATCTCGACCGCAAGCAGATCGCAAAGCGAGGGGATCGCGCAAGTCAACGAAGCATTGACTGAGGTCGAGCATACGACGGAGCGCAATGCGAAGCTCGTAGACCGGGCCGGACTCGAGTCTAGGCGCATACAGGAAGAAGCGCGCAAATTGGCACAACTCGTCGAGGCATTCAAGCTGTCGAACGCCGCGCGCGCCTGATGATGGTGCGCCGATTGGGACGACCCGCCCACGGCGCCCTAGCGGGGGCACGTCACCCGGCTCTGCCCTATACAGTTCGCTCAGCCAGCCGATCCCAGTCTTGCGCGGCAGCACGTTGCCTCTCGACGGGAGAGCCAACGTGCGGGCATAGCCGCCGCCTTAGAACGCCGTCATGATCCCTACGAATCCGCCAGCCTGCCCATGACCGTAGTCGGGGTTGGTGTTCGATGCCGTATGCGTCGCGGGATTGTAGTTGTTGTTGCCGTACGGACCGTCGCTCAAACCGATGTTCGACGTCGCGCTGTTATGGACATAGCCCATTTCCGCGTATAGGAACATGCGTTTCGATAGGTCGTACGTCCCTCCGAGCGTGTAGAGCGTCGCACTCCCGTTGCCGTGATTGGCGTTTGCGTGATAGATAGCCGCCGTGATCCCCGCTGCGGCGGTCACGCTCCAAGCCGCACCTAGCCATTCGTGATCGACTTGGGTGGGCGCCGAGACGCCCGCGGGCTGAGTACCCGGAGCCTGCCCCACACTGGCATCGGTTGCACTGGACGCGCTCAGGTGTCTTGATTCAGCAACGCATTATCCGACTCCGGACGCATCCGGAGCCGAACGTAGCTTAGCGCTACAGGTCAGACGGCGGTTTGGCCTGCTGCGAGAACGTCGCGCCGGCGAGGCGCCGTTTCGACGAGCAATACAGCGACGCACCCGCCGACGATCAGGCTGCACAGCGCGAAATCGAGAACGCGTGCAAGACCGAAGTGCTGCGCCACGAAACCTGCGACGGCCGGCGCGATCCCGCCTCCAACTGTTTCACCGACCCCGGACACGAGACCAATCGCGGAAGCGACCAGCCCCACGGGCGCAGCGTCGATCGTCACGGGACCGCTCAGCAACGAGAGCAATCCGATAGCGAACACCGCGATGCAAAAGAGCAGCGCAAACAGCACGATCGGATTGACACCCGCGTGAGAGAAAAAGTAGAGCAGCAGCGCCGCTGCGAAAAAGGCCGTCAAAGCCGTCGGCCGGCGGCCAACGTAGTCGGAAATGCCGGGAAGCGCAAAGCAGCCGATGAAGCCGCCGAAGCCGACCGCCGATGCGACAAAACCCATACTTCTCGAATCGAGGTGAATCACTTCGACCAGATAGGTCGGTATCATCGCGGTGATGACGAAGATGCCCCCCATCGCGAAAAGCATCGCTACTGTGGCAACGAGAATGTTGCGCGATTTCAGCAGTTGGGTCCACCTAGGCTTTGATGCGTCGGACTCGGCCGCGTGCCGCGTTACCGGTTTGTGCTCGCGCAGAAACTTCCAAATCAGCGCCGACAAGATCAAACCAGGAACGGCGGAAATAGCAAACACCCAGTGCCATGACGGCACCATTCGCATCAATTGAGTAGCGAAGACCGGCGCGATTCCCATTCCGAAGAGCGGCATCGCGCTTAGTTGCAGCCCCTGGTTGAGACCGCGGCGGGACAGCGGCGAGGCATCGCTGTTAGCGGCCAGGCTTGCCGGCGTAAACGTCCCCTCCGCGATGCCCATGACCGCACGCATCGCCATAAGGCTCATAAAGCTCGCGACGAGGCCGGACAAACTAGAGAGCACTGAAAATGCGATCATCGTCGCGACGAGGATGCGCTTGCGGCCGAAGCGGTCCGACACCGGTCCCATCACAATGGACCACACGCCCCAAGCAACGCTCAGTATGCCGATGAGACTGCCCAACTGCGCGTAGTTTAGGTGCAGGTCCCCCATCATGTAAGGAAACATGGGCGCCATCAGCCACCGATCGAAGCCGACCAATCCAAAGCCTAGGCTGAGCAAGACCAGCGTTGTTCGCTCATAGCGAACGTCATGGCCGGAACCGTGCATGATGCGTCTCCTCCGAATTATTTGTCTAAGCGAACGCGTACGAGAACAATCGCTCACGTAAGCCATTAAGAAAGCTCGCTTCTTGAGCGATAGATTTGAATAGCGAAAACGACTTTCAACGTTTTTCAGGCGGCGGCTTCGTCGTTTTTTATGCAACACCTACAACGACACCGCCAGGATCTATCAGTGAAAATTCCAATGCTATCGTTCGCACATACTAGCGTCAAAGCATGCTGATGTTGCTAGGTATTTTCACTAACGCATGGGGGCTCGGTAGCGCATCCTATGAATCCCGCATGCCGTGAGAGGGGCGAAGGCGCCGTGCGCCGCGCCGCCTCAATCGCGCCGGTCGTGCAACGGTTCCTCTGCGACAACGTCGTTGCGCAGCACGCCGATCTGACCAATCTCGACCTCGATCGTGTCGCCGACATGAATCGGGCCCACCCCGGCGGGTGTGCCGGTCATGATGATGTCGCCCGGCAGCAGCGTCAGATAGCGGCTCAGATAAGCGACAAGGTAAGGCACCGGAAACAAGAGATCTGCCGTATTGCCGTTTTGGCGGACCTCACCGTTCACGCGCGTGACAATCTGCACACTCGACGGATCGAGCCCGGTGACGATAGCCGGGCCAAGCGGCGCAAACGTATCGTAGCCCTTGCCTGCGAAAAGACACCCGAAAGCGCTTTCGCGCCGCTGCAACACTCTGTCGCTGACATCGTTGCCGCACGTGTAGCCAAGAACGTAATCGAGGGCGCGCGACTCCGGCACGCGTCGCGCAGTCTTGCCCATGACGACGCACAGCTCACCTTCGAAATGAATGTTTTCCCCATCCGAGGGATAGACGATCGACTCCCCGGGGCCGATGACGGCCGTGCTCGGCTTCATGAACAGCACAGGCAGATCCGGTACCGGCTTGCCGACCTCGTTCGAATGCGCCTTGTAGTTGTAGCCGAGACCGAAAATCCGCGGCCGATCGACGGGGGCCAAGATTCGTACGGCGCTCAACAGATCGCGCTCCCCGCTTGGACGCAGCCCGTCGAACGGTGAGCCCGCCAAGCGAGCGATCCTTGCGTCGTCGGCCATGACGCCGTAGTGCACGGCTCCCTCGAGCCGATAGCGAACAATGTGATCGGATGACACGGATACCCCTCCATTCGAAAATATGCTGCTAACGTTAGCACCGCGTCGGGTCACGGTCAATCGATGGTCGGGGCGGAATCGTACCCGTATTGCTATTGACAGGTTGAAGGCCTGTCTGCCAGAATCGATGCTAACGTTAGCAATCAGGAGACAGCAGCCATGAACAGCGTTAGTTGCGGTGCGATCGCTTTCTTAGCCTCGCGTTGCCTGTGTCTTACCTCAGGGGAA
>CBIHOQ010000029.1:0-72002 GCA_966212065.1 uncultured Burkholderiaceae bacterium
CCTTCGCTGCCTTGATGCAGTACGCCGTCGCATCGCCCTTCGCTGCCTTGATGCAGTACGCCGTCGCATCGCCCTTCGCTGCCTTGATGCAGTACGCCGTCGCATCGCCCTTCGCTGCGGACTTGATGCAGTACGCACCGCCCCCAGCTTCGGCGAACTCGCGGCCGTTCAGCTCGTCGCTGGCCGCTGCGAGCGCGAGATGCCGTGCTTCGTCCGCCTCTGAATCGATTCCGCTATACGGGTCGTGATGGATCATGTAGCCGAAAATCCGCTCGCAGTCGGCGCTATAGCGCTGCGTATCGAGAATGTGCATGTGCCAGAACTCGTCGATTTCCTTGCTCGGCACGAGCGGCGCATCGGGATACTTCGCCGCGAGCTTTAGAAATTGCCGATAACCGGCTTCCGCGCTTTCGATCTGGCGCAGCGCGATTACACCATCTTGCCGATGCATGAGCTTCGCTTTGATACGGCTGAAATCGAGCTCGTCGATCGCTTGGTACATCGCCGCAATACCCCGTTTAGTGGTCTGCATGATGCTGTTTTCCTTCAGACAAAATGGGAGCGATCGGCCGGATTGGCCTGCGCCCCGTTGGGTGACGATCTCGTCGGGAGTGCGAGACCGGGCTCCGCCGAGCGCCCGAGAAAAATTTCCACGTCGGCGGGGGGAATGGGACGGCTGAAGAAGTAGCCCTGTACTTCGTCGCAGCCTTCTTTGCGCAGAAAATCGATTTGCTTTTGCGTCTCGGCGCCTTCGGCGATGACCGCGAGCCCCAGGCTATGCCCCAGTGCGATGACGGCGCTCGTGATTTGCGTATCGCTATGGCTGTCGGGCACGTTGCGGATGAACGATCGATCGATCTTGACGGTATCGATCGGAAATCGATTCAGATAGGCAAGCGACGAATAGCCGGTGCCGAAATCGTCGATGGACAGCCGCACGCCCGTGCGCTTGATCGCCGCGAGCCAGCGCGCCGCCTGCTCGGGGTGGCGCATCACCATGCTCTCAGTCAGTTCGAGTTCGAGCAATTCGCCCGGTAGCCCCGCATCCTCGAGCGCATCCAAGATGCTTTCGTGCAGGCGCGGATCGGCGAACTGGCGCGCCGATAGGTTGACGGCCACCTGAATCGGGCTCAGTCCCCGCGCGCGCCACTCCGCCGCCTGCCGGCACGCTTCGCGGAGGACCCACGCGCCGATCGGCACGATCGCGCCCGTGTCCTCCGCGACCGGAATGAAGTCGTTGGGCGGCACGGCGCCAAGCACCGGGTTGTTCCAGCGCAGCAGCGCCTCGACTCCGGTGCAATGATTGGAGCGCAAATCGATCCGCGGCTGATAGACGAGCGTGAACTCGTGGTTTTCGACCGCATGCCGCAACTGCGTCTCCATTTCGACGCGCCGGTGCAGCGACATGCTCATCTGCCGCACGTACATCTGATACGTGTTCTTGCCGCGCTGCTTCGCGCCGTACATCGCCATATCGGCATGCTTGAGCAGGGTCTGGGCATCGTCGCCATCGCCGGGGAACGAGCTCACGCCGATACTCGCGCTGATCTCCAATTGCGATCCGCCGATCGCGAACGGCTGCGTGAGCGCCGCTTGAATCGCATCGATCGTTTCCATGACCACGGTCAGGCCCTCGCTCGGCTGCTGCACGAGCACAACGAACTCGTCGCCCCCGAGACGCGCGAGCATGTCGGCTTGCGACAAGGTATCGTGCAAGCGGACGACGACCGCGCGCAACAGCAAATCGCCGACGTTATGCCCGAGCGAATCGTTGACGTCCTTGAAGCGGTCGAGATCGATAAAGAGCACGTGCAACGCGGAAGCGTCGGTTCGGGCTCGAGTAAGCAGTTCGTCCAAATGCTCGCGGAACATCAAGCGATTGGGCAGGCCGGTCAACGCATCGTGCGTGGCCAGGAAATGCAGATTGTCTTCCGCTTGGCGACGCTGCAAAAAGTGGCTCGTCTGGCTGACGATCGAGCGCGCCATAACAAGCGCCTGTGGCTCAATATGACGGCGCTCGCGCGAGTAGAACTCGGCCACGCCGACGACGACCGAGCCCAAGCGCAACGCGAACGAGAACGTCGTCGCGATACCGGCGTCCTTGACCCACAGCGCATCGTTCGAGCGCGCCGCCTCGCTGCGCAGCGCACTCCAGCGCGGGGCGGCCGGTGCGTCGTCTTCGCTCGCCAGGTTCGGCGCGTGCGCCAGCAACCGCGTCTCGAGATCGTGGTCGGCCGCGGTGGACGTGGCGCAGAGCAATTGCTTGACACCCGCTAGCGTGGGGCGAAATGCGCCCGCATCCCAATCCATGCCCTGCACGATCGATTCGATCAAATGCCGACAGACGTCTAACTCGTTACCCGCTGTGGCGAGATACAACGTGAATGCGTGCTCCAGATCCCTCGCCCGCTCGATCGATTTTTGCTTCGTAATTTCGAGCGCGGTGCCGCGCAACACGCCCGTTCCCGCCGCCCCGTAGGCATGACCGATGACACGCAACCAACCGCGCCGTCCGTGCCGGGACCGATAGCGGCACTCGAGCTCGAACGCATCGCGCGTCGCGAGCGTGCTTCGCGCCCGCTCGATCAACACCCGCCGGTCAGGCGGATCGACAGCGCGCAGCAGCGCTTTGAGCGTTTGCGTCTGCGGCCGCGATCCGATGAGACGGGCCATTTCTCTCGATAAATGAGCGTGGCCTTCACGGGCGTCGACGCGCCAATCGCCGAGATGAGCGATTCTTTGCGCTTCGGCGCGTGCCGCCTCGCTCTCGCGCAGGTCATGGGTGATGTTGTCGGCTAGCTTCATCGCGCGTGCGCGTGAGCTCGATAAGGCATAAGCCAAGCCTGCGAGCAGTGCGCTGATGAACAACCCGGCCCCGAACGCGAGATCGGGCAAGACACGTTGCGTGCCGCTGAGCGCCGCCGTGTCCGCGGAGAATTCGATCGTCCAGCGGCGGCCCGCAAAGGGCTGCTCCGCACGCCGCTGCAGCATGGCCGGCTTGACCGCCCGCGCCGCTCGCGGCGCGAACGGAACGACGACCGCGGCCGCATGCGTGGCGAAGCGGGAATGACCGATGCGTAACGCGGGCGATGCACTTGCCGCGCCGTTGATGCTGTCGTAAAGCAGCCCCTCGCGCGATAGGGGCCGCGCGGGGCCGCGTAGGCTGCCCCCGTCGTAAATCTTGAATTTGATGACGCGCAGCGTCTCCGCGCTGAGCAGTCCGTCCATCATGTCGTTGACGCGAATGCCGGCACCGACCGACCCGACATAAGCCCGACGACGCTCCTCGACGGTCGCCGTCGGCATGGCCCTGCGATAGACGGGCATGCGCATCGCAAGCCCGACGAACTTTGCGCCGCGATCGTCCATAATCAACCGCCCGCTGCTGAGCGGCTGGCCCGAGTCGCGCAACACGTCCATCGCGGCGCGCCGTGCGGGCAGCGCGTCCAGGTCGAGACCGACAGCCTCACGATTGAGTTCGAGCGGCTCGAGATAGGTGAGCACGTCGTAAGCTTCGCGCGTACCGGCCGGATGAACCGAAAAAGCGATACCGCCCTGCTGTAGAACGACATCCTTGCGCTGCGCGTCCTCGAACGCCTGCAGATCGGGCGCACGCACGTACGCGGCGTAATTGAGCGTCTGGAAGCCGGGATACCGCCCCTGTAAATCGAGCCCTTGAACGAAGTCGTGAAACTCGGTGCGCGTCACATTCGTGTCTTCGCCGAAAAGCGCGCGCATCGTCACGAGGACATCGGTATATAACCGCACACGCACGGCGATTTGTTGCTCGATGCTGTGCGAATCGTTATCGAAGCGAAGCCGCGCCTCGCGCTCGACGAATTGCTGGCAAATCGAGTAAACCATGACCGTTGCAGTCAACGCGAGCGCCAGCACGCCGAGTGCGAATCCCTGCGCGAACCAGTCGCGACAGATCGGCCTCACACGTTCGAATATTGCTCGCACTGCTATTCCCCTAAAACTCATGCTGGAGCGCATACACCGCCCAGCGCGAGATCGACGCGCGCACGCTCCCGCGCGCAGCCCCCAACGGCTACGCGAATCGGGTCGGCGACGCGAAACGTCGCAAACATTCGTTGATCGATTGCCGGGCCGGTCAGTGTTCGGACGCGTCTTGTACCCGTGCATGCGCTCGACAAAACGAGCGAATAAGCGACACGGCCACCCCTAGGTCATCGTCGGGGCACCGCGGGTGAAATAGGTTTTCTTGTAGACTCTTTTGTACGGAGAATAACGGTCTTTGACATTGACACAAGTCAAACAAACCCTATCGACAAAAACCCGCCTCGGTCTGTCTCGGTCCGTCTCTGTCTATTCGAGGCTCGTCATGTAGTTGCACGGAGCATTTCCTACACGTAGAGAAATTCGTCTAAATGCCCGAAACTCCCCGAAACACATAGCAATTTCGGCTAGAAAAGATGTCTCATGCCGATTGAAACGACCGCCTGCGAATTGGAACTCGATGCCGGGAGAGAGAACAATTGTGCGCGTACACCGTGACTTGCGCGCAACATGACGGCATTGCAGTAGATGTCCGTACGTTTCGATAGTGAGTAATCGATACCACTCACGATTTGAGTCCAATGCGCTTGCCCGAGTTTCGTGTAGGCATAGCTGCCGGCCACCGACAGCGCGTAATTCACCGAGTACTTCACCCCACCCTCAGCCGTGCGCAGGGAAGCGCCCGCTCCGTTCTGGCTGAAATCGACGACGGTGAAAAGTCCATGAACAAACGCCGGCCCCCATTGATAGCCTGCGCCGACACCCGAAACCGTCAGTTTGTCGAAGACCTTGAATGGGGACAACAAACCCTGGGGTCCCGTGCCGACAAGCGAGGCGCCCAGCACGGCCGCCCCAATTCCGAACGCCGCGGTGAAATTATGGACACCTAAATAAGCGGCGCCGGCGCGAAACGCTCCGTGCGCATACGTTGCCCCGAAGCCAACGGCGCTGTTCGCGACGAAATTGCCCGGCTGTCCGCCGAACGAATAAAGCGCGCCGAATTGAAAGCCGCCCATATCAGGCGTGACGTAACGAACCGTATTGTCGAGGCGCTCCGCGCCGAGCCGATCGAGATCGCCTAAGTGAAACCCGAAGACGGACGGCGTCAACGTGCCCGCGGCGAACTGCGTCAGATTGGTGGACATGAAGTCGTACTGGCGGCCGAGCGTCAACGTTCCGAATCGATCGTTCGCCAGACCGACGAACGCTTGCCGTCCGAATTCGAGCCCGCCTTGCGAGAAGCGTCCGTCGTTGATCGTGAAACCACTTTCGATGCGAAAGACGGCGCGCCATCCTCCGCCGAGCGCTTCGATGCCGCGCAATCCCCAGCGATTGGACTGTCCGACACCGCTTGTTTGCGCTGAGGCGTGCTTGCCGCCCTCGTTGGTCACGTACGTCAGCGCATCGTCCACGATGCCGTAGAGCGCGACCGAGCCCTCCGCGTATGCGCCGCCCGTAGCGGCAAAAAGACCTGCGCCGACCAGCAGGTGGGCGGTCATCGACCGACGCATTCCCCCCTTTGGCCCATATAAGGTATTCATCGCGCCCCCGTTTGCACATTGCCGATATAACGACACACCGCCGAGCTAACGGTGAGCGTCAACTATAGGCGTCGCGCCGAGCCAACCTTAATAGTGCTCGGCCGAGAATGCAATGAGAGAAGAAAAGTAAAAAAACCGGCCTATCCGTTGCACCTGCCCACCGCGATGCAAGCGACGCGGATGCCGTCATTGCAAGCGTGCGTCGTCTCGAATGAAATCGATGAACGTTCGTACTTTCGGCGACAAGTATTGGCGATGGCGATAAACACCGTAGAGCTTCGTGCCAAAGAAGCGATAGTCGGTCAGCACGGCCTCTAGTGCCCCTGCCTCCACATCGCGCGCGATGAGCACCTTCGGCAAGAACGCCAGCCCCATCCCTTCCAGCGCGGCGAGCCGAAGCAGCGATTCGTTGTTCGTTTGCAAACACGAATCGAACTTGAGCGCTTCTACCCCGCGTGGCCCTTCCACTTCGAACGTATGATTGGCCGGCAGCATCGCATAGCCGAGCATGGCGTGCTCAGAGAGAGCGCGCGCATCGGCGGGCGCACCGGCTCTGCGCAAGTAATCGGGAGACGCAACGAGGTGGAAGGTCACCGGCGCGATCGGCCGCGCGATCAGGGCCGGCCCCAGAGAAAGCGGATTCGTGACGCGCAGCGCAAGGTCAAAACCTTCTTCGACGAGATTGACAAACCGGCCCGATAAATCGACGTCGAGACGCACCTGCGGATAGCGCCGTTGGTAATCGTTGAGGACGCCGACGAAATCGGGATTGGCCATCCATACGGGCACGCTCAGTTTGAGCGTGCCGTGCGGTGCAGCCGTCGATTGGCTGACCGCCGATTCGACGTCGTCGAGGTCATCGAGCAGTTGGCGCACATGCTCGAAGTACGTTGCACCCGATTCCGTCAGGCTGAGGTGGCGACTCGTTCGATTGAGCAGCAGCGTGCCGAGGCGCCGCTCGAGATGCATGACATGCTTGCTCGCCATAGCCGGCGACATATCGAGCCGGCGCGCCGCCGCGGCAAAGCTCTTGAACTCGACCGCCAGGCGAAAGACGCGCATGCTCGTAAGCGTATCCATCCGATCGTCAACCCATAGTAAATGATGGATCAATCATAGCCGAGTTGATCCCGACTGCCGGCGACCGTATCTTGTCCGACTCATGGCCGTGTGCGCGCATACGCCGGCAGCGCCCGCTTGGGCCCGATCGCTTTAACCATTCCGCTTCAACCATTCCTATTCGTTACGGTAGACCACCATGATCCACGATAAAACCGCGCCGCTCGCGGCGCTGCTACTGCGCGTTAGCCTCGGCATTCTTTTTCTCGCGCACGTCGGCCTGAAGCTGTTCGTGTTCAGTGTGCCGGGCTTCGTCGGCTATTTCGCGTCGCTCGGTTTGCCGGCCGTGGCCGCCTATTTGACGATCGCGCTCGAACTCTTTGGTGGCCTCGCGCTGATTTTCGGTGTCTACGCTTCGTGGGTGGCCGTCCCGCTGGCCGTGGAAATGCTCGGCACCATTGTGCTCGTGCACGGCGCGAACGGCTGGCTCTTTACGAACAAGGGCGGCGGCTGGGAATACCCTGCATTTTGGGCCGTCGCGCTGATCGTATTGTTCTTGCTCGGCGACGGCGCCTATGCGCTGCGCCCCGCCAAGCGCAGCGCCTGATCGGCCTCGCGCCGCGCGTCAGCGCATGTTGCCCGTATGCCCGAGCGAATAACGCCCGGGCTGCGGCCACACGGTCAGCCCATGCGGCTCCATGCCGACCGGGATCGACTTGATGTTGCCGGACGCCGTATCGATCGCATAGACGACGTCGTCGAAGCGGCCCGAGAGCCATAGCGTCTTGCCGTCCGCGCTGACGTTGCCCATATCGGGGCTGCCGCCGCCGGGAATGGGCCAGGTCGCCACCACTTTGCGCGTCGCGAAATCGAGCACGGAGACGCTGCCTTTGCCGTGCCGCCCGCCGTGCACACGGTTCGATCCGCGATTGGCGATATAGAGTTTCGTACCGTCGCGGCTCGGATAGAGACCATGCGTGCCGACGCCCGTCGGGATGAATCCGATCTTCTCGAAGCGATCGCCGTCCACGGCATAGACGCCGTCGGCCATCATATCGGCCACGTAAAACACCTTGCCGTCGGGCGACACGCGAATGTCTTGCGGCATGCCTTTGCTCTGCAGCGCTAAGTATCCGATGACCCTTCGTTGCACCATGTCGATCTTCGCGAGCTTGCCGTCGAACTCGCAAGTGAAAATTGCGTACTTGCCGTCGATCGAGAAATCGGCGTGATTGATGCCTTTGCATTCGGGCACATCGAGGCTCGAGCGCAGTTGCATCGTATGCGGATCGCGAAAATCAAGCCGTGCGTGGGCTTCGGCTACGACAATCGCCTCCTTGCCGTCGGGCGTGAAATACATGTTGTACGGATCGTCGACCATGACCGGCTTGCCGGGCTTGCCCGTCATCGGATCGATCGGCGTCAGGCTGCCGTCGGTATGGTCCTCGGCATTGTTCGTCACCCACAGCGTGTGCAAATCCCACGACGGCACGATGTGCTGCGGGCTGCGGCCGACGGGGAATCGATCGACCACCTTGTACGTCGACGGATCGATCACATAAACATCGTCCGACCGCAGGTTCGGCACGTAGACACGCGAGAGCGCCCCGCTCACGGCCGCACTCATGTGATTCGCGCCCGCCTCGCCGTATAGATTCGATGCGTCGACGACCCTCGGCATGCCCGGCACCGTCGTCACGGTCGATGCCGAAGCAGCGTGTGGCGCCGACGCGATACATGCGCCGACGAGCGCGGCGCCGAGCGTCGATGCGAGCGGCGTGTCCCGATAGCCTTTGAAGCGCATAGCCTCTCCTTGGTCGATGTCCGAATCCTCAGCCGTTCGGCAAAGGCGATCGGAGCGTTCAACGTCCTGCCGTGTCCTTGCGGATGGCTTCGATTGTGCGCGCGACGATCGCATCGATACCGAACCGCCCAACCTCGGCGCTCGAGCGCCGCGGATCGCCTCCGTAGATGCCGTCGGCCGCACCGAGCTTCGGCGCGTGGCGCAATGCCTCGAGCCGCACCATGCTGGGCGCGACGGCCAACAACAGCGATGTATCGGCAAGCCCGGCATGCGTGCCGATCTCGTTGTCCCGATAGCCTTTCTCGCGCAGCGTACGCGCGAAGCCGTCCGAACTCGCCTCGTAGTACTCGGGAGGCACGAAGGCGCGCGCTTTGCTGCCGGCCCAGGTTCGGTTCAGATACGCGACCGCGTGTTTGATGTCGTTCTGGTAGCCGCCATGATCGCCGAGAAACACGATGTTCTTAAAGCCATGCACTGCGAAACTGCTCGCGGCCGATTCCAGCGTTTTTTCGAAAACGTCGTCCGGCACCGTGATGGTGCCGGGGAAACGCATATGCGAGGTGGGCGGCGCATAGCCGCCCTCGGGCACATAGGCAATGACCGGCGCGACAAGCGCATTACCGAGCCCCTGCGCAATGCGGGTGGCAAGGAATTGAACGCGTACGTTGTGCTTGCCGAGCGCAACGTACGGGCCGCTCTGCTCGGTGCCGCCGATCGGCACGATGATCGTCGTCTTGCCCGCCGCGATTTCGTCGCGCAGTTCGGTCCACGTCAAATCGCCGAGTTCGACCGTATTGGGCGCCTGCGCAAAGGCGAATGCGTGCGTCAGCGCGATACCCACGCAAAGGAAAGCGTTTTGTAATGTCAATCGCATGCCGTACTCCGCAAAAAAAGCCGTGTGACGCCATCTGCGCCGAACCGATTATGACCAATCCCGTAACGATGATTTATCAAATTAGGCGTTAACCCTAGCGCCTCCGATCGCTAGACTGCAGTCATCGGTTCTCGCAACGAACACGATGCAACTAGCAAGTAGCCCAAATAACTTTGGAGGTCATATCATGAAATCGCTCATTCAATCGGTTGTTATCGCTGCCGCCCTCGCCGCTCCCGTCGCCGTTTTCGCACAATCGAACGCGCCCGTGACGCGCGATCAAGTCAAGGCCGAACTCGCGCAATTCGTGGAAGCCGGCGGCCGCACCCACCTCGGCAACGACCCGTACTACCCGCAAGACGCCCAAGCCACGCAAGCGCGTATCGTGGCGCAGAACGGCAACGGTCAAGCGTTCGGCGGCGTCCATACCGGTTCGTCGGCCTCCGGTTCGTCGGCCTCCGGTGCGCCGGTCAGGGGCGACGGCGTCCAGCCGATTTACTTCGGCAACGGCCAGTAACAGCAGGTCACTCGGCAGGCAACTCGTATGAGTCGTCAACAGTCGCTAGGCGGCGCCTGAATTGCGCCCCCTAGCGGGATGATGCGTTGCACGTACCGCACCGCACAGAAGCATCGAAAGCGGCATAATTCGCGCATACCGCCTCTTTCTAGCGGCGGCTCATACCGAGGAAATTTCGATGCTTCACGATCTGGTCGTGCGCTACGGACCTGCCCTAGTTTTTGTCAATGCGCTCGCCGCATCGTTGGGGCTGCCGGTGCCGGCCATGCCGACACTCGTGCTGTTCGGCGCCATCGCCGCATTGCATCCCGCATCGATCGGCAGTCAACTCTTGCCTGTCCTGGCGCTCGCCGTGACCGCCTCGGTCATCGGCGACAGCGTGTGGTTTCTGGCCGGCCGCTTTTACGGCGGCGCCACGCTCAATACACTCTGCCGCCTGTCGCTGTCGCGCGACACCTGCGTGAAAAAAACGGAGCGCTTCTTCGGCCGCTGGGGCGTACGCGTCCTGACCGTGTCCAAGCTCGTCCCCGGGTTGTCGCTGCTGTCCGTGCCGATGGCAGGCGCCGTTGGCACGCCCTATCGCACGTTCGTCGCGCACGATGCGATCGGCGCCACGATTTGGGCAACGCTTGGCTTGGGCGTCGGTGTTATGGTCTCGCGCCAAATCGACTGGCTGTTCGATACGATCGGGCGCTTGGGCCACGCGGGCTTTGTTGTCGTTGCGGCACTGCTTGCCGCCTATGCCGCCTACCGTTGGATGCGCCGGCGCGCGCTCATGAAAAAGCTAATCGATGCACGCATCGCCGTCGACGAACTCTATGAATTGATGGGAGGCGAGCCTGCGCCCGTCATTCTCGACATTCGATCGGACGAGAAACGGCGTCTCGATCCTTACGTGATCCCCGGCGCACGATTCGCCGACGACCGCCGGCTCGATGAAATCGTCGCCGACTATCGCCTCGATCAGAAGATCGTCATCTATTGTTCGTGTCCGAATGAAGTATCGGCAGCCTGGATGGCGAAAAAGCTCGTCGAAGCGGGCTTTCTGGACGTACTGCCGCTCAAGGGCGGCATCGACGCATGGCGAGAAGCCGGCCAAACCTTGACCGCTCTGCAATTTGCGGCCGATGAAGACGGCCATGCCGGTGCTCGCTCCGCACCCCGCGCTGCCTGACGAAGTAGTCGATCATGGCGTGGGCATCGCTCGCGCGTGCCATTGCGTTGAATCTTAAACCGATAGCGACACCGCCCCCTATCGAGCCGGCGTGGGCCCCGCTAAAACGCGTTCGACGATTGTCCTATCTATGAGACGGTGAATGCCCGGCGTATGCCTTCCGATGGTCGCCTCGTTGGCCTAGACTCAGTACCCGTCGATGCCTGCGGTGCCTCATTCGCATGGCGTCTTAACGTTTCGGAGCAACGATCATGGTTGAAATCAGGCACGCTGCCGATCGCGGTGTCGTAGAGCACGGATGGCTCAGCTCGCGCCACACGTTTTCTTTCGCCCACTACTTCGACCCGGAGCAGGCCGGCTTTTCGGACCTGCTCGTCATCAACGACGATCGCGTCGCCGCGGGACAAGGCTTCGGCCGCCATCCGCACCGCGACATGGAGATCTTCTCGTACGTACTCGAGGGCGCGCTCGAACATCGCGATTCGATGGGCACCGGTTCGACGATCGTTCCCGGCGACGTGCAGTTGATGAGCGCCGGAAGCGGCGTCGCGCACAGCGAGTTCAATCCGTCGTCCAAGGACCCGGTGCATTTTCTGCAGATATGGATTCTGCCTTCGGAATCGGCGCTCGGCGCGCAGCCGCACTATCAGCAGATGCATGTCGGCTCGGAAGAGAAAGCGGGCAAGCTGCGCTTGATGCTCTCACCGGATGGCGCCGATGCATCGTTGACCTTGCGCCAAGACGCGCGCGTCTACGCCGCGCGGCTCGACGGCGACGAAGCGGCGTCGCTGACGCTCGCAAGCGAGCGCTACGCCTATGTGCACGTGGCGCAGGGCGAAGTCACGCTCAACGGTATTCGGTTGAGCGCGGGCGACGGAGCTAAGCTGCGCGACGAAACTTCACTGACGCTGACGGACGGCAAGCAGGCGGAAGTGCTCGTATTCGACCTGCGTGCTCGCGAAACGCCACGTATGCGGTGATGATCAAGATCCCAACAACCCCGCCGCGACATTCACCGATAGGCCCAACACGGCGGCATTGAAAAAGAACGACAAAATCGACTGCGCCAGTGCGGTGCGCCTAGCTCGCCCCGAGCATAACGAAACATCGGACGTCTGCGAGGCCACCGCAATCGTGAACGAGAAGTATAAGAAGTCCCAGTAATCGAGCGACGCGTTCGAGTCGGGAAACTTGAGCGACGCCTCGTTCTCGCCCGCTTGATGGTAGTAACGCGCGTACTGCAACGTGAACACGGTCGGAATCAGCAACCATGCACCGATCATCGTGGCGCCCGTCAACGCGTAATTGATGCCGGCCTGGCGCGCGCTGATCCCCTTTGCAGCCGATAGCTCGAGCACGATGGCCACCACGCTCGCGACCGCCGCTATCGTCACGATCGCAAGCACCGCTGTCGCCCCTTCGTTCTCGCGCTCGGCCACGCGCTGCACGTCTGCCGGGCTCGCTTTTGCCATCAACGTCCAAATCATGACGAGGTAAAGCCACATCCCCACGTCCCAGGCAAACAACGGCCGTTGAATGGGACGCAGTGTCCAGGGTTCGACGAAATAGGCAATCAAGCCGAGCACCACGGCGATGAAAATTCGTGGGCGGTTACCGATAAAGCGGACGATGCGCGACGATGAGTCCATAAAATCCCGATGGCATGAGTTAAGAGCGGCCACTAGCTTTGCGTGGCACGTATCGGCGGCTATTATCGCCGCTCGCATGAAATAGGGCGTCTTCGAACGCGAATCTATCGCTGCTCCCACAGGTGGTTTGCTATCATCCCTGTATATTTATACAGCCCCGCAGAACCGTCGTGTCGGCCCCCATTCCGTCCCCCTACTACTTGCTGAACTTCGAACGCGCGCTGGCGTGGGTCGCCGAGCGCTACGACGATCTGCTCGATGCCTACGTCCGCAGCGCTTGGCCTGGCGCGCGGGTGCAAACGCGGTGGCTGCGCTATGGCATCGAGCATGGCCTGCCCGTGCGCGCGCTCGACGTTCGTTGGGCGCAAGCGGCCGGCATAGACTCCGCGAAGGCCGCCTCATGAGCTACCTCGTCGCCGTGCGAACGCTCTGCGAATTCACCGCCAAGCGCGGCGACCTCGATCTTCGCTTCACGCCGTCGCCCACCGCGCTCGAAGGCATCGAAGGCCACGCGGCCGTTACCTCGCGGCGGCCAGCCGGATACGAAGCGGAACTGACGCTCAGCGGCACCTACGGCGAACTGACTGTCCGCGGTCGAGCCGACGGCTATGACCCCACCCTCAATCGGCTCGAAGAAATCAAGACCTATCGAGGCCGGCTCGAGGCGATGCCCGACAACCACCGCGCACTGCATTGGGCTCAAGCGCTCGTCTACGGGCATCTGCTTTGCGAAGCGAGAGCACTTGCTGAACTGAATGTCGCGCTCGTCTATTTCGACATCGGCACGCGAAAGGAAACCGTGCTCACGCAGCGCTACGACGCGGACACGCTGCGCGGCCTCTTCGATGCGCAGTGCGATCGGTTTCTTGGATGGGCTGTGCGCGAGAACGCGCATCGCCGCGCCCGCGATGCCGCGCTCGATCAACTGCAGTTTCCGCATGGCGCATTTAGAAGCGGGCAGCGCGAGTTGGCCGTTGCCGTTTATCGCGCGGCACGCGACGGGCGAGCGCTAATGGCGCAAGCGCCGACCGGCATCGGCAAGACGCTCGCGACGCTGTTTCCAGCGCTCAAAGCGTGCGGCCAAGGACACGTCGAGCGCATCTTCTTTCTGACGGCAAAAACGCCGGGACGAGCCCTTGCGCTCGATGCGATCGATTCGTTGCATGGGCACGCCGATAACCTGCCGCTGCGCACACTCGAACTCGTTGCCCGCGACAAAGCATGCGAGCATCCCGACAAGTCGTGCCACGGCGAATCGTGCCCGCTCGCGCGTGGCTTTTACGATCGCCTACCGGCTGCGCGCGAGGCCGCGCTAGCCAACCGCCGCCGCCTTGATCGCAATACGGTACGCCAAGCGGCACTTGCGCACGCGCTCTGTCCTTACTACCTCGCGCAGGAACTCGCACGCTGGTGCGACGTGGTTGTGGGCGACTATAACTACTACTACGACAGCAGCGCCCTGCTTCATGCGCTCACGCGCATCAATCAGTGGCGGGTTGCGGTTCTCGTCGACGAGGCGCACAACCTGCTCGAGCGCGGGCGCAAGATGTACACCGCTTCGATCGAACAGAGTGCGTTCAAAGCCGCCGGCAAAACCGCGCCCGATGTTTTGAAAAAGCCGCTACAGCGGCTGCAGCGCGAGTGGAACGCACTCAATCGAGCGCAAACGAATACCTACCAGGTGTACCCCGATGTACCGGCGCGCGTATTGTCGGCTGCGCAGAACCTCATCGGCGCCATTACGGAGCATCTTACCGACGTGCCGCTTGCTATCGACGACACGCTGCTGCGCACGTTCTTCGACGCGATGCATTTCGTTTCGTTAGCCGAGCAATTCGGCGAGCATTCCGTATTCGACGTACGTCTAGGAGGACAGCGTGCGATCGGGCGAGATCAGAGCGCCTCGACGTTATGCGTGCGCAACGTCGTGCCGGCGCACTTTCTGGCGCCGCGGCACGCGACGGCGCAAGCCAGCATCCTCTTTTCCGGCACGCTTGCCCCCGAGCCTTTCTATCGCGGCATGCTAGGCCTGCCCGATGGGACGGCCTCCATCGAGGTGGAAGGTCCTTTCCAGCCGCAGCAATTAAAAATCCATATCGCCGCTCACGTCTCCACGCGCTGGCGAGATCGCGAACATTCGCTGCGCCCCATCGTCGATCTGATGGCACGGCAATATGCCGAGTTGCCAGGGAATTATTTAGGTTTCCTAAGCAGCTTCGATTACTTGCAGCGCATCGCCGCTTTAATGAACGAGCGCCACCCGGGTGTGCCGGTATGGACGCAAGCGCCGGGCATGGACGAGGCCGCGCGCGACGCGTTTTTGGGGCGTTTTCGCGCGGCGGGGCGCGGAATCGGCCTAGCCGTGCTCGGGGGTGCATTCTCCGAAGGCGTCGATTTGGTCGGCGAGCAATTGATCGGCGCGTTCGTCGCCACGCTCGGCTTGCCTCAAGTCAACGAAGTCAACGAGGAAATGAAACGCACGATGGACGCAAGGTTCGGCAGCGGCTACGGCTATGACTACGCGTACTTGTTTCCGGGCTTGCAGAAAGTCGTGCAGGCGGCAGGCCGCGTTATCCGCGCCGAGACCGACACCGGGGTGTTGCACTTGATCGATGACCGGTATCGGCGTGCGGAAGTCAGACGCCTGCTGCCGAAGTGGTGGGCATTGCCTTGAAAGCGCGCTTCGTTGCGAATCCAATGCCTAACCATCGTATGATCGTGCGCCACCGCTCAGACGAGCACGGGTGCGCTTCATCACAATGCCCAGGCGCGGATCTGAAGCGCTGCGCGAGTCGGATCCTTGCACGCATGCGGGCCGGCGACCGACAAGACAAAGGACCACGACCAGGGGGGATTGCCATGGCTGGTCGCACTCGTCGCACTCGTCGCACTGGTCGCACCATATCGATCGGCGTCGGCATGGCCCTGCTGTGCCTGCTTACCGCTACGCATGCGGCGCAGTCCCGCTATGACCCGGCGTTCGCCTTGCGCGCACCGACGCGGCGAGCAGCCACCGGCGCACCGCAGCCTGTGCCACCCGCGGACGCCACGCAGATCGAACGCTTGCTGGCGGGTCAGCAACTCAAGCCTGGTCCCGCAGTGGCACCAGCGGCCAACGCGGACGCCGCGACCGACGTCTCGAGTTGTGTCGATCGCAACATTCACTCCGTTGATCCGAGCAATCCGAACTGGAACGACAAGGACCCGCGTTGGACACCGATGCGGCAAATCATCGCGCAGGACTGCATGCAACGCCGCGAATACCGGATCAAGGTCGTAGAGCCCGAGTTGCAACGCATCTATCGCGACGCGCTCGCGCAAAGCTACGCACAACACCTGTCGCGTCGAGACGCGGACACGCTAATCGCCTTTTACGCAACGCAGACGGGCCGTCGCTTCCAAGCATTTCAAACTCGCCTGACCGCGTTGGAATTCGACTCGATGCGACAGGCCGAATCGCGCACCGCCGGCAACGGCAATGCTAGCAGCGGTTCAACCCCGCCGCCGGCCACGCCTGCGCCCGACGTCATGAAGCATCGGGTCGCGATCCTGCTGATGTCGCGCCAGATTCTACTGATGGTCCAATGGCAAAGGGACGCCGTTCAAAGCGGGGCCGACGCAAGCGGCGGCGCCGTCGCCCCGATCATGATGAGCATGGCGGCCACGATGGAAGGTGAGGCTATCGATCGGATCGGAAAGGAATTCTCGCGCGATCTCGGCACGTTTTCCAAATTCCTCTCCTCTCCCGCCGAAAAGAGTGAAATCCGTGCCCTCGCGGATGCGCAAATGTCCTTTGGAAAGGCATCGGCCACTCAATTGATCAAGCTGGCGCCGGAGTGGAATGGCGATCTGCAGAAGTGGCGCGAGCAATACAACCAGTTGCCGGGGGCCGGCGGCGCATCGGCCGCGAGCGCCCCGTCCCGCAAATAACGCAACCCGGTTGGGCATCGAATCGATTGGGCACCGAATGCGAATTCCCTACGATCCTCGTCACGCAGCATACAACGGCGCCACGCACGGAAAGCGCAAGCTGAATTCAATCCAACGACCGCTTTGTGTGCCGTCGGCGGCGCAATCAGGGTTGTCCCAAGCTTCAGAAATCGCTCTCTCGCGCCGTTATACAGGCAGATGGCGCCGCTTTGGCGTGTAGACGATGTAACCGATTCAGGGAACCGCAACCTGGGCGGGTGTTTAGACAAAAAGCCTTTTCGACGGCATGAAAAACCCTGGAATCGATACCAAAGACGAGTACGTGCCCGTCGGCGATTTGCATATCGCCGTCATCCGTTATGACGCGTGCGGCCGGCCGCGCTACATGAACCGCGCTGCGACGGCGATGATGACCGTCTTATCGGGCGGCTCCCGCGTGTCGGTGACCGAAGCGGAAGTCTTCTCGCCGCCAACGCTTCGGCGTTATCTCGACGCGATCGGGCAAGTAGCCGCGACCGGCGTCGCGCGCCAGCTCGACCTCGTATTCGATGGCAGCCCCCTCGCGCAACGTCCGCATTACGAGGTTTTCCTCACCGTCGATCAGGTGGGCGACGGCGATCGGGGCGTCCTCGCGATCTGCTTTGACATCACGGCACGCAAGCACGCCAAGGCGAGGCTGCGCGAACGCGAATCCTTCCTCGAATCGCTGCTCGATGCGATCCCCATTCCCGTATTTTCAAAGGATGTCGAAGGCCGTTATCTCCACATCAATCGGGCGTTCCTAGATTTTCTCGGTATCGAGCGGGAACAATTCGTCGGGAAAACCGTCTTCGAGATCAATCCTCCCGAACTAGCACCGACCTATTTCGCCAAGGATAGGGAGTTATTGGAGAATGGCGGCGTTCAACGGTACGATTACAAGGCCAAAAACGCCCAAAACGAATACCGCGACGTCGAGTACACCAAGGTCATCTTTTACGATGCCGATGGCCAGAAGGCGGGAATCATCGGTGGGATCTTGGACGTAACGGAACGCAATCACGTTCAAACAGAGCTGAGGGCGCAATACGAAAAGATTCTCGAGCTCAATAAAAGCCTGGAGGAAAAGGCACGCGAACTATCACTGCGCGAGCGGGAGTTCCGAACGCTCGTCGAACATTCGCCCGATACCGTGGCCCGCTATGGCCGGGATCTTCGGCGCCTCTATGTCAATCCGACCTTCACAGCGTTCGCAGCAGGAGGCATGCAAGAGGTACTCGGCAAAAAGCCGTCCGAATTTCCCGGCGGACCGAACGCCGTAGTTTACGAGCGGCAGATCGAACAAGTGTTCGCCACGGCGACCGCTTGTCAGTTCGAATTGAAATGGCAGCCTCAGGGCAGCGAACCGCTATGCCACATGATCCGGCTGACGCCCGAGCTCGGGGCAAACGGCGTGGTGGAGACCGTGCTCGCCGTCGGGCGGGATATCAGTGAACTGCACGCCTCGCGGGAAAAGATTCGTCGCATGGCGTACTTCGATGCGCTCACGGGCTTGCCGAACCGCACCATGTTCAATGAAACGCTGCGCCGAACGACGGCCACCGATGCGCACGGCCGCTTGACGGCCGTGATGATGATCGACATGGATCGCTTCAAGGGCGTCAATGACACAATGGGCCATGCCGTCGGCGACGAATTGCTGCGCGAAGCGGCGGCACGTCTCATCGAGAGCGTGCGCCCCGGCGATACTGTCGCGCGTTTTGGCGGCGACGAGTTCGCCGTGCTGCTGCCCGACGCCCGAAACCGCCGCACACTGGAGCAGATTTCGGCAGCGATCATCAAGCGGTTCGGAGAGCGCTTCGTGCTCAACGGAAAGGAAGTTTTCATTTCATGCAGCGTCGGCATCTCGCTCTATCCGATCGACAGCACGGACCCCGACGACTTGCTTAAATACGCCGATTCGGCGATGTATCTCGCGAAGCGCTCCGGGCGCCGCGGTTTCCGTTTCTACACGAACGAGCTGACCGTCGAAGCCACTGCGAACCTCCAACTCGAGTCCGAACTGCGGCGCGCAATCGATCATGGCGACCTCGAGTTGCATTATCAACCACAGGTCGCATTTTGCGGCGCGCGGGTAATCGGTTCCGAGGCACTCCTAAGGTGGAATCGGCCCGGCTCGGGTTTTATTCCGCCCGAACACTTCATACCGATCGCGGAGGAAACGGGCCTCATCGTCGATCTCGGCAAGTGGGTGCTTCGCGAGGCTTGCTGTGCGGCGGCGGAATGGAACAATCGCGGCGGCCCGCGTCATACGGTGGCCATCAATCTATCCCCGAAGCAGTTTCAGTCGCGCGGCTTGGTGTCAATCGTCGAGCGTATCCTCGGCGATACCGCGTGCCGTCCGGAATGGCTCGAGTTCGAGATCACCGAAAGCTTGCTGTTGGAGGAAGACGATTCGGTCACGCGCACGCTGTCCGCCTTCAAGGCGATGGGACTCGCCATAGCGATCGACGATTTCGGCACCGGCTATTCCGCGCTGAGCTATTTGGCGCGCTTTCCCATCGATACGCTGAAGATCGATCGGTCGTTCGTGCAGAAGATCACGACCGATCCCCGGCATGCGGAACTCGTCAAGGCGATCCTTTCGATCTCGCGCTGCCTCGGGCATCGCGTCGTTGCGGAAGGCGTCGAGACCATGGAGCAAGCGGCATTTCTCGACGTGCATGGCTGCGAGGTCGCACAAGGCTATCTCTACAGCAAGCCGCTGCAAAAACGGGAAATCGGGTCGCTGCCGCGCTATTTGATGCCGAGAGTCGAAGTCAAGGCCGAAGCCGAAGAGGATGCCTTGCGCACAGACGGTGGATAACGCGTGCTCAGTGCAGACCATGGAAAGCACGCTATGCGCTATGGCACTGACAGGGAAAACAAAAATTGATAGCCGCTTAAAGTTTGCGCACAATCGCGTGATCGACCGATGGCGCGGCGTTCATCACGCATGCGCGCTTGTGCGCGTCGATGTCATGGCAGTGTCACGCAGGGTCTTCGCATCTAAACGGCGCATCGCGCGCCACACTGTAAGGAGACACCGTTGAAAGCCACTCCTCTTACCATTCGCAGTGCGGTTCTACTCGCGGGCGCGGCGCTCGCCGGCGCATCACTCCTGTCGACGGCCCACGCCGACGAACACAACGACGCACACTCGAAACTCAATCATTTACCTTCGTTCGTCGTCGCAAGCAGCCTCAGCACTACGACGTACGACGGCGTCAGCGACGATCTGCTGACTGCCGGGCTCGGCAAGACGGGCCTCGCCGGGCCCGCTCCCGCCTTCGCCAACCCAACGAGCCCGACCGCGGCCGAGCTACGCAGGCTCGCGATCTGGTCAAACTATCGAGCACTCGTCGACATCTCGGCGAAGGGCGGCTACGGCCGCTTCTGGGGGCCCAATATCGACGCCGACGGGAACGACACGCTCGGCGAAGGAAAGATTGCCGGCGCCGAGTACCTGGCCTACGCCGACAGCGGCAGCGGCAGCGGAAAGCAAAACGTCACGCTCATGGTGCAGGTGCCCGCGCATTTCGATCCGATGAAGCCGTGCATCGTCACGGCCACCTCGTCGGGCTCGCGCGGCGTATACGGCGCGATATCGGCGGCCGGCGAATGGAGCCTCAAGCGCGGGTGCGCCGTGGCCTACACCGATAAAGGCACCGGCAACGGCGCGCAAGAACTCATGACGGGGCAAGTCACGCTGATCGACGGGCTCGTGGCGAATGCGGCCGCTGTGGGGCACCGCAGCCTCTTCACGGTCGACGCAAGCCCCGGTGACATCGCCCGCTTCAACGCCGCATTCCCGTATCGGTACGCATTCAAGCACGCCCATTCGCAACAAAACCCCGAACAAGACTGGGGCACGGATACGCTGGAAGCCGTCGAATTCGCCTACTGGGCGTTGAATCATCAATTCGGTGCGGCCACCGGCGGTTTTCATCATCGCGTTCGCTACGAGCCAGGCAGCATCACGACGATCGCGGCCTCGGTCAGCAACGGTGGCGGCGCCTCGCTCGAGGCCGCCGAGCAAGACAGGCGCGGATGGATTACGGCGGTCGTCGTAGGCGAGCCTCAGGTGAACGTAGACCTGCCGCATCGCGCTCGCGTGCTCGAAGGCGGGCAGCCGATCGCGCAGGCCGGCAAACCGCTCGCCGACTACGTGACGCTCGCGAACTTGCTCCAGCCATGCGCCGCACTCGCCCAAGCCGCCGCGGGGGCGCCGTATCTCACCGCCCTTCCCCTGACTCGAACGGCGGCAATCCGGCAAGCGCGCTGTGCATCGCTTGCCGCGGCAGGCTACATTACGGGCGGCGATCTGCAGGCGCAGGCCGACGATGCACTCGCACGATTGCATGCCGCCGGCTATGAAGCCGATTCCGACCTGCTGCAAGCGCCGATGTGGGACTCGCAGGCCGAGCCTGCGGTCGCCGTCACTTATGCGAATGCTTATACGCGATCGAGCGTGCTCGACAATCTGTGCGGCTTCAGCTTCGGGACGACGGATGCAGCCACGGGCGCGGCGAACGTGCCGCCGGCCGTCTCGCCCATGCCGACGGTCTTCGGCCTCGGCAACGGTGTACCGCCGACCGACGGCATCAGTCTTGTCTATAACGATGCGCCGTCCGGCGCCGCGGATCACCGGCTTGCCACGCCGGATGCGAGCTTTGCCGGCGCGGTATGCATGCGCCGCCTATGGACGCAGCACGATCCGCGCATGCTCGCCAGTGTTCGCGCCATTAGCGTCGAGGCAGAGTTGCACGGCAAGCCGGCCATCCTCGTTCAAGGCCGCAGCGACGCGCTTGTGCCTATCAATCATGCTTCGCGCGCGTACCTCGCAGCCAACAGCGCAAGAGAAGGCGCCCGCAGTCGGGTATCGCTTTACGAAGTCATGAACGGCCAGCATTTCGACGCGTTTCTCGCGGTGCCCGGCTTCGATACGCGGTTCATCCCCGTGCACTACTACTACCTGCAAGCGCTCGATCTGATGTGGCATCACTTGATGGACGGCACGCCGCTGCCGCCGTCGCAGGTGATCCGCACTGTGCCGAGAGGGGGTGCGCCTGGCGCGGCCCCGGCGCTCACGACGGCGAACTTGCCTGCCATCGAACCGAACCCCAGCGGCAATGCAATCGCAGTTAGCCATGGCGTCGTAGACATTCCGCACTGAACGGAGCGAAAAGCAACATCGCCTCGATGCGGAACTATGGCATCGTTTGCGGTGTCTTCTATCGGCTCGCGGCGCGCATCGCAGTCATGCGGCGGTACGCGCCGCTATCACTTCGCTCGTTTGTCGTTCGTTTGTCGGGAGAATCCATGCAACGCCGTCGATTCATTGCTATGACCGGAGCCGCACTCGCATCGGGCGGGCTCTCGCTCGCGGGATGTACGACCACGCCGCTCTCCTCGGGTTCGACGCCCGAGGCCAGCGCCGGGCGGCGCGCGACGATCGATGCCGATGTGGAGGCGACGCTCACGCGCCTTTACTCGACGGTCCATGGCTCGCGCGAGCTCGTCGGCAATGCGCGCGGCATCCTCGTGTTCCCTTCGGTCATCGCCGCCGGCTTTTGGGTGGGCGGACAATACGGCCAAGGCGCACTTCGCGTCGGCGGGCAAACGAGCGGCTACTACAGCCTGACAGCGGCTTCATTCGGCCTGCAGATCGGCGCGCAATCGAAGGCCATCATCATGCTTTTCATGACGCAAGAAGCGCTCGACGGTTTCACGAGCAGTCAAGGCTGGGCCGCCGGCGTGGACGCGACGGTCGCCGTGCTGCGCGTCGGTGCCAACGGTAATGTGGACACATCGACTGCCACCAGCCCCGTCGAGGCGTTCGTGCTCACGAACGCGGAGCTGATGGCCGGCGTGTCGCTCGAAGGATCGAAGATCTCGAGGCTGCTGCTGTGAATGAAGACGAAATGTGCGAGGCCGGCGCTTCCCGTTAGCGGGATCGTCGCTTACGCACCGCCTCTGCGAGCGAATGCAGAACGGGCTCGGTCTGCGCCCAGCTCAAGCAGGCATCGGTAATCGACACGCCGTGACGCAACGGCACGCCGGGCTTCAAGTCTTGCCGGCCTGCCTCGAGGTGGCTCTCGATCATGACACCCACGATGCGCTGCTCGCCCGCGGCAAGCTGCTCGGCGAGGTCGTTCGCGACATCGATCTGTTTATCGTGCGCCTTGCCCGAATTGGCATGCGAGCAATCGATCATCACCTGCTCGCGCAGCCCAGCCGCGCGGAGCACCGCGCAGCATGCCTCGACGCCGGCGCGATCGTAGTTAGGCCCAGCCTTTCCGCCACGCAAGATCACATGCGCGTCCTGGTTGCCGCGCGTTTCGAAAATCGCGGCCATCCCCATTTTGGTCATGCCCATGAACGCGTGGCTCGCGCGTGCGGCAACAATCGCATCGGCCGCGATCTGCGCGCCGCCATCGGTGCCGTTCTTGAAACCGATCGGGCAGCTCAGCCCCGATGCAAGCTGGCGATGGCTTTGGCTTTCGGTCGTGCGTGCACCGATGGCCCCCCAAGCGATCAAATCGGCGATGTATTGCGGGCTCAGCAGGTCGAGAAACTCGGTGGCGGCGGGCAAGCCGAAACCGTTGACCTCGAGCAGCAATCGCCGCGCGGCGCGCAGGCCTTCGTTGATTCGGAAGCTGCCGTCGAGCCGCGGATCGTTGATGTAGCCTTTCCACCCCACTGTCGTGCGCGGCTTTTCGAAGTACACGCGCATCACGATGAGCAGGTCGTCGTGCAGTTCGTCGGCCGCGGCCTTGAGCCGGCGCGCATAGTCGAGCGCTTGGTCGTGATCGTGGATCGAGCACGGGCCCACCACCGCCACCAGGCGATCGTCACGGCCATGCAAAATGTCGCCGATCTGCGTTCGCACGGTTTCGACGAGCGTCTGCACCGCGGGCGGCACGGGTAGTTCGTCTTGCAGCAGCGCGGGCGAGATCAGCGGACGCACCGCGCCGATGCGAACGTCGTCGATGCGCGTCGTGTCTTGGGTCGCGTCGGCCACGCCGACTTCTAGATCGTGGGAAGGATTGTCGATAGTTTTCATGGCATACGGTACGGCTTACTTGCTCTCGTCCTTGATTTGCGGCAGCGCCGATGCTTCACCCGGCGTGAGCAGACCGACTTGCGCGTAGATGCGCAGCTTCTCGCGCGTGTCGGTGATGTCGAGATTGCGCATCGTCAGTTGGCCGATGCGATCGCGCGGCGAGAAGGTCGACTGAACCTTCTCCATCGACAGCCGCTCCGGCTGATACGTGAGATTCGGCGACTTCGTGCTCATGATCGAATAGTCGTTGCCACGGCGCAATTCGAGGGTGACCTCGCCCGTGATCGCACGCGCCACCCAGCGCTGCGCCGTCTCGCGCAGCATGATCGCTTGCGGGTCGAACCAGCGGCCCTGGTAGAGCAAGCGGCCAAGACGGCGGCCGTTGTCGCGGTACTGCTCGATCGTGTCTTCGTTATGGATGCCTGTGACGAGACGCTCATAAGCGATGAATAGCAGCGCGAGCCCGGGGGCTTCGTAAATGCCGCGGCTCTTGGCTTCGATGATGCGGTTCTCGATCTGGTCGCTCATGCCCAAGCCGTGACGGCCGCCGATGCGGTTGGCTTCGAGCAACAGCTCGACGGTATCGGCGTACTCGACGCCGTTCAGCGCGGCGGGACGGCCTTCCTCGAAGCGGATCGTCACTTCTTCCCTGGCGACTTGCACCTCGTCGCGCCAGAACGCGACTCCCATGATCGGGTTGACGATCTTGATGCCGGATTCGAGGCTCTCGAGATCCTTCGCTTCGTGCGTCGCCCCGAGCAGGTTCGAATCGGTCGAGTAGGCTTTTTCGGCCGACATCTTGTACTCGAAGCCAGATTGACGCATGAACTCCGACATTTCGGCGCGGCCGCCAAGCTCGTCGATAAACTGCTGATCGAGCCACGGCTTGTAGATTTTTAGGCTCGGGTTGACGAGCAGCCCATAGCGGTAGAAGCGCTCGATGTCGTTGCCCTTGTACGTGCTGCCGTCGCCCCAAATGTTGACGCCGTCTTCCTTCATGGCGGCAACGAGCATGGTGCCCGTCACGGCGCGGCCAAGCGGCGTCGTATTGAAGTAGGTGATGCCCGCCGTCGAGACATGGAACGCACCGCTTTGCAGCGCCGCAATGCCTTCCGCGACGAGCTGGGCGCGGCAGTCGATCAATCGCGCACCGGCTGCGCCGTACTCGAGCGCCCGGCGCGGAATGGAATCGTAATCGTCTTCGTCGGGCTGTCCCAGATTGGCCGTGTAGGCGTAGGGAACCGCGCCCTTGAGCTTCATCCAGTGCAGCGCGGCGCTCGTGTCGAGGCCGCCGGAAAAGGCGATGCCGACCTTCTGGCCAGTCGGGAGGCTTTCAAGAATAGTACTCATGAGGAAAACCGTTCAATCGAGGATAGAGGTTAAGTCGAGCAAACCGGCCGTCTGGCGCACGCACGGGCACCGCCCGGATGAGGCTTCAATGAGCTTAAATAAGCTTCAATGGCCTTGCCTTCGATGCCGCGCAAGCCGCTATTGTAGCCGGTGCGGGGGCGCGAGCGGCGATGCGGTGTCGCAGCCAACCGGCATCGCGCCACATGGCGGACGTTGCGTGAGGCATCAAGGGCCCGTTCAACCGAGCGCCGCGGTCTCCTTCACCGGACGCAGATAAGCGTGAATTTGGGCGATCACCGCCCGCCGTCGCCCGCCACGGACGCCACGGACGCCACGACAAAGCCGATTCTTGTGTAAGCTGACCTGCGGCCGCACCCGCACCCCAAGCGCCGTCACCGACGATGCATGTAACCGGAGGTAAGCCGATGCAGGATCGAAATGGAAACTCGGGCGGCATTTCTTCGCCGAATACCCTTGCCCAGACGCTGTCGATTACGCGGCAACACCGAGAAAAACTGAACGGCCAGACGGGCAAAGCCGTCTGGTTGACCGGCCTGTCCGGCGCCGGCAAATCCACATTGGCCAATGCGCTCGAAGTGGCGCTGCACGAACGGGGCCATCACACCTATCTGCTGGATGGCGACACGCTGCGGCAAGGGCTGAACCAGGATCTACGCTTTAGCGAGGCCGATCGGACCGAGAACATCCGGCGGACGGCCGAGGTCGCCAAACTCATGGTGGACGCAGGACTGATCGTCGTCGCCGCGTTGATTTCTCCGTTTCGGCAGGGGCGCGAAATGGCGAGAGAGGCGATCGGATCCCCGCACTTCGTCGAGGTGTATATCAGCACCTCGTTGGCCGTATGCGAACAGCGCGATCCGAAAGGGCTATATAAGAAAGCCCGCGCGGGCACGCTGCCCGACTTTACGGGTATCGATAGTCCATACGAAATCCCGGAACGTGCCGACCTCGAACTCGACGCTGGCCTCCTCACCGTCGACCAAAGCGTCGCACGATTGCTCGATGCGCTCGATGTCCGCAAGGCATTTCGACGCTGAGCACGCCGCCGTCTCGGGCCGGAAGCCGCGCGATTCACCGTTACGAGGTTCTGCGGCGCCAGCGCTTTAGCCGATTGAGCGATCCCTACGGCTGGCGCACGAGATGCCGCAACGCGCCATGCGCCGCCGCATACCGGCCCAAGAACCAATACCAAAGATACAGACGTCTGCCGAGCGGCAGTTCGCTGTCGAACAGGAATTGACGCGCGAAATAGGTGCTCGCCGCCAAGCTGTTCGACGGCACGATCTCACGGTAGTGCCGGCGGCGGAATGGACCGGGCCGTCTGCCGCGCAGCACTTCGACGAGTCGTTTCGCGGCGTCGCGGCGCCCCGGTGCCAACGCAATAAACGTCGCGTCGTCATCGAATCGGCCGCGCTTTAGATAGGTGGCATCCGGTTCGGATTTGCCGACGCGGAAGTGCATGTGCTCGAACACGACATCCTCGAGGTAACGCATGCGATCGAATCCCGCATGATGCAGCCGCTGGAAGATATCGAAAATATGGACGTCGATGAATGCACCGCGGTATTCGGCTGGATAAGGATCGACGAGAAACTCGCAAGTGCGGCGCGACAGAATCGGAAACGTGCTCAATCCGCGCTTTTTGTTCAAGTCGTTGCCGTAAGCGAGGTAAACACCGTCGGGAAACTCTGCGTCGACCTGCAACAGCCGCTCGTCCCAGCCCGGTGTCCGGATGATCATATCGTCGTTGGCGAGCCCAATGATACTGCCCTCGGCTTGTTCCAAGCACGCGCTGTTGTAGCGGCCCATCGACTGCGGGGGGCCGATGATGCGCTTGACCGGAACGTCGCTGCTGTCGAGACTGTGGCTGTCGATGTCGTCTTCGTCGACATAGAGAATCACCTCGACACGGTCGGGCCGGGACGCGGTTTCGGCGATACTGCGCAATAGGCGCTTCGCCAAAGTGGGACGCCCACGCGTGGGCAGCAATAGGGAGATCAGCGGCGTGCTCATGTCGGATCTGCGCATACCGCGTTCCCGTAGGCAAGAGAAGGCCGACGGCCGAGGCCGTCCGTGATGGCCCAAAAGTCGAATAGGTCGTGCGGAAACCGGCGCTCCCTTTCGAATTCGTCGGCCATGTCCGTGTAGTGCTCGTATGCCACCTGGTATCGATCCGCCCAATGGTCGACGTGCTCGCGCAACGCACTCACCCAGTCACCCGTCGAGATGTCGAGCTGATACGTGCACGCCGCGATCTTGGAGTCATCGCACGTGCCTAACGAAACCGTTGCGCGGCCGCATCGCAATGCAGCCACGATACGCATCAGCGACAACCAGCGCCAATCCCGCCGCTGCGGCATGTTCAAGATCATTTTGACGGAGCGGTTCAGCGCATCGCGCGCCTTGCGAGAAACGAATTTTTTGGGAAACGCGACGGCCAAGCGGCTCCCGCTCAGTCTTGCATAGAGTTCCGCGCGATAGTCGGTCATGACGCCCGTAAACAATAAATCGCCCGACGGGTGCGCCGCCGGTGGCTCATGGTCGACCCGCTCCAGCCGCGGAAACGGAATCGCTCGGACATCGATGCCCGGAAGCATGTCCGACATGTTCCTCAACTCGGGGAGATCTCCCAGCACCAGCATGCATCGAATATACGGCAGGCAATCGAACAAACTCACGATCCGCCTGACCTGTACGGTCGGGTGCATGTAATCGTTGTCGCTCCAAAGAGGGTCCCCATGAATCAAGATCTCGCCCCGATCGAAATCCAGGTGCTCCGTCATGATGACCGCCACCCGCTTCCGGGTCGTGCGGCAGAAATCGATCAAGGTATCGCGCGTTTCGGGCGAGAAATTCTCGATGACGACATTCAACGCGGACACACTCGGGCGGCGTCCGACCGTCACCCGATAGCCGTTCTGCGTCAGTGCCGCGACGAAGAATTCCACCTGATCGCTGATGCCGTGGAACGGGTGGTTATATATCCAGAGATGAATTAAGGGTTTGTTTGACATATTTGCGACGCCATCCCCACCGCTTCGGCGGATGTGAAGAAACGAACGAAAGGACTGCCTTCTGCACCTCTTCCACCGATTCACCGGTAAACGAGCACCGGTAGCCGCGGGATGCCGCTTTATCGATTCGGAATGCGCCTTCTTGCTGCAAGATCGCATAGAACGTCGCGCCGACACAGACGATGTTGAAACCCTGCAGGCCTTCAACGACCAACTCGACGTGCGGCTCGCGCTTCTCCGCCGGAACCGGCGGGGTCGGTTTCGGCGGCCGCCGTCTCGATGCCGCCGCTCTCAACTGCTGCAATACTTCATCGACCGAGGCCCCGCTAAAGCACGAGGAATAAGCGCGCGCCTTCACCTTCTCGGGCTCGAATGCGCCCTCGCCTTGCGGGATCGCGTAGTACCGCCGCGCATAGCGGATCACGTTGAATCCGTGCATGCCCTGCCGCATCAATTCGACGTCATGGCCACCGTCCGGCGCGGCAACGCTAAGGCTCGACGGCCCGCGGCGCAGACGCACCCGCCTCAATACGCCGGCAGCAAAGCTATGAAGCCCTGGCACAGGCCTCAGCGCGCGCGACAGCGCTTCGACAAGCCAAAGACGGCCGACACCCGCTTGCGCCGCCTCTCCGCAGGCCAGGTATTTCCCGCGCAGATCGGACAAGTGCTCGGCAAACGTCGTCGGCTGCGCATCGGGGTTGTAATACTGCCCGAGCGGCGACCAGTCGTTCAACGCCATGCGCGGATTGCCGTGGATGTGCACAAACGCCCCGCCATACTCGAACACGGAACTGTGCCCTGTATAAATCCGGCGCATCGGACGCGTCGCGGTGTCGAATACGGCAGCCCAACGATCCCCCCGCAGCATGCAATCGGCCAACCCATAAGCGACGGCGCCGGGTGCAGCGCGCGGCGTCGATTCGCTAGCCTGATAGCGGCCGTAAAGCTCGGCCACCGTACCCCAGAATCGGTCGCTAAACGCTTCGCCCGAGAACTGCTGTTTCGCGTGCGCGCAGCCGCGGGCACGCAACTCCAGATAGGCCTGCGGCGCATCCAACAGCGCGGTAATGCGACGCATGAGTTGCGCAACGAGCGGTTCGGCAAGATCGAGCGCATCGCGGTACGAATCGACAAGAATTCCCGTATTGGGATCGGGCCGCATGAGCGCGTGCCGTACACCCTGCAGTACGATGCCGGTTACGTTATCGGCCACATAGGCGGATGTACCGATCGTATCGGTCACCACCGGCACCGCGCCCGTCATCATCGCCTGCATGATCGACACCGAATGCAAAGACAGGCTCGGGAGCAGAAAGAAATGCGCACTCGCCAGCAGCGCACCCAGCTCGTGGCCGGCCAGATAATCTTCAACCCATAGCACGCTGCGCCCGGTCTCGGCCATCAGAAACGCCACATCGACGCCATGCTCTTTCAGCGCCGCCTCGTCGGGCTTCGCGCAACGCAGCAGCAAGGTGCCTTCGCGCCCACTCTGCTTGTACGCCTTCCAAAAGCGAAGCACGAGATGCCCGCCACGCAGGAAGAAGTTGCGCACGTCCTGATGCGCCGAATTGATAAACAGAAACCGAGGGTGGGCAAGCGACGACCGATCGGGCACATCGCCCGGATTCACCCTATTCGCGCTCAATCCGATCCGCGAGCTATGCAGCCGGCGATCGATCGCGGCGTCGGAGAAAAAGCGGCTCAAGTTGTTCAGCGTCTCGGGAATGTGCGAAAAGATGCCGAGGCACAGGGGATGTCCGAGAACCCGCCGATAATGCTCACGTAACGCCTCGTGCCTCGGAAGCCCGTCGCTGCCTTGCTCGGCGAACGGCAGAAAGACCGGCGCAAACGATTCGCAATGAAACACGAAGGGCCTAGTGAGCGACGGAAACGGCGCAGTGTGGTGAAACTCGAGATCCCCGATCAACTCGCCGGTGAGCACTCGGTTCGGCGGTCCAATGTAGTCGTAATAGGCCCGGGCAACCGTCCCTTCCGGGTGCGCGCTGTCCTCGTCATGCTGCCGCTGCGCGGCCCTAAGCACCGCATCGCGCACGGCATCGTCCGAGGCGAATCGTTCATACAATTTGACGTTGTCCCATGCATACGGCAACACGTCTTGCGGCGCATGGTCGATCAGCGCCCGGTACAGCGGATGAAAACCGTTCAGCGGGATGTAATGGCTCAAGCTCCATGGGAGCGCAACGCTCATCGGTCCGGTTTTCACGTTCTCCCCCTCATCGCGCGAATAACCAGGCGCGTTAAACGCGTCGGCCAACTCGATTCAATCTCTTGCACGCGCCCATCCAACTCGGCCCACCGGTGTGCAAGCGCCGCCTGCCGCTCCTCCAGTTGGCCAACCGCCGCCACGCGCGCCTGGAGCTGCTCGATCTGCTCCTCGAGCGAGGCAAGACGGGCCTGCACAGTAGAAAGACGGCCCTCTTGCGAAGCGGCGCGGGCTTCGTGCGAGACAAGGCGGCCCGCGAGCGCGCCGAGTTCCCCGAACAGCCGCTCATGCGCAGCCGCCGCCTCCTTCCACCTACGTTGTCCGGTAGCGAGCCCGTCGATCTCGAGATGCAATGCCTCCAACGACGCACAGACCACCACGTCGCCTGGGGAATACTGCCTAACGAGTTCGCGCGAATCGATCGAAAAATCCACTGCCCCCAACGTCCGCCTCAAGCCGAAAAAGCGCCCGCGATAGGTCACCACGTTGAATTCATCGTACGTTCCGATAACAGTCGGATCGTCGCTCTCTTGCCAATAACGATGAAGGTAGCCCTCTTCTTCGCTGCTTTGGAGGTATTCGGCAAGCCGCGCCAATGCCTGCGTTCGAGCAGCGAGGTTCGAATTGCCGAGCAGCAGTAACGACTTGATTTCGGCAATCGACTTTGCGCACGGCAACGCGACCAGCTTTGCCGCCGGCAATGCATCCAACGCAACGGCTCCCGCAGCTCTCGGAACGGCATAAATGCGGTTCTCGAACCGGACTAGATTGCAGCCGAGAAAATCCGCCTCGACCGTGACGGGCAGACTGTCCACATTGACTTTGGAATACCGAATAGGGCGGCGCAGGCGTTCCGTGCTATTCGCAGGAAGACCGATTGAACCATCGATCGGATAGCCGAATCGCTCGAGCAAGTCAGTATTGCTCTCGCACCACGACGCGATCGCCTGCGCGGGCAATTGGTTTCGATAGCCGCCGAGTTGCCCGGCGCGGAACGTTTCGGCGCGGGGATTGAAAACGGTTGCTGCGATCGCTTCGGTATTGCCCGGCGCCTGCAGCTTCAGTTGGATCGACCAGATCAAATCGCGCTGATCGGCGTCGCTGCCGCCGCCCGCCGCACCGACTAACGCCTCGAACGAGAGCGGAACGACATTGGGAAACTCCATCCAAGGCAGGAATCCTCCGATCCGGTCCCGCAGCGATCCCATCAGCCAATTGTCATTGCGCAACCGCTCAACGCGTTCTTCGAACTCGCACTGGCTCAGCCAGCCCGCAAACGCCGTCTTTCCGGCGCGATGGTAGTAATGCGCCTCGGAAACGAGAATATCCAGGGGATGGCGATAGATGAACAGCGTCGGCGACCGCATGAAGGCATGATGGCGGTTGCCGAACGGCGCATGCCTGACCGCATCCACGAAAAAATCTCGCGCTACCGTGTGCGAATTACTGAATTCGACGCAGTACCAAGTCTGGCCTTGCGGAAATTCCGGGCACTCGATCCCAGCCTCGTAACCGAGCGCCCCTGCCAACTCATACAATAAATGCGTGCCGGCCTTTGGGATCGATACAAGAAACAGCGGTTTGCGCGAGAAATGCCAATCGGTGATCGGTGCGACGACCGTCACATCGTCCAGCCCGACACACGACATCAGCTGCTCCGCGAGCTTCTCTCCATCAGTTTCGCCGAATACGACGGCTTTCTTCTCCGGCGTGTCGGCAATGCCCTGCATATCGGCGCCGGCCCGACGCACCAAGGCGACGCCGCGCCGGCGAGCCGCGTTTTCCAACGCAGCGGTCCATTCCGGCGCACCGATCGCGTGGATGTCACGAATGCCGTCGTTCCATAGGGTATGCAGGCAATCGCCGAAAGCCTCCACGCCGCCGCTGGGAAGGAAGCGTAATTGCCGCATAGCGTTCATGTCCCGGCCACTTTCGTCAAAACGTCAGATAAGCTTGAAGACACCCGCACGCCCGGCAACGCGGCGGCGTCCTGCCGATGAAAATCCACCGGTCCCAGCGCTTGCGGCAACGCGTAATAGCGCGAGTCGAACTCGACGATGTTGGTCGCGCCGACGCTGCGCAATAACACCGGCTCTGCATGCCGCGGAGGCGGGGGTTGAATCGACGCCCCCTCGCTCCATTCCCGCTCGACGGCGTCCTGCATCGCGCGTCGCCATCTATCGATCGCCTGCGCATCGTCGAACAACGGCCGCACGATCGACGCCATGGTTTCGATGGCGTCCCGTTGGGCCGAGGCCGTACCGTTCGGGCTCACATCGAGCCACACGCCGAGCGCTAGATTCACGGTCGCGCAGGCGTCCTCAGCAGCGTCCCAGACCTGCATGACCAAATCGTCGTCCGTATATGACGAGCGCTCGATCCGCGTATGCTGCCGCCAGTCGTACCGCTTGAACGCGAAGCGATCCAAATCGATATTCGATTTATTGAAGGCATAGCCGAACAGATCGTCGTCCTCGTATTCGCGCAGCACCTCCCCGCGCGCGATGGCATCGGCGAGCTTGCATTGAAACGGCGTGTAAGTGGTGTCGTCCAGCCTCTCGATCGAACCATAACCGTATTGCTGCGCGAAAGCGTCGAGGCCATAGTCGCGCATCATGTCCAGATGCGTATTGGTCAGCCACCGCCGCCAGCCGCCTACGACACCGTGGCCGCGCCGATAGTTATGTTTGTGCGCCCCGGTGAGGTTCACATGACCGAGCCGCCGCCAAATCTCCACCGCTTCGTTTTCTTGCAATCTCACGCCCATTGCATTCGCAATCTCGCGAATCGTCGTGGCCGGCGTCAGAATCAAATCCTCCCATCGCATGAGGTGATATCGCTCCGCGCACGCCGAGAACGACTCTAAATAATCTCTAAACGGGCCTAGCAATGCCTCGAAGAAATTCAGATCGGAGAGCTTGTACAACGCGAGGCGTTGACGTACCAGATCGTCGTCTTGCTCCGCGGGAATGAAGCGTTGGATGTATTCGCTTGCGAGCGCATTGATCGAAAAGCAGGCCGATGCCAGCGCGCCCGCCGGATTTCGGATCGAAGCAAAGCGCTGGTAGTTTTCATAGCCGGGATGCGCGCTCCATCGATCCGGTCCGACGTGAGAATGAACGATCTCGTAGTAGTCGAGTACTTCGCGGGGGTGCGAAGTAATCAGCGTAAAGTCGCCCTTCCCGCGAACCCCGAGGTATTTTCTAAAGCAAGCAACATCATCGTCGTCCTGCTTCAGCCACTTGGGCCCGCCCACCATCTGACGGAAACTGCCGTTATAGAGCAGATCGCCGGCCACGCCGCGACGATGAAACACCGCTTCAATGCGCGCCGCTATCCGCATGCCAGCCGTGTCGCAGAAAGTCGTCAAAACATCCGGCCCACGCCTGCCGAGCGACGCGTATTGCCGGATTTCAGCGATTACGCTGATGAGCAGCGTGAATCCTGTACGCGGATATCCGACGACTAAAGGACGTAGGGCGTTCATGTTCATGCGGCACCCGCGAGCGAAGGATGCAACTCGATGACTTCATAGCGGACACCGAGATCGACAAAGCCGACCACGCCCGGGGTCTCCGCAACGTTGATACGAGCCACGGAGCGCCGGACATCGATGAAGGTGTCTTCGCCATCGCTGACCCGATTGCAGCCGACGTTTAGAAAATACTCCCCGCCGGCCAAATGCGACGTGAAGCGAAACTTCACGATCAGACTTTGGCCGGCTTGCGCGTGCAGCAACGGCGCATTCATCATCGCCAGATTCGTGCCGAACACGTAAGTTCCGTCCACGGTCACCAACGCGAACCCCACCGAGACGTTATCGAGCGTCTCGTTGAACACCAGCTTGAGCATGAGTTCGACGGCCGCCCGAGCGGGCACCTCGGGAGGGGTCTGTCTGTTTGCGGCGCTCAGATCGAAGCCGACGATCTTCGCCGCGCCGTTGCCGAGCCTCGTTTCGTGTTTGTTATAGAACGGGTGCTCGAATACCCTGTCGTGCATGTTGTCCGGCAACCCATCGAGCGACGCGTCTGCCCCGAACACCCGCGAGGCGGCCGACCCGTCGTCGTCGATGCGAGCCGGCGTGTCGGGCTTTGTCGTACCGAACAGCAGATTCTGGTAATAGCTCACCGCACTCGAGATCGACCCGATATAGCCGAGCCCTCCCTGGTCGAGCACGATACCGCGATGGCACATCCGCAGCAGCGTATCGACACTATGAGAGACGACCAAAATGGTCTTGCCTTGCTCCATGAATTCGCGGATGCGTTGAAAACAGCGGTGTTGAAACTTCGAATCTCCAACGCTGAGCGCCTCGTCCACGACTAATATATCGGGGTCGACATGAATGGCGGCGGCGAAGGCCACGCGCACGAACATGCCCGACGAATAGGTTTTGACCGGTTGATCGAAAAAATCGCCAATATCGGCAAAGGCCTCGATGTCGGGCATTCGGCTCAGCATTTGCTGCCGACTGAGCCCCATGATCGAGCTGTTCAGCAAGACATTGTCGCGCCCCGTGAACTCAGGGTTGAAACCCGCGCCCAGTTCGAGCAATGCCGAGATTCGCCCATTGACGGACACGGTTCCTTGGGTCTGGCGCATGACGGCGCAAATGATCTGCAGCAGAGTCGATTTACCCGATCCGTTGCGGCCGAGGATGCCGACGATCTCGCCGCGATAGACATCGAACGAGACGTCGTTCAACGACCAAAACTCACGGTGATAGCGCTTTCGCAGCGGATGCAGCGCCTCGATCAAGCGCTCGTGCGGCGAGTTGAATAGGCGAAATTTCTTGGAGACGCCGCGGACCGAAATCGCGAGGTCCCCATGGGTAGCGGGCCGCTCAGATGACATCGACAAACTCCGGCTTCAGACGGCGAAACGTATACGCGCCGCACGCCACGATCAGAAAGTTGATGACCCAGAAGTACAGCGTTTGGCGTGGATCGGGCCACCGCAGCGAGGGATAGATCAACAGCCCGCGATACCCTTCGACTATGTAATAGACCGGGTTATAAAAAAACAACCACTGATATTTCTCGGGCATGATTTTCTGGACCCATACGATCGGGGTGCCCCAGAACCAGAGATTGAGTGCGATCGTCAGCCCCTGCCCGATGTCGCGAAAAAAAACCTGCAGCGAAGCAAAGAGCCATCCGAGACCCAGCAGCAAAACGATGGCGCAGCCTAGGTAGTAGACAATCAGAAGCCGCTGGGCCTCAAGCGGAACATGAAACAGCACGAGCATCATGCCCAGGATGAATAGGAAGATGACGTGCGAGAACAGCCCCGAGACGACGTGTACGACGGGCAGCACTTCGGTCGGGAAAACGGTTTTCTTGACGAGGTGTGCGTTGCCCGTGACCGAGTTCGTGATCGCCAGCAGCGTATCGTTGAAATAGAACCACGGCACGAGTCCGCAGACGAACCAGAGGATGAACGGTGTATTGCTCGGCCCTTGCGATTTGAAGCCCACGGCAAAGACGAAGTAAAACACCGCGACGATCGCCGCAGGATGCGCGAATGCCCACAGCGTGCCGCCCAGGGTGCCCGCGTAACGGCTTTGCAGGTCGCGCCAGGCCAGCGCCAGAATGACGGCGCGATGGCGCACGATTTGGCCGATGATTTCGATCGGCGCCAGCTTTGAAAGCGACAGCGTCATGGCTCGGGGGTCCCAGGTCTACCGCACGTTCAAGCACTCGCTCTTCAGGCGTTGCCGTATCGGCTGTTCTTGATCATCGTGAAGCCCTTGATCAAGTCGCGTATTCCGCGATCGAGAGAAAATTCGGGGCGAAAACCAGTGGCCTCGAGCTTGGCATTCGACACCACGTAATCGCGCTGATCGGGGTCTTTTCCGACCGGCGCCTCGATGAAGACGAACTGCGGGCACTGTTCCTTGATGTGCTCGCAGAGTTCCTTCTTCGAGACATTGGCATCGGATAACCCGACGTTGTAGATTTTCCCTTTCATCGCATGGTAATGCTCGATCCCATGCTGGAACACCCGCGAGACATCGCGAACATGGATGTAATTGCGCTTGAAGTGGCTCTCGAACAGTACGACGAAGCGGTCGTACACCGCACGGTAGGTGAAATCGTTGACGAGCAGATCGACCCGCATGCGCGGCGACATGCCGAATACCGTCGCTAGACGGAAGCTGATCGCGTTCGGGTGTTCCATCAGCATTTTTTCGACCGCCACCTTTTCGATCGCATACTGCGATATGGGCCGAAGCGGCGATTCCTCCGTGCAGAAATGATGCTGGTCACCAGTTCCGTACGCGCTGTTGGTCGTCGGCATTAGCACGCTTTGCTCTTTCGACAGAAGCTTGAGCATCATCGCGATGGCATCGTGGTTGACGGTGGTCGCGCCCACGGGATCCTGGGAGCACAACGGCGCACCGACGAGTGCGGCGAGCGGAATGACCACGTCGGCCTCTTTTAGCAGCGGCGCCACGACGCTTTGCACGCGGACATCACCTTTCACCACAGAAAAGTTCGGGTGATAGCAGACGTGATTGAGGCTGCTCTGCTTGAACATAAAATTGTCGAGCACCGTCACCTTGTGGCCGGCCGCGAGAAGGTCGGGCACCATCGTGGAACCCAGATAGCCGGCGCCGCCCGTCACCAGAATGGAATAGGACACGAATGTTCTCCTTCTTAAAATTAATTCGATAAGATCTGTGCAGCTCGCACGTAGTCGTCGGGCACGCCAATGTCGACAAAGCGCCCGCCGCATTCCATTCCGTACAACGCGATATCCGATGCCACGATTGCCGGTAGGATGTCGTCTTCCAGCGAAACCCGGCTCCCTGCCGAAAACCCGAGAACGCCCATCGTATCGGGCTCGATCAGGTAAGCGCCGCCATTGGCGAGCCCGCCCGGCTGCCCGCTTGCGGAACTCAGCGAGCGAATCCGTCCGTCGGCGTCCACGCGCATGCCCATGTAACGGCCCGCTTCATCGGCGCGGAACAGCGAGACCGTCCAAGCGGAACCGCGCGCCGAATGGAATCGGCGCAGCGCGGCTAAATCGACTTCGATAAACGTGTCCCCGTTGAGCACCAGAAACGGCGCATCGAGCTCCCTTCCCTGCACGGCCTGCAGCAAACCGCCACCGGTGCCGAGCGGCACATGCTCGATTGCATAGTCGATCGATACCCCGCGATAGCTCGAGCCGAAATGGTCGATGATGGCTTCACATCGATACCCGACCGACAGCACGAACCGCTGCACCCGCTGCGCGATCCAATGGTCCATCTGGTGCTCGAGAAACGGCCTGCCGTTGATGGGCGCCATTGGCTTGGGCAGATCCGGCACGACCTGCCGCAAACGCGTACCAAGCCCGCCTGCGAGGATGATTGCCGTGGTCATGCCGTCACTCGACCGAGTTCGCGATCTTGCACAGCGCGTCGATCTCTTCGTCGCGCAGGTCCGGGAAATTGCCGATATAAAAGCCGTAGAAGTGAATGTGTTCCGTGCACGGAAACTGCCGGTGATAACCGTCGGGCACGATGTCTTTCAAGTAAGGCTGGCGCAGTTGGTTGCCGCCGCCCGCGCTACCCCGCCTAAATTCGATGCCGGACTCGCGCAGCGTCGACATCAGGCGTTGCGCGAAACCATCGTCGGCTTTATTCAGGATCAGATTGAACGCGTAATTGCTCGATCCGTCGAGCTTGAAATCGGTACGGTACTTCGTCGCGTCGATTCGGCTCAGCAACCGATGCAGGTTTTCCGTTCGGCGTCGAACGTTCGCATCGAGGCGCTTGAGTTGGCTGCGCCCCATGATGCCGCCGATCTCGGTGTTGCGAGCGTTGTAGGCCGCATACGCGAAAATGAAATCGGGGTTCAGTTCGGGATTGGCCTGCTGCCATGCGCCGCGAACGGCCGGATCGTTCGCCTCGCGCACCATGCCGTGACTGCGCAGCATGCGCACCTGCTGATAAACCTCGGCATCGTCGGTGCAGATCATGCCGCCTTCGATCGTGCTCATATGGTGCGCGTAGTAGAACGAGAAGTTCGACACCCAGCCGAGGCTTCCGAGCTTGCGTCCGCCATGCGTTGCGCCGTGCGACTCGCACACGTCTTCGATCAGGGGGATGTCGCGCCGCTTGAGCTCGCCCAGCAGCGCGTCGGTCAAGCCGTCGAAACCTTGCACGTGCGTGAGGAATACCGCGCGCGTCTTGTCAGACAGCTTGGCCGCCACCGCGCCAGGATCCATCGCCAGCGAACGCGGATCAATATCGACGAAGATGGGCGTGAAGCCGTTTTGAAGCACGGCCGCGATATCGGACACCCAAGTCAGCGTCGGGACGATCACCTCGCCGCCTTCGGGATGGCGTATTTTCAGCATCGCCATCGTGAGCACATTCGCCGAGGCGCCGGAATTGACGAACACGCTGTATTTGACGCCCAACCATTCCGACCACTCCCGCTCGAACGCCGCAACGTTGGCACCGTGCGTGAGGATGGGATCGTCCTGCTTCAAGTACGCGATGACGGCATCAAGATCTTCACGCAGGATATTGTTGCGCATCAACGGAAATCTCATAGTCTCTCCAAGAATCGATTCACCTGTCAGGCGCACGCTTTCATAGCGATTCGGCGAACTCGCGCACGCTTCGGGTCACCGCGTTAAGGCCGATCCCGACTTTCTCGTGCAACTCGGCACGCGTGCCGAGTTCGAAGCGGTACCCGCCGTCCGCGCCGAGGTTCAACACCTTCGCGGGCAAGCCGTGGCGAGCGACGAATTCGAACAGCATTGAATCCATCCCGCCGCGCCCGCGGAAGCCCTCCTCCAAAGTGACGATGCCGCTATAGGGAGCCAACGCGTCGTGCAGCTCGACGACCGAAAAACGAGCGAGATCGAACAAATCGATCAAGCCGACGTCGCAATCGTGTTCGACCAATTGCGCCGCCGCCTTCAGTGCCGTATGCACCATATAACCGGTGGCGACGAGGCAGATCCGGCGCCCGCGCCTATGGATATGAAAGCCGCGCTTCGGATCGGGAGCGGCGCCCTCGTAGATGACTGGAAGCACTTGCGCGTCCAAGCGCAAGTACTTCGGCCCGATCGCGCCGACACAGCCATCGAACAATGCGGCAGCGCTGACATGGTCGGCCGGTGACAGCACGCGAAAATTCGGCATGGCACGCATCAGCGTGATGTCTTCGTAGCATTGGTGAGTCGGCCCGGAGACGACGTAGCTATAGCCGGCGCCTACGCCGATGAGATTCACGTTCATGGGGCGCACCTCCGAGAGCAGCGCGAGGCTGACACGCACTTGCTCATAGCACCTCATCGTGATGAACGGCGCGATGGCATAGGCGAAGACCGTAAAACCCTCGAGTGCGAGCCCGGCCGATACGTTGATCAGGTTCTGCTCGGCGATCCCGACATTGACAAAGCGGTCGGGGAAATCGGCACGGATCTTATCGAGCACGGGCGAGCCAAAATCGGCGCACGTGAAGAACACCTTTTCGTCGTCGGCCATGGCCGTCAAAATGCGCTGCAAGAACGCATCGCGCATCGCGAGCGGCTTAATGGCCTCGCTCATCGGGACTGCTCCAGCAAACTATCGATCAAGTCCGGCTTAGGATTGATGATGTGCGACAGCGGCGCATTTTCGAGCCCCGGCACGCCGTGGCCCTTCAGCGTTCGCGCGATCAGCGCCTTCGGTTTTCCTGTCATCGATGCCTTTTGCGCCTGCAGCGCAGCTTGCACCGCGAGCACGTCGTGACCGTCGACCGTCCCGCAGTCCCAGCCGAAGGCCGACAGCCGCCTGGCGAAACCGTCGTGCGTGACGATGTCGTCCGTATATCCGAGCATGCTGACGCCGTTGTCGTCGACGATCAGGTGCAGATTGTCGAGGCGATGCTGCGCGGCGAACATGATCGCTTCCCAATTGGCCCCTTCGTGCAATTCGCCGTCGCCACAGACGACGAACACACTGCGTTCGCTGCCCTTCCGCTTGAGCGCGAGCGCTATGCCGGCCGCCACGCCCAGGCCATGACCCAATGATCCGTTGACGGTCTCGTAACCGGGGATGACCGGATCGGGAATCCCGCCAAGAAAGCTGCCCGCCTCGCAGACATGCGCCAGTTCCTCCATCGGGAAGAAGCCGAGATCGGCCAGGATCGGATAGAGGCATATCGACCCGTGCCCCTTGCTGACGATGCATCGATCGCGGCCCTCCCAGCGGGGATTGGATGCATCGAAGCGCAGCACTTCGCCGTAATACAGCGCAACGAATAGCTCGACCGACGATAGCGACGATGCCAGCCTGGTTTCCGGCGCGCGGCGATGGACGGCGAGCGTCTCGCGCCATACCCAACGGGCTTTATCGCGCAGATCGCCGGCGCGACCGTCCCTTGTCGCGTGAGGCGGTTCTTCAAATGTGCGCATGGTCGATGTACCAGCGATAAGTGCGCGCCAATCCCTCGTCGAGGTCGACGCTCGGTTGCCAGCCCAACGCTTGGATGCGCGAACTGTCGAGCAGCTTGCGCGGCGCACCGTCGGGTTTGCGGCGATCCCAAGCCATGTTTCCGTGGTAGCCGACCACTCCCGCGATCTTGTGCGCCAACGTCTCGATTGAGATATCGCTGCCCGTGCCGACATTCAGCGGCAACGCGAGATCCGTCGTATCGACGGCAAGCAGCATCAGGCAAGCCGTGGCGATATCGTCGCAATAGACGAATTCGCGGCGCGGCGCACCGCTCCCCCAAAGCGTGACGCACGGGGCGCCGGCGACCTTGGCCTCGTGAAAGCGCCGCATCAGCGCCGACAGCACGTGCCCGGAACTCGGATCGAAATTATCGTTGGGCCCGTACGCGCTATTAGGAATGACCGGAATGAAGCGTTGCTGCTCGTATTGCCGGTTGTATGCGAGGCACATTTGCAAACCGGCGAGCTTGGAGACAGCGTAGGCCATGCTCGCCGGGTCCGGCGGCCCCCAAAACAACGCCGTCTCCGCCATCGGCTGCGCGCACTCGCGCGGGTACATGCACGAGGATGCGAAAAAAATCAGCTTATCGACGTGCGCGCGATGCGCCGCGCGCAATACGTTCAACTGAATCGCCAGATTGGCATTCATGAAATCGGCGGGGTACGACGCGTTCTCCACGATTCCGCCTACCCGGCCCGCCGCCAGCACGACGTACTGCGGCGCTGCCTGCTCGAAGAAACGGTCCACCGCGGCCGTATCGGTCAGATCGAGATCGGTATGATCCACAAGCAGCAGATTGTCGAAGCGCGCTTCTCGAAGCATTCGCACGATCGACGAGCCGATCAAGCCCGTATGGCCGGCCACGTAAATGCGCGCCGTTTTTTGCATGAGTCAGAGACCATTGGGTTGGTAGACGACGACCCGGCTGCCGGTGTCGTCGAAATCGAACGGCACGTGCACGAGATGTTTGAGGCGCTCGCGAATGGCGTTCTGCCGCTCGGGCTTCGCGAACAACAGCAAGAACCCCCCGCCGCCTGCGCCCAGAATCTTGCCGCCGATCGCGCCCGCGGTGATCGCCGCATCGTAGATTCGATCGATTTCCGGCGTCGAAACGCGATCGGAGAGGCGCCGCTTACATTGCCAACTCGCGTCGAGCAAGCTGCCGAAGTCGTCGATTGAACGGTTCGAATTCTGCAAGATCGAGAGGCCTTCATCGACCATCTCCCGCATACACTTGAGTTCCGTCAGGCGATTGTTCAGATTATCGATCTTCGACTTGGCCACTTCCGATGCGAGCCTCGAAAACCCCGTAAAACAGAGCATCAAATGACTGTGCAGCGCCTCGCGGCGCTCCGGAGGCATCAGCACGGGGACGACGTCGAAGGCACCGTGCCGATGGAATTCGATGCGATTGAAGCCGCCGAAGGCCGCCGATATCTGATCTTGCGATCCGACGTGCTCGCCCACGACGTTCTGCTCGATATGAATCGCGTCCTTGGCCAGCTCATCCTTGTTCGCCATGCGGCCGACCAACCCGTACAGCGCATGCACGAGACCCACCGTGAAAGAGGAACTCGAACCGAGACCCGAACGTGCCGGCAAGTCCCCGTCGTGGTGAATCTCCAGTCCGTCTTCGACGTGCGCCCAGTTCAGGACCGCGCGGACGGCCGGATGCTCGATGTCGTCGTTGCGCACCACGTTTTCGATCCGGGAGTAAACGACGCGATGCTTATGCTCAAAGAACGGCGGCAAACGACGGCAACTGATATAGCAGTACTTGTCGATCGCGGTGGATAGCACCGCGCCGCCGTGCTCGCGAAACCAGGCCGGATAGTCGGTCCCGCCGCCGAAGAACGAAATGCGGAAAGGTGTACGCGTGATGATCATGATGTCCTCTCAATCGCCCAGTAGTTTGCGTTTTAGAGGAATGCTCGCCATGGCCTCGACGTTCTGCCGCTCTTGCAATCCGAACTTGCGCTCGACGAGATTCAGGTAGGCCGGACGCTTGAAATACGTCTTCCATGCATCGTCGCGGAATTTCAAGACCTCGGCCGCGCTCAGGTGCTTGGTCGGCAGCGGCTGGCTTTCATACGACAGAAACGCGTAGCCCTCGTACGAATCCGGCAGCGGCCAGCCGTTTTGCTTCGCGTTCCGGAAGATCGGGCTACCCGGCAGCGCTTGGCACGGATACATGTTGGCCATTTCCGTGTTGAGTTCGAGCGCGAGATCGAGCGTCTGCTGCATCGTCTCGGCCGTGTCGTCCGGAAAGCCGAAGATGTAGTTGCTGATGATGTTGATGTCCGCATCGTTGATGGTCTCGCAGACATCGCGAATATTGGTTTCCTTGAACGATCCCTTGGATACCTCCTGGCGCACCGTCTGATTGCCGGCCTCGATACCGAGCGCCAGCCAGTTCACGCCCGCTCGCTTGAACAGATCGAGCGTCTCCCTGCGAACCGTATCGACTCGCGAATACGTCCACATGTTGAAACCGAACTCGTTATCGATGGCTTGCTGCAAGACCGGGACGTAGTACTTGCGATTGAGGAAGAACATCTCGTCGCTGATACGCAGCGTCTTCACGCCTAGATCGGCTAGCTTGCGCATCTCGCGTGCGACCCATTCTGGGCTCCAGAAGCGCATCCCGCGCGAATCCGCCGCGGTGATCTCTTCAGCGTTGTCCGTGCGGTTAACGATATTGATCATGCAGAAATCGCACGCGAACTGGCAGCCCAAGGAGGTGTAGATGGCGGCGAACGGCGTACGCTGAGCATGATCGAACCGCGCGTGCCAGAAATGCGCGCGATAGAGATCGAGTGGCTTCTCCTTATAGGGTAGGAGATCCCATGCATAGCCGGGCAAATCTTCGTCCATGCGTTCCTGTGGCACAACGCATTGCGGTGGGTTCAGCGTCGGTATGGCGATCGAGCCCGGCCCACGCTTCTTGTATCCGATGCCTTTGATATGAGCCAGATCGCTGTCAAGGTTGCTCTTCAAAAGATTGTGTAAGGCATAAACGCCTTCGTTGAGCAAGACGATGTCGACGCACCGATGCGACAGGACCTCCAGCGGCAGCGCACTCGGGTGCGATCCGACAAAGCAGATGTTCTGCTCGGGAACTGCCTCTTTGAGCGCCCGCGCGAGCGCGAGGGCGCCGATCATGCTGGTGGTGCCGGAATTCGGATTTTGTCCGTAGAGCACGAATACAGCGAGACGCGGCTTGGCCTCTTCGATGCGGCCCACGGATTGCTCGAGCGTGAGCCGCTCGGCGTCGCAATCGAGAATACCGACGCCGAAGCCCTTCGAGCGGCACGACTGCGCAAGCAGCAATGCCCAGGTCGGGGGCTCGATAGCCGAATAGACCTGGGCCAATCCCTGGTAAGCCTTCGTCGAGGAATCCGGATTGACAAACCATGCGTCCATGCGCGCCTTCCTAGGGTTAGACAACGGTCTTCGATGGGAGGCACGGTCGTGAGGCGATTATAAAAAGTGGAATACCGACCGAATGGGAAGTCATTGTACGTCTTAACGATAAGAACGCAATTCATAAACGCTCATTCCATGGCGCTTCCCCACACACTGAGAAAACGCATAAATACGCTATGCGCTCTCTATGGTGTCAGACGATGGTCTTCGCGGTATCCAACGCTCTGCCAACAGCCGTATCTAATACGCATTGCGCGATTTCGCGTCACCATATGGCGAGGTTGCCTCGCACCGTTTCGGCACTATCCGCATTGATTTACTGACATTGTGGATCCGAACCTTAGCGGCATCGGAATGAAATTCTCTTTCACCATACCCCGAACTCACAATCGGCATTTATTGCGGAGTCTAAAACGCTTGTATCAACTTTTTCCCATTTAATGAGCCACGGCGCAGCGGTTGCGATGTCCGGTCGGGCGGCTTCGATGCGACCATGGCAACCGTGGCGAATCTATGGCACGCCGAAGCAACACTAGGCCTCGCGGATTTATCGAGCCCGCGGTATGTCGGCGTATGTCGCGTACCGATTGCGCATGCACAGTTAATGGGGCACGGACCGCCTGCTCCGGGGCGTGTAAACTGCTGCCTTTTTGCTCTTTCGGCATGGCGCAGATTCCCGGGCGCACGGCCCTCAGCGGCCCGGCGCTTATCCGCTTACTCGTTCGTCTAACGGACGCCGGCTTGCCCGAGTCCGGGCAGCCGCTCGCCGACCGGCTGGGCCAATGGCTCGCCTGGACCGACGCGGTCGCATTGTCCGCGGCGATCGGCGGCCACTCAGCCGCCGGCGCGTCGCACGGCCGCACGCCCGATCATGCGCACGAGGCGTTATGCGTGCGCGTGCGCACTTCGCTGACCGACGCCATCACCCGCGCTGCCGCGCTGGCACCACAGCGGCGCGGAAACCACGCGCGCAATCGTCCGGATCAGGCAGCATCCGATACCGCGCCGGATTACGCCGCGTTTCGCCGATGCTATCTCTCTCTGCAGGAAGAGATGGAAGCTGCAATCGGCAATCTGCGCGCGCTGTTGCGCGAGAAGCTCGTGGCCCGCGAGCCCGCGATGTCACGTCTCGCATCGGTCGATGCCGTGATGGAGCGGGTACTAGGCATACGCGAGCATAATGCGCTGGCCGCCGTGCCGGGACTGCTCGCCGCGCATTTCGAGCGTCTGCGCGACGCCGAAATCGCCAAGTGCGAGCCTGCGCCCGCCGAGCTGCCTGACGCCGCGCAGCATGCGACGCCTGTGGCAACACACGCGGCGGATTCGCCGGCGGTGAAGGACGGCCCCTGGCTCGACGCGTTCCGCAAAGACATGCAGAGCGTGCTGTTTGCCGAACTCGAAATTCGTTTTCAACCGGTCGAAGGGCTGCGCGCAGCGCTTCGCACCAGCTAACCGGGACCCCATGTCCAGATACAGTTATCGCCTCAACGTTGTGGCCTTCCTCGCCGGGCTCGCCGTGCTCTGCTGGACCGGCGCCGGCTATGTCCGCTCGAATCCGCTCGCGCTCGCCGTCACGCTGCTGATCGGCATTTGCTATGTAGCGGGCGCGCTCGAACTGCGTCGCTACCATCAATGTACGTCGAGCCTCGTTGAGGCTGTCGCCGGCCTGTCGGCACCGCCGACGACTCTCGATGCGTGGCTCGAGCATTTGCATCCGGCGCTGCGCGGGACGGTCCGGCTACGCGTCGAAGGTGCGCGCGCCGCGCTGCCCGGACCGTCGCTGACACCCTATCTAGTCGGCTTGCTGGTGCTGCTCGGCATGCTGGGCACGCTGCTCGGCATGGTAACGACGTTGCGCGGCACCGGTGCCGCGCTCGACAGCGCGACGGATCTCGCCGCGATCCATGCATCGCTCGCCGCACCCATCAAAGGTTTGAGCTTCGCGTTCGGCACCTCGATTACGGGCGTCGCGACTTCCGCGATGCTTGGGCTGATGTCGGCGTTGTGTCGCCATGAACGGCTCGACGCCGCGCGCCAACTCGACGACCACATTGCCACGACGCTGCGCCCCTACACGCAAACGTGGCGGCGCGAGGAGAGCTTCAGGTTGATGCAGCGCCAGGCCGAAGCCATGCCCGTGCTCATAGACCGCATGCAGACGATGATGAGCGCGATCGAGCGGCACAGCATCGCGGCGAACGAGCAACAACTCGCGAACCAGCAGGCGCTCCACGCCAGCATCGAGCGCGCGTATAGCGGGCTTTCATCGTCGGTAGGCCAATCGTTGCGCAGCAGCGCGGCCGAGAGCGCGCGAGCCGCGAACGCTGCGGTCCAGCCCGTGGTCCAGGCGGCGATGACGGGACTCTCGAGCGAGATGGCCGCGCTTAGCGCGACCGTCACGAACGCCGTGCAACAGCAACTCGATGGCCTATCGGGCGGCTTCGAAGCGAGCACCGCAACCGTGGCCAAGCTGTGGACCCAAGCGCTGGACGAACATCGGCACGCCGGCAATGGGCTCGTCGAACAGTTGCGCGTCGCGCTGGAGCGCTTCACGAACACGGTCGAGCAACGTTCGTCGGCCTTGCTCGACGGCGTGTCGGCGCGGGTCGATGCCGGCGTGGGCAGCGTCTCGGCAGCGTGGAATACGGCATTGGCGCAGCAGGAACGCGCGAGCGAGGCTCAGGCGGCTCGCCACGAGCAGGCGCTTGCCGCATCGGTCGAAACGTTCGGGCAGCACGCCGCGGCGCTGTTATGCACGCTGGATGAATCGCATGCCGAGCTGCAACAGCAACTCGCAGCGCGCGACGAAACGCGACTGCGTGCATGGACGGAAACGCTGGATGCTACGGCGAAGTCGCTAGGCGACGAGTGGCGGCGCACAGGCGAGGACACCGCGAGCCGCCAGCAGGCGATTTGCGACACGCTCGCGCAGACCGCGCGCGACATCTGCGCGCAAACGCAAGCGCACGCCGCCGCGACCATCGCCGAGATCGCACAGCTTGTTCAGGCAGCAGCGGAAGCGCCCCGTGCCGCCGCCGAAGTGGTGGCAGAACTGCGCCAGAGGCTGTCGGACAGCATGGTCCGCGACACCGCAACGCTCGAGGAGCGCGCCCGCCTGCTCGAGACAGTCGGCACGCTGCTCGATGCCGTCAACCATGCGTCCGGCGAGCAGCGCAGCGCCGTCGATGCGCTCGTGTCCACCTCCACGGATCTGTTGGCACGGGTCGGCAGGCAGTTCTCCGACACGGTCGATACCGAAACCCGCAAACTCGACGGAGTTGCGGCGAAGATCACCAGCGGCGCTATCGAAGTCGCCAGCTTGGGCGATGCCTTCGGTGCGGCCGTGCAGGCGTTCGGCGTATCGAACGAACAACTCGTCGCCCATCTGCAGCGGATCGAATCGGCGCTCGACCGCTCGCTCGCGCGCAGCGACGAACAACTGGCCTACTACGTGGCGCAAGCGCGCGAGGTGATCGACCTCAGCATGCTGTCGCAGAAGCAGATCGTCGAAGACCTGCAGCAACTCGCCGCGCAGCGCGTGTCGAGCGGAGCCGAAACCGCATGAACGACGAGATCGACGGCGGCGTCGAGCCGACCGCGCCGGTTTGGGCCGCGTTCGCCGATCTAATGTCCGTGCTGGTGGGCGCGTTCGTGCTGATCTTGGTGGGCGTCATCGGTTTGCAACTGGAACTGTCGACGCGGCTCGAAGACCAGGTGAAGCAGCGACAGCTCGAAGTACAGCGGCGCAAGACGCTCGAGCAGGCGCTCGCCGGTCCGCTCGCGGCGGGACGCGTGACATTCGTGAACGGCCGTATCGGCATCAGCGGCAGCTTACTGTTCGCGGTCAACTCCGATCAATTGCAGCCCCAGGGCCTCGAACTGCTGAGGTCGCTCGCGGGTCCGCTCGCCGTTTATCTGCGGTCGCACGACGAGATGGCGATGGTGAGCGGCTTCGCCGACGATCGGCAAGTGCGCTCAGGCAACCGCCGATTCGCGGACAACTGGGAGTTGTCCGCGCAGCGCGCGCTGACCGTGACGCGTGCGCTGATCGATGCGGGCGTTCCCGCCTCGTCCGTGTTCGCGGCGGCGTTCGGCTCCCAGCAGCCTGTGAGCCCGAACGCGGACGACGCAGCCCGGGCGAAAAACCGCCGCGTCGAAATCGCGCCTGTGCCCAAACGCTCAGCGGCAACGGCACAGCAGCATGAGTAGCAGCATGGATGACGTCGGCAGCATCACCGCCATCCGCGCAACGCTGGAGACATGGCGCACAAGCGGCGCCGACCGCGTGAACCCCACACGCTTTCGCTTCATCGATGCATTGGAACGCCGGGCGGCCAGTTATGACGGTGGCGCGCGGCGGGTGCTCGACGAGCGGCTGGGCCAATTGATCGCCGATTACTCCGGCGAGATTCTGCGCGCAGAGGCGGAGGCGGGCGCAGAGGCAGAGGCCGAAGCGAATGCCAATGGCGCCGTAAAGAATGTCGCTCTTGCGCGCAACACACCCGCCGCTGCGAGCACCATCCCGACGGAAACCGCTCCGTGCCGCAGCCCGCTAGGTGGATTGGTCGATCTGTTGACGAGCCGCGCCACGCCCGCGGGAATGCAAAGCGAAGCACAAGTCGCGCACAACGCTCCGCACGCACATCGACGCGACGGTTCCTCGGACCTACCCATACTCGACTATTTCCGCGAGACGTGGTCGAGAGTCAGCATCGACAAGCAGTTGCGGCAGTCGCTCGAACAAGTGCCCGACAATGCCGGGCCGCTCAATTCGAACAGTCTCGTTCATCGATCGCTCGCGCTGATGCGGGAGCTATCGCCTGGTTATCTGCAGCAGTTTCTGTCATACGTCGAAGCACTGTCGTGGATGGAGCGGTTGGCGGGGCCCGTTGCGGGAGCAGGAACCGGAGCGGCAACCGCGCCCGTCGCGGAAGCACCCAGCACGAGCGGGGCGAAGAAGCGCGTGCGAGCGAAATCGCGCTAGCGTTCGAAGCGCGGCCCTTTGCGACGGTCGATAAAAAAATGGCACCGTAGACGCTCTGCCTACGATGCCATTACGTGGTGCTACATGGTGCTACATGGCGCGACTTGGCGCTCCGACCAGAACCACACGCCCTGGTCGAACAACGCCCCGCCCTTACATCGCCACTGTGTCGGCCACTTCCTTGAAGTCCTCGATTTGATCGAAATTCATGTACTTGTAGATCTTGTCGCCGTTCGCGTTCAGCACGCCCATATCGGCCATGTATTCCTCACGGGTCGGAATGCGGCCCAGGCGCGCGCAGATCGCCGCGAGTTCCGCCGAGCCTAGATACACGTTCGTGTTTTTGCCGAGGCGGTTCGGGAAATTGCGGGTCGAGGTCGACATGACCGTCGCGCCTTCACGCACCTGCGCCTGATTACCCATGCACAGCGAGCAGCCCGGCATTTCCGTACGAGCGCCGGCAGTACCGAAGACGCCATAGTGGCCTTCTTCGGTCAGTTGCTTCTGATCCATCTTCGTCGGCGGGGCAACCCAGAGCTTGACCGGGATATCGCGCTTTCCTTCCAGCAGTTTCGATGCCGCGCGGAAGTGCCCGATGTTCGTCATGCATGAGCCGATGAACACTTCGTCGATCTTGTTGCCAGCCACGTCCGACAGCGTCTTCACGTCGTCCGGATCGTTCGGGCAGGCCACGATCGGCTCATGAATGTCAGCCAAGTCGATGTCGATGACGGCTGCGTATTCCGCGTCCGCATCCGGCGCCAACAACTGCGGGTCGGCCAGCCACTGCTCCATCGCCTTGATGCGGCGCTGTAGGCTGCGCGGGTCCTGGTAACCCTGCGCGATCATCCACTTCAGCAGCGTGATGTTGCTGTTGAGGTACTCGATGATCGGATCCTTATTCAGGTGAACCGCGCAACCTGCGGCCGAGCGCTCGGCGGAAGCATCGGACAGTTCGAACGCTTGCTCGACCTTTAGATCGGGCAGGCCTTCGATCTCGAGAATGCGGCCCGAGAAGATATTTTTCTTGCCTTGCTTGGCCACCGTCAACATGCCTTGCTTGATCGCGTACAGCGGGATCGCGTTGACCAGATCGCGCAGCGTCACGCCCGGCTGCATCTTGCCCTTGAAGCGGATCAGCACCGATTCCGGCATATCGAGCGGCATCGTGCCGGTAGCGGCCGCGAAAGCGACCAGGCCCGAACCGGCCGGGAAGCTGATGCCGATCGGGAAGCGGGTGTGCGAATCGCCGCCGGTGCCCACGGTGTCGGGCAACAGCATGCGGTTCAACCACGAGTGGATCACGCCGTCGCCGGGGCGCAGTGCGATGCCGCCACGCGTGCTGATGAAGTCCGGCAGGCTCCGGTGAGTCTTCACGTCCACCGGCTTCGGATAAGCGGCGGTGTGACAGAACGACTGCATGACGAGATCGGCGGAGAAGCCGAGGCACGCCAAATCCTTCAGTTCGTCACGCGTCATCGGGCCGGTGGTGTCTTGCGAGCCGACCGAAGTCATCTTCGGTTCGCAGTAGGCGCCCGGCCGGACGCCTTGACCTTCCGGCAGACCGCAGGCGCGGCCGACCATCTTTTGGGCCAGGGAGAAACCTTTGGCGCTGCTGGCCGGCTGCTGCGGCAAGCGGAACAGCGTGGACGGGGACAGGCCCAGCGCTTCACGCGCCTTGGCGGTCAGCCCGCGGCCGATGATCAGGGGAATGCGGCCACCGGCGCGCACTTCATCGAACAGGACGTCGGACTTGACCTGAAACTCGGCGATCACTTCGCCGTTCTTCAGCGCTTTGCCTTCGTAGGGGCGCAGTTCGACCACGTCGCCCATGTCCATCTTCGACACATCGAGCTCGATCGGCAACGCGCCGGCATCTTCCATCGTGTTGTAGAAGATCGGCGCGATTTTGCTGCCCAGACAGACGCCGCCGAAACGCTTGTTGGGGATGAAGGGGATGTCTTCACCCGTGAACCACAGCACCGAGTTGGTGGCCGACTTGCGCGAGGAGCCGGTGCCGACGACGTCGCCCACGTACGCGACCAGGTGGCCCTTTTCCTTCAGCGACTCGATGAACGCGATCGGACCGCGCTTGCCGTCTTCTTCCGGCGTGATGCCGGGACGGGCGTTCTTCAGCATGGCCAGCGCGTGGAGCGGGATGTCCGGGCGGGTGGTGGCATCCGGGGCGGGCGACAGGTCGTCGGTGTTGGTTTCGCCCGGCACCTTGAAGACCGTGACGGTCAGGCTTTGCGGCACTTCCGGACGGCTCGTGAACCATTCGGCGTCGGCCCAGCTTTGCATCACGCCGCGGGCGTTGGCGTTGCCCTTGTCGGCCAATTCCTTCACGTCGTGGAACTGGTCGAACATCAGCAGCGTCTTCTTCAGCGCGTCGGCCGCCGTGGCGCCCACTTCGGCGTCGGCCAGCAGTTCGATCAGCGGCTGGATGCTGTAGCCGCCCAGCATCGTGCCGAGCAGTTCGGTAGCGCGTGCGCGCGAAACCAGCGCACAAACGGTTTCGCCCTTGGCCACGGCGGCCAGGAACCCCGCCTTCACGCGAGCGGCTTCGTCCACACCGGCAGGTACGCGATGGGTAATGAGGTCGATCAGGGTCTGCTCTTCGCCGGCGGGCGGATTGGCGAGCAGTTCCACGAGTTCCGCGGTCTGCTGAGCCGTCAGCGGAAGGGGAGGAATGCCGAGCGCGGCACGTTCAGCTGCGTGAGCACGAAAGTTTTCAAGCATGGGGGACCACCTGCGGGTATCGCGGTTCAGGGAAGGCCAGGCACGCCATAGCGGTTGCCGGCACTGGTTCGACCGCGATTTTAGTGGCAAATGGTGATAACGTCAAATGTCTTATATCTTATATAAGAGTATGCAGGTCCGTGCTGCATTCGGGTGCATCGACATGTACCGCGTGGCAGGCCACCGTATGCGAGCCGCCAACGCTTTTCATTTCCGGCGTACGCGTGCATTGCGGCATCGCCAGCGAACAACGCGGCGCGAAACGGCAACCGGGCGGCGGGTCGATCGGTTTGGCCAGCTCGCCTTTGATGCTGACCGGCTTGCGTTTGTACTGCGGATCCGGTACGGGCACAGCCGCGACGAGGGCCTGCGTATAAGGATGCCGCGGCGCGCCAACGAGCGCCGCCGAACTCGCGACTTCGACGAGCTGCCCCAGGTACATCACCATGACGCGGTCGCACAGATGCGTGAGGATCGACAGATCGTGCGATACGTACAAGCATGAGAACTTCAGGCGTCTTGACAAATCCCGCAGCAGGTCCATGACACCCGCGCGGATCGACACGTCGAGCATCGACACGGGTTCGTCGGCGATGACAAGCCGCGGTTCCGCAATGAGCGCCGACGCAATCCCGACGCGCTGGCGCTCGCCGCCGCTCATCTGATGCGGAAAACGCTGCGCGTAGCGCTCGGCAGGCAACCCGACCATGTCAAGCATGCGCGCCACACGCCGTGCCGTTTCGCTTGCGTCCCATAGCTTCAGCGCACGCGGCGCCTCGGCGACGATATCGAAGACGCGCAGGCGCGGATTGAGCGAATCGAACGGATCTTGAAAGATCAGTTGCACCTGCTTCCGGTAATGGGTCAACGCCTTGCCTCTGCTCACGGCGGTGACATCCTCGCCGTTCAGGCGGATCGTGCCGCTCGTCGGCACGTCGAGCTTCGACAGTAAATTGCAGGTGGTCGATTTGCCACAACCCGACTCGCCGACGATACCGACGATTTCACCCTCGTCGACCGAAAAGCTCACGTCTTCAACGGGCCTGATCCAGCTCGCCTGCTCGCCCCGCAGCGCCGCGCCCATGCTCCGGCCGATTCTGATGTGCTTCGTTAAATGCTCGACGCTCAAGAGTGCCATGTGGCCTTCCTCATTGCGGCGGCGCGCATCGGGCCGATATCGGCCGTCCTAATGCACGCCGAAATGTGATTGACGCCAACTTCGACGGCGAGCGGCCGATCCGCAAGACACGCGTCGACCGCGAACGGGCAACGTGCGCCGAACGCGCATCCGGCTGGCGGCGCCGCCATGTCGGGCGGCGATCCCGGCATCGAGATCAGTTCGCGCTTCAAGTCCATGATGCTCGGGAACGCGTTTTTTAGACCCAACGTGTAGGGATGCTGCGAATCGCCGAACAGTTCGCGCGTCGGCGCGCATTCGACCATTCGCCCCGCGTACATCACGCCGACGCGATCGGCGGTTTCGGCGACCACGCCGATGTCGTGAGTGATCAGCACGATCGATAGCGACACACGCTCACGGATCTCGCGGATACGTCCCAGCAAACGCTCCTGCACGAGCACATCGAGACCGGTGGTCGGCTCATCCATCACGATCAACGACGGTTCGAATGCAAGGGCCATCGCGATCATCGCGCGTTGGCGCATGCCTCCCGAGAACTGATGCGGATAGCGGCGCGTCAGTTCGGGCTGCAAGCCCACGATGTCGAACAACTCGGCCACGCGGTCACGCGCCTTCGCCACGGAATCACTCGAGTGCGCGCGGATGGCCTCGACGATCTGCGCGCCGACCGGCTGCACCGGATTGAGCGAGTTCTGCGCACTCTGCGGCACCAGCGCGATCTGCTGCATCAGCATCTGTTGCCTGAAACGCGTCTGCGACATCGCCAGCAGGTCTTCGCCGTTGAAGCGCAACACATCGGCCTCGATCGACGCGCGCTCGGGCAGCAACCGCAGCAGCGCCTTCACCACCGTCGATTTACCGCAACCCGATTCGCCGACGAGTCCAAAGATTTCCGACGCGTCGACGTCGAGATCGAGTCCATCTACCGCGCGGACCTCGCCGTGGGTACCACGGTAGGTCACGCGCAGATTGCGAGCTTCGAGCAACATGCTAGCGTTCTCCCAAGCGTGGATTGGCGACGACTTCATACGCGCGGCTCACGAATACGAATGCGCTGACGAGCAGCACGATGGCGGCCGATGGTTCGAGGAACCACCACCACGCCGTTTGCGTATATCCCGATGCCCACAGGTCCTGCAAGATGCTGCCCCACGTGACGGCATTCGGATCGCTGAAGCCGAGAAAGCTCGCGGATGCTTCCGTGACGATCGCCCAGGCTATGTTGAACGACGTGTAGAGCAGTAACAGCGGCAAGATATTCGGCGCGATGTGCCGGTAGATGATGCGTAGATCGCTCGCACCGCGTGCGCGCGCGAACGCCACGAACTGACGTTGCTTGATCGCGATGGTTTGGGCGCGGATCACGCGCGCCGACGTTCGCCAGACGATTACGACGATGGCCAGGATCACAAAGCTGATGGAGCGACCGAACAGCGAAATCAGCACGATGATGAAGGGCAGAAACGGCATGCCGTAGACGATGTCGGTCAGCCGCATCAGCGCGTTGTCGATACGCCCTCCGTAGTATCCGGCGATCAGTCCGATATTTGCGCCGATCACGATCGAGACGAGTCCGCTCGCAACGCCGATGATCATCGTCGTGCGCGTCGCGAGAATCATCTGTGACAGCAAATCGCGCGCGAGATTGGTGGTGCCGAGCGGAAATGCGGCACTTGGCGGTTGCAGAATCGCCATCCGTCCATCGGCCATCTTCAGCGACTCATACGGATCGTGGGGAATCAACCACGGCCCGAATATCGCCACCAGCAATGCGCAGGCGATGACGATTGCGCCGAAAGCGCCCAATTTGTCGGCGAAGATCACTCTCAGATTTTGGCCGATCTCGCGTCCGATCAGCGCGGCGCCGCGGTGCAGGCGGCCCGGCGGCAACGGCGCGGGCGTTTTGACGGTCCGTGTAGTCATGCGATCGCTCCGGCACGCCTGACGGATACCGCCATCCGGCGCACGTGTGCCTCGTCGACCTGCACGCCAAGTCCGTTACGGTTCGGAAAATGTACCGTGCCATTGCGCACGAACGACGAGAAGTCCGTCGGATCTTCGACAAGGCGTAGCGTCGACATGAACGCATGTCCGACATCGATCAGATTGGCCAGCGTCGCAGCATGTTGCAGCGACGCGGCCTGCGTGACGCCAAACTCGAGCATCGAGTTCATATAGCAGCGGATACCGAATGCTTCCGCTACAGCCGCGATTCGTTGCGCGCGCAACGGACCGCCGTTCTTGCTGCTTTTGATGCTGAACACGCTGGCCGCCCCAAGCTTCGCCAGCTTCGACGCCTGTGTCGCATCGACCACGGACTCATCCGCCGAGATCGGCAGCGGCGTGTTCGCCGCGAGCGACGCCAACTGCTCGAGTTCGCCTTTGCGCACCGGTTGCTCGACGAATGCCAGGTGCGAGCCGCGCACCCCATCGAGAAAGATCTGCGCATCGGCGAAGCTCCACCCCTGATTCGCGTCGGCGACGAACTTGAGTTGCTCGCCGTAGCGGGCCTCCAGCTTCGCCACGCGCCGCACTTCGTCCGCGACGCGCGACGTGCCCATCTTCAGCATGAAGCTGCAAAAACCTTGCGCGGCCTTTTCGTCGATGACGCGCATGTCGTCTTCCGCCGTGCCGTTGTTGAGCGGCCAAAGCACCGGCAGCGTCGCATGCAGCGCGCCGCCGAGCAAGGTCGCTACCGGCACGCGCAGCCGTTTGCCGAGCACATCGAGCAATCCCATCGACACCGCGCCTTTCGCGCAAAGATGCTTCGGCACGAGCGTGTCGAGCAACCGATCGATGCGCCCCGGTTCCGGGTTCGCACATCCGAGCACTGCTGGCAGCAGGATGTCGCGCAGCACGCGCATGGCTTCTTCGCACGATTCGCCGGTGAAGCTGACACTCGCATTAGCTTCGCCCCAACCCGTGACGCCGTCTTCGTCGATCAGTTTGAGGAGAATCGCCCGGGTCGTCGCGAGCGTGCCCTCGGTGAGCTTATAAGGGATGACGAAACGCGTTTCGATCTCGAAGATTTCCGCTGACACTATGGGCGCCATTGCGGCCCGTGTGGACGGTTGAGTCATCGTTGCTATATCGGTCATCATGTCGTTCCGAATCGAATGCGGGGGTCGAGGAAGCTGTAGGACAGATCGGTCAGCAGGTTCATCACGATCACGACCACGGCCATCAGGAAGAAGGCGGCCTGCGCCACCGGATAATCGTGCTGCAAAGCGGCGTCGACCATGGCCTTGCCCATGCCTGGCCACGAGAACACCGTCTCGATCACGATCTGGCCGCCAATCGCAAAGCCCAGAATCAGCGAGGAGACCGTGACAACCGCCAACAGCGCATTGCGGGCAGCGTGCCCGAACAGCACGCGCGATGGCTTGAGCCCTTTTGCGCGGGCGAATTCGACGAAATCGGAGCCCAACACCTCCAGCATCGAATCGCGCATGACCAGCATCGGCGTAGCCACGTAGACGGCACTGATCGTGATGGTCGGTAAAACGAGATGCTTCAGGAAGTCGACGGAAGTGAGCATCGCCCAGACGCCTGCGTCATCGGTACCCGCGGATACCATGCCGGACGACGGCAGCCATTCGAGCTTGTAGCTGAATGCGATCAGCAACACGATGGCGACGACGAACGGAGGCGCCGCTTGAAACACGAGCCCGGCGACGGTTGCAACATGATCGAGCACACCGCCTCTGCGCGCCGCCATCAGAATGCCGAGCACGACGCCGATCACCACCGCCAGCACCAAACCGGCACTCATCAAGAGCATCGTGTTCAGCAGCCAATGGCCGAGCAGCTCGGCAACGGGCTGGCCGGTCGTAAAAGACTGCCCCCATTGCAGACTGAGCATGTTCTTCAGGTACAGAAAGAACTGCTGCCAGAGCGGCAGATCGAGTCCGAACGCATGTCTGAGCCGCGCCTGGGCGGCCTGATCGAGCGCGGGGCTGATCACTTGTGCGGTCGGGTCGCCGGGCATCATGCGGAACAGCACGAACAGAATCACGGCCACGCCCAGCAGCGTGATCAGTGACGACATCATTCGTCGTGCGATGTAGCGTGTCATAAGCGATTCTCAAGGATGGATGCGGTTCGCGAACACGTGCGCTCCACGCGGCGGCCGATTCGCGCTCAGGCGCGAGAGAGCAACCGCCCCTGCGCGTCCCAGCTGTAGCCGGCCTTTGCAAGCAGGTCGCGCGCTATCTTCACGTTCTCAGGCGGAACCTTCATCGACGGGTTGTGCCAGACATCGTTCGTCGGCGAGATGATCGATGCGCCGGGGTCCGCATAGCCGAGCAGAACGAGTTGCGAAATCATCTGGCGCGGCATGATGTAGTTCAGCGCCTGCCGAAAGACCGGATCGTCGAACGGCTTGATGCGATTGTTGTATGACAGGTGGTAAAGCCCGTGGCTCGGATAGCCCTTCGCGACGACGTTCTTGACCGTCTTCAAGCGATCGACGAGCGCGGGCGTCAACACATAGCGCGTGCGATCGCATTCGCCATTCGCTATCGCCGTGGCCAGCGCATCCTGGCTGCCGTAGACGATGCGGATGATGCCGGCGCACTTGGGCGCATTGAAGTGTTCCTTGAACGCGCTCATCTTCAGCTCCGAGCCGCGCCGCCAGTAATCGAGCTTAAAAGGTCCGCTGCCGATCGGTTTCTCGTTGGCGAACCTGAGCGGGTCGCCATTCGCGGCGATGCCTTCCCACACGTGGCGAGGAAGGATGAACATCGTGGCCAGTACATTCGATACAAATGGCGCCGACGGATTCTCGAGCTTGATGCGGACCGTATTGGCGTTCGGCAGTTCAACCGCTGCCACGTTGTTGAGCGCGGTAAGAAAGAACGGCGCTTTCCACTGCTTGTGATAGTCGAAGGTGAATTTCACATCGTCCGCGGTCACCGGCTTGCCATCGTGCCAGCGCATGCCGGGACGAATGGTCAGCTCGATCGTCTTGTCGTCCACGAGTTTCATCGCGCTCGCAGCCCATGGCACCGGCTTGCCATTAGAATCGAGCCGCAGCAGCCTGTCATAGAGAATCGAGAGTTCGGCGAACTCGGTACTATCGACCACGGCAACCGGATTCAAATGCTTGACGTCCGCGTTGGCGCCGCTTCGCGAATAGCCATCGCCTGTGACCTTCATGTTGATGTCGGACCAGAACCCGCCGATACCTTCGCCCAACTGCGGCACGAGGCCGCTCAGTTTGTCCGAACGGTGCGCCATCGTCATCTGCGAATAGACGAGCACCGTGCCCGGCTGATCGTCGAAGATCACGCTCTGCGCATCGATGACCGGCTTATGGCGCTCGGGCACTTTCATCAGTCGCGCTTGCGCGGTCGCCAGTGCATCCGCCTGCGCGCTGTGGTAGCCCATCCAATTGAATCCACCGCGCTTGTCTTCGCTCGAATCGTGTACGCCGCGTATGAAGAAGTCAGGGTCTATCCGAATACTCGTGCCCGGGAAAAACACCAGGTACATTTCGAAGTCATGTTCCATGATGACTTTCTGAATGCCTTGGTTGTAGTCCATTGGATTGGCTTGCACCTCCCATCCCAGAGACTTGCACGCTTGTGCGACTAACCGGGCGATCTCCGGGCGAGCCGGGTCGAACTGCGCGGTACAGGTTAGGATCGAGCGCCGCGGAACAAGCGCACGCTGAGATTGCGCGCGGGCAAGCCCGCCGGCAGCGGCCGCCGCCAATGCCGCTGCGCCTCTGACAAAGCCTCGACGATCCATGCCCGCCTCCAATGTTTGAATTGATGATGTGTTTGAGTCTAAGAACGACAATTTCTCGCGTCCACGAAAGCGCGATATGATTATTCGTCCATAACCTGCCGTTATAGTGCTCCCCCGCGAGCGACGCGAGCCGATGAAATTCCGACTGATCGAAGTCTTCAAAGCGATGCTCGAATTCGGCACGGTGACGGCCGCGGCCCGCTCGCTGAAAATCTCGCAGCCAGCCATGACGAAGCTGATTGCACAGTTGCAGGCCGAGCTCGACCTAGTGCTGTTCGAGCAGCGTGGGGGACGGCTCGTACCAACGGCGGAAGCTCGCGCATTAGTGGGGTCGATGCAGCGCGCGTGGGATGGCGTCATCGAATTGAAGGAAGCAGCCACCGAGATCCGGGATATGCGCCGAGGTCAGTTGTCGGTCGTCGCCTCGCCGAGCATCGCGCAAACGCTAATGGCCGAGTTCGTTGCGCAGTTCGCGAAAGATTCGCAGCGTCTCACGATCAATCTGCATTCGCAGTCGTCGCCGCGCGTGATCGATTGGACCGCCGACGGTCAAGCGGATGTCGGCGTAGCGGTCATGCTTGCGCCGCGCGCGGGCGTGCAAGTCGAGCGCCTCGGCAGTTTGGCCGGCGTCTGCGCCTTGTCGATCGATCATCGGCTGGCCGCCAACGAAGTGATACGCGCGAACGATCTGCGCGACGAGACGTTCATCTCGCTGGCCGAGATCGACGGGTCGCGTTCTCGCATCGAATCAGCCTTCGAAGCCAGCGCCGTCGACCGCAACATTCTCCTGACCACGCCGCAATCATCCGTTGCGCTCGCTCTGGTTACGCACGGCGCCGGCTGCGCCATCATCGACGAGGCCACGGCAAGGCTCGCCGATCCATCGCGGGTGGTCATCAGGCCATTCGCGCCGGTCGTCGAATTCGACGTGTATATGTATCACCCCGCCAACCGGTTGCCGTCGCAGGTGCAAGAAAGGTTCGTGCGCAGTTTCAGACAGTGGTTCAAGAGTCGCAACTGGGACTCGAATCCCAAGCGGCCCCGGCGCGCGAAGTGAGGCAATGGCGGCATTTCGCTAAGACTTGAACTTGAACGACCCCAGATAGGGCCGGCAATTTGGTCTGAAAGACCGTTATACGAGTGGGTGATTCCGCCGGGTTATAGCTCCCGTGAGTTGCTATCTGGGGCGCAGTCAGCGCAAGTGGGAGCCCGCCGTGCGTCCCGCTCCCAGCGAACTTTTCGCCACACCACTAGAATTGCTGCTTTGCGGGTAAACACCCGCCCGCTTCCGGCAATCGAGAATGCACCAAATCAGCGCAGCAAAGAACAAGACGGCCTGGGTCCTCCTGGCCTTGGCCGTCGGCGGCTTCGCGATCGGCACGACCGAATTCGCGACGATGAGCGTATTACCGCTCTTCGCGCAGGGCTTAGGAATCAGTGCCCCCGTAGCCGGTCACGTGATCAGCGCGTACGCGCTGGGCGTGGTCGTCGGCGCGCGGCTCGATCGCCGCAACCTGCTCATTGCGCTGATGGCATTGTTCGTCGCGGGTAACGCCTTGAGCGCGATCGCCCCCAGCTACCACTGGATGCTCGTCTTTCGCTTCATCAGCGGATTGCCGCATGGCGCCTATTTCGGCGTAGCGGCGCTCGTCGCCAGTTCGCTCGTGCCCGAGAACCGCCGCACCGTCGCCGTGGGCCGCATGTTCCTTGGCCTCACCGTGGCGACCATCGTCGGCGTACCGTTTGCAAACTGGCTCGGCCATGCGATCGGCTGGCGCTGGAGCTTCGGCTTCGCCGCGCTGATGGGCGCTGCCACAATGACATGTGTGCGTCTGTTGGCGCCGTCCACGCCCGCGGCGGCCGGCGCGAGCCCGCTGCGCGAACTGAGCGCGCTGCGGCAGGCGCAGGTCTGGTACACCCTCGGCATTGGCGCAATCGGTTTCGGCGGGCTATTCGCGGTCTACACCTATCTAGCGAATGTGCTCGCTTCGGTCACGCATGCATCGGTGGGCACCGCGTCGCTCGTGCTTAGTGTGTTTGGAATCGGGCTCACGGTCGGCAACATCGTCGTGCCGATGTTCGCAGATCGCGCCTTGATGCGCACAGCCGGGCTCCTGCTCGCCTGGAGCGCGCTGACGCTGCTCGCCTTCCCGCTCGCGGCCTCGAACGTTTGGACCCTCGCTGTGGATGTTTTTCTGATCGGCATAGGCGGTGCGCTCGGCACCGTATTGCAGACCCGCTTGATGGATGTCGCCGAAGAGGCGCAAAGCCTCGCGGCTGCGCTCAATCACGCGGCGTTCAATACGGCCAATGCGCTGGGACCCTTTCTCGGCGGGCTAGCGATCGCAAGCGGGTTCGGCTGGACGTCGCCCGGTTGGGTGGGTTCGTTGCTCGCCGTCGCCGGACTCGGCGTCTGGGCGCTCGCGGGCTTCGCGCAGCGCAATGCCGACCGCAAGGCGGCGCAATTGCAGCGCACCGCCTGTCTCGAGACGCAGGGGCGATGACATCGCGGCGCATGCACACCCGATGAAAGCGTGCCAGCCGAGGGCGACTAAAGGCGATAAACCCGCTGTGCATTGTCGTGAAACAGCGCGTGCCGCTCGTCCAACGAAAAGTCCTTCGTGATGCTCTTGAACGCATTGAACACGTCGTTATAGCTGCTGAAGAGCTTATCGACCGGAAAATTACTTGCGAACATGCATCGTTCGACACCGAACGCTTCAATCGCATGCAATACGAACGGGCGGATGCTATCGATGGTCCACTTCCAGTCGCCCATTCCCAGCCCCGAGATCTTGCATGAGATATTCGGCGCGGACGCCAGCAACTTCATGCCGTTCTTCCAGCCTTCGATTTCGTCCGGTGTGCGGTCGACCGGCATCCCGGTATGGTTGAGCACGATAGGCGTATCGGGAAAATCACGCGCCAGCGCAACCGCCTCTTCCATCTGCGTGTAATAGAGTTGCAAATCGAACGATAGGCCATAGCGCCCGAGCAACGCATAGCCTCGCCGCCAACGGCTGTCGCTCATCAAGTGCGGGTTGTCGATGAACGTCTTCACGGGATCGCGATGGAAGTTTAGGCATTGACGGATGCCTCGCGTGTTCGGGAATTCGCAATGGGCCTCGATCACTGCTTGAGCGCCATCCGAAGCCAGATCCGCGAAAGCGACGATACCGTGCGGGTATCCGTGCTTGTCCGCGACGGCTTGCAGCCATCGCGTCTCGGCGACGGGATCGTTATGATCGTACTCGACCTGCAGATGAACGGTCTTTACGACGTTCTGGTCCTTGATGTCGGCCAGGAAGTGCTCGATCAGATAATCGCGGCGTATGGCCGAATAGTCGCCAAAAACGCGTTCGAGCATCGGACCTTGAAGCCACGGATAGTTACCCGTCTTCAGATCGTAAAGATGGTGATGGGGGTCGATGATGGGCAAGGTGTCCATACTCTCTCCAGAGCGCTTTAATGCGTTGCAGGTTGGCGCCGCCCGCGAAAAGCGGGCGGTATTCGGATCGGGGCGGAGATCAATAATTGCCGGCTGAAGGCGGATAGACACGCTTCAGTTTTGCCTGCGCGTCCGGCTGGTCGATCGTATCGTGTGTCACCAGCGGCTCCTTTAGAGCAAGTTCTTGAGTTGTCGGCTTGTGATTGAGCGCGTTGAATACCTGGGTCGTCGCATCGATGCCCTGGCCCACAGCTTCCTGAAGGAAGATACCCTGAATCGAACCGTCGCGAAGCAGGTGGATCGTGGTCGGGCTCCCATCCGCCGTGACGACGGCCACCTTCCCCGTGAGTCCTCTCGTTTGCAACGCCTTGGCCGCGCCGATGGCGGCTTCGTCATACATGCCGTAAATGGCTTTTACGTCAGGGTGTGCCGTGAGCACATCGTTCGCTTGCGAAATCGCTTCGTTGACGGTCAAGCCGTGCGTTTGCAACACCTGCACGAGATCGCAACCATCGGCCTTGAATGATTCCTGTGCACCCTTCATGTACTTTTGCGCATTCTCCCGGTCCAACGGAAGCGAAAGCATTGCAATCTTATTGCCGCCGCGCGCCTTCGCCAATTTGCAAACGTACGCGCCCTCCGCCTGGCCGGTTTCGTAGTTGTTCGCCGTCACGGCCGAGGTGAAATCGGTCTGCCCAGATTGCGGTCCGATTCCCGCGAATGCGATCGGCACCGATTTTTCCTTGAGTAGGCGTAGAACCGGCGGCGTGCTCGTCGAGCTAACCGGCCCCATGACGATTGCACTCACGCCGCGCGTGAGCGCCGTATGGATGTTGTCCATCTGCTTTGCCGGCGAGTTCTCCGATGTGAACTCGACGTAGTTCATCCCGAGCTCCTGCGCACGCTGCTTTACGCCATAGGCAACCCATTGCCAGTACGAAATATCCAGCGAAGGAGCGATATAGGCCACGGTCTGCTTGGCTTGCGCAAACGACGCGGGCGATGCAGCTATGCCCCCGGCGAGTACGGCAGCCGCGATCAATTTCCCGAGCGGCTTCGCCAATACGCTAGCCATGTTGGTCCCTGCGATGTCCATTGCTTGTCTCCTTTAGCCTCGTTGATGCGGCTTAGCGCCGTGCCTTGGTAATGCGGTCGACCAGCACCGCAATAAGAATGACGATCCCGGTGACGGTGCCCTGCCAGAAGCTATTGACACCGATCAGGTTTGCGCCGTTTTGAATGATCGTGATCATGAGCGAGCCGAGTAACGCACCGATTGCCGATCCGGTTCCGCCAAAGAGGCTCGCACCGCCGATCACGACAGCGGCAATAGCCTGCAGCATGAGGCTGGCGCCCCCCGTCGCTTCCGCATTGCTGACATAGGACACGCTGACGATACCGGCGAAAGAAGCGAGCAGGCCGGAGAGCAGATACGCCGTGAGCCGCACACGGTTGACGGGAATCCCTATCACGCGCGCAGACGAGCTGCTGCTGCCGACGGCATACAACCAGCGGCCAGCGACAACTTTGCGCAGGGCAAATTCGATTCCGACGAGCAGCAGCAAGCACCACAACAGATAGTTGGGCATGCCCGGAACGAGTGTTCCCGAGTCGAGCAGCCAATAATTCGGATCCGAGATCGGCAGAGAATTCCCGTTGGTCACGATGAACGACAGGCTCCCCGCGATCGCGTACGTGCTCAACGTGACAACGAACGGCGCGAGGCCCACGAACGTGACGAGCGCACCGTTGGTCAAGCCTATGACGATACCCACGGAAAGCCCCGCAACGCTGCTGACAACCGCGCCAAATCCATGCGTCATGGCGAGCCCCGTTATCATCCCGGTCAATGAAAAGACCGAGCCGACGGAAAGGTCGATGCCACCGGTAATGATGACGAGCAGTACGCCGAAGGACATGATCACGAGCGGCGCCGCTGCCTGCATGACGTTTGCGATATTGCCCGCGGACAGAGCGGCCGGAACCACCATGCCGACGGCCAACTCGACGATCGCCATTGCAATGGCGATCGCAATCTCCGTACGGTACGTCGACAACAAGCGTCGAAGGCCGCGGCCAGGCAAAGGTCGTTCGCTTGCGAGCGTAGGGCTGACTGACTTCATGCTTGTCTCCGTGTTCGATATGCTGGTTCGCGCCGCGTTGTACCGCGCGGGGAAGGTCTACGCCGCCATGCCGGTCGCATTGGCCAGTTGCGCTTCATTGATTTCTTCATCGCGTAGCACGCTAGCCGGACGGCCGTCGAGATCGAACGCGAGCACCATGTGGCACAGTTCCGCGAGTTCGACGTATTCGGTGGACCACCAGATCACGGCCGTACCTTCGGATGCCATCTTTCTGATCAACGCGTATATTTCGCGCTTGGTGCGGATGTCGACACCGCGCGTCGGCTCCTCGAGCACCAACAACTTGGGCTTGAGCGCAAGCCAGCGCGCGATGAGCAGCTTCTGCTGTGTGCCGCCACTCAATGCGGACGGCAAATCCCACAGCGACCGTACTCGGATATTCAGGGCTTCGATCAGACCCGCGCCCTCCATCAGCTCTTCGTTGCTTGTGAAGTAGCGCCGTTCGACGATGCGCCGCGCGGCCATCAGGTTATCGACGATCGGAAGGGTTCCGAGAATGCCCTTGTTCGCGCGGTCGCCCGAGACGAAGCCGATGCCCGCACGCGCTGCGGCGGCGTAGTTCGTATAGGCCATCGGCATACCATCGCGTTTCACGTCCCATACGTGCCGAGCCGCGAGCCCTGTCAACGCTTCGATCAGCGCCGTAGGTCCCGGCGGCGCCCCTGCAAGTCCCACGATCGTCCCGGGGCGAACCACCAAACTGATGTCCGCGTGGTTGATGGTGATCGTGCCCTCCTCGATCAAGCATCTATCGTCTTGGCCGCTGAAGCGCGGCGCACGCGAGCCCTGCTTTCCCGGATTTTCGTCAACCGCGATGCCCTGCCCCATACATTCGATGATTTCACCGTCCGTGATGCTGTCGAGGCAAACGCGGTCGATCGCTGTCTTGCCATCCCGAATCACCGTGCAAACATCGGCAATCTGTCGGATCTCGCGCATCCGGTGGGAGACGAAAAGCACAGCGAGCCCTGTCTCGGCCACGAGCCGGCGTATAACCGCAAAAAGACGCCCGGTCTCTGCGGCTGTCAGATTGGCCGTGGGTTCGTCCAGAAGCAGCAACCTAGCCCCCGAACCGAGCGAACGCGCGATCTCCACGAGCTGCCGTTCATGCAGCGTCAAGTCGCCAACCTTACGTCCCACCGATTCGCGGGCGAAACGCGGATCGATCAGCGAAAGGGCTTCGATTGCAATGGCCTCGGATGTACGCTCACTGTACTTATGCGCGGCTCGCCGCAAACGCGGCATCGCGATGTTTTCCGCGACCGACAAATGCGGCAGCAGCGCCAACTCTTGGTTCACGACAGCGATTGCGCCGGCATCGACATGCGCGGCAACAGAAGCGCCGAGTACTTCTCCGTCGAACTCCAGCGTCCCGCTATCTTGCTCGTGCTGACCCGAGACGATCTTGATCATGGTCGACTTCCCCGCACCATTCCCTCCGAGAAAGGCGTGCACTTCTCCCCGTGCAATGGAAAGATCGAAGCCCTTCAGGACGCTCGTCGGACCGAAACGCTTCACGATCGAGCGTGCCGACAACAGGTACGGCTGTGAACCCATCTGACATCTCCAATGACCAAAAGCGGCCCAGCCGCATTCCACTGCGCGCGAAATCTCGCAACGGGGAACGTAAGCGGAAACGAACATGACGCTTGGCGTTTTGCTCGCGACGCGAGTTATGGCGCCCAGAATTTTTCGGGCCTGGCTTCACATGGCCAAGGCGAAGTGGGGATAATGCATCGATGTCTCCTGCGCGGTTGTGCACCGCGTCATCTCTGTTTGTAGCTGGGGGCCGAGGAGCATCCCGCCTGTACACGGCCGGCTCGATGGTCGAGCGTTCGGTGTCCGTGTGCTTGATGACAGCATGGCAGCGCCCACCACACCGGAGCAACGCGGTTTTCCTCAACTGCAACTGAAAAGAATTTCACGATGCGTATTCCACCGCTCAAAGCCATCATCGCGTTCGAAAGCGTCGCCAGAACGAAAAGCGTCAATCGCGCGGCCGAGGAGCTCGGCCTGACCGCTTCTGCGATAAGCCATCAGCTCAGCAATCTGGAGTCGATCATCGGCCAACCGCTGTTCCAAAGGTCGGGGCGCGGTCTCGTGCTGACACCAACCGGTGATCGCTATCTGTCCGACGTAACCGGCTCGCTGGCGGATCTGAGTCGCGCCACGGAGCGCGCGTGCAGCCGCAAGGAGGTGGACATCTTGCGTGTCCATTCGAGCCCAAGCTTCGGACTGATGTGGCTGCTGCCGCGCCTGTCCTCATTTCAAGAGGCCAACGGCGACATCCAACTCAATCTCGCCTGTTCATACGAGGACGTATCGTTCTCGAACGGCCACTACGATGTCGACATCCGTCACGGTTATGGCAATTGGAGCAATCTGGAAGTCAGGACGATCCGTGGCGAGTACATCGCCCCGCTCGCGTCGCCGGCCTATCTCGAACGGCATCCGGTTCAAACGCCGGCCGATCTACTAACTCATCGCTTGATCTATTCCGAATCGCCCCTTGTCCAGTGGAAGCAATGGTTCGGCAGGACCGGTGTGCCTACTGCGCAGAAAACATTCGATTTCTCGTTCGACCGTTCGTATATGTCGATCGAAACAGCCGCGCTCGGTCTCGGCATTGCGCTCGAGAGCCTCATGCTCGCCTCCGTCAAGATCAAGCAAGGCCTATTGGTTCCCGTTCTCGACGACTCGCACTCTGTCGAGGTCGGCGCCCACCATCTCGTTTACCCCAATCAAAACGCGGACCTCCCCCGCGTTGCCCGATTTCTCGCTTGGATGGAGCGCGAGGCAGGCCCCCGCGCCGCATAGGCGACGATGCTGACTTGAATTTTTCTCAGTCATTGCTGAGCGTTTCCGCGTTGTTTCGGTCGCCCGTTAAGCGAAAACTACGGGCACCAATCAACGCAGGAGACAATCGATGTTGCTCGAGAACAAGGTCATCATGGTCACCGGCGCCGCATCGCCCCGCGGCATCGGTAAAGCGACGGCAAAGACGCTAGCCGCGCAAGGCGCACACGTGGTCGTGATCGACTTACGCATTGAAGAGGCCGAAGCCGCAGCGGCGGACCTCGGCAAAGGGCATCTGGGGCTCGCCTGCAACGTGACCGATAAGTCGGCTTGCGCAGCCGCCGTCCACGCGACGCTCGAACGATACGGCAGGATCGACGGCCTCATCAATAACGCCGGGATCACCCAGCCTGTGCGGACGCTCGAAATAGGCGGCAAGGATTTCGACGCCATCGTCGACGTCAATCTGCGCGGCACGCTCTATATGTCGCAAGCCGTCATTCCGACGATGAAAGAACAGAAGGACGGCAGCATTGTCTGCATGTCATCGGTATCTGCTCAGCGCGGCGGCGGCATCTTCGGCGGCCCGCACTACAGCGCCGCCAAGGCCGGTGTCCTGGGACTCGCAAAAGCCATGGCGCGCGAATTCGGTTCCGACCATATCCGTGTCAACTCCATCACGCCCGGGCTGATTCAGACCGATATCACGGGCGACAAGCTGACGCCGGATATGCGCACCGAGATCATCAAGGGTATCCCGCTCGGTCGACTCGGCGATGCCGCCGATGTCGCAAACGCATGCTTGTTTCTAGTCAGCGATCTTTCGACGTACCTCACCGGAATCACGCTCGACGTCAATGGCGGCATGCTGATTCACTAACGACTACGCCGCGCCTAGCCGCGTCGATTCCTAACACCCGGGACAACACGGGAATGAGATGGCTGAGTACCCGCGCGGCGCGTTGCATCGCGTCGAGGTAAGCGTCGACGTACGCATATACAAAGTACCGACGCCTCAGCGAACAGGAGACAAAACATGAAATCGACTTACGCGGTATCGCCCGCCACGGAAGACGCGATCGCCGGCAGCGACCCGCTGACCTTCGAGGCTAAAACCTACGCGAAAGTCAGCCGCAGGATCATTCCGTTCCTGATGCTTTGCTACCTCGGCGCCTATCTAGACCGTGTCAACGTAGGCTTTGCGAAACTGCAGATGCTGAACGATCTACGATTCAGCGAAACGATCTACGGAATGGGCGCGGGCGTCTTTTTTGTCGGCTATTTTCTGTTCGAGGTGCCGAGCAACATCATTCTTCATAAGGTCGGCGCACGCACATGGCTCGCTCGCATCATGCTGACCTGGGCAGTCATATCCGCCAGTTTCATATTCGTTAAATCGCCGACGACCTTTTATGTGCTTCGCTTTCTGCTCGGTGTCGCGGAAGCGGGCTTCGCGCCCGGCGTCATCCTGTATTTGACCTATTGGTACCCCAGTGCGCGCCGCGCGAAGGCGTTGTCGATCTTCTTCATGGCGATCCCCCTCGCGGGCATTCTCGGCGGCCCGCTGTCGGGATGGATCATGCATTCGCTGCATGGCGCCATGTCGCTGACCGGATGGAAGTGGTTGTTTCTGCTCGAAGCCGTGCCTTCGCTCGTGCTTGGCATCGTGATTCTGCTCTATCTCGACAATGGCATTGCCAGCGCGAAGTGGCTCACCGATGCGGAAAAGAGCTTGCTCGCTCGCAACGTCGAGGGCGACAACGCCCATAAGAGCGCCCACGCTTCGATCAAGGCATTCATCGGCGACCGCCGTTTGTGGCTGCTGGCCGCCATCTATTTCTGCGTGGTTCTCGGTCAATACGGCCTCACGTTCTGGCTGCCCACCATTATTCGCAAGGCCGGCGTATCGGATCCTCTTTGGGTAGGCCTCTTCACCGCCATTCCCTATCTGTGCGCCATCGTCACACTGCCGCTCGTCGGCATGAGTGCGGATCGTCTTCGCGAGCGGCGCCTTCACCTGGCCGTTCCCATGCTCGTGTCGGTAGCCGGCTTCGCCATGCTGCCGCTGCTCGGCAGTGTTGGCGCCTCGATCGTCTGCTTGAGCATCGCGTCGGCCGGCATTCTCGCGGCATCGTCTCAGTTCTGGTCATTACCGACCGCCATGCTCGGCGGCATCTCGGCCGCAGCAGGCATCGCCGGCGTCAACTGTTTCGCCAATCTGGCTGGGTTCTTTTCGCCGGCAATCGTCGGGTGGCTCAACGACATGACAGGCAAATCCACTGCCGGGCTCATCTTCATCTCTCTCGCCGTCACGTTGGGCGCACTGCTCGTCTTTCTCGTTCCGGCGAAGTCGGTTAATCGCTGAAAAGCCAAAGTCTTTCGATATCAAAGGAGTCACGGATGAACGACGCAGTCATCACCGAAGACGTCTCGCTGGCCGAGCGAGCGTATCGGATACGGAGGAACGCATTGCTCATGGGCGAAGTTCAGGGGCAAGGGTATATCGGCCAGGCGCTCGACATCGCGGATGTGTTGGCAGTCGCCTACTTCGGCGCCATGCGCTATCGCCCGCAAGACCCTGAGTGGGAAGGCCGCGATCGCTTCCTGCTTTCGAACGGCCACTATGCGATCGCACTGTATGCGGCACTTTTCGAAGCGGGCATCCTGCCCGCCGACGAACTCGAAACCTACGGCAGCGACGACAGCCGCCTTCCGATGTCCGGCATGGCCAGCTACACACCCGGCATGGAAATGTCCGGGGGCTCTCTGGGTCAAGGGCTCACGATCGCTGTCGGCCGTTGCCTCGGCCTGAAGCGCAAAAGCTCCGGCGCGTTCGTCTATACGCTGTTCTCCGACGGCGAATTGGACGAAGGCGCAATCTGGGAAGGCATCATGTCCGCCTCGCACTGGAAGCTCGATAACCTGATCGCCATGGTCGACGTCAATAACCAGCAGGCAGACGGGCCGTCCACCCAAATCCTGGCGTTCGAGCCGCTCGTACCCAAGCTCGAAGCGTTCGGTTGGTACGTACAGCGCGTGGACGGTAACGACATCGAAGCAGTCAAGCGCGCATTCGACAACGCGCGCAATCACGACAAGCCGCAGCCGCGCATCGTTGTCTGCGATACGAGGATGGGTTGCGGCGTGCCCTTCCTGGAACAGCGAGAGAAAAACCATTTCATCCGAGTCGATGCCCACGAGTGGCAGCTCGCCCTCGAAGCACTCGAAGCCGGGAGACAAGCATGAGCACGATCGAAAAAAAGCCCCGCCTGAAGACCTCCGCCATGATCGCCTCGATCGCCGCCGAAGGCCAGGCGACGCGTTCGGCGCCGTTCGGCCACGCACTCGTCGAATTGGCTCGGAGCAAGGCCAATGTGATCGGCATGACGGCCGATCTCGGCAAGTACACGGACTTGCACCTATTCGCGAAAGCATTCCCCGAACGGTACTACCAGATGGGAATGGCCGAGCAGTTACTGATGGGTGCGGCCGCGGGCTTCGCGCACGAAGGCGCTCAGCCATTCGTGACGACGTACGCCGTATTCGCGACGCGACGCGCGTACGATTTCATTCATCAAACGATCGCCGAAGATAACCTGGACGTGAAGATCGTCTGCGCATTGCCGGGTTTGACGACGGGTTATGGCCCGAGCCACCAGGCGGCAGAGGATCTCGCGCTGATGCGCGCGATGCCCAATATGACGGTGATCGATCCATGCGATGCGCTCGATATCGAACAAATGGTTCCGGCAATCGCCGCCCATAAGGGGCCGGTCTACGCACGGCTGCTGCGCGGCAACGTACCCGCGGTGCTGGACGAGTATGACTATCGGTTCGAACTCGGAAAAGCCAAGCTTCTGCGCGACGGCGGGGACGTGCTGCTTATCTCGTCGGGAATCATGACGATGCGCTCGCTCGAGGCCGCGAGAGCGCTCGAGGCCGACAACGTGGATGTTGCGGTGCTACACGCGCCGACCATCAAACCGCTCGATACGGAGACGATCCTACGAGAGGCGAAGCGTAGCGGCCGCCTGGTTGTCGTCGCGGAAAACCATACCGTGATCGGCGGCCTCGGCGAAGCGATCGCTCGCGAACTCTTGAGCGCGGGCGTTACGCCCGTCTTCCGGCAGATCGCATTACCCGATGAGTTTCTCGACGCAGGCGCGTTGCCCACACTGCACGAGCGATATGGCATCGCCACCGACGCCATGTGCAAGCGGATCAAGGGATGGCTGGGTTAATCGCACCGGCATTCATTCCGCGCCGGCACCGCCGGCACCCGTTCCGCGCACGCCGACATACAGCGAGTACACCGATGTGGTGGCCGCGATGAAGAGCCGGTTGCGCATCGGGCCGCCGAAAACAAGGTTGGCAACGGTCTCGGGAATGAGGATCTTGCCCAGCAGCATACCGTCGGGGGCATAGCAATGGATGCCGTCGTCAGCGCTTGTCCATACGTTGCCATGCTCGTCGACGCGCATGCCGTCCGGTACACCCGGTGCGACTTCGGCGAACACACGCCCGTTGCGCAAGCGCCCATCGGCGTCCACGTCGAATACTCGAATATGGTGCGGGCCGTCCTCGGCGTGCGAAGCCCCCGAATCGGCAATATAGAGCCGCGATTCGTCGGGCGAAAAAGCGAGGCCATTGGGTTTGGCGAAGTCGTCCGCCACGCATTGCACGACGCCCGTTTCGGGCGCAACGCGGTACACGTGGCAAGCGCCGATCTCGCTTGGGGCGCGGTAGCCCTCGTAGTCGCTCAGGATCCCGTAGTCAGGGTCCGTGAACCAAACGGATCCATCCGAATGCACGACCGCATCGTTGGGCGAGTTTAGGCGTCGACCTTCATAGTGATCCGCGATGACGGTCAC
>CBIHOQ010000030.1:0-71048 GCA_966212065.1 uncultured Burkholderiaceae bacterium
TTGTCCCCTTCGTCTAGAGGCCTAGGACATCACCCTTTCACGGTGAGTACAGGGGTTCGAATCCCCTAGGGGACGCCAAAGACATCGGCGGCGCTTGTCAGTCAGCTTATCAGTCAGCTTGTCAGTCAAGAAAGCGCTGCGGTTCGCGAGAGCGCTGACGCTCGCGGGCCACCATGCAAGAAAATGGAGTGGTAGTTCAGTTGGTTAGAATACCGGCCTGTCACGCCGGGGGTCGCGGGTTCGAGTCCCGTCCACTCCGCCAAACAAAAGCCCGTTCGAACATGGATTCGGACGGGCTTTTTGCTTGCCGGCCCCTCCCAGATGCATAGGCGGGCGGGCGCGTGTCGTGTCGAGGTTTCGTGCGACGCCGGACAATCCGCCATTGCAAGTCGCACCGCGCTGCCTTACTGTGGTCGCGATTTCCTTCGTTCCGCCTACGATGTTCGATCCGACCGACGCGCTGTCACCTTACGCGCCATCGCCGTTTCAGCTTCGCCGAGCGTCGCTGAGCGACTTCGCGTTCGCCGAGGCACTTACGCGTACCAACATGGGCCGCTATTACGAGCGGCATCGGCTGGCATGGCGCGCCGATCTATTTCTTGCGAGTTGGCAGGAATCGGAGAACTTCATCCTCGAAGTCGATGACGAGGCGATCGGCTTGCTGCGGCTGACCGAGGAGGGCGATTCGCTGCATATTCGCGATGTGCAGATCGCCGAGGGCTATCGCGGCCAAGGCGCCGGCACCTTCCTGCTCGAAACGTCGCACCGCTGGGCCCGCGAGCGCGGGCTGCACGAACTCCAATTGCGCGTGTTCATCGACAACCCGGCGGCACGCCTTTATCTGCGCATGGGGTATCGCCTCGCCGGGCCTCGGTTCGCTCAACTGGGCGCGATTCGCCACATGACGCGCCCCGTTTGATACGTCGCCTTCGGGGGCCGAGGCGAATCCTGCGCGCGCAACCGTCAAACGTGAAAAGAGGAAGGCTCGTCGAAGTCGTCGTCGGTGCTCGGGCGCTCGGGCGCCTGCTCGGCGTCGCGCAGCATAAAGGCGCGCGGGCTTTGGCCGAAGGCGCGCCGGAACATCGCGGAAAATGCGCTCTGGCTCTGGTAGCCGAGTTCATGCGCGATCTGCGATAGCGGACGGCCGCGCGTCAGCAGCGGGATGGCGCGCGCGAGCACAGCTTGCTGACGCCATTGCGAGAAGCTCATCCCCAACTCTTGGCGAAACAACCGCGCGATCGTGCGCGTGCTGGCACCGGCGCCGGCGGCCCAATATTCGAGCGGGTCGGTGTTGCCCGGATCGGCCAGCAACGCTTCGCAGAGCGCGCGCAGCCGCTTCTCGGTCGGCATCGGTACGGATAGCGGAAGCGGTTCCGAGCGCGTGATCTCGTCGAGCACGAGCGCACCCAGCAGCCGCTCGCGCGACGTGTCGAGACCGTCGGCGTCCAGCGCGGAGATGAGTTCGCGCAACAGTCCCGACATCTCGACGACCCGGCATGCGTCGAGTCCCAACGGCACGACGGATTCATCGATATAGAGGGTGCGCAGATAAGCGTCTTCGACGATGACGACTTCGTGGGGGACGTGCGGCGGCACCCAGATCGCGCGTGAAAGCGGGACCATCCACGTGCAGCCCTTCACGGCGAGGCGCATGACGCCGCGCGACGCATAAGCGAGCTGAGCCCAGGCATGCATATGCAATGCAATGCGCTCGCCGGCCGGCATGGGACGCGCTCGCACGCGAATTGGGTGCGCGGGCGTGGGGGCTACATGCGGCGGAATGTCAAGCAGGCGCACGCGAGCCGGCGGCGCGGGCGGGGCGGGCTCGGCCGGGATCATGGCGATGGACCGTTGGCGAAGTGAAAGGCGGCGGCGCGCATCGAGAAACCATGGGTGATCGATACAATCGGTATTGTACGGGTGTCCGCACGGGGCTCGCATCGGCGCCGCTAGGCATGCATAATGCCTTTGCCCAGCATGTGCGGTGCGAGAGCATGTCTAGGCATTGAACGTTCGCCGGCGAAGTCCATGCATTGAACCGAGCCGCAACTGGCGGCATGCGTTTCAAACAATAAAGGACAAGGCAAATGCGATACGTATTCGTTTACGGGACGCTGCGCGCGGGCGAGATCAACGACATCGGGGTTGCGGCGGCGCGCCATGAAATTACCGAGCCGCGATTCATCGGCGGCGCGGCCGTCGCGGGGCGGCTGTACGACTTCGGGGAATACCCGGGACTCGTGCAAGACGAGACGGCGAACCCGGTGCGCGGCGACATCTACGAGATCGACGACGCACTCACGCCGGTGCTAGACGAGATCGAAGGGGTGTCTCCCGGCGTCGACAGCTTGTTCAAATCGCGCGAAGTCAGCGTTGCCGTCGGCGGGCAGGCACTGCCTTGCTTCTTTTATCCGGTCGACGACGCGTCGGCTCAGGGCCGCACGCGGATCGAGGCGGGGGACTGGATCAGTTATCGTCTCGCGCGCGACTCGGTAGCCGGGCTGAAGTACGGCAGCTGATCCCAGCCACCTACGACCCAACTGAATCGCCTGTCACCGGTCCCGAGCGGGCTACGCAGCGGTTCGACGGCACGGCGCTCGCAGCGGCGGCCCGCCATGAGCGGGGTCGCCGCGTGTTCCACCCACGGTGCTTACACTTCCTCGTAAAGCGGCAACGTCAGGAATTCGGTGAACGTTTCCGACGTCGACATCTTCTCGAAGATGTCTGCGGCGCGGTCGTACGATTGCGTGCTGCCCGCCACCGACTCCTTCACCTTCGGCAGCTCTTCCGCAATCAACGCGCGCACGAGATCGGCGGTGACCTTACGGCCATCTTCGAGCTTGCCCTTCGGCGAGCGGATCCATTGCCACACTTGTGAACGCGAGATTTCGGCGGTCGCGGCGTCTTCCATCAGGTTATGGATCGGGACGCAGCCGTTGCCGGTCAGCCACGAGCCCAGGTAGTGGATGCCCACGTTGATGTTGTTGCGCAAGCCCGCTTCCGTGATCGGCGCTTCGGGGCGGAAGTCCAGCAAGTCGGTGGCGGTTACTTGCACGTCGTCGCGCTGCTTGGCAATTTGGTTCGGTTTGTCGCCGAGCACGCCGACGAACTCTTCCATCGCCAGCGGCACGAGGCCCGGGTGGGCGACCCAGCCGCCGTCGTAGCCGTCGGTCGCATCGCGCTTCTTATCGGCGCGCACGCCGGCCATGGCCTTGTCGTTCGCGGCCGCATCGCTTTTGATCGGAATCATCGCGCTCATGCCGCCGATCGCCGGCGCGTTGCGCTTATGGCAGGTCTTGAGCAGATGCAGCGCGTACGCGCGCATAAACGGGACCGTCATTGTGATTTGGGAGCGATCGGCGAGGCAGAAATCCTTGTCGTTCTTGAACTTCTTGATCGCCGAGAAGATGTAGTCCCAACGACCCGCATTCAGGCCGGCGCTATGTTCGCGAAGCTCGTACAGGATCTCGTCCATCTCGAACGCCGCGAGGATCGTTTCGATCAGCACGGTAGCGCGAATGGTTCCGCGCGGCAGGCCGATCGCTTCTTGAGCGGCGACGAAGATGTCGTTCCACAGGCGCGCTTCGAGATGGCTTTCCATCTTCGGCAGATAAAAGTAGGGGCCGCTGCCGCGCGAGAGGAGTTCGTTGGCGTTATGGAACAGGAACAGCGCGAAATCGAAGATGCCGCCCGACACGCGCTGGCCGTCTACCGTTACGTGTTTTTCCTCGAGATGCCAGCCGCGCGGACGCACGAGCAGCGTCGCGGTCTTCTCGTTCAGTTGGTACGTCTTGCCGTTTTGTTGAAGCGAGATCGTGCGTCGAACGGCTTCCTTCAGATTCAATTGGCCCGTGATCTGATTGCTCCAGTTGGGCGTATTCGAATCCTCGAAGTCGGTCATGTAGGCGTCCGCGCCCGAGTTGAGCGCGTTGATGATCATCTTGCGCTCGACGGGGCCCGTGATTTCGACACGGCGGCATTCGAGATCCTTCGGCAGCGGCGCGATTTTCCAGTCGCCGTCGCGAACCGCCTTCGTTTGCGCGAGGAAGTCCGGCCGCTCGCCTGCGTCGAGCCGCCGCGTGCGTTCCGCGCGCGCTTGCAGCAGCTCGCGCCGGCGCGCTTCGAACGTCCGGTGCAGATCGGCGACGAGCGCAAGCGCGTCGGGCGTCAGAATGGTTTCGAAGCCGGGCTCGATCGCGCCGGTGATTTGCATGCCTTGCGGCAACGACAAAGTGTTCGCCATGGAAAGTCTCCTTTGGTCGGTCAGATGGCAAAAATACCGTCGACGGCATCGCTGGCCCGGGCTGTGGCAAGCGATGCCGATCGGTTCAATCAATCCTTTTCTGTCAGCGCAAGCGTCTGGACGAAAGCCACGAGGTCGGACATGCCGGTGCCGATGCCGCGCGGCTTCGATTCGAGCTCTTCGAGCGGCGCGCCTATCCGGTTGATCCAAAACGTCGTGTAGCCGAACCATCCTGCACCGGCCACGTCCCAGCCGTTCGACGAGACGAAGACAATTTCGCGCGCACTCGCGCCGAAGGCACGCGTGCCCAACGCATAAGCGGCGGGCGCTGGTTTATAGGCTCGCACCGCATCGATGGATAGCACGTGATCGAACATATCGGCGATACCGGCGCTCTTGACGGCAACCTCCAGCATGCGTGGGTTGCCGTTCGAGAGGATGCCCAGGCCGAGTCCCAATCCGCCGGCTGCGGCGCCATATTCGCGTAACGCACGCAGCGCCGGCGCGGTATCGGGAAACGCCGATAGACACGCGTATTGATCCATCAAGCGCTTTTCGCCGGCTGCGTCGAGCGGCAGGCCCAAACGGCGCGCGGCATGCCGCAGCGCGTCGAAGGTGATGTCCCAGAACGGCTTGTAATGCGAGCCGGCCGGATCGGACAGCGTGCGCAGTTGCGAGTATTCGATCTGCTTGAGCCGCCATAGCTGCGATAGCGCATCGCCCTGGCCGGGAAACATCTGTTCCGCCGCGGCTACCACCGAATGCACGTCGAACAGCGTGCCGTACGCGTCGAACAGCACCGCTCGGGGAAAACGTCGTGACGAGGTCGACATGGTTTTGGAACTCCAGTTTTCCAGCGTTCTTTAGGTCCAGAGCGAATTCTATTTGTGACTAGGTGTAATGAAAAAGACGCTGACTGTCACTTGATCTTTGCCTTTTTAATACATAATCGGCCGACGCCCATGTCGGGCGAGGAGGGTGGGTCGTGTCGCGCTTCAAGCAAATCGAAACGTTCGTTTCCGTTGCCGCGAAGGGGAGCTTGTCGGCGGCGGCGCAGGCCGAGGGTGTCGCGCCTGCCGTGATCGGCCGGCGGCTCGATGCGCTCGAGGAGCGGCTCGGGGTCAAGCTGCTGGTGCGCACGACGCGCAAACTCACGCTGACGTTCGAGGGCTCCGCGTTTCTCGAGGATTGCCAGCGGATCGTCAACGACATGCAGAACGCCGAGGCCAGCGTCTCCGCCGGCGGCGTCAAGGCGAGCGGCCACGTGCGGGTCTCGGCGCCGGCCGGCTTCGGCCGCAAGCATGTCGCCCCGCTGATTCCCGCTTTTGCGTCCGCCCACCCTGAAGTGTCGGTCGCACTCGATCTGTCCGACCGCATGGTCGACCTCGTCAATGAAGGCATTGACTGCGCGGTGCGCTTTGGCGAGCTGCCCGATTCGTCGCTCGTCTCGTTGCGGCTGGCCGAGAATCGTCGCGTTTGCGTGGCGGCGCCCGCTTATCTCGCCCGCCATGGCACACCGGTCACGCTCGGCGATCTTGCGCATCACAACTGTCTCGCCCTCGCGGCCGGCGTCAATCAGCAGCGCGGATGGACGTTTCAGCAAGACGGGAAGATCGTCTCGATCAAAGTCTCGGGCACACTCGAATGCTCGGACGGGGCCGTCTTGCATGAGTGGTGTCTGGCGGGTCATGGCCTCGCGTGGCGCTCGTCGTGGGAAACCGGCGACGACATTGCAAGCGGTCGCCTCGTGACGGTGCTCGATGCGCTCGCCGCACCGCCGGTCGGCATCCATGCCGTCTTCCCGCAACGCAGGCATTTGCCGTTGCGCGTGCGCTTGTTTCTCGATTTCCTCAAACATACCTATGAGCGCCCCGGCTATTGGCAATAACGACCGGCTGCGACTTCGGCTTCCGGCCGCGCGGGTTTCCGATATGCGGACTCACCCGAAGCACGGTCATTGCCCCGCCGAGGCCGCACTACAATCGACTTGAGCGCGCGCGTGCCGCAGTGCGCAACGCCGCACCGGCTCGCCGCATAGCCTGGGCTAGCCGACGAGGGAGGCCTATGTTCAAGCACATCCTGGTCCCGACCGACGGCTCCGATCTGTCGCAAAAAGCGATCGACGGCGCAATCGATCTCGCGCGCTCGGTCGGGGCGCGCATCACCGCTTACGCATGCTTGCCGCAGTATCCGTACTCGCCGTTTTCCGAGGTGATCACCGAGCCGCCCGCGGATTTTCAAGAACGTAGCGAACGGGAAGCACGCGATCATTTGAGCGAGGTCGAAGCGGCGGCACGTCGCGTGGGTGTCGCATGCACGAGCCAAACGAGCGTGCATCCTTCGCCGTACCTGGGCATCATCGAAGCGGCCGAGAGCGGCGGATGCGACGTTATCTTCATGGCGTCGCACGGGCGCCGAGGGCTCGGCAGCTTGCTGATCGGCAGCGAGACGCAGCGCGTGCTGACCCATACGAAGATTCCGGTGATCGTTTACCGCTGATGGGCCCAAGGGCCGCGTTCGAACAACGGCGCGGTGGTTAAACGTCGGGCCCCGCATGCATGGCGCATGGGGGCCCGCGTCCTCCCTGATCCTCTGTGCGAGGGCCTGTCGCTTAAGCGACCTTTTTAGTGTCGAAGAACTGTTCGTCTTCCGTCGAGCCGTGCAGCGCCGTCGTCGACGCTTCGCGCTCGACCGTCTGCGTGACGGCGTCGAAGTAGCCCGTGCCCACTTCGCGCTGATGCTTGACGGCCGTGAAGCCCTTTTCGGCGGCGGCGAACTCGGCTTGCTGCAGTTCGACGAAGGCGCTCATCTGTGAGCGCGCATAGCCATGCGCGAGGTTGAACATCGAGTAGTTGAGCGCGTGGAAGCCCGCCAGCGTGATGAACTGGAACTTGTAGCCCATCGCACCCAGTTCCTTCTGGAATTTCGCGATCGTCGCATCGTCGAGGTTCTTCTTCCAATTGAACGACGGCGAGCAGTTGTACGAGAGCATCTTGCCGGGGAACTGCTTGTGAATCGCCTCCGCGAACTTCTTCGCGTACTCGAGATCGGGCTTGCCCGTTTCGCACCAGACCAGATCGGCATACGGCGCATAGGCGAGGCCGCGCGAGACGGCTTGTTCGAGGCCGGGCTTCGTGCGGAAGAAGCCTTCCACCGTGCGCTCGCCGGTTAGGAACGGACGATCGTTCTCGTCGACGTCCGACGTGACCAAATCGGCGGCTTCCGCGTCCGTGCGGGCGATGAGTACGGTCGGCACGCCGCAGACATCGGCCGCGAGACGCGCCGCCGTGAGCTTCGCGACGTTTTCACGCGTCGGCACGAGGACCTTGCCGCCCATGTGGCCGCACTTCTTCACCGAGGCCAGTTGATCTTCGAAGTGCACGCCCGATGCGCCCGCTTCGATCATCGCCTTCATCAGTTCGAACGCGTTGAGCACGCCGCCGAAACCGGCTTCGGCGTCGGCCACGATCGGCGCGAAGAAATCGACGTAGCCCTCGTCACCGGGGTTTTTGCCTTCCGACCATTGGATTTGGTCCGCGCGCGTGAGCGTGTTGTTGATGCGCTTCACGACGAGCGGCACCGAGTTCGCTGGGTACAGCGATTGGTCGGGGTACATTTCGCCGGCCACGTTGGCGTCGCCCGCGACTTGCCAGCCCGAGAGGTAAATGGCTTTGAGGCCGGCCTTCACTTGCTGCATCGCTTGGTTGCCCGTCAATGCACCGAGGGCGTTGACGAACGGCTCGTTGTTGATCAAGTCCCACAGCTTTTCGGCGCCATGCTTGGCGAGCGTGTGCTCGGCTTGCAGGGACCCGCGCAGACGCACGACGTCTTCCGCCGCGTAGCTACGCTTCACGCCTTTCCAGCGCGGATCGGTTTCCCATTGCTGATGGAGTTGCTGTGCTTGCTGTTGACGCGACATGGTGTGGCTCCTTGTTACCTGAAAGGGAGAAGGGTGATCTCTGATCTCGCTTGTCGCGACGTTTTAGTCGCAAACTCTTATATAAGAGTCTAGGCAAAGTGGAACCCGCGGAATAGGCGGAAGACAACGTTTTTTAGTTCTTATTTATCGTTGAAAATCATGTACTTGCTAATATTATTTCAAGATGCGGAACGTCGTTTTCCATCTCGCAACGTGCAGCGTTGTGCCACGCAGCAGGATTTTTACGACACAAAAGCCCATTTCGCATCGTGCAATTAGGGGGCGATGGAGAGATCGGGCGCCAGGAGGGGCAAACGACGGATTCGTTGGCGCAAAAAAAACCGGTGCAGTTCATATGAACTGCACCGGTTTTATCGGATGAAGCCAGCGAGGGCCAATGCGGCGCCGCCGTCCCACATTTAGCCGCTGTTAGTCGTTAGCCGGTACGGCGGGCGCCGCGCTGGCCGTCGGTGCGGCGGCCTTGGTAGCCGTCACGCGAGCCGAAACCCTCGCGCGGGCCGTTGCTCGAGCTGCGTCCGTTCCAGCCGCCGGCGCTGCTGGTGCGCTTCTCGCCGCTGCCGCTGCTGTTACCGTTGCTGTTGCCGTTGCCGCGTGCAGGACCGCTCGGGGCGCCGAAGCGCCGGCCGCCGTTGCCGTTTCCAGCCGGACGACCGCGGCCATTGCCGGTGCCGCTACGCGCCGGCGCCGACTTACGCGGCTCGAAGCCTGCGATCACGTTGACGGCCAGGGGCGCACGCACGAAACGTTCGATCCGCTTGAGCGCGCCTTGTTCGGCGTGATGCACGAGACTGACTGCAACGCCGGAGCGACCGGCGCGGCCCGTGCGGCCGATGCGGTGCACGTAGTCTTCCGCGAATTTCGGCAGATCGTAGTTGAAGACGTGCGTGATGCCGGGGATGTCAATGCCGCGGGCCGCGACGTCGGTGGCCACGAGCACGCGCACACGACGCTCGCGCAGTGCGCGGATCGTACGCGTACGTGCGCCTTGCGGCAGGTCGCCGTGCAGGGCCGCCGAGGAGAAGCCGGCATCGGCGAGACGGCCGGCCAAGTGGTCGGCTTCGCTCTTCGTCGCCGTGAACACGATCGCTTGATCGAGTGAATCGTCGCGCAGCAGATGATCGAGCAAACGATCCTTGTGATCGCGGTCGTCGACGTAGTGGACCGTCTGCGCGATGTTCGCGCGCGATTCCATTCGCTGAACGATTTCGATGCGCTCCGGATCTTTCAGCAACCGGCCCGTCAACGAACCGATCTTGCCGTCGATCGTGGCCGAAAACAGCATTGTCTGGCGCGTGGCAGGCGTCGCGGCAACGATCGTCTCGATGTCGTCGATGAAGCCCATATCGAGCATGCGGTCGGCTTCGTCCAGCACGAGCATTTGCAGCTGCGACAGATCGATGCGGCCGCGCTCGAGGTGATCGAGCAGACGGCCCGGCGTCGCCACGAGGATTTCAGGGTTCTTGGCGAGCAGCGTCAATTGCTGACCGTACGCGACACCGCCGAGAATGCTGACGGTACGCAACTGGCGCAGATGCTTGCCGTAGGTCGAGGCGGCCGTCGTCACCTGCATCGCGAGTTCGCGCGTGGGCGTGAGCACGAGCAGGCCAGGACGCGCAACGGCCGGGCCGCGGCGCGTGCGGCGGTCGCCGCCGGCCTCGCGCGGTTGCGCGGCTTGTTCTTTTTGAATCTGAGCGAAACGTTCGATCGCAGGCAGCATGAACGCCGCCGTCTTGCCCGAGCCCGTGGGGCTCGAGACGAGCAGATCGCGGCCCGCCATCGCTGCCGGAATGGCGCGCTGTTGGACGGGCGTGGGGGCCGTATAGCCCGACGCAGTCAGCGTCGCGACGATTTCGGGCGACAGGCCAAGCGAGGCGAACGAGGGGCCCGACGGGGTCGCGGCGGCCGGTTCGACGGCGGGCGTTGCCTCGGTGGCAGGCGCGTCGACGGAAAGGCCGAGCGCTTGCTCGACGATGGCGGTCAACGGGCTGGTGTCAATGCTCGAAGTCATGAGAATCCTAAGAAGACGTCAAAAAATACGTCGGCGCCAATCGGCATTACCCAAGTCGTCGGATTCAGCATGCAACAGGCAAAAGAGGCACGCGAGCAAATCGAAAAACGGGGGCAGCTCGCGGTTTGATGCGAGCTTTTCGTTAGAAGCTGTATCGGATACGGGGACGCCGATATGGCGCCGCCGCCAGCCTGGTATGAGACGGCCTGCTAAGGCCTAGGCGGAAGGGGACAGGTTCTAAACTGGATTGGAGCAAAACGCTACACGCGCCGCACGCACCGGCTTGTTACCGACGGGTGATGCGCAGGCCGCATTGTAAGGGTTTTTGCTGCGTCGCGCCACTGCGGCGTCGGATAAGTTAGCCGGCCGGGCATCGACAACCCGCCGCGCCTTGCTGCGCCTGGCTGTACTAGCCTTGGCTTAAGCAGCCGAGCTGTTCTTGAGCGATTCGACGAGCTCGACATAGTGCTGTTTCGCCACCTCCTGCGCGGTGCCCTTGAGGGAAGCCCAGGCGTCGTACTTGTACTTGCCGATCATATCGGTGAAGCCCGGCTTCTCGCCGTGCACGTCGCCTTCCGTAGCCTGCTTGAATAGCGCGTAAAGGCGCAACAGCGTCATGTTGCCGGGTTTTTCGGGTAGGGCTTTGACATCCACCTGTGCTTGCTCGAACAGCGTATCGACATTGCTCATGGCTATCTCTCCGGTGCGAAAACCGAAAACGTTAAGGACGCCGATCATAGCAAGCGATCGAGGCCTAAAAATCGAGCGATGCTTCCAAACGCGGATCAAACGCGGATCAAACGCGGATCAAACGCGGATCAAACGCGGATCGCGCGAGCGGAACGCATCCGATTCGCGCTCGGTACGCCTCATTCGATAGGCGGAGCGCCGCACTAGCCGCATTACAATAGCGCCCATGACATCGACCGTGCTGCTTGCTTTCGACACGTCGACCGAATATTGCTCGGTCGCGCTGCTACGCTCCGACGGGTCCTCTGCCGCGTCGGCAGTGGACTCTCCTCGCGTCTGGACGCGCCACGAACTGACGGGCGCGGTTTCCAGCACGCGCGTGTTGCCCGCCGTGCGCGAATTGTTCGACGAAGCCGGCGTGGCGCTGGCGCAATGCAATGCCATCGCGTTTGGCGCCGGTCCCGGCTCGTTTACCGGCTTGCGTACGGCCACGGGCGTGGCGCAGGGGCTTGCCTTCGGGTTGGGCGTGCCCGTCGTTCCAATCAGCACACTGCTTGCCTGCGCCGAAAGCGCGCGGCTGCGCGATCCGTCCATCACGCGCGTGTTGGCGGCACTCGATGCGCGAATGGATGAAGTGTATTGGGCCGACTACGCTTGGGATGCGGGCGATGGTGAATGGCGCACGCTCACGCCGCCGTCGCTGAGCGCGCCCGATGCGCTCGTCGCGCCCGACGCGCCGTTCGCTGTAGCGGGCAATGCGGCTCGCGCCTTCGGCGCGCGACTCGCGATTACCGAGCGTGCCGTCGTCGTCGATCACGACGCGTTGCCGCACGCGCAACCGCTCGCGCTGGCCGCGCTGCGTGCGTACCGTGCCGGCCGGGTCGTCGACGCTGAGCATGCGGCGCCCGAGTACGTGCGCGATAAAGTCGCGCAGACGACCGCCGAGCGCCTTGCCCAACAGGGGGCGCGCAGCGGGCAGGAGGTTCGATGAGCGGGGTGTTGCTGGCCGATCGCTATATGTCTCCAATGACCGAAGCCGATCTGGACGAAGTGGCTGCGGTCGAGCACGAGGCCTACGATTTCCCCTGGTCGCGCGGTAACTTCGAGGATTCGCTGCGCAACGGGTACTTCGGCGTGTGCATGCGGCACGTCACCGGTACGCTGATCGGCTATTGCGTGCTGATGCCCGTCGTCGACGAAATGCATTTGCTCAACCTGTGCGTGACGCCGCGGGCTGAGGGGACGGGCGCCGGCCTCACGCTGCTGCGCGAGGCGATGCGGATTACACGCGGCAAGCAGTTGAGCGGCCTGCTGCTCGAAGTGCGGCCTTCCAATGTGCGCGCGATACGGCTGTACGAGCGTTTCGGATTCGCAACGATCGGGCGGCGCAAAAACTACTATCCCGCGCGGCGGCACGGCCGCGAGGACGCGCTCGTCATGCGCTATACGATTTTGGAGGAGGGCGACGATGGCGCTCGATGAAGCTGCACTCGAGACATTAGGTCTCGCGACGTTATGGGTGCGGCGCGGCGCGCCGGTTGATCGAGGCGTCGATGCCGGCGAGGCCACGGAGGCGATCGCGGCGGTTCGGGATGCTGCTCGACAGGCCACTCGGGAGGCGGCTCAGACCGTTCAGTTCGACAACATCGAGCGCCCGCCGACGCGGGCCACGCCGTCGCGTGAAAGTATCGAAGCATCGCCGAATAGCGGCATCGCGGTGCTCGATTGGGAGGCGCTCGAAGCGCGCGTCGCGGCTTGCCAGAGCTGCCGCCTGTGCGAAAAGCGCACGAAAACGGTTTTCGGGGTAGGCGACCGCGCAGCCGATTGGATGCTGATCGGCGAGGGTCCCGGCGAAAACGAGGACAAGCAAGGCGAGCCGTTCGTCGGCCAGGCCGGCAAGTTGCTCGACAGCATGCTGCACGCCCTCACGCTTGCGCGCGCCGAGAACGTCTACATCGCCAACGTCGTTAAATGCAGGCCGCCGGGCAACCGAAACCCCGAGCCCGATGAAGTCGCACGCTGCGAGCCCTATCTGCAACGCCAGGTGGCGCTCGTCAAGCCGAAGCTCATCATCGCGCTCGGACGTGTGGCTGCGCAAAACCTGCTCAAGACCGACGCCAGCATTTCATCGCTGCGGGGCCACGTGCATCGTTACGAGGATGTCCCCGTCATCGTCACGTATCACCCCGCCTATCTGCTCCGCACCCTGCAGGACAAAGCGAAGGCATGGGTCGATCTGTGCTTTGCCTTCGACACTTATCGGCAACTCATAGCCGAACGGCAGGCGGCGCCATGAGCGCGCTGGAGCCGGTGGCCGAGTCGGTTGCCGCGCTCGATGCGCTGCTCGATGCCTTGTCCGATCCGGTTGTCCGCGACTTGGCGTGGCTGCTGTTCAGCACGCCGTTGCTGTGCCCGCAGCCGCCCACGGGCGAACTCGCGAGTGTGTTCGAGTCGGCTGCGGAAGCGGCCGCCGCCGTCCAGTGGCTGATCGAACTCGATCGCGATGCCGGTGCCTTGCGAGAGGCTATCGCGACGACCCGCACCATGCGGCTCGGCCGCTACGCCGAATGCCTGCTCGGCTACTTTTTGCAACATGGCTCGGCGGCTCGGCTCGTCGCGTCGAACGTCGCCCTTCGGCTCGCGGGGCGAACGATCGGCGAATGCGATTTTCTGGTGGAGACGGCGAGCGGGCGCAGGCTGCATTGGGAGCTGGCCGTCAAATGCTACTTGCATGTGGGCGGCGGGCGGGGCGAGATGGCCGACTACGTCGGCCCCGGCCTGCAGGATCGGTTCGATCTGAAGCTCGCGCATTTGCTGGGTCATCAGTTGCCGCTGTCGGCGCGAGAGGAATTTGCCGCGCTGGGCCATCGAGGTCCATGGCAGGCGCAGATGTTCATCAAGGGCTGGCTGTTCTATCGGTGGGACGAAACGCCGCCGGCGGTGCGAGCCGTCGATGCGGCCCACCACCGAGGTTTTTGGGTGACACGCAGCGATTGGCCTGCATTCTGTGCGCGCTGCGCCGGCGCCCGCTGGGCTGCGTTGCCGCGCCTCGCGTGGCTCGCACCCCGGCCTGCGGTGGCGAACGAGGATGTCGACGCGGCGGGATTGTCGGCGTTTGGCGTGCTGGCTGAGCAGCTCCCGCCGCAAAGCGGCCCCGCCATGGTCGCGGCTTTCGAGCGCGCGCCTGCCGCGTCAGGACTAGGAGGACTAGGGCGCTGGCGCGAGACGCAGCGCGGGTTTGTGGTGCCCGACGAATGGCCGCAGCAGGCAAAGGCGTTCGCGCTCGGCGTCGCTTAGCGGGCTCCCGCCTGTCGCCGGCCATCCCCCCAACAATGCCTCGCCCAAGCCTAGGCCGAAGTGGCGCTTAGTCACTCACCACCAACCGTGAAAATGATGCAAAGGCCCGATGCCGGTGCCTACGTCGAGGCGTGTACTTTCGCGCAGCGCATTGACGAGATAGGCCTTGGCGTCCGTGACCGCGCCGAGCCAGTCGGGCCGCTGGGGCCGGAGTGCGGCGATCGCCGCCGATAGCGTGCAGCCGGTGCCGTGCGTCTGCGTGACGGCGATGCGCGCCGCGCTCACGCGGTGCGCGCCGGTACCGTCGATGAGCCAATCGGGGCTCTCCCCGCCGCCTAGATGCCCACCCTTCATGAGGACGGCGCGCGCGCCCAGAGCGCGCAACGCTTCGCCATGCCGGCGCATGGCGGCTTCGTCGTCTGCCGGCGCATTCGCACCGAGAAGCGCGGCGGCTTCATCGAGGTTCGGGGTGACGAGGCCGGCTAACGGCAGCAATTCGTCGCGCAGCACGGCGACGGCATCGGGGGCGAGCAGGGCATGGCCGTTCTTCGACAGCATGACCGTGTCGAGCACGACGTGCGGCGGCCCATAGCGGCGCAGCGCCGCGGCTACGGCCCGCGCAATGTCCGCGGTCGCGAGCATGCCGATCTTCACCGCGTCGATACGGATGTCTTCGAAGACGGCGTCGAGCTGCGCCGCGACGAACGCGCCGTCGGGCGCATGGACGGCGCGCACGCCGTGCGTGTTTTGCGCCGTCAGCGCCGTGACGACGCTCGCACCGTAGACGCCGAGCGCGGAAAACGTCTTCAAATCGGCCTGAATGCCGGCGCCGCCGCCCGAATCCGAGCCGGCGATCGTCAGGACGTTATGGATGGAAAGAGGCATGGCGAAAGGCCGGCCCGTGGCCCGCGGCTCAATGCTTGACTTCGCCGATCAGCGCGACCGAATCGAAGGCACGCTGATTGGCCTGATGGCGGCGCATGACGAGCCACATCATCAGGCAGACGAAGGTGCCGAACAGGACGATGACGATCGAGACGGGCACGTCGAGCCAGATCAGCACGGCGTACAGGCACAGCATGATGAGGACCGAGAGGTTTTCGTTGAAATTCTGCACCGCGATCGAATGGCCGGCCGAGAGCAGAACGTGTCCGCGATGCTGCAACAGCGCGTTCATCGGCACGACGAAGAAGCCCGAAAGCGCGCCCACGATCATCAAGAACAGATAAGCGATGAGGAGATAGCCCGGCACGTGCAGGCGGCCGAAGTAGAAGCCCCAGTTCGCGGGTATGAGGTGGCGCGTATAGAAGGCCATCATCATGACGGCAATGCCCATCATGATGCCGACCGGCAGCACGGTCAGCGATTTCTTGAGCGGCACACGCGCGGCGGCGTACATCGCCCCGGCAGCCACGCCGACGGCTACGATCGCCTGCAGGATCGCGCCTTCGGACAGCGACATGCCGAGCGAGACTTCGGCCCATTTCAGGACGATGAACTGCAGGGTTGCGCCGGCGCCCCAAAACAGCGTCGTGACGGCAAGGGAAATCTGGCCGAGCTTGTCGCGCCACAAAGTCAGAAAACAGTCGGCGAAATCGGTGATGAGCTTGATTGGGCCATGCTGTTGCTTCGGATAGCGAGCCCCGGTGTCGGGAATGCGCAGATTGAACAGGGCAGCGACGACATAAATACCCATGATGACGACCATGGCGGCTTCGGCCGGTGTGGCGACGAACGGCAGGCGGTGCTTGAGCACGTGCGCGGCGATGTGAGGGCTGATCAGCGCGCCGCCGAGCACCGTGCCGAGGATGATCGACGCGACGGTGGTGCCCTCGATCCAGCCGTTGGCCGCGACGAGCCGTTCGGGCGGCAGCAGTTCGGTGAGGATGCCATACTTGGCCGGCGAATACGCTGCGGCCCCGAAGCCGACGATACCGTACGCGGCAAGCGGATGCGCGCCCACAAGCATGACGACGCAGCCTACGATCTTAATGGTGTTCGTGACGAACATCACGCGCCCTTTGGGCCGCGAATCGGCGAAAGCGCCGACGAATGCGGCAAGCACGACATACGACAGGACGAAGAACAGCTTGAGCAGCGGCGTCATCCAGTTCGGAGCGTGAAGGTCTTTCAGCAGTGCAATGGCGGCGATCAGAAGGGCGCTATCGGCCAGCGACGAAAAAAACTGCGCGGCCATAATGGAGTAAAAACCTTTTTTCATCTGATGCGGTGCGGTCCTTTGCGGCGCGTCCCCCCGGGCGCGTTTGACGCGTTAGGACTTAGGCCGTTCGAAATGGGTTGTGCGCACGGCTTTATATCACGAAAATAGGTGCCTTCGGACTGCCGGCGCGCCGTCCGAACCGTGCGCGGGCTTGCCGCGCGCGCTCAAATGCGCCGTTCTGTCACGATTCACATCGTGCTTCATACGAAAAAATCATGCCGCGCCCGCTTCTCGCCACTATCCATACCGCCGCCTTAGCCAATAACCTTGCATGCGTGCGCCGTCACGCGCCCAAGTCGAAAGTGTGGGCCGTCGTCAAAGCCAATGCATACGGCCACGGGCTCGCCCGCGCGTTCCCGGGGCTGCGCGCGACGGACGGCTTCGGGCTGCTCGACCTCGAAGAGGCCGTGAAGCTGCGCGAACTCGGCTGGGCCGGGCCGATTCTCTTGCTCGAAGGCTTTTTCCGGCCGACGGATATCGATGTCATCGACCGCTACAGCCTGACCACCACGGTGCATAGCGACGAGCAGTTGCGGATGCTGGAAATGGCACGCTTGTCCAAGCCGGTCAACATTCAACTGAAGATGAATAGCGGCATGAACCGGCTCGGCTACACGCCCGAGAAGTTCCGTGCGGCCTGGGAGCGGGCCCGTGCGTGCCCCGGGGTCGGACAAATCGTGCTCATGACCCATTTTTCGGATGCCGACGGCGATCGCGGCATCGATCATCAGATCGATGCATTCGAGCGCGGAGCGGAAGGCATCGCCGGGGCGCGCAGCCTGTCGAACTCGGCGGCTACGCTCTGGCACCCGCGCGCGCATTTCGACTGGGTGCGCCCAGGGATCATCCTCTACGGGGCCTCGCCCTCGGGTGCCACGGCCGCGATCGACGGGGTGGGGTTGCAGCCGGCCATGACGCTCGCCTCCGAGCTCATCGGCGTGCAAACGCTCGCTAAGGGGCAGACCGTCGGCTATGGATCCGTCTATTCCACGCCGTGTCCCATGCGCATCGGCGTTGTCGCGTGCGGCTATGCGGACGGCTATTTGAGGTGCGCGCCGGAAGGCACGCCGATCATCGTCGACGGCGTGCGCACGCACCTCGTCGGCCGGGTGTCGATGGATATGCTAACCGTCGATCTGACGCCCGTCCCGACCGCGAACGTGGGTTCTCGCGTTGAGTTATGGGGCGCGCAACTGCCCATCGACGATGTCGCGCGCGCTTGCGGCACGATCGGCTACGAGCTGATGTGCGCGGTTGCCCAGCGAGTGCCGGTGCTGGCCGAGTAAACGGCGGCGCCGGCGGCGCGTCCGCTCAAGCGGACATCGATCAAAAGAAAGAACGGCTAAGGACCGCGCGTGGCAAAACAAAAGACGGCTTACACCTGTACCGAATGCGGCGGTCAAACGCCGAAGTGGCAAGGGCAGTGTCCCTCGTGCACCGCCTGGAATACCCTCGTCGAGACGGTCGCGCCGAGCGCCGGCGCGCATCGCTTCCAGTCGCTTGCCAAGAGCGCCCCGGTGCAGCGGCTCGCCGATATCGAGGCGGCCGATGTCCCGCGCTTTTCGACCGGCATCGGCGAATTCGACCGGGTCCTCGGCGGCGGCTTCGTCGCGGGTGGGGTGGTGCTGATCGGCGGCGATCCGGGAATCGGCAAGTCGACGTTGCTGCTACAGTCGCTCGCCTCGCTGTCGGAGGAGCGGCGCGCGCTTTACATCAGCGGCGAGGAATCGGCGGCACAGATCGGCCTGCGCGCGCAGCGCCTGGCGCTACTCGAGCCCGGCTCGCGGGCGGCGGACTTGATGCTGCTTGCCGAAATCCAGCTCGAAAAAATCCAAGCCGCGATCGAGGCGGAGCGGCCCGACGTGGCCGTGATCGATTCGATCCAGACGGTTTACTCGGATGCGTTGACTTCCGCGCCAGGCTCCGTCGCGCAGGTGCGCGAATGCGCGGCTCAACTCACGCGCATCGCGAAGCAGTTGGGCACCACCATCGTCATGGTCGGGCACGTGACGAAGGAGGGCAGCTTGGCCGGGCCGCGCGTGCTCGAACACATCGTCGACACCGTTTTGTACTTCGAAGGCGACACGCATTCGTCGTTCCGGCTCGTGCGCGCGTTCAAGAACCGGTTTGGTGCCGTCAACGAACTCGGTGTCTTCGCCATGACCGAGCGCGGCCTGCGTGGCGTCGCGAATCCGTCGGCGCTCTTTCTATCGCACCACGAACAAATCGTGCCCGGCTCCTGCGTGCTCGTCACGCAGGAAGGCTCGCGTCCGCTGCTGGTCGAGGTCCAAGCGCTCGTCGATACGGCGCACGTGCCGAATCCGCGCCGGTTGGCGGTCGGGCTCGAGCAGAACCGGCTCGCCATGCTGCTGGCCGTATTGCATCGCCATGCGGGTATCGCATGCTTCGATCAAGACGTGTTTCTCAATGCCGTCGGCGGCGTCAAGATCGCCGAGCCCGCCGCCGACTTAGCGGTGCTGCTCGCCATTCATTCGTCGCTGCGCAACAAGCCGTTGCCCAAAGGGTTGATCGTATTTGGCGAGGTAGGCCTAGCGGGCGAGATCCGACCGTCGCCGCGCGGGCAGGAGCGTCTGAAGGAGGCGGCGAAGCTGGGTTTTACATCGGCGCTGATTCCGAAGGCGAATGCGCCGAAGCAGCCGGTTGACGGTTTGCAAGTGCTCGCCGTCGAGCGTATCGAGCAAGCGATCGACCGGGTCAAGGAACTCGAGTAAGCAGCGAGACTGGGGCTGTTTGGCTTGGCGGGAACAGGGGGCATCGCCGATGCGTTGCCGCTTGCGCTTACGTCTACGCCTCGGGGTCGGGCTCGGCCTCGCGCCGAAACAAAATGTGATCGCGCGCTTGCGCGGCCGTCAGTACGGGCGAGACGCAGCAGTCGTGTGGCTCGAGCAGTTTGATCCACGTGTCGAGCCGATGCGTCGCGATCCGATCGGCCACCTCGCGCGTGAGCGCCACCGCGTCGGGGCCGCCGATGACTTGCCCCAAACTCCAATGACGCGCCGCCCAATCGGCCCGGCCCAGCGCGCGGCAAAACTTTTCCCAGAACTTCAGCTCGAGCGCGCCGAGGGCGAGCCAGCGTTCGTCGGCCGTCCGGTAGACGTTGTAGCAGGGCACGCCGCCGTTGAGCAGCCCGTGTCCCGCGCGCAGTTCGTCGGCGGCGGTCGGCATGCCGTTTTCGGCGTTCGCGAGCGTAGCCTGAGCCACGACGTTATTTGCGTGGATCGAGTGCGTCATCGAAACATCGACGAACGCGCCGCCGCCGCGCGACACCTGCCAGAGCGCCGCGAGAATGCGCGTGACCGCCGGCAGGGCGCCGCCAAGCAGATCGGCGATCTGGATGTTCGGTAGGACGGGCGTGCCCTCGGGCGTCGTGATTTGATCGAGCACGCCCGCGTAGGCGAGGTAGTTGATGTCATGCCCCGGCCGCTGCGAGAACGGACCCTTGGCTCCGTAGCCTGTAATGGCGCAGTAGACGAGTCTCGGGTTGACCTTGACCAGTTCCGCGTAATCGAGCCCGAGCCGCTTCATCACGCCGGGACGGAAGCTTTCGACGAGTACGTGAGATTCGCGCACGAGCGCGCGTAGGACCGTGCGCCCCGTTTCGGTCTTCAGATCAAGCCGCGTTTCCCGCTTGCCGCGATTGACCAGGCGATAGAAGGCACTCGGCATGCCCTTCGCTCGATCGGCCGGCGCCAGCATCATCGCGCGCGCCGGATCCCCGCTTCCCGGCTCTTCGATTTTGAGGACGTCGGCGCCAAGCTCGGCGAGCCGCAGCGTCGCAAGCGGACCGGGCAGCAGGCGCGTCAGATCCAGTACGCGCAAGCCCTGCAGCGGAGTATCCGTCGTCAAGCTACACCTCCTGTCGATCCCTGCCGGCTCCTGCGCGAGAGGCTGCGCGCCGCCGGCAACGGGGCACTCAGCCGATTTGTTCGAGTGCCTCGTGCGCCTCGAGCCATTCGGCTTCCAGCGCATCGAGGCGCGCGCAGACCTCGGCTTGGCGCTTCAGCGCGTCGGTGAGCTTGGCCTTCATGGCCGGTTCATAGCTTGCCGTATCGCCGATGAAAGCGTCGAGCGTCGCCTTTTCGGCGTTCAGCTTCTCCATTTCTTTCTCGAGCTTCGTAATGCGCGTTTGTAGCGGCCTCTTCTGCTGCGACAGCTTCTGGCGCGCTTCGGCGTCTTGACGGCGCTGCCCCTTGCGGTTGCCCGCCGCGCTGCCGCCGTCGCCCGCATCGTTGCTAGTCCCGTACGAACCGGTTTGACTCGCGGCCTTCGCCTCGGCGCGCGTGTCGGCGGCGTGCTGCAGCAGCCAATCGCGGTAATCGTCGAGATCGCCGTCGAACGGCTGCAGCCGGTGCTTAGCGACGAGCATAAATTGATCCGTGCTCGCGCGCAGCAGGTGCCGATCGTGCGAGACGAGAATCACCGTGCCCTCGAATTGCGCGAGCGCCATCGTGAGTGCGTGGCGCGTTTCCAGATCGAGGTGGTTCGTCGGTTCATCGAGCAGCAGCAGATTCGGTTTGCGCCAGATGATGAGCGCGAGTGCAAGCCGCGCTTTCTCGCCGCCCGAGAACAGCCCGATCGGCGAACTGACCATGTCGCCTGAAAAATTGAAGCCGCCGAGGAAATCGCGCAGCGTTTGCTCGCGCGCCTCCGGCGCGATGCGGGCCAGGTGCGCGAGCGGCGAATCGTCGGGGCGCAGGGTTTCGAGCTGATGTTGGGCGAAATAGCCGATCGCGAGCCCGCGGCCCGCTTGCATGGTGCCGGCGAGCGGCTCGAGCGTAGCCGCGAGCGTTTTGACGAGCGTCGACTTGCCCTGGCCATTGGCGCCGAGCAGGCCGATGCGCTGGCCGGTTTGCACTGAAAGCGTCACGCCGTCGAGAATCGGAATTTCGAGACCGTCATGGGTTCGGTAGCCGCAGCGCACGTCTTCCATGACGAGCATCGGATTAGGCGCGGCATCGGGCGTGCGGAACTCGAACGTGAAGGGCGAGGCTGCGTGCGCGGGTGCAATCAGTTCCATCTTTTCGAGCGCCTTCACGCGGCTCTGCGCTTGCCGCGCCTTCGTGGCCTGGGCCTTGAAGCGGTTGATGAAGCTTTGCAGATGGGCGATCGTCTTTTGCTGCTTCACGAAAGCGCTTTGATGCAGCGCTAGCTGCTGAGCACGCAAAATCTCGAACTGCGAATAGTTGCCGCCATAACGCTTTACCTGCCGGTTCTCGAGGTGCAGCGTCACGTTGCAGATGGCATCGAGAAATTCGCGGTCGTGCGAGATGACGACGAGCGTGCCGGCGTAGCGGCCCAGCCAATCTTCGAGCCAGACGATCGCGTCGAGATCGAGGTGGTTCGTGGGCTCGTCGAGCAGCAGCAGGTCGGAGCGGCACATGAGCGCTTGCGCCAGGTTCAGCCGCATGCGCCAGCCGCCCGAGAAGCTTGCGACGCGCTCGCGCGTCTGTGCGAGCGTGAAGCCGAGCCCGAGCAGCAACGCCTCGGCGCGGGCGGGGGCGGTGTAGCCGTCGGCGTCGGCGAACGCGGCGTGTGCGTGCGCGAGTGCTTCGCCGTCGTGTGCGGCCTCGGCCTCGCTGATGCGCGTCTCGATTTCGCGCAGGGCGGTATCGCCGTCGAGCGTGTATTGGAGCGCTGTCTTCTCGACGGCGGGCGTATCTTGGGCGACGTGCGCGATGCGCCACGACGCAGGCAGAAAGACGTCGCCGGCGTCGGGATCGAGTTCGCCGCGCAAGACTGAGAACAGCGTCGACTTGCCGGAGCCGTTGGCGCCGACGAGCCCGGCCCTTTCGCCGGGGTTCAGCGTGAATGAGGCGGCGTCGAATAGGGGCTTGACGCCGCGGGCGAGGCTGAATTGATTGAAACGGATCACGACGGGGCCGGCTGCTCGAAAAGCGCTATTTTAGACGGTCTCGACGGTTCGAAGCAGATGTTGTACGACGCGCGGCACGACTCTTTCGCATAGACTTGCCTTTTTCCTTCGGAGGCGACCCGATGAGTACGCTCTATACGTTTTCCGCGCGCACGCTGGGCGGTGAGGCGGTCGGCCTTGACCAGTACCGCGACAAGGTGCTGCTGATCGTCAATACGGCCAGCGAATGCGGGTTCACGCCGCAGTACGCGGGATTGCAGGCACTGTATGAAAAGTTCGCCGGGCGCGGTTTCGAGGTGCTTGGCTTTCCGTGCAATCAGTTCGGCAAGCAAGAGCCTGGCGACGCGACGCAGATCGGCAGCTTCTGCGAGAAGAACTTTGGCGTGACGTTTCCGATGTTCGAGAAGATCGATGTCAAGGGCCCCGAGGCGCATCCGCTGTTTCGTTATCTGACGGGCGAGGCGCCGGGCTTGCTCGGGACCGAATTCATCAAGTGGAACTTCACGAAGTTTCTCGTCGATCGTCGCGGTGAAGTCGTCAAGCGGTATGCGCCGAAGACGAAGCCGGAGGCGATCGTGGACGATATCGAGGCGCTGCTTTGAGGCTTCGGCGCTCGCATTGAAGCCGCCCTCATGCTGCCGGCGCGGCACGGCATTCAAAGAATCGGCGAAAACAACCGCGCCACATGCATGACGATTTGCCGTAGGGCCGACGCATTGCGGTACTCGCTGCGATCGACTTCCCACGCCTGCTCGAAATCCCGTTCCAGCATTGCTTCGACCTCCGAAGCGAACGCCGGATCGATCGTCAGCACCATGATTTCGAAATTGAGCCGGAACGAGCGATTGTCGAGATTCGCGCTGCCGATCGCCGCGGCCGCCTCGTCGATCAGCACCACTTTCTGGTGCAGGAATCCAGGCCGGTACCGGAAGATGCGCACGCCAGCGACAACCAAGTCGTAGGCGTAAAGCTTCGATGCTTCGAACACGACGTAGTGATCGCGCCGGCTTGGAATCAGAATACGCACGTCCACGCCGCGCATGACCGCGAGCCGTAACGCGGAGAATACGGCTTCGTCGGGAATCAGATAGGGCGTCGTGATCCAGATCCGCGTTTGCGCGGCGTTGATTGCCTCGACGAAGAACAGCGAGCCCGTTTCCTCTTTATCGGCCGGGCCCGGCGCGACCACGAGGCAGTGCATGTCGGCATCGCCCACGCTGTGCGGCGTTTCGGCTTGCGACGGCTCGAGCCGTGGCAGACGCTGCGTCGCCCAATGCCAATCCTCGATAAAGACGAACTGCACGCTCGCGACGATCGGGCCGCGCATTTCTATGTGCGTGTCGCGCCACGGCGACAGACGCGGATTGCCGCCCAGATACTCGACGCCGACGTTATGCCCGCCGATGAAAGCACGCTCGCCGTCGACGATGACGATCTTTCTGTGATTGCGGAAATTGAGTTGGAAACGGTTGACGAAGCGGCGGTTCGTCGCGAAAGGATGCATCTCGACACCGCCCGCGAGTAGCGCCGCCACATAACGCTTCGGCAGATCGAAGCTGCCGATGCTGTCAAACAGAAAACAGACGCGGACACCTTGGGAAGCTTTTGCAATAAGCAATTGCTTCAGCATTTCCCCGAGGGCGTCGTCGCGCACGATGAAAAACTGAACGAGCACGTAATGGCGCGCTTGCTCGATTGCGTCAAGGATCGCGGCGAACGTCGCTTCGCCGTTCACGAGCGTCCGCACGGTGTTACCCGCTAGGAACGGCATGCCCGATAGCTTCGTCAGCGCACGCACGACGTGGTGGCCGAGCGCTTCGGCCGGGCGGCCCGTCGACGAAGCCCGCGTGTCCCAAGCGCTGGGATGCGCGCGTGTGCGCAACAGCTCGCTTTCGATTCGGCGCTTGTCGACGTAGCCCGAAAACTTGCTGCGCCCCAAAAAGAGGTAAGGAATCAGCGTGACGTAGGGCACGGCGACGAGCGAGACGGCCCAGGCGATTGCGCCTTGCGACGTTCTCGTATTGAGGATCGCATGGCCGGCCGCGATCACGCCGAGGACATGCGCGGCGAAGAACAGGCTACCGAAAGAGAGCCAATTGAAATGCATGAGCGGATCAGTAGGCTTCCTGAGGCCGCCGAGCAGCGACGCAATGCTGCGCGGTCACGCCACCGGCAAATCGCTGGCTTGAATCAAGAAGACGCTATCGTCTCCGCCGCTCGTCGAAAGCCATACGAGATCGAGCCCGCCGAAGGCGGCTTCCACGTTCGCACGCTCGTTGCCTATTTCGATGACGAGTATGCCGTCCTCGGTCAACCAATTGCGCGCTTGCCCGATGATGCGGCGCACGACGTCCATGCCGTCCGCTCCGCCGGCGAGCGCGAGCTCGGGCTCGTGCCGATACTCGGGCGGCAGCGCCTGCATCGAATCGCTGTTGACGTACGGCGGGTTCGCGATGATGACGTCGTAGCGGCGCTCGGGCAACGGCGCGAACAGATCGCCCTCGAACAAGGCAATCCGATCCTCGAGCTCGTAGCCGGCGACGTTGATGCGCGCGACTTCGAGCGCATCGGCCGAAATGTCGACGGCGTCGACGTCGGCATTCGGAAATGCGTCCGCGGCGAGAATCGCGAGGCAACCCGAACCCGTGCAGAGTTCGAGCACGGCACCGACTTCATCGGGATCGGCAACATAAGGCTGCAGGCCGTCGTCCAGTAGTTCGCCGATGAATGAACGCGGCACGATGACACGCTCGTCCACATAAAAGTGCCGCCCATGCATCCAGGCTTCCTGCGTGATGTAGGCCGCGGGTACGCGTTCGGCCGCGCGACGCTCGATGACGTTCAGCACGGCTTCGATTTCGCTATCGAGCAGGCGAGCGTCGAGGAACGGGTCGAGCGTATCGAGCGGCAAGTGCAGCGTATGCAGGATCAGATAGGCGGCTTCGTCGTAGGCATTCGCGTTGCCATGGCCGAAAGCGAGCTGCGCTTGCGTAAAGCGCGATACCGCATAGCGCAGTAAGTCGCGAGGGGTGAGGAACGGCGTGGTCATCGCGGCATCTCCATAGGCGGCACGGTATCGTGCGGTTTCGTTTCGTACGCGGTGCTGCGCATCACGCGATTAGCGTTTCGAGCACACGCCGATAGATGTTCTTCAACGGCTCGACGAACGCGAGTTCGATATGCTCGTCGATCTTGTGAATACTGCCGTTCGGCGGCCCGAATTCGATGACCTGTTTGCAGATGCGCGCGATAAAGCGACCGTCGGAGGTGCCGCCTGTCGTCGACAGCTCCGTCGAGACGCCCGTTTCATCCTTGATGGCTCGCTCTAGCGCATTCGAGAGCTCGCCCCGGGGCGTCAGGAACGGCAACCCGCTGACCGTCCAATCGAGATCGTACTCGAGCCCATGTTTGTCGAGGATCGCAGTCACGCGCTGCTGCAGGCCTTCGACGGTGCTGGCTGTCGAGAAGCGGAAGTTGAACGTGAGATCGGCGTGGCCCGGAATGACGTTGCTCGCGCCCGTACCGCCATGCAGGTTCGATACCTGCCACGTGGTGGGCGGGAAGTACTCGTTGCCGCCGTCCCAGTGCTCGGCAACGAGTTCGGCCAATGCGGGCGCCAGCAAGTGAATCGGATTGCGCGCGAGATGCGGATAGGCGATATGGCCTTGCACGCCCTTGACGATGAGCTTGCCCGACATCGAGCCGCGCCGGCCGTTCTTGACGACATCGCCGAGCGTGTTCGTCGACGTAGGCTCGCCGACGACGCAGTAATCGAGCCGCTCGCCTCGCGCCTCTAGCGCCTGCACGACCTTGACGGTGCCGTCGGTGGCCGGACCTTCTTCGTCGCTCGTGATGAGCAGCGCGAGCGAGCCGCGATGGTTTGGGTGTGCCGCAATGAACTCTTCGCTTGCGACGATAAAGCCGGCAATCGACGTCTTCATATCGGCGGCGCCGCGCCCATACAGCTTGCCGTCGCGGTGAGTCGGCACGAACGGCGGAGACGTCCAGTGTTCGAGCGGGCCGGTGGGCACGACGTCGGTATGGCCCGCGAACGCGAGCAGCTTGCCGTGCGTGCCGTCCGTGCCGCGCTTGACGGCCCACAGGTTGGTGACGCCATGCGACTCGATCGTTTCGCAGACGAAGCCGGCAGCTTCCAGCCGCGCCACCAGCAGCTTTTGGCAGTGTTGGTCGTCGGGCGTGACCGAGGCGCGCGCGATCAGTTCTTCGGTGAGAGCAAGGGTGCCGGACATGGATTCAGTGACCGTTTTGTTCTGTATAAAAAAATGCCGGCGGGATAAAGCCGGCAGGCGATGCTCGTATTGTTTCGCGACGCGGCGTTCGGCACTAGTCTACCGAATGGCCAACCTGCCGCTCATGCCGCGCTGCCCTAAGCGAACAGCGCCGCATATTCGTCGGCCGAAAAACCGACCGATTTGACTCGCCCGTCCACCACGAGCACAGGCCGCTTCACGACCGACGGCTTTGCGACCATCAGGGCGACCGCGCCTTGTTGCGTCTCGGCGGCGGCCTTCGTCTCGTCCGGCAAGCCGCGCCAGGTCGTTCCGCGGCGGTTCAGCAGCACGTCGAGTGGGATATCCGCGAGCCAATCCGTCACGAGCGAGGCCCTAAGCCCCGCTTTCTTGAAGTCGTGGAACTCGAATGCGACGCCGTGCGACTCGAGCCACGTGCGCGCTTTCTTGACGGTGTCGCAGTTCGGAATACCGTAGACCACGGTGCGTGCTGCGCTCATCAATCGCCTCGCAGCAGCTCGTTTAAGCCGACCTTCGCGCGCGTTTTCGCATCGACCTTCTTGACGATGACGGCGCAATAGAGGCTGTGCGAGCCGTCCTTGGACGGCAGATTGCCGGCCACGACGACGGACCCCGGCGGCACGTAGCCGTAGGTAACTTCGCCCGTTTCGCGATCGTAGATCTTCGTGCTTTGGCCGAGGTAGACGCCCATCGAGATCACGGAGTTTTCGCCGACGATCACGCCTTCGACCACTTCAGAGCGCGCGCCAATGAAGCAGTTATCCTCGATGACGACCGGATTGGCTTGCAGCGGCTCGAGCACGCCGCCGATGCCGACGCCGCCCGAGAGATGCACGTTCTTGCCGATTTGCGCGCATGAGCCGACCGTCGCCCAGGTATCGACCATCGTGCCTTCGTCGACATAAGCGCCGATGTTCGTATACGACGGCATCAAGACGACATTCTTCGCGATGAATGCGCCGCGGCGCGCGATGGCGGGCGGCACGACGCGAAAACCGCCGGCCGCGAAATCTTCAGCCGTGTAGTTCGCGAACTTCGAGGGCACTTTGTCGTAGAACTGCGAGTAGCCGCCGGCGGGCATGGGCGCGTTGTCTTCGAGGCGGAACGAGAGCAGCACGGCCTTTTTCAGCCATTGATTGACGACCCACTGGCCGTCCTTCTTTTCGGCGACGCGCAAAAGGCCCTTGTCGAGCTGCTCGATCGCATGCGCGACGGCTTCGCGTACTTCGGCGGGCGCGGCCTTCGGCGACAGCTCGGCGCGGCTTTCCCAGGCGTTGTCGATGATTTGCTGAATGTGTTGCGACATGTCGGTAGTTTCGCTAAAAGAAATCGGAAGATGACGGGGGCGGTCGGTCAAGGGCCCAAATGGCGACGTGCGCGGTCCCAACTCGCAATCGGTTTCACGGTCTCGCGGCCTCGCGCGCTGCCGCGCCTACACACGCGGGTCAGCGCGCGAGGGTGCGGCAGAAATCGACGATGCGTTTGGCGCCGTCGACGCATTCGTTCATGTCGGCAACGAGCGCCATGCGGACGAAATTGCGGCCCGGGTTCACGCCGTGCGCGGTGCGCGCCAGATAGGAGCCCGGCAAGACGGTCAGATTATAGTCGGCGTACAGGCGCTGGGCGAACTCGGTATCGGTCAGGCCGGTGCGCTCGACATTCGCCCACAGGTAGAACGCCGCATCGGGCAGCCGCACGTCGAGCACGCCGGCGAGCATCGGCGTGACCGTCGAAAACTTGGCAACGTATTTAGCGCGGTTCTCGCGTACGTGCGCTTCATCGCTCCACGCGGCAGCGCTGGCCGCCTGGTAGACAGGCGACAGGGCCGCCCCGTGGTAAGTGCGATAGAGCAGGAAGCGCTTGAGCAGCGCGGCATCGCCGGCGACGAAGCCCGAGCGCATGCCGGGCACGTTCGAGCGTTTGGACAAGCTCGACAACATGATGAGCCGCTCGAAGCCGCGCCCGAGCCGGTGTGCCGCTTCCAAACCGCCGAGCGGCGGGTTGGCTTCATCGAAATAGATCTCCGAATAGCATTCGTCCGATGCGATCACGAACCCGTGCTTGTCCGACAGCGCGAACAGATCGCGCCAATCGTCGAGCGTCAGCACGGCGCCCGTCGGATTGCCGGGCGAGCAGACGTAGAGCAACTGCGTGCGTGCCCAGACGTCGTCGGGCACCGCCGCGTAGTCGCAGGCGAAGTTGCGGGAGGGATCGCTATTGACGAAATGAGGTTCGGCGCCCGCGAGCAGGGCCGCGCCTTCATAGATCTGATAGAACGGATTCGGGCATACGACGATCGCGCCGGGGCGCGTCGGGTCGACAACCGTTTGGGCGAGCGCGAACAGCGCCTCGCGCGAGCCGGAGACCGGTAGCACTTCGGTGGCCGGATCGAGCGCGGGCAGACCGTAGCGGCGCATGGCCCAGGCGGCGATCGCTTCGCGCAGCACATTCGAGCCGATCGTGGCCGGATAGCTGGACAGCGTATCGAGCGAGGCGACGATCGCCTCGCGGATCAGGGCGGGCGTCGCATGTTTGGGCTCGCCGATGCCGAAGCTGATAGGCGGCAGATCGGCAGGCGGCGTCGGCGTCGCGTCCTTCAACAGCACGCGCAGCTTTTCGAACGGATAGGACTGGAGACGGTCGAGTAGCGGATTCACGTGGGGCTCGGCGGGCACGTTGCGAGGGGCGGCATTGCGTTCCGCCCTCGTTCGGGAAAAGGGCGCCATTATAGCGTGCGGCGCGCTCCCCGGGCGGCGGCTCTGCGCGTGTGGCCGCTCGGGCGGCGGCGCCGCGCATGGGCGATGGTATGATTGCCACTTGCTCGCGAGGCAGGTGGCTCGATGCCGAGGCGCATGTCTTTCGCGACCCAAAAGCATCGCGGCGGCGGTCCGCCGCGCAAGGCGCCAGCGGCTGGTCCTCATCGGCCGCGGCATCGTGCGCGGGCGAGGCAGTCCGGCCGCGTTTTTGTTCGACTCTCCTAAAACAGCGATATCGCCGTGCGTCTGACCTCGATCAAACTCGCTGGCTTCAAGTCATTCGTCGATCCCACGCATTTCCAGGTCCCGGGCCAGCTCGTCGGCGTGGTCGGGCCGAACGGATGCGGGAAGTCAAACATCATCGACGCGGTGCGCTGGGTGCTGGGCGAATCGCGCGCCTCCGAGCTGCGCGGCGAGTCGATGCAGGACGTCATCTTCAACGGCTCCACCGCGCGCAAGCCGGGCAGCCGGGCCAGCGTCGAACTCGTGTTCGACAACGCCGACGGGCGCGCCGCGGGCCAGTGGGGCCAGTACGGCGAGATCGCCGTGAAGCGCGTGCTCACGCGCGACGGCACCTCGAGCTATTACATCAACAACCTGCCCGCACGCCGGCGCGACATCCAGGACATTTTCCTCGGTACGGGCCTCGGCCCGCGTGCCTACGCGATCATCGGCCAAGGCATGATCGCGCGCATCATCGAGGCGAAGCCGGAAGAGCTGCGCGTGTTTCTAGAAGAGGCCGCGGGCGTGTCCAAGTACAAGGAGCGCCGCCGCGAAACCGAGAGCCGCCTGCACGACACGCGCGAAAATCTGACGCGCGTCGAAGATATCGTGCGCGAGCTCGGCACGAACCTCGAAAAGCTCGAGGGGCAGGCCGTTGTCGCCACCCAGTTCAAGACGCTGCAGGCCGAAGGCGAAGAGAAGCAGCGGCTGTTGTGGCTGCTGCGCAAGAACGAGGCAGCGGCTGAGCAGGCCCGCCAGCAGCGCGCGATCGCCGAAGCCCAAATCGATCTCGAAGCCCAGACGGCGAAGCTGCGCGAAGTCGAAGCCGACCTCGAAACGTTGCGTGTCGCGCACTACGCGGCCAGCGACGCCATGCAGGGCGCGCAGGGCTCGCTCTACGAAGCCAATGCCGAAGTGAGCCGGCTCGAGGCCGAGATCAAATTCGTCATCGAATCGCGCAACCGCGTGCAGGCGCAGATCGCCGCGCTTACGGCGCAGCGCGAGCAGTGGCAGGTGCAGGCCGAGAAAGCCCGCGGCGATCTCGAAGACGCCGAAGAGGCGCTCGCCGTTGCGCAAGAGAAAGCCGCAGTCGCGGAAGAGCAGGCTGCGGCCAAGCATGACGAATTGCCGGCGCTCGAGGCGCGCTGGCGCGACGCGCAGGCAAAGCTGAACGAGGAACGCGCGAGCATCGCTCAGACGGAGCAGGCGCTCAAGCTCGAGGCCGCGCATCAGCGCAATGCCGATCAACAACTGCAGCAGTTGCAGCAGCGCGACGAGCGGCTCAAGGCCGAAGCGGGCGGTCTCGACGCGCCCGACGAAGCGCAGCTCGAAGAGCAGCGCATGCAGCTTGCCGAGCAGGAAGAGATCTTAAGCGATGCGCAGGCGCGCCTGGCCCAAGCGCAAGAGACGCTGCCGCGCGTCGAGGCCGAGCGCCGCACGGCGCAGGAGCGCGTGCAAAGCGAAAGCGCGCAAATCCATCAATTGGAGGCGCGCCTCGTCGCGCTCAAGCAGCTCCAGGAGAGCGTGCAGACCGAGGGCAAGATCCAGCCTTGGCTCGACAAACACGAACTGGCGGGCTTGCCCCGCTTGTGGAAGAAGCTGCATGTCGAAGCGGGCTGGGAGGCCGCGCTCGAATCGGTGCTGCGCGAGCGGCTTGCCGCGCTCGAGATATCGAATCTCGACTGGGTACGCGCCTTCGCGAGCGATGCCCCGCCGGCCAAGCTAGCTTTTTACGCGCCCCCTGCGGCCGGCACGCCCCGCGAAACGCCGGCCGCCCTGACGCCGCTGCTCTCGCTCGTGCGCATCGACGATGCCGGGCTGCGCGCCGTCTTGAACGAATGGCTCGGTCACGCTTATATCGCCGACGATCTGACCCAAGCGCTCGCTATGCGCGCGCAGTTGCCCGAAGGCGCGGTGCTTGTCGTCAAGGCGGGGCATGTCGTGACGCGGGTCGGCGTGCAACTGTACGCGGCGGATTCCGAGCAGGCCGGCATGCTGGCGCGTCAACAGGAAATCGAGAACCTCACGCGTCAACTGCGGGCGCAGACGCTGCTTGCCGATGAAGCGAAGACGGCCGCGATTCGGGCCGAAGCCGCCCATACGCAGGCATCGCAGGCGCTTGCCGATGCGCGTGGGCAGGTCGAGCGTGCGACGCAACGCGTCCATACGCTGCAGCTCGACGTACTCAAACTGACGCAAGCGCACGAACGTTACACCCAGCGCAGCACACAGATTCGCGAGGATCTCGAAGAGATCGCCGCGCAAATCGACGAGCAGCGCGCGCAGCGAGCCGAGTCCGAGGCGAACTTCGAGCGTCACGACGGCGAGCTCGCGCAATTGCAGGCGCGCTTCGAAGACAACCAGCTCGCGTTCGAGTCGCTCGACGAGACGCTGTCGCAGGCGCGCACGCAAGCGCGCGATCTCGAGCGCGCGGCCGCCGATGCACGCTTCGCCGCCCGCAACGTCGCCACGCGCATCGACGAGCTCAAGCGCAGTATCGAGGTCGCGCACGAGCAGAGCGAGCGTGTAGCCGGTTCGCTGGAAGATGCACGCGCCGAACTCGAAACGATCAACGAGCAAACTACGCACACGGGCTTGCAGGAGGCCCTCGAGGTGCGCGCGCAGAAGGAGGCGGCGCTGTCGGCGGCGCGCCACGAGTTGGACGATTTGACGGCGAAGCTGCGTCAGGCCGACGAAATGCGCTTGACGGCCGAGCGCTCGCTGCAGCCCCTGCGCGACCGCATTACCGAATTGCAGCTGAAAGAGCAGGCCGCGCGCATCGCGGGCGAGCAATTCATCGAGCAACTCGAAGCGGCGGGCGTCGACGAAGCGCAGTTGCAGGAAAGGCTGACGGCCGACATGAAGCCGTCGTATCTGCAAGGCGAAGTCACGCGCATCAACAATGCCATCGCGGCGCTTGGCCCCGTGAATATGGCCGCGCTCGACGAGCTCGCGGCCGCGACGGAGCGCAAGAACTTCCTCGACGCGCAGTCGGAGGACTTGACGCGCGCGATCGAAACGCTCGAAGACGCGATCCGCAAGATCGACCAGGAAACGCGCACGCTGCTGCAAGGCACGTTCGACGAGGTCAACCGGCATTTCGGCGAACTGTTCCCGCGCCTGTTTGGCGGCGGGCAGGCGAGGCTGATCATGACCGGGGACGAAATTCTCGACGCCGGCGTGCAGGTGATGGCGCAGCCGCCGGGCAAGAAAAACTCGACGATTCACCTGCTCTCGGGTGGCGAGAAGGCCCTCACGGCCACGGCGCTGGTGTTTGCGATGTTCCAGCTCAATCCCGCACCGTTCTGCTTGCTCGACGAAGTCGACGCGCCGCTCGACGACGCCAACACCGAACGCTTCGCGAACCTCGTGCGGGCGATGTCTGAGAAAACGCAGTTCCTGTTCATCTCCCACAACAAGATTGCGATGGAGATGGCACAGCAACTGATCGGCGTCACGATGCAGGAACAGGGCGTTTCGCGCATCGTGGCCGTGGACATGGAAACAGCTGCCGGTTTCGCACAGAATATCGGCTAACGAGCGGCCCGCGCCGCCGGCGCAAAGGCGCAAGGCGGGGGGCCGCGACACAGGATGGCTTCATGGAGCGTGCATGGACGAGTTGACACTCGGTTTGATCGGCGCAGGCGCCGTGGTAGTGGGAGGCGTGGTCGTCTACAACGCGTGGCAGGGCGCCAAGGTGCGCCGCAAGATGCCGCGGCCGATGCCGGCCGACACGGAGCAAGGGCTCGCGCGCCACGACCACGAGGAAGAGCGGCCGTTCATCGAGCCGGCCCGTGCGGGCGCGCGGCGCGAGCCGGCCATGTCGGACGCGGCGCCCGACAGCGAGGCCGCGCGGATCGAGCCGAGTTTCGGCGTGTCTTCGCCGCTCGACATTCCGGCCGATATTCAAGCCGAAACCACGACGCCGAACGGTTTCACCCCCGAATCGCGTCCTGCCGAAGGCGCGCCGGGGCAGGTGCCGAGCGAGCACGAGAGTGAACGTGAACGCGAGCGCGAAACTGTCGCACCGGCCGCCACAACGATCTCGGCTGCGCCGCCGCATATCGTCGATCGGCGGATCGATTGCGTCGTGCCGATTCGCTGCGGCGGCCCGATTTCCGGCGAGAAGGCGTCGCCGCTTGCGCAGCGGCTGCGCCGCGCGGGCAGCAAACCCGTCTACATCGAAGGCAAACCCGAAGGCGGCAGTGCCTGGGAACTGCTGCAACACGCTCAGCGCTACGAGGAATTGCGGGCAGCGGTTCAGCTTGCGAACCGAGGCGGGGCACTGAACGAGCTCGAGTTCTCGGAGTTCGTTTCGGGCGTACAGCAATTCGCCGATGCGATCGATGGTGCGCCCGAATTCCCCGACATGCTCGAAACCGTCTCGATGGCCCGCGAGCTCGATGCGTTCGCGGCCAAATGCGACGCGCAGTTATCGATCAACGTGCTGTCCGACGGCGCGCCGTGGTCGGCCAACTACGTGCAGGCCATCGCTTCGCAAGACGGCCTTTTGCTGTCGCGCGACGGCACGCGCTTCGTCAAGCTCGACGCGAAGCAGAGCCCCGTCTTCATGCTGCAGTTCGGCGATACGAACTTTCTGCGCGACGATCTCACCTACAAGGGTGGGCAGATGATCAAGCTGATTCTCGACGTGCCCGTGGCTGAGGAAGATATCCTCCCGTTTCGGCTCATGTGCGATTACGCTAGATCGCTGGCCGAGCGCATCGGCGGGCGGGTCGTGGACGATCAGCGGCGGCCGCTGCCGGAACAGGCGCTGCTCGCGATCGAGAAACAGCTGATGACGCTCTATGCGCGGCTAGAGGAGGCCGGCATTCCGGCCGGCTCGCCGGCCACGCGGCGTCTGTTCAGCCAGTAACACGGCTTGCTGCCGCCGCACGCACGCACGCAACGATAACAAGATCAACGTCATGGCTAGCAAGCAAGTGCAATCGCCTCCGCCTGTCGATCAACCGGCCGAACGCGCCGCCTGGCTGCGCGCCGAGCTGGAGCGGGCGAACTACCGGTATTACGTTCTCGATCAACCCGACATACCGGACGCCGAGTACGACCGTCTGTTCTCGGCACTGCAATCGATCGAGGCCGAGCATCCCGACGTCATCACACCGGAATCGCCGACGCAGCGTGTCAGCGGGCAAGTGGCGAGCGGGTTTGCGCCCGTGGTGCACGAACGGCCGATGCTGTCGCTGAACAACGGCTTTTCCGATGAAGACGTGGCCGCATTCGACAAGCGCGTGAGCGACCAGCTTCGCCACGCCCCGGTCGACTATTCGTGCGAGCTCAAGTTCGACGGGCTCGCGATCGCCCTGCGCTACGAAGACGGCCGCCTCGTGCGTGCGGCCACGCGCGGCGATGGCTCGACTGGCGAGGACGTGACGCAAAATGTGCGCACGGTGCGCTCGATTCCGCTGCGTTTGAAGGGCAATCGAATTCCGCGGGTGCTCGAAGCGCGCGGCGAAGTGCTCATGTTCAGACGCGATTTCGATCGTCTCAACCAGCGCCAGCGCGACGCCGGGCAGCGCGAGTTTGCCAATCCGCGCAATGCGGCCGCAGGCAGCTTGCGTCAACTCGATTCAGGCATCACGGCCCAGAGGCCATTGTCGTTTTTCGCCTACGGGATCGGTGCGCTCCAAGGGGTCGAGATGCCCGATACGCACGACGCGCTGCTCGATTGGTACATTGAACTCGGCTTGCCGGTCTGCGCCGAGCGTGATGTCGTTCGCGGCGCGCAAGGCTTGTTGACGTTCTACCGGCGCATCGGAGAAAAGCGCGCTGCGCTGCCTTACGATATCGACGGCGTCGTCTACAAGGTGAACCGGCGCGACGAGCAAGACGTGCTCGGCTTCGTTTCTCGCGCGCCGCGCTTTGCGCTGGCCCACAAGTTTCCGCCTGAAGAAGCGCTGACCGAACTGATCGAGATCGGCGTCAACGTCGGCCGCACGGGGGCGGTCACGCCCGTGGCGCGGCTCGCGCCCGTCTTCGTCGGCGGCGTCACGGTCACGAATGCGACGCTGCATAACGAGGACGAGGTCCATCGCAAGGATCTTCGCAACGGCGATACCGTCATCGTGCGCCGCGCCGGCGACGTCATCCCGGAAGTCGTCGGCCCCGTGCTCGAACGCCGGGTCGAAGGCGCTCAACCGTTCGTGATGCCCACCGCCTGCCCGGCCTGCGGCTCGGCGATCGAGCGGCTGCCCGGCGAGGCCGTCGCGCGCTGCACGGGAGGTCTCGTATGTCCGGCCCAGCGCAAGCGCTCGCTCGAGCATTTCGCGCAACGCCGCGCGCTCGACATCGACGGCCTGGGCGAAAAAATCATCGACCAGCTTGTCGAGCAGAATCTTGTTCGCACGCCCGCCGATTTGTTCAATCTCGGGTTCTCGACGCTGGCGGCGCTCGATCGCTTCGCCGACAAATCGGCGCAAAATCTGATCGACTCGCTGGAAAAAGCGAAACACACTACGCTAACGCGGTTCATTTTTGCGCTCGGCATTCCGGATGTCGGCGAATCGACGGCCAAGGATCTGGCACGCCACTTCGGGTCGCTCGATCCGGTGATGAATGCATCGATCGAAGAATTGATGGAAGTCGAAGGCGTTGGCCCCGTGGTGGCCGAGTCGATTCATCAGTTCTTTGCCGAGGAGCACAACCGCCACGTCATAGAGCAACTGCGCGCACCGGGCAAGGTCACGTGGCCCGAGGGGCCACCGGCGCCGCGCAAACCGCAAGGCGTGCTGGCCGGCAAGACGATCGTGCTGACGGGCACGCTGCCGACGCTCTCGCGCGAGGACGCAAAGGAGATGCTCGAAGCGGCCGGCGCGAAGGTGGCCGGCTCGGTATCGAAGAAGACCGATTACGTGGTGGCGGGCACAGAAGCCGGCAGCAAGCTCGCGAAGGCCGAGGAACTCGGCATTAAGATTCTCGACGAAGACGATATGCGCAAGCTCTTGGAGGGCGACAATCCATGATCCGAGACATTCTGAAGATGGGCGATCCGCGCTTGCTGCGCATCGCCCAAAACGTCGAGCACTTCGACACGCCCGAACTGCACGCGCTGATCGCCGACATGTTCGAGACGATGCACGATGCGAACGGCGCGGGGCTTGCCGCACCGCAGATCGGCGTCGACCTGCAGGTCGTCATTTTCGGGTTCGGTCACAACGACCGTTATCCGGAGGCGCCGCCCGTGCCGGAGACGGTGCTCATCAATCCGACGATCACGCCGGTGTCGCAAGACATGGAAGAGGGATGGGAAGGGTGCTTGTCGGTGCCGGGCATGCGCGGCATCGTCAACCGCTTTTCCATGATCCGCTATCACGGCGTCGATCAGTATGGCCAACCGATCGACCGCGTCGCCGACGGCTTTCATGCGCGCGTCGTCCAACACGAGTGCGACCATCTGATCGGCAAGCTCTATCCGATGCGTATCACCGATTTCGCGAAATTCGGCTTCACTGAGGTGCTGTTCCCCGATCTCGATCCAAGCCTGGACGATTAAGACGGGTGGGCGCGCGCGGGCCACGCGCGCGCCGTCGCAATCAGAACGCTTCGTCGGGCAGCAGATACCGCCACTTGCCTTGCGGCAGCGGGCCAAGGGCCACGCGGCCCATGCGCACGCGCTTTAACCCAACCACTTGCAAGCCCACGAGTTCGCACATGCGGCGAATCTGCCGCTTCTTCCCCTCACGCAGCACGAACCGCAACTGCTCGCCGTTTTGCCAGCTAACCTTGGCGGGCTTGAGCGGCGAATCGTCGAGCGAGAGCCCAAAGCGCAGCAGGGCCAGCTGCTCCGGCGGAAAGGCCTGATCGATGTCCGTTGTGCGTTCGCCATAGGTGACGCGCACCAGATATTCCTTTTCGACACTCGAATGCTCGCCGATCAGCTGCTTGGCGATGCGGCCGTCCTGCGTCAGCACGAGCATGCCGGTCGAATCGATATCGAGCCGGCCTGCCGGCGCCAGCGCGCGCAAATGAGCCGGCAGGAACCGCGTCGTCGCGCGATCGCCTTCCCAGCGGTTCTCTGCGGTAATCAGTGTGATGGCGGGCTCGTAACCGTCTTCGGCTTGGCCTGAGACGTAGCCGACGGGCTTGTGCAGCAAAATGGTGACTTGGCGCGACTGGGCGACGTGGGCGTCGCGGGTGACCTCGATTTGTTGATCGGGGCGTACGCGGCTGCCGAGCGTATCGACACGCTCGCCGTCCACGCGCACCCACCCGTTTTCGATCCATTCGTCGGCTTCGCGGCGCGAGCACAGGCCTAGCTCGGACATGCGCTTGGATAGGCGCATCGTTCCGTCCGCATGGTCGGCGTATTCGGCGAATTTAGCGTGACCCGCGGCCGGTGCGGCCTTGACTGGCTTGGCGGCGCGCGGCGATGTTGCCTTGTGCTTTGGCGCGTCGGCGCGATTGCCGGTGCTCGATCGACCGCGCGTCTCGGCGGGCGCCGGACGCTCGCGGCGCTGACTGCTTTCGTAGGCGCTCGGGGCCGAGCGGCGTGCGCCGGCGGCCTCGCGGCGCGCCGCGGGCACGCTCGGCGATGCCGCGCCTTGCTTCACCGGGCGAGCGATTTTACGTTGGCCGGCCGCGCCCGAAGCCGTTTCGCGGGCGGGGCGCTCGGTTGTGCTTCGGGCCGGGCGGTCCGTACGCGCATAACGCTCGCTTGGGGCGCGTTCGGTCCGGACACGTTCGCCCGGGGCGCCGCGACCGCGCTCGGTCATGCTGCCGTTGGGCCTATCGGTGTCGCGTGCGCGAACGGTGCCCCGCTCGCCGCGTTGGCTGTCGGCGCGAGGGCCTCGCGCATCCCGCACATCTGCCGGTCTCGGCGTACGCCGAGTGCTCTCATCGCCAACGCGCTCGCCAGCCACCCATTTACGGCCGTCAGTCGGCGCGCGGCGAGGCCTCTCGTCTCCGCCGCGCTCGGTAGCGACCCGTTTCCGGCCGTCAACGGGCGCACCGCGCTCGCTTTCGTTGCGCGCAGGGCGTGGGCCACGCGGCTCAGCCGGACGAAGCGTCCGGCGAGACGGGTCTTCCGCGCGGCGTTCCGCGGTACGAGCGCGAGGCGCTTTTGCAGCCGCGCCGTCGCGTGGCTTCGCGGCCGTATCGTCGCGCTTCCTCGGGGCTGCGGCCGAGACCGCAGGTGCCTGGTCCGCAGTTCTAGCACCGGCATGGGCAGCGGCCGGCTTTTCACTCGCTGCCGGATGCGCAGCGTCGGACACGCGCGAACTCTTGCGCGCCGACGAACTGCCGGCGCGAACGGGGGCCCGGCCCGGCGATGCCGGGCGCGGATGCTTGGCTGTCAGTTTGACGCGCATAAAGTCTCACACAGCGATCGCGCGCAGCAGTTCCGTTTCGAGTTGAATCTGCAAGCGGTTATCGGAAAGGCCGCGTCCATCCAGCAGGAACACGTCCTCGACGCGCTCGCCGAGCGTATTGATCCGCGCCGCATGGACGCCGACCCGATGCTCCGCCAGCACGCGCGCGATCGAATAAAGAAGCCCCGGCCGGTCGTTGGCGGACACGGAGAGGATGTAGTACTGGCCTCGCTCGTCGGCTCGTAAGTCGACGCGCGGGGTAATCGGGAATGTCCTCGACAGCCGCGAAAGGCGGCCCTTGGACGGCTCGGGCAGCGGCGCATCGGACGAAAGCCGCGCCGTGAGCTGCAGTTCGACGAGATTGGCGATGTCACGGTAATGAACATCGTCATGCTCGGTGTGCGCGACGATGAAATTGTCGAGTGCATAACCGTGGCGCGTCGTGCTGATGCGGGCGTCGAGCACGGACAGGCCGTTGCGGTCGAAGTACGCGCATATGCCGGCGAACAGATCCGAGCGATCGGGCACATAGACGAGCACCTGCAGCGCCTCGCCGATCGGCGAGGGCCGCGCGCGCACGATCGGCGCCTCGGTACGCACGTGCCGGTAGAGCACGCGCGTTTGCCAGGCGATGTCGGCGGCGTCGTGCCGCAGGAAGTAGCCGACGTCGAGCTCGTCCCACAGCGCGCGATGCGCGTTCTCGGGCACCGTCTCCAGCCGCAGCAGCGCGAGCGCTTCCTCCTGCCGTGTCTTCAATTCCGAATGTTCGTCGGGCCGCGCGCCGCCAAGCACGGCGAGCGTCATGCGGTAAAGATCCTCGAGCAGCTTGCCTTTCCACGTGTTCCAGACTTTCGGGCTCGTGCCGCGAATGTCGGCGACCGTCAGCAAATAGAGTGCGGTGAGCCGACGCTCGTTGCCGACGAGCTCGGCGAATTGCTTGATGACCTGCGGGTCGCTCGTATCCTGCTTTTGCGCGACCTGGCTCATCGTCAAATGGTGTTGCACGAGCCAAACCACGAGCGCCGTATCCTCGCCGTCCATGCCATGCTCACGGCAGAAACGGCGCGCGTCGGCCATGCCGAGCGTCGAGTGGTCGCCGCCGCGGCCTTTGGCGATGTCGTGGAAGAGCGCCGCCACATAGAGCACCCACTGTCGTTCGAAGTTGGCCATCAACTGGCTGCAGAACGGGTACTCGTGCGCGTGCTCCGCGAGCGCGAAGCGGCGCAGGTTGCGCAGCACCATCAGGATGTGCTGGTCGACGGTATAAACGTGATAGAGGTCGTGCTGCATCTGTCCGACGATGCGCCGGAAGTTGAGCAGATAGCGGCCGAGCACGCTCGTCTGATTCATGAGCCGCAGGGCATGGGTGATGCCTTGCGGCTGCTTCAGGATTTCGATGAACTGGCGACGGTTCTCGGGATCGCGCCGCCAACCCGAATCCATGATTTCGCGCGCGTTGTATAGGGCCCGCAGCGTGCGCGCCGAGAGCCCCTTCGTGCCGCGCGTCGTCTCGTACAGCAAGAACGCCTCGAGAATCGCATTCGGTGTGCGCTCGAACACATCGTCGCTCGCGATCTCGATCATCCCTTGCTTCTCGACGAAGCGTTCGGACAGCACACGCGTGATGCCGCTCGTGCGCGGGAACAGTTGCGCCTCGATGTTTTGGATCAGGATGGTCGCGAGCTGCGTGACGGCCTTGGCTGCCCAGTAATAGCGGCGCATGATCTGCTCGCTCGCGCGGCGCGTTTGCGTTGCGCCGTATCCGAAGCTTTCGGCCGCGGCCGTTTGCAAATCGAAGACGAGCACGTCCTGGCGCCGCCCCGCGATGATGTGCAGCCGCGCGCGCAGCATCTTCAGGAACGCTTCGTTGCGGCGCAGCTCGCGCGCCTCGCGGGCTGTGATGAGGCCGCGCTCGTCGAGTTCGCGCCAGCTTCGCCCGAAGCCCGCCGCGCGTGCGATCCACAGAATCAATTGCAGATCGCGCAAGCCGCCGGGGCTTTCCTTGACGTTTGGCTCTAGGCTGTAGGGTGTGTCCTGGAACTTCGCGTGGCGTTGGCGCATTTCGAGCACCTTGGCCTGGAAGAACGCGCGGGCGTCGAGCGTTTCATTGAAGCGCAGGACAAATCGCTGAAAGAGGGCCGTGCTGCCCGTGATGCGCCGCGCCTCGAGCAAGGACGTGCGAACGGTGATGTCGTTGCCCGCTTCCTCGATGCACTGTACGACCGTTCGCACGCTGCTGCCGAGTTCGAGCCCGAGGTCCCAGGCCATACCGATGAAGCGCTCGATGCGCGCGTCCAACTCGGACGGCGCGTTTTCGGGCAGCAGGACGAGAATGTCGATGTCGGAATAGGGCGCAAGTTCGCCACGGCCGTAGCCGCCGACGGCCAGGAGCGCGCTGGATACCGGCAGCGCGCAAGCTTCCCAAGCGCGACGTAGTGCGTCGTCGGTCGTGCGCGATAACGTCTGCATCAGCGCATCGACGCGGCCGGCCGACTTGAACTTCGCGAGCAATTCGGTCTTGGCGGCGCGGTAGTCGGCCTTGATCGACGCCGGATCGGCGATGACGGCGGGCTCGCTCATGGGGTGGCGCAGACCACCGCTTATGCGGCCACGGCAAGCGACGGCTTGGCCGGCGTGCCCGCCGATACGGTCAATACGTCGTACCCCGTATCGGTCACGAGCACCGTATGTTCCCATTGCGCCGAGAGGCTCCGGTCCTTCGTCTTGACCGTCCATTGATCGGGCATCGTGCGGATGTCGCGGCGCCCGGCGTTGATCATCGGTTCGATGGTAAAAATCATGCCTTTCTGCAGTTCGAGCCCCATGCCGGGCCGGCCGTAGTGCAGAATCTGCGGATCTTCATGGAAGACCGTGCCGATGCCGTGGCCGCAGTATTCGCGCACGACGCTGTAGCCGCTCGCTTCCGCATGCCGCTGAATCGCGTGGCCGATGTCGCCGAGCCGTGCGCCGGGGCGCACCTGCTCGATGCCGAGCCACATGCATTCGTAGGTGGTTTGGACCAGGCGCTTGGCGAGGATCGAACCTTCGCCGGCGATGAACATGCGGCTGGTATCGCCGAAATAGCCGTCCTTGATGACGGTGACGTCGATGTTCAGTGCGTCGCCGGCCTTGACGATCTTCTCGCCCGGAATACCGTGGCAGATCACGTCGTTGACCGAAATGCAGGTGGCCTTCGGGTAGGGCGGATAACCGGGCGGCTGGTAGTTCAGCGGTGCGGGGATCGTTCCCTGCACGTCGAGCATGTAGTTGTGGCAGAGGCGGTCGAGCTCGGCCGTCGTCACGCCGGGCTTGACGAGCGGGGTAATGTAATCGAGCACCTCGCTCGCGAGACGGCAGGCGATGCGCATTTTCGCGATGTCGTCTTCGTTTTTGATCGTGATGGCCATGGATGCGGGTCTTAACGAAATATTCGGAAATGGTGCTGGCGGCTAGCCAATATCGCGATTATCGCACCATATGGGCCCGGTGGCAGGTCCTGCCGGCGCAGGGCGCACTTACACGAGCCGCCCGGCGTATTCGCGTGTTGCACTGCAGCGACGGCGGCCACGGCCGTGGGCCGGAGATGCATGTGGCTTGAGGGCGGGCGTTGCTGCGTGATATACTTTCAGGCTAGTCATTTGAGGAATCTCGAACTCGCATGTGGCCGTGGCCCCGGTAAGATCAGAGCCCCCGTCAGAGCCCCGTCAGAGCCCCGAGTGCCTAGTTAGTTTTTGTTTGGTTGCAGTCGTAGTGTTTTGTTGCAGTCTAAGTTGCACCCATTCGCAAGCCGGCGCACCTAGGGTGCCGAGCCGCGGGCGGCGAGCGTTCCTCGTGAATGCTTTCGCGTCGCGGCCGGTACGGCAGCCGGCTTAAGACCCAACCCTTGCGGAGAATTTCATGGCAGTCACTATGCGTCAAATGCTGGAAGCCGGCGTCCACTTCGGTCACCAAACGCGCTTCTGGAATCCCAAGATGGCTCCGTTCATCTTCGGTCATCGCAACAAGATTCACATCATCAACCTCGAAAAGACGCTGCCGATGTACAACGACGCGCTGAAGTACGTGCGTCAATTGGCAGCCAATCGGGGCACGATTCTGTTCGTCGGCACGAAGCGCCAGTCGCGCGATACGATCGCCGAAGAAGCACAGCGCGCCGGCATGCCGTACGTCAATGCCCGCTGGCTCGGCGGCATGCTGACGAACTTCAAGACGCTGAAGGTTTCGATCAAGCGCCTGAAGGACATGGAAACCGCGGTCGAAGCCGGCGAACTCGAGAAGATGAGCAAGAAGGAAGCGCTCTTGTTCGAACGCGAAATCGCCAAGCTGCAAAAGTCGATCGGCGGCGTGAAGGACATGGGCGGCATCCCCGATGCAATCTTCGTCGTCGATGTCGGCTACCACAAGATCGCCGTGACGGAAGCGAGCAAGCTCGGCGTGCCGGTCATCGCGGTGGTCGATACGAACCACTCGCCCGAAGGCATCGATTACGTGATCCCGGGCAACGACGACGCAAGCAAGGCCGTTGCGCTGTACGCGCAAGGCGTGGCCGATGCGATCCTCGAAGGCCGTGCGAACTCGGTCAATGAAGTCGTGCAAGCCGCGCGCGGCGCCGATGGCGACGAGTTCGTCGAGGTGGGCGGGGAAGCGTAAAACAGCCCGCTGCCAATAAAAAAGGGGGCTCTGGTTAGGGCCCCTTTTTTTAAATGTCGGCGCACTGCGCGGCGCGATCGATGCGCCGCGAACGAATGCTTGCCGTTCGCATCGAAAGCGAGCGGCGTATGAAAGACAGACTCAAGGAGCGAATGATGGCGGCAATTACCGCAAGCATGGTGGCAGAACTGCGCGCGAAGACTGACGCGCCGATGATGGAATGCAAGAAGGCGCTGACGGAAGCCGACGGCGACATGGATCGCGCCGAAGAATTGCTGCGCGTCAAGCTCGGCAACAAGGCGAGCAAAGCAGCCTCGCGCGTCACGGCCGAAGGCGTGATCGCCTCGCATATCGCCGGCAACGCGGGTGCGCTCGTCGAACTGAATTGCGAAACCGACTTCGTCGCCAAGAACGACGATTTCAACGCGTTCACCAAGCAAGTGGCCGAACTCGTCGTTTCGCAAAACCCGGCTGACGTGGCTGCGCTGTCGGCGCTGCCGCTAAACGGCCAGACCGTCGACGCCGTGCGCCTCGCGCTCGTCGGCAAGATTGGCGAAAATGTCTCGATCCGCCGCTTCGCCCGCTTCGAGACGGCGAACAAGCTGGCCGCTTACCTGCACGGCACGCGCATCGGCGTACTCGTTGAGTACACGGGTGCGGACGAGCAAGTCGGCAAGGACGTCGCGATGCACGTCGCGGCCATGAAGCCGGTTTCGCTGTCGTCCGACGAGGTGCCGGCCGAGCTGATCGCCAAGGAGCGTAGCATTGCCGAGCAAAAGGCGGCCGAATCGGGCAAGCCGGCCGAGATCGTCGCGAAGATGGTCGAAGGCAGCGTGCAAAAGTACTTGAAGGAAGTGTCGCTGCTGAATCAGCCGTTCGTGAAGAACGACAAGCAGACGATCGAACAAATGCTGAAGGCGGCCGGTGCGTCGGTGCAGCGGTTCTCGCTGTTCGTCGTCGGCGAAGGCATCGAAAAGCGTCAGGACGACTTCGCAGCCGAAGTGGCCGCGCAAGTCGCCGCCGCCAAGCAACAGTAAGCCACGTAGCGTGCAGTCCCGCGGCGGGCGCCACGCTCGCCGCGTAGGTTCGCCCCGGCGAGTCGATCGGGGTTAACCCGGTTCGCTCCGCGATTCGGTTCGCGTGGCGGCCGAGTTGGCCCCGGTGCTGGTTTCGCCCCTACAGTTCCACCTTGCCGTGATCTCTTCGACGCGATCGGAAACCGCTATGCCCACAGCCTATAAACGCGTTCTTCTCAAACTCTCCGGTGAAGCTTTGATGGGCGACGATGCGTTCGGCATCAATCGCGCGACGATCGAACGCATGGTGGCCGATATTGCCGAAGTCGTACGGCTCGGTACGCAGTTGGCCATCGTGATAGGCGGCGGCAACATTTTTCGCGGCGTGGCCGGCGGTGCGGCGGGCATGGACCGCGCAACGGCCGATTACATGGGCATGCTCGCCACGATGATGAATGCGCTCGCGCTGCAGGATGCGATGCGCCACGCCGGCATCGAGGCGCGCGTGCAATCCGCGCTGCGGATGGACCAGGTCGTCGAACCGTACATCCGGCCCCGTGCAATTCGTCAGCTCGAAGAGGGCAAGGTCGTGATTTTTGCCGCCGGTACGGGCAACCCGTTTTTTACGACCGATACGGCGGCGGCGCTGCGCGGCTCGGAAGTTGGCGCCGAAGTCGTGTTGAAGGCGACGAAGGTCGACGGCGTATACTCCGCGGACCCGAAGAAGGATCCCGCCGCGACGCGCTATTCGACGATCAGCTTCGACGAAGCGATCGGGCGCAACCTGCAAGTGATGGACGCGACGGCGTTTGCGCTGTGCCGCGACCAGAAGCTGCCGATTCGCGTGTTCTCGATCGTCAAGCCGGGTGCGCTCAAGCGGATCGTACTCGGTGAGGACGAGGGCACCCTCGTCCACGTGTAAACTCCCGAAATACAAGCGGAGCGCATTTCCGCCTGCGGCGCTATCGGGCGCCGTCATGGGCGAATTCGCACAGTGATGAAGTTTTGGAGGTCTAAATGAGTGTGGCAGAGATCAAGAAGGGCGCCGATCAAAAGATGCAACGCACGATCGAAGCGTTCAAGAACGATTTGGCGAAAATCCGTACCGGCCGTGCACACACGGGCTTGCTCGATCACATTCAGGTCGACTACTACGGCTCGAATGTGCCCATCTCGCAGGTGGCGAATCTAACGCTCATCGACGCACGCACGATCGGTGTTCAGCCCTGGGAGAAGAAGATGGTCCAGGTCGTCGAGAAAGCGATTCGCGAGTCCGACCTCGGCCTGAACCCCGCCACGCAAGGCGATCAGATTCGCGTGCCGATGCCCGCATTGACGGAAGAGCGCCGCCGCGAGCTGACCAAAGTTGTCAAGAGCGAGGGCGAGACGGCCAAAGTCGCCGTGCGCAATCTGCGCCGCGATGCGAACGAACAGTTGAAGAAGCTCGTCAAAGACAAAGAAATTTCGGAGGACGACGAACGTCGCTCCAGCGACGAGGTGCAAAAGCTCACCGATAAGTACGTGACCGAAATCGACAAGCTCGTCCACTCGAAAGAAGCCGAGATCATGACCGTTTGAGGCTTGTTGCTCTCGACGCGTCCTTCTTTTTTCAGCAGTCTGAGTCCCGGCGGCCATGACCTATACCAGCTCTACCGTTCGCGTGCCTGATGTTGCGGCTGTGCCGCGGCATATCGCGATCATCATGGACGGCAACGGCCGTTGGGCAACGCAGCGCCGCTTGCCGCGCGTGGCCGGCCACACGCGCGGCGTCGAAGCGGTGCGCAATGCCGTCGAAGCGTGCGCGCGTGCAGGCGTCGAATATCTGACGCTGTTCGCGTTCAGTTCCGAGAACTGGCGCCGGCCCGTTGACGAAGTGTCGTTCCTGATGCGGCTGTTCGTCACCGCGCTCGAGCGTGAAGTCGGCAAGTTGCACGCCAACGGCATCCGGCTGCGCGTCGTCGGCGATTTGTCGCTGTTCGACACGCGCATCCAGGACTCGATTCGCCGGGCGGAGGCCAAGACGGCGGGCAACAAGCGGCTCACCCTCACCATTGCCGCGAACTACGGCGGCCGGTGGGACATCATGCAGGCTGCCCGTAAGCTTGCCGAGCAATCGGCCCGAGAGGGCCGGGCCGCGCAGATCGACGAAGCCACCTTCGCCGGGCATCTCGCGCTCGCGTATGCGCCCGAGCCCGATCTATTTATCCGAACGGGCGGCGAAACGCGCATCAGCAATTTCTTGCTCTGGCAGCTCGCCTATACCGAGCTCTACTTTACCGACACGTACTGGCCCGATTTCGACGCCGATACGCTGTCCGACGCCATCGCCTCGTACGCACGCCGGGAGCGCCGTTTCGGCCGCACGAGCGCCCAGCTCGACCCGCAATCGCAAGACGCGCCGTCGCAAAACGCCGATTCCCTTCCATGCTGAGAACGCGGGTCATCACCGCCGTGGTGCTGCTGGCGGTGCTGCTGCCGGTCACGTTGTTCGCACCCGTGGCGGCTTTCGGCGCGTTGATCGCGCTCGTCGTCGTATTCGGCGCCTGGGAGTGGGCGCGCCTGCTGAAGCTGCCCGGGCTTGCCTGCATCGGTTATGCGGTGCTGGCCGGGCTCGCATTGGTTGCCAGCACGCGGATCGGCATCGGCGTCGATGCGGCTCGGCCGCTGTTCGAAGCCGCCGCCGTTTTTTGGATTCTCGCGGGGCCGTTCGTGCTCGTGCGCAAGCCGACCCTCGCGCACGGCGCTTGGCGCCTGCTGCTCATCGTCGCCGGCCTCGTCGTCCTCGTCGCGTGCTGGCACGCGCTCGTTGCGGCCCGCGTTCTGGGCGTATCGTTCGTCTTATCCGTCCTGCTCGTCGTCTGGCTTGCCGATATCGGTGCATACTTTGCCGGAAAGGCGTTCGGCAAGCATAAGCTCGCACCGGCTATCAGTCCGGGCAAGACCTGGGAGGGCGCCGTGGGCGGCTGGCTCGCAGTCATTGTCGTGGCCTTCGCCGTCATCGCGGCGCACGCCTTTGAACCGACGCTCGTATCGCAACTCGGGCGGCGCATCGGTCTTGCACGCACGGTGTTCGCGCTGACGGTGCTCGTCGCATTCAGCGTCGTCGGCGACTTGTTCGAATCGATGCTCAAGCGCCAGGCGGGCGTCAAAGATTCGAGCGCACTGCTGCCGGGACACGGCGGCGTGCTCGATCGCATCGACGCGCTGCTGCCGGTGCTGCCGCTCGCGATGCTTGTCATCCGTTAGAGATAGAGATATGAAAAAACGTGTGACACTGCTCGGCTCCACAGGCTCGATCGGCGACAGCACGCTCGATGTCGTCGGCCGCCATCCGGAGCGCTTCACGGTGCATGCACTGACCGCGCACCGCAACGGCGACAAATTGGTCGCCCAATGCTTGCGTTTCAGGCCCGAAGTCGCTGTCGTCGGCGATGCGCAGACGGCAGCCCGCGTAGAGGCACAGCTCAAGGATGCCGGCTGCAACACGCAGGTAGCCTACGGCCCGGATGCGCTCGTGCAGGCGGCTCAGAGCGCGCAATGCGATACGGTCGTCGCCGCGATCGTGGGGGCGGCAGGGCTCGCACCCACGTTGGCCGCTGCGCGCGCCGGCAAGCGTATCTTGCTCGCGAACAAGGAAGCGCTCGTGATGTCGGGTGCCATCTTCATGGACGCCGTGCGCGACCATGGGGCGACGCTGCTGCCCGTCGACAGCGAGCACAACGCGATCTTCCAATGTCTGCCGCGCGAACTCGCCGAGCGGGGCGGCATCACCAAGATCATCTTGACGGCATCGGGCGGCCCATTCCGGACGCGCGAGCCGGCCACGCTGATCGACGTGACCCCGGACGAGGCCTGCAAGCATCCGAACTGGGTGATGGGGCGCAAAATTTCGGTCGATTCCGCCACAATGATGAACAAGGGCCTCGAGGTCATCGAAGCCCATTGGCTGTTCGACCTGACAGGCGATCGCATCGACGTGCTGATTCACCCGCAAAGCGTCATTCACTCGCTGGTTTCGTATGCGGACGGCTCGGTCCTCGCGCAGCTCGGCAATCCCGACATGCGTACGCCGATCGCCCACGCGCTCGCGTTTCCCGAGCGCGTCGATTCGGGCGTGGCGCAGCTCGATCTCGTGGGCATTGCGTCGTTGCAGTTCGAAAAGCCCGATTACGAGCGGTTTCCCTGTCTGGCGCTCGCCATGCAGGCGCTTGCCGCGGGCGGTGTTGCGAGCGCCGCGCTGAACGCGGCGAACGAGGTGGCCGTGGAGGCGTTCCTCGAGCGTCGCATCGGTTTCATGGAGATTGCGCGCACGGTCGGGTTCGTGCTCGATGGCTTGTCCAACCGCACGCCGAGCGGCCTGCCCGACGTGCTGGATGCCGATGCCGACGCGCGACGCGTCGCCCGCGAGTTCATCGCCGGCCGTACGTTCGTCGGGCATGCGGCCAACCGCGCGGGCCCGATCGATCGCGCCGTGCAGTGAGCGCGCAATGAATCTCTTGATCGAAGTCGCTGCCTTCGTCGTTGCGATCGGCGTGCTCGTCGTGGTGCACGAGTATGGCCATTACTGCGTCGCGCGACTTTGCGGCGTCAAGGTGCTGCGTTTTTCGATCGGCTTCGGGCGGCCGCTCGCGAGCTGGGTCGGCCGCAAGTCCGGCACCGAGTGGACCCTCTCGGCACTGCCCCTCGGCGGCTACGTCAAGATGCTCGACGAGCGCGATCCCGGGCCGGGCATCGCGCCGGCCGATTTGCCCTATGCATTCAATCGCCAACACGTCGCCAAGCGCATCGCCATCGTATTGGCGGGGCCGCTGGCCAATTTCGTGTTGGCCGTGGCGCTGTTTTCCGTTGTTTTCGCGACGGGCGTCACGGAGCCTGTCGCGACGCTTGCGACGCCGCCCTCCGGCAGCGCCGCCGCGCGCGCAGGTTTCGACGGGGGCGAGACGGTCGTATCGATCGGCGACGAGCGGGGTGCCGACATCGAAGCCGTGCGATCGTGGTCGGACTTGCGCTGGAAGCTGCTCGGCGCCGCTTTCGATCATCGGCGCGTCGTACTTCGGGCGCGCGATGGCCACGGCACGTACGATTTTCAAGTCGATCTGCGCAACGTACCGGAGCGCGATCTCGACGACGATTTCCTCACCAAGCTCGGCTTCGATCAAGGCGGCACGCTGTCCGTGGCGGCCGTCGAGCCGGGTAGCGCCGCCGCGCGGGCGGGTCTCGTGCCCGGCGATACGCTGCGCACGGTCGGTGGCGCGCCGATCGACGGGGCCCAGGCGTTCATCGCCTATGTCAAAGCGCGCGCAGGGCATCCGATCGTGCTCGGCGTCGACCGTGGCACGCCTGCCGAGCGGGTTTTGCTGACCGTCGTGCCCGACGCACACGAGGATCCGCAGACGGGCGTGAGCGCAGGGCGCATCGGCGCGGCGCTCGCGACGCAAGTCCAAACGGTTCACGTCCGCTATGGCCTGGGCGAGAGCATCGTGCGCAGCGCGCAGCGTACATGGGACATCTCAATATATTCGCTGCGGATGTTCGGGCGCATGCTGACGGGCCAGGCTTCCCTGAAGAATCTGTCCGGGCCCGTCACGATTGCAGATTATGCGGGCAAGAGCGCGCAGCTTGGCTGGGCGCCGTTCCTTTCGTTCCTCTCGCTCGTCAGCATCAGCCTCGGCGTACTGAACTTATTGCCGATTCCGGTATTGGACGGGGGGCATCTGTTATATTATTTGGTTGAAGCCGCAACTGGCAAAGCCATATCGGAACGCTGGCAACTCGTTCTGCAAAGGGCTGGCCTCGTGTGCATCGTCGTGTTGTCGGCGATCGCGCTCTTCAACGATCTGGCTCGTTTAATCCATTTTTAAAGTGTCCGGCGGCGCGCGCTTGGCGGCCGCGGTGGACAGATGCAGCTAAAAACACTGGGGAAGCACGTTGTTCAAACCTCATCGCTTTGTTCCTAAATCGGTTGCGGTCGCGGCGCTCGCCGCTCATGGGCTCGTCGCTCACGCGGCGACAGCGCCGTTCGTCGTGAAAGACATCCGCATCGAGGGCTTGCAACGGATCGAGCCCGGCACGGTGTTCTCCTACCTGCCGATCAAGCAAGGCGATACGTTCACGGACGACAAAGCGTCCGAAGCAATTCGTGCGCTCTATGCGGCAGGCTTCTTCAGCGACGTGCGCATCGCCACCGAAGGCGACGTCGTGATCGTCAAGGTCGTCGAGCGTCCCGCGATCAGCTCGGTCGAGTTCGCCGGTCTGCACGAGTTCGACAAGGACGCGCTGACCAAAGCGCTCAAGGGCGTTGGGCTCTCGCCAGGCCGCTACTACGACAAATCGCTCGTCGATCGCGCGGAGCAGGAGCTCAAGCGCCAGTATTTGACGCGCGGCTTCTATGCGGCCGAAGTCACGACGACGATCACACCGCTCGACAGCAGCCGCGTCTCGATCTTATTTACCGTGAACGAAGGCCCGAGCGCGAAGATCCGCCAGGTCAACTTCATCGGCAACAAGGCATTCAGTTCGGGCACGCTGCGCGACGAAATGCAGCTCTCCACGCCGAACTGGTTCTCGTGGTACACGAAGAACGACCTCTATTCGAAGGACAAGCTCACGGGCGACCTCGAAAATGTCCGCTCGTTCTATCTGAACCGCGGCTATCTCGAGTTCAACATCGAGTCGACGCAGGTATCGATCTCGCCCGATAAAAAGGACATGTACCTGACGCTGACGGTGCATGAAGGGGAGCCGTACACGGTATCGGGCATCAAGCTCGCCGGCAATTTGCTCGACCGCGGCCCCGAGCTGCAAAAGCTCGTGACGATCAAGCCGGGCGAGCGTTTCTCGGCAGCAAAGCTGCAGGCGGTGACGAAAGCCATCGTCGATAAGCTCGGCGAATACGGCTACGCGTTCGCCACCGTCAATGCGCAGCCCGAGATCGACCAGGTCCATCACAAGGTCGCGCTGACGCTGCAAGTCGATCCGAGCCGGCGCGTCTATGTGCGGCACGTCAATATCGTCGGCAACACGCGCACGCGCGATGAAGTCGTGCGGCGCGAAATGCGCCAACTCGAGAGCTCGTGGTTCGATTCGAGCCGTCTTGCGCTGTCGAAAGACCGGGTCAACCGCCTCGGCTACTTCACCGACGTCGATGTGACGACGGTGCCCGTCGCGGGCACGGCCGACCAAGTCGATGTCGACGTCAAAGTCACGGAGAAGCCGACGGGTGCGATCACGCTCGGCGCGGGCTTCTCGTCGACGGACAAGGTCGTGCTCTCCGCGGGCGTCTCGCAAGACAACGTGTTCGGCTCAGGCACGAGCTTGTCCGTGAACGTGAACACGGCGCGTAGCTATCGGACGCTGACGGTCACGCAAGTCGATCCGTACTTCACAGTCGATGGCATCAAGCGCATCACCGATGTCTACTACCGTACGACTCAGCCGCTCTACTACTCGACGAATTCTAGCTTCCGCATCATCACGGCGGGCGGCGACTTGAAGTTCGGCATTCCTTTCTCGGAAGTCGATACGGTGTTCTTCGGCGCGGGCTTCGAGCAGAACCGTCTCGACATCGATTCCAGCACGCCGCAGAGCTATAAAAACTACGTGACCGAATTCGGCCGCGTCTCGAACAATATCCCGCTGACGGTGGGCTGGTCGCGCGACGCTCGCGACAGCGCGCTCGTGCCGAGCCGCGGTTATTTCACGCAGGCCAATGCCGAGTACGGTACGCCCGTCGGTGCGACGCAATACTACAAGGCGGATTTGCAAGCGCAGTACTACTACTCGTTTGCGCGCGGCTTCGTGCTGGGGTTGAACTTTCAAGGCGGCTACGGCAACGGTCTGAGCGGCAAGCCGTTCCCGATTTTCAAGAACTACTTCGCCGGCGGTATCGGGTCGGTGCGCGGCTATGAGCCAAGCTCGCTGGGCCCGCGCGATACGTCGACGAACGACCCGATCGGCGGCTCGAAGATGGTGGTGGGCAATATCGAGCTTACGTTCCCGCTGCCTGGCACAGGCTACGATCGGACGCTGCGTGTGTTTACGTTCTTCGACGGCGGCAACGTCTGGGGTCAAAACGCCCCGGGCATCAGCACGACGGGGTCGAACGGCTTGCGTTACGGTTACGGGTTGGGGCTTGCATGGATTTCGCCGATCGGCCCGCTCAAGATCAGCTTGGGGTTCCCGCTGCAGAAACATGACGGCGACCAATATCAGAAATTCCAGTTCCAAATCGGGACGGCGTTCTAACGGCGCGCCATACTCTGGCCAGCATCGAGAGGAAGATTTTGCAAACCGGTACGTTTATCAAACGCATGTTGGGTGTGGTCGCACTCACGGGCGTGCTCATGGCCGGCGCCGTTCAAGCGCAAGAGGCCCGCATCGCGGCGGTCAACTCCGACCGTATCCTGCGTGAGTCGGCCGCGGCAAAAGCCGCCCAGGTGAAGCTCGAGGCGGAATTCGCCAAGCGCGACAAAGATCTGCAGGATATGGCGGCGCGCTTAAAGACGCTGTCCGACCAACTCGACAAAAACGGTGCGTCGCTGTCGCCGTCCGACCGGGCTGCGAAGCAATTGCAATTGTCGAATCTGGACAACGACTTCCAGCGCAAGCAGCGCGAGTTTCGCGAGGACTTGAATCAACGCCGCAACGAAGAGCTCGCAGCAGTGCTCGACAGGGCGAATAAAGTCATCAAGCAGATCGCCGAGCAGCAGCACTATGACCTGATCGTTCAGGAAGCCGTCTACGTGAGCCCACGCATCGACATTACCGATCAGGTGATTAAGGCGCTGGCCGGGTCCAGCGCGGGCGCAGCGAACTGAACGACGGAGCAGTAGGCGAATGGCATTGACGCTCGAGCAAATCGCGCAGCGCTTCGGCGGTGAAGTCGTAGGCGATGCAGCCCTGGACGTAGCGGGCTTGGCGCCGCTGGATCAGGCGCTGCCTCATCAATTGGCGTTTCTCGCCAACCCGAAGTATCTCTCGCAGGTCGAGACGACCCAGGCTGGCGCGGTGCTGATCGCGCCGGACGATCTTGCGAAGCTTGCGTCCCGCGACGGGCGCAATTTTATCGTCACGCCGAACCCGTACGCCTATTTCGCGCGCGTCGCCCAATTGTTCATCGATTTGGCTGCGCCGAAAGTGCCGGCGGGCGTGCATCCGAGCGCTGTCATCGATCCGAACGCGCAGGTGGCGGCCAGTGCCGTCATCGGGCCGCACGTTGTGATCGAGGCGGGGGCCGTCGTCGGCGAGCACGTCCGGATCGACGCCAACGTCGCGATTGGGCGCGGCACCCGCATTGGCGAAGGCTCGCACTTGTATCCGAATGTGACCGTCTATCATGGCTGCAAGATCGGCCCGCGCGCGATCGTGCACGCGGGCGCCGTGATCGGCTCCGACGGTTTCGGATTTGCCCCCGATTTTATCGGCGAAGGCGGCGCCCGCACGGGCAGTTGGGTCAAGATTCCGCAGGTGGGCGGCGTCACGATCGGCGCAGACGTCGAAATCGGCGCCAACACGACGATCGACCGCGGCGCGATGGCCGATACGATCATCGAGGAATGCGTGAAGATCGACAACCTGGTGCAGATCGGTCACAACTGCAGGATCGGTGCCTACACCGTCATCGCAGGCTGTGCCGGTATTGCGGGCAGCACCACGATCGGCCGTCATTGCATGATCGGCGGCGCCGTCGGCATTGCCGGACACGTGACGCTGGCCGATTACGTCATTGTCACGGCGAAATCGGGCGTATCCAAATCGCTGCTCAAGCCGGGCATGTACACCAGTGCGTTCCCGGCCGTGGGTCATACCGAGTGGAATAAAAGCGCGGCGTTGATGAGAAATCTCGATAAGATGCGCGAGCGCATCAAGGCGCTCGAAGCCGCGCTTGCCGAGCGAGGCGGCGACACTTGAGCAGGCGTTCGAGCATCGCGGTCGGCATAGGCGGTTCGGGCACGGTGGCTTAGGCGCGCCGCGATCAGTATCCGTAGTAAATCACCCGCGCGAGTCCCTTGCGTGGAGCAGGCACACCATGAGCACTGAAAAAATCAATCTCGACATCCATAAGATTCTGACGCTGTTGCCGCATCGCTATCCGATTCTGCTTGTAGATAGGGTGCTTGAGCTCGAGCCGCACAAGAGCATCAAGGCGCTGAAGAACGTGTCGATCAACGAGCCGTACTTTGTGGGTCACTTCCCGCGGCGTCCCGTGATGCCGGGTGTGCTGATCCTGGAAGCGCTCGCGCAGACAGCTGCGCTGCTGACCTTCGCCGAGGAACCGCACGATCCCGAAACGACGCTGTACTACTTCGTCGGTATCGATGGGGCGCGCTTCAAGCGCGTCGTCGAACCCGGCGACCAACTAATCCTCAACGTCACGTTCGAGCGCCACATGCGCGGCATCTGGAAATTCAAGGCGCGAGCGGAAGTCGACGGCGCGACGGCCGCCGAAGCCGAGCTAATGTGCACCGTCAAGCACACGCACGAATGAGAGGGGCCCAAAGCGCATGAGCAGGATTCATCCCACCGCGGTTATCGAGCCGGGCGCGCAGCTCGGCGAGGACGTCGAGATCGGGCCGTATGCGATCGTCGGCGCCAACGTCACGATCGGCGCCCGTACGACGGTCGGCTCGCATAGCGTCGTTGAAGGCCATACGACGATCGGCATCGACAATCGGATCGGCCACTACGCATCGGTCGGCGGCCGGCCGCAAGACATGAAATACCAGGGCGAGCCGACTCGGCTTGTGATCGGCGATCGCAATACGATTCGCGAATTCACGACGATCCATACCGGTACGGTGCAAGACGGCGGCGTGACGACGCTTGGCGACGACAACTGGATCATGGCGTATGTCCATATCGGCCACGATTGCCACGTCGGCAACCATGTCATCTTATCGAGCAATGCGCAGATGGCGGGGCACGTCATCGTCGGCGATTGGGCGATCGTCGGGGGCATGTCGGGCGTCCACCAATTCGTGAAAATCGGCGAGCATTCTATGCTCGGCGGCGCTTCCGCGCTCGTGCAGGACATTCCGCCGTTCGTCATGGCCGCCGGCAACAAGGCCGAACCGCACGGCATCAACATCGAAGGGCTGCGCCGCCGCGGCTTTTCGGCCGAGGCGATCTCCGCGCTGCGCGGCGCCTACCGGCTGTTATATAAGAACGGCTTGTCGTTCGAAGAAGCGAAGGTGCAGCTCGCCGACCTCGCGTCGGCAGGCGGCGATGGCGATGAGCACGTCCGCAAGCTCATCGCCTTCATCGAAACGTCGCAGCGCGGCATCATTCGCTAGCCTTGCTGATGACGCCGCAATCGAATGCGCTGCGTGTCGCGATGGTCGCCGGCGAGCCGTCGGGCGACTTACTGGCGGCATCGCTGTTGGGCGGCCTCGCACGCCGGTTGCCCGAGCGCACGCGCTACTACGGCATCGGCGGGCCGCGCATGGCCGCGCAGGGCTTCGAGCCCCATTGGCCCATGGAAAAGCTCGCCGTGCGCGGCTATGTCGAAGCGCTGCGCCACATTCCTGAAATTCTCGGCATCCGCAGCGACCTGAAGCGCCAGTTGCTGGCCGAGCCGCCGCACGCTTTCATCGGCGTGGACGCCCCCGATTTCAATTTCGGGCTCGAGCAGGCGCTACTCGGCGCCGGCATCCCGACCATTCACTTCGTGTGCCCGTCGATTTGGGCGTGGCGCGGCGGGCGTATCAAGACGATCGCCAAGGCCGTCGATCACATGCTCTGCGTGTTCCCATTCGAGACGGCGCTGCTGGAAAAGGCCCATGTGCCGGCCACGTACGTCGGCCATCCGCTCGCCGATGAAATTCCGCTCGAGCCCGACGTGGCCGGCGCGCGCGCGGCGCTGGGATTGCCGGAGACAGGCCCGGTCATCGCCGTTTTGCCGGGCAGCCGGCGGTCGGAAATCAGCTTGATCGGGGCGACGTTTTTCGAGGCGATGGCGATCATGCAGCGTCGCGAGCCGGGGGTGAGGTTCGTGGTACCCGCGGCCACGCCCGCGTTGCGCGAATTGCTGCAGCCGCTCATGGCGGCGCATCCCGAATTGGCTGTCACGATCACGGACGGCGATGCCCAGCGCGCGATGACGGCCGCTGACGCAGTGCTCGTGAAAAGCGGTACGGTCACGCTCGAGGCCGCGCTGCTCAAGAAGCCGATGGTGATTTCATATAAGGTGCCTTGGCTGACGGGGCAGATCATGCGCCGGCAAGGATACTTGCCCTACGTTGGTCTGCCTAACATCCTAGCCGGACGCTTCGTCGTACCCGAGCTGCTGCAGCAGTTCGCCACTCCCGAGGCGCTTGCCGACGCTACGCTCGTGCAGTTGCACGACGACGCGAATCGGCGCACGCTGACCGACGTATTCACGCAGATGCATCTGACGCTGCGAAAGAACACGGCCGAGTGCGCCGCAGAGGCCGTTGCGCGCGTCATCGAAGCGAGGAAGCCGCGCCTATGACGACTTCGCGACCGCCGCGGGCGAAACCTGTCAATGCGGCAACACTGGCAACACTGGCAACACTGGCAACACGGCCAACCGACGGCGCCGAGTCAGCGAGTGCATCGAGTGCGGCGAGTCGCGCTACGCTCACCGGAGCCAAGCGCAGCAGCGCATCGCCGCAAGGCGCGCTCAACTTCGATTCGCCGCTCGATATCGTCTGCGGTGTCGACGAGGCGGGGCGTGGGCCGCTGGCGGGGCCTGTCGTCGCTGCCGCGGTGATTTTGGATCCGAAGCGCCGTATTCGAGGGCTCGACGATTCGAAGGTGCTGACGGCCAAGAAGCGCGAGGCGCTCTACAAAAAAATCGTCGAGCGATCGATCGCCTATTGCGTGGCCTCGGCCAGCGTCGAAGAGATCGATCGGCTCAACATCTTGCATGCGACGATGCTGGCCATGAAGCGGGCGGTCGAAGGGCTCGCCGTGACGCCGACGCTCGCGCGCATCGACGGCAATCGTTGCCCCGCATTGACCGTTCGCAGCGAAGCCGTGATCGGCGGCGACGCGCTCGTTCCCGCGATTTCCGCGGCATCGATTCTCGCCAAAGTCACGCGCGACCGCATGCTGCTCGAGCTGCACGAGCGGTTTCCGGTGTACGGTTTCAACGCTCACGTCGGCTATGGCACGCCGCAGCATTTGACCGCGCTGGCCGAGCACGGGCCGTGCGAGCATCACCGTCGCTCATTTGCGCCGGTGCGGGCGGCGTTTGAGCAGCGCGGCGTTGTCGTGACGCTGCCTAGCGGCGCGAGCATTGCGGCGATCGAGATGGCCGATGCGATCGGTGCGGACGACTTCGGCGAATTGGATCTTTACGATGCGGCGTTCGGCACCGACATCGAGGATGCCGATGCAGACGCCAATGCAGACGCAGACGCGGACGCCGACACTCGCGCCGATCAATAACCCGAGCGCGTTCGCGGCCGTTTCGAGCGCACGCGGTTCATCGGTTTTATCGTTTAGGCCCCAAAGCCGCCTCACTTCGGTTCAATTTTCGTGAAAGCGATCACTTCGCGCGACAACCCGTTTTACAAGCGCCTAAAGGCACTAGCCGGTTCGACGCATCAGCAGAAGAAAAGCGGCCATGCGCTGCTGGAAGGATTTCATCTCGCAGCGGCGTACCTGGACGTGGCGGGGCAGCCGGAAACCTGCGTGGTAACGGACAGCGCGTTGCGGCACGAGGAGGCGCAGGCCATCGTCGCGCGCATCGATGCCGAGCGCATCGTGACGCTGCCCGATGCGCTGTTCGGCCAGTTGTCCAACGTCGTGAACGCCGTCGGGATGCTGTTGGTCGTGAGCAAGCTCGGCGCGCCGCTGCCCGAGCGCGTGGAGACGACGTGCGTCGTGCTCGACGGCGTCCAGGACGCCGGCAACGTCGGATCGATTCTGCGCAGCGCCGCGGCGGCCGGCGTGAAGCAGGTGTTTTGCGCGCCGGGCACGGCCTACGCGTGGTCCTCGAAAGTGTTGCGCTCGGGGATGGGCGCGCATTTCCTGCTGGATGTACACGAAGATGTCGATGCCGCTACGCTGATCGCACGCCTTGCCGTGCCGGCGGCCATGGCCGATTCGCATGCATCGCGAGCGCTTTACGATTGCGATCTGGCCGGGCCCATTGCATGGGTGTTCGGCAATGAGGGGGCGGGTGTCTCGGCACCCTGGCGCGCCGCCGTCGCGCATCGTCTCACCATTCCTCAGCCGGGCGGCATGGAATCGCTAAACGTCGCGGCCGCGGCGGCGATCTGCTTGTTCGAGCAGTGCCGCCAACAGCGTCAGTAAGCCGGCCGGTCGAGCTTGATTTCTTGCAGGATCGTGGTCGCGATTTCCTCGATTGACTTATGCGTCGACGACAGCCATTTGATCCCGTCGCGCCGCATCAGCGCTTCGGCCTCGTTGATTTCGTAACGGCAATTCTCCGGCGCCGCGTACTTGCTGCCGGGGCGCCGTTCGTTGCGGATCTCCGATAGGCGCTGCGGATCGATTGACAACCCAAACAGTTTCTCCCGATGGGCGATCAGCGGCGTTGGCAGCTTGCCGCGCTCGAAGTCTTCCGGGATCAGCGGATAGTTTGCCGCCTTCACGCCGTACTGCATCGCGAGGTAGAGGCTCGTTGGCGTCTTGCCGCTGCGCGACACGCCGACGAGGATGACGTCGGCGTCGGCCAGGTTGCGGTTCGACTGCCCGTCGTCGTGCGCCAGCGAGAAGTTGATCGCTTCGATCCGCGTCTTGTACTCGTCGGTGTCCGCGTTTTGGTGCCCGCGGCCGATCGCATGCGTCGACTTCATCTCGAGCTCTTGCTCCAACGGCTCGACGAACTGTTGAAAGATATCGAGCACGAGCGCGTTCGAATTCTTGACGAGCGCATTCGACGCGCTATCCACTAGCGTCGTGAAGACGATGGGGCGGCGCCCGTCGAGCGCCGCGGATTCGCTGATTTTTTCGATCGTGGCATACGCTTTTTCGATCGAATCGACGAACGGTACGCGTATTAGGCGAAACTTTTGATCGAATTGGGACAGGATCGAGTGCGCGAACGTTTCGGCGGTGATCCCGGTCCCGTCGGAGACGATGAATACGGTTGGCGGCATCGGCTAAATGCTTTAGGAGCAGCGGGCGCTGCGGGGAGAAACGCGACTTTCGCGCGTTTTCGCGGGCAGGGGCCGGAGTTGTCATACGCCCGTCGCAAGAGCGCAAGCGACAGGATAGAAGCAGGGTAGAATAGCGGCAACCTGTTAGATAAGCAATTGCAATCGGCCTCGCTCGGCGATTGCTTATCCAACAGGTTGCGCGTGCTGCGCGCCGGGCCTTCATGGCCCGCGCGCACCAAGCCCACACGCGCAATCGAGTATTTCTTTCACACTTAGGGGCTTGTATGACTAACGCAGCAAACGTCACCAAGGATCAGGCGTATGTAATTCCGTTCGAGCAGCTACGGATGACCGATGTGGAGATCGTCGGCGGCAAGAATGCGTCGCTCGGCGAAATGATTAGCCAATTGGCCGAGGCGGGCGTGCGGGTGCCGACCGGTTTCGCCACGACGGCTCTCGCGTTTCGCGATTTCCTCCACCACAACAAGCTGACCGAACGGATTGCCGCTAGGCTCGAGACACTCGACGTCGACGACGTCAAGGCGCTCGCAGCCGCAGGCAAGGAAATCCGCGAATGGATCGTGGAGGCCCCGATGCAGCCGCGCCTCGCGGCCGACATTCGCGCGCAGTTCGAGACGCTCCAAAAGGGCTCGCCTGAAGAGCTGTCGTTCGCCGTGCGCTCGTCGGCCACGGCCGAAGACTTGCCCGATGCTTCATTCGCGGGGCAACAGGAGAGTTACCTGAACGTCGTCGGCATCGAAGATGTCCTCGATCGCATGAAGCACGTTTTCGCGTCGCTCTACAACGACCGCGCAATCTCGTATCGCGTCCATAAGGGCTTCACGCACGCGGAAGTCGCGCTGTCGGCCGGCGTTCAGCGCATGGTGCGCTCGGACGTGGGCGCGGCCGGCGTCATGTTCACGCTCGACACGGAATCGGGCTTCAAGGATGCCGTCTTCATCACATCGAGCTACGGCCTTGGCGAAACCGTCGTGCAAGGCGCGGTGAATCCGGACGAGTTCTACGTCTTCAAGACGACGCTCGAGCAAGGCAAGTATCCGATCATCCGCCGCTCGATCGGCTCGAAGCTGATCAAGATGGAATTCGCGAAGGCGGGCGAGGCGGGCCGCGTGAAGACGATCGACGTGCCGCACGAGCAGCGCAACCGCTTCTCGATCACCGACGAAGACGTGATCGAACTCGCTAAGTACGCCGTCATCATCGAAAAGCACTACCAGCGTCCGATGGATATCGAGTGGGGCAAGGACGGCCGCGACGGCAAGATATTCATTCTGCAGGCACGCCCGGAAACGGTGAAGAGCCAAGGCGGCGGCAAGGCCGAGCAGCGCTTCAAGCTGCGCGGCCAATCACAGGTGCTCGCCACGGGCCGTGCGATCGGTCAGAAGATCGGCGCGGGCCGCGTGCGCGTTATCCACGATCCGTCCGAGATGGAACGTGTGCAGCCGGGCGACGTCCTCGTTGCCGACATGACGGACCCGAACTGGGAGCCCGTGATGAAGCGGGCGGCAGCGATCGTCACGAATCGTGGCGGCCGTACCTGCCACGCGGCGATCATCGCGCGGGAGCTCGGCGTGCCGGCGGTCGTAGGCTGCGGCGATGCCACCGATATCCTGAAAGACGGCGCGCTCGTGACCGTTTCGTGCGCCGAGGGCGACGAAGGTAAGATCTATGACGGGCTGCTCGAAACGGAAGTGACGGAAGTCATGCGCGGCGAACTGCCGCCGATCTCCGTCAAGATCATGATGAACGTCGGTAACCCGCAGCTCGCGTTCGACTTCTCGCAGTTGCCGAACGCAGGGGTCGGCCTGGCGCGGCTCGAGTTCATCATCAACAACAACATCGGCGTGCATCCGAAGGCGATCCTCGAGTACCCGAACATCGATCAGGATTTGAAGAAAGCTGTCGAGAGCGTCGCACGTGGGCATGCGTCGCCGCGCGCGTTCTACGTCGACAAACTGACCGAAGGTATCGCGACGATCGCGGCCGCATTCTATCCGCGGCCGGTCATCGTGCGCTTGTCCGACTTCAAGTCGAACGAGTACAAGAAGCTTATCGGCGGTTCGCGTTACGAGCCGGACGAGGAAAACCCGATGCTCGGCTTCCGCGGCGCATCGCGCTACATCGCGCCCGATTTCGCGCAGGCGTTCGAGATGGAATGTTTGGCGCTCAAGCGCGTGCGTGAAGACATGGGCCTGTCGAACGTCGAAATCATGGTGCCGTTCGTGCGTACCGTCAAACAGGCCGAGCGCGTGGTCGGCTTGCTCGAGAAGTTCGGCCTGAAGCGCGGCCAGAACGGGCTGCGCCTCATCATGATGTGCGAGGTGCCGTCGAACGCGATTCTGGCCGAGCAGTTCCTGCAGCACTTCGACGGGTTCTCGATCGGCTCGAACGACTTGACGCAGCTCACGCTCGGCCTCGATCGCGATTCCGGCATGGAGCTGCTGGCAATCGACTTCGACGAGCGCGACGAAGCGGTCAAGTTCCTGCTCAAGCGTGCGATCGAGACTTGCCGCCGTTTGGACAAGTACGTCGGCATCTGCGGCCAAGGGCCGTCGGATCACCCTGACTTTGCGCAGTGGCTGGCCGACGAAGGGATCGCGTCGATTTCGCTCAATCCGGACACGATCATCGATACTTGGCAAGCGCTGGCCAAGGCTGGGAAGTAATACCGTCCGCTTGAAGGCCCACCCACGAAAACGGGCCCCACTTCGTGCTATAACGCCCCGGTATCCCGGGGCGTTTTTGTTGGTGCGCCCGGCAGGGCGCATTCCTGCGGGCGTAAGTCCCGCGGTAGGTGGGTTGAGGAGACCGTTAAATGGGGCTGAACGATTTTCTTTGGTGGATCGGTGCGGGGGCGCTGATCGTTGCCGAACTGCTGACGGGCACGTTCTACTTGCTCATGATCGCGCTCGGTCTAATTGCGGGCGCACTGGCGAAGATGGGCGGTGCGAGCCTTGCCATGCAGTACGTGTCGGCTGCGCTCGTCGCCTTGGCCGCCGTCATCCTGTTGCGCCGCTCGCGCTTCGGCCACCGTCTGCAGCGGCGCGATGCATCGACAAACCCCGATGTCGTCTTGGACATCGGCGCGCCGCTCGAAGTCGCCGCCTGGCGCGACGGCCATGCACGCGTGCCGTATCGCGGCGCCGAATGGGACGTCGAGCTCACACCCGGGCAGCGCGAGGACGCGCGCTTCTACGAGATCGCTGCCGTACGTGGCAATCGGCTCATCGTGGTCGAGAAGGGCCATGCCGCGGCACGCACACGTCGTTCGACATCAACAACAAAGGAGTAAACAATCAATGGATATGACAATCATCGGGGCCGTATTGCTCATCATCGTGATCGTGATCGCCGCGCAGACGGTCAAGATCGTGCCGCAGCAGCACGCGTGGGTCCTCGAACGCTTCGGCCGCTATCACGCCACGCTCGCGCCAGGGCTGAACATCGTGCTGCCATTCGCCGATCGCATCGCATACCGGCACGTGCTGAAAGAGATCCCGCTCGAGGTGCCGGGGCAGATCTGCATTACGCGCGACAACACGCAATTGCAAGTCGACGGCGTGCTGTACTTTCAAGTGACGGACGCGATGAAGGCATCGTACGGCTCGAGCAACTATGTGTTCGCGATCACGCAGCTGTCGCAAACGACTTTGCGTTCGGTGATCGGCAAGCTCGAGCTCGACAAGACGTTCGAGGAGCGCGACCTGATCAACCACAGCGTCGTTTCGGCGCTCGACGAAGCGGCGTCGAGCTGGGGCGTGAAAGTGCTGCGCTATGAGATCAAAGATCTGACGCCGCCGAAGGAGATCCTGCACGCCATGCAAGCGCAGATCACGGCCGAGCGCGAAAAGCGCGCGCTGATCGCGGCCTCGGAGGGGCGTAAGCAAGAGCAGATCAACATCGCCTTGGGCGGGCGCGAGGCGGCGATCCAAAAATCGGAAGGCGAGAAGCAAGCGGCGATCAACCAGGCCCAAGGGCAAGCGGCGGCGATTCTGGCCGTGGCCGAAGCCAACTCGCAGGCCATCCAGAAAATTGCGCAGGCGATCCAATCGACCGGGGGCATGGACGCCGTCAATCTCAAGGTGGCGGAGCAGTACGTGAGCGCGTTCGGCAACCTCGCGAAGGCCGGCAATACGCTGATCGTGCCCGGCAACCTGTCGGATTTGGGCTCGATGGTGGCCTCGGCGCTCGCGATCGTCAACCGCGGTAAGAGTACGGCTGTCGCGGACGCACGCTGATCATCCTAGCGCGGCAGATTGGCGTAACCGGCGGGGCAAAGCCTCGCCGAGCAAGCCAGCGTGCCGCGCTCGACGGACCCATGATGCATGTACGGGAACGTGCAAGAACGTGCAAGAACGAATAGAACCGAAGAGGCCCGCAGGTCGATGCAAGCCTTCAACAAGATGAGGGTGGAATGACAGGCTAGGCAGGCTAATTTGCCGAGCGCATGATCCGCGCTTTCTCCCTCTCCCAGTCGCGCTTCTTTTCGGTTTCGCGTTTGTCGTGCTGCTTCTTGCCCTTGGCGAGGCCGACCTCGCATTTGACGCGGCCGCCTTTGTAGTGGAAGTTCAGCGGCACGAGCGTGTAGCCACGCTGCTCGACCTTGCCGATCAGCTTGTGGATTTCGTCTGCGTGCAGGAGCAGCTTGCGCGTGCGCACGGGATCGGGGTGGATGTGTGTCGAGGCTTCGGGCAGCGGGCTGATGTGGGCGCCGATCAGGAACAGCTCGCCGTCACGGATGACGACATAGCCTTCTTTGATTTGGCCGCGCCCGGCGCGCAGCGCCTTCACTTCCCATCCTTCGAGCACGAGCCCCGCTTCATAGCGCTCTTCGATGGAGTAATCGAAGAAGGCCTTTCTGTTGTCGATGATGGTCATGGATATGGACTGCGTCCAACTCGTTTAAAATTGCGATTTTAGCAAAGCGGCGCATCTCGGCCCCGCCGAGCTTGCTCCACTTCCGCCGCGTGCGGTGCTTCTTATGGCAGATGTCCAGAAAACCGTCTTAATCCGCCATTCGGCAGAGAGAATGTTCGATCTCGTGACCGACGTAGCCGACTATCCCAACTTCCTGCCTTGGTGCGGAGGCATCGAAATCCGTCGACAGAATGCCCATGAGATGGAGGCGCGCATCGACATCAACTTCAAGGGCATCAAGCAGCACTTCGCCACGTACAACACTCACGAGCGACCCACGCGCATCGACATGCAGTTCGCCGACGGCCCGTTTCGCAAGTTCACGGGCTACTGGCGTTTCACGCCGCTGCGCACCGACGCCTGCAAGATCGAGTTCGCGCTGCATTATGAGTTTTCGAGCGTGATTCTCGAAAAGATCATCGGGCCGGTATTCAATCACATCGCGAACACATTTGTCGAATCGTTCGTCAAACGCGCCGACGAGCGCTACGGCCGGCCATGAGCGCGTCGCTTTCCGTCCAAGTGTGCTATGCGCTGCCCGAGGCGCAGACGCTTATCCCATTAACGCTTCCGCCGGGCGCCACCGTGGGCGACGCCATCGCCGCGAGTGGGATTGCGCAGCGCCATCCGGAAATCGATCCACCCAATGCGAAGATCGGCATCTTCGGCAAGCTCACGACGCTCGACGCACCGCTCGCCGATCACGACCGCGTCGAAATCTACCGGCCGCTGATCGTCGATCCGAAGCTGGCACGCCAGCGCCGCGTCGAAAAAACGCGCCGCGCCGGGTCGATCGAAGGGCGCAAGTGGCTGCCGAAGGATTCGCGCTAGCGCTGCGACGCAGGGAGCAACGGACGTGTTTGCCCACCGCGACGCTCGGCGCTGCGCTGCATGCTCACGCGAGCCGATCTCGCAGCATCGGCGCGAAATCGGGCAGCAGGCGTGGTACGAGAAAGACCGTGCCCCATATTGCGCCCGCCATCATCGCGTACATCACCCCACGCCGCATGCCGCCCTCCGTCGTCGCCCGTCAGTGAGGACGCAGTGTATGCGCGGCCGCACGCGCCGTCTTGTTCAATTCTGCAATCGCTCGGCGCGCAGCTTGCGACGGGCAAATGACATCGACGTTTCCGCTGAACATTGCGCACGCTGAGGGCGAATGCGCGCCCCGAGCAAACGAAACTTACGCGAACGCGGGTCGAACGGAAAAGCGAAACGTATGGCCCGGCCGGAACAGAAAAAACGCTAACTTGCTGTTCGCACAGTGAAAAAGCAGGGAGGTATCGCGTATAATTCGCTTTTGCGCCCATAGGATTTGCCATGCGTCTGATCCAAAAAGCACTCACGTTCGATGACGTGCTCCTCGTCCCGGCGTTCTCCGACGTTCTGCCGCGCGACACCAGCCTCAAAACCCGGCTGACCCGCAACATCTCCGTGAATATGCCGCTCCTATCGGCCGCGATGGATACGGTCACCGAAGGCCGGCTCGCGATCGCGATGGCGCAGCAAGGCGGCGTAGGCATCATCCACAAGAACTTGACGGCGGCCGAGCAGGCGCGCGAAGTTGCGAAGGTTAAGCGCTTCGAATCGGGCGTCGTGCGCGACCCGATCACCGTTCCGCCGGAAATGAAAGTGCGCGACGTCATGGCGCTTTCGCAGCAGCATGGTATTTCGGGCTTCCCCGTGGTCGAAGGTGCGCAGTTGATCGGCATCGTCACGAACCGCGACCTTCGTTTCGAAACGCGGCTCGACGAGCCGGTGCGCACGATCATGACGCCGCGCGAGCGGCTCGTGACCGTCAAGGAAGGCACGGCGCTCGCCGAAGCCAAGGCGCTCATGCACAGCCATCGCCTCGAGCGCGTGCTCGTCGTGAACGACGCATTCGAACTGCGCGGGCTGATGACGGTCAAGGACATCACGAAGCAAACCGAGCACCCGGATGCCTGCAAGGACGAACACGGCAAGCTGCGTGTCGGCGCGGCGGTGGGCGTTGGTGCAGACAACGAAGAGCGGGTCGCGGCACTGGCAGCGGCCGGCGTCGACGTGATCGTCGTCGATACCGCGCACGGCCATAGCCAGGGCGTGCTCGAGCGCGTGCGCTGGGTCAAGAAGCACTTCCCGCATGTCGAGGTCATCGGCGGCAACATTGCCACGGCCGATGCGGCGCGTGCGCTCGTCGAATACGGCGCGGACGGCGTCAAGGTCGGCATTGGTCCGGGCTCCATCTGCACGACTCGGATCGTCGCCGGTGTCGGTGTGCCGCAGATCACGGCGATTGCCAATGTCTCGCAAGCGTTGAAGGGCACGGGCGTGCCCGTGATCGCCGACGGCGGCGTGCGTTTCTCGGGCGACGTCAGCAAGGCGCTGGCGGCCGGCGCGAACGCAGTCATGATGGGCAGCATGTTCGCGGGCACCGAAGAATCGCCGGGCGATGTCTTCCTGTACCAAGGCCGGCAATACAAGTCGTACCGCGGTATGGGCTCGGTTGGCGCCATGAAGGACGGTGCGGCCGATCGCTACTTCCAGGACAATTCCGCGAACATCGACAAGCTCGTGCCCGAAGGGATCGAAGGCCGTGTGGCCTATAAGGGCTCCGTCAACGCGATCATCTTCCAACTGATCGGCGGCGTGCGCGCGAGCATGGGCTACTGCGGTTGCCGCACGATCGACGAGATGCACGAGAAGGCGCAGTTCGTGGAGATCACGGCGGCCGGCATGCGCGAGTCTCACGTGCACGATGTCCAGATCACGAAGGAAGCACCGAACTACCACGTCGACTAAGCGCCGATGAAACCGCTGCTACGCGCTGTGCTAATCGTCGATGCCGGACTCTATGCAGGCTCGGGGGCCGTATTGCTGCTCACGCCGCTTTCGGGGCTGCAACGTGCGTTGCAGATGACGACGATCGAGCCGGCGATGGTCGGGCAGATGCTCGGCCTCGCGTTGCTTGGGCTCGCTTGGCTGGCGCTGCGCGGCGCTGTCGACGGCGCGATGACGGTCGGCGTTGCTAAGATCGTCGGTCACGTGACCTGGTTGGCCGGCGCGCTCGTGCTCGCCTGGACGATCGGCCCGCATACGTTGTGGCTGCCCGCGCTTGGGATCGTGCCGAACTTGCTGATCGGCGGCTTCCTCGTCGTGGTCGGGTTGGGCGGTGCGCGCTTCGCGTCGGCCGTGCGCCGGCGCGAGATTGCCAAGGCCGCGCAGACGGCTACCGGCGGAAAAGCAAAAGCGCGCGGCGTATCGGCACCTGCCTCTGCTCCGTCAGTTCCCGTCGAGCCCGTGCTGCGGCCACCGGAGCGCAGGGATCAGGCAGCCGCTCCGGTGCCGAATAGCATGCGTACCCAACCGGCAGCGGCTGTCTCACCGGAGCCGGGCGTTCGTGCTGCCGATGCCGCAGCAGCATCGGCATCGGCATCGGCAAGAGCGGGCGCGGCGAGCGGCAGCGACGATGTGCACCCGGCCGAGCCCGCATCTGCGCCGAGGCCTCCGTTTCATGGCTGAGCGCGCGTTGGCTTGTGCCCGCGCTTTCGCTCCGATTTCATCTTGCCGTGCCCGCGCGCCGACCGCGCAAGGCTCTGTGTTTGACCATTGTGTTTGTTTGACCATTTATCCGCAGCGCCGAGCGCGCTGCGTTCGTATCCGTCCACTATCGATCCGTGCCAGCCATGCATGACAAGATTCTGATTCTCGACATGGGTTCGCAAGTCACCCAGTTGATTGCGCGCCGTATTCGCGAAGCGCACGTTTATTCGGAGATTCATCCGTACGACGTCGACGACGCATTCATCCGCGAATTCGCCCCGAAGGGCATCATCCTTTCCGGCGGACCGAATTCTGTCACGGAGGCGGACACGCCGCGCGCGCCGCGGGCGGTCTTCGAGCTTGGCGTGCCGGTGCTGGGCATCTGCTACGGCATGCAGACGATGGCCGAGCAGCTTGGCGGCAAAGTCGAGCTGGGCCATGTTCGCGAGTTCGGCTATGCCGAAGTGCGTGCGCGCAACCATACGAGCTTGCTCGAAGGCATCGAGGATTTCCGCACGGCGGAAGGACACGGCATGCTGAAGGTGTGGATGAGCCACGGCGACAAGGTGACGCAGATGCCCGACGGCTTCGTGCTGATGGCCTCGACTGAATCGTGCCCGATTGCCGCGATGGCCGACGAGGCTCGCCGCTTCTACGGCTTGCAGTGGCACCCGGAGGTGACGCACACGGTCAAGGGGCCTGCAATGCTCGAACGCTTCGTGCTGCAGATTTGCGGCGCGAAAGCCGATTGGGAGATGGGGCACTACATCGACGAAGCCGTGGAAAAGATTCGCGCGCAAGTGGGCAGGGAACACGTTATCTTGGGGTTGTCGGGCGGAGTCGATTCGTCGGTGGCTGCGGCGCTGCTGCACCGTGCGATCGGCGATCAGTTGACTTGCGTGTTCGTCGATCATGGCTTGTTGCGGTTGAACGAAGCCGAGCAAGTGATGGGGACGTTCGGCGATCATCTGGGCGTGCACGTGATCCATGTCGACGCGAGCGAAGCGTTCCTCTCGAAACTCGCTGGTGTGACGGACCCTGAGCAGAAGCGCAAGATCATCGGCGCGGAATTCGTCGAAGTGTTCCAAGCGGAAGCCGGCAAGCTCACCGATGCGAAGTGGCTCGCGCAGGGCACGATCTATCCCGACGTTATTGAATCGGCGGGGAAGGGCAAGAAGGCGACGCACACGATCAAGAGCCATCACAACGTCGGTGGCTTGCCGGAGACGTTGAATCTCAAGCTGCTCGAGCCGCTGCGCGAGTTGTTCAAGGACGAGGTGCGCGAGCTGGGCGTGAAGCTGGGCTTGCCGCCCGAGATGGTTTATCGCCATCCGTTCCCGGGGCCGGGTCTCGGCGTGCGGATTCTTGGCGAAGTGCGCCGGGATTTTGCGGACTTACTGCGCCGTGCTGATGCGATCTTCATCGAGACGCTGCGCAACACGATCGATAAAGAAACGGGCAAGTCATGGTATGACCTCACGAGCCAAGCGTTCGCGGTGTTTCTACCGGTGAAGAGCGTCGGTGTAATGGGCGACGGACGCACGTACGAGTATGTCGTCGCGCTGCGCGCGGTGCAGACGTTCGATTTCATGACGGCGCATTGGGCGCATCTGCCGCATGAGTTGCTCGGGCAGGTGTCGAACCGCATCATCAATGAGGTGCGGGGGATCAATCGCGTCGTTTATGACATCTCGGGGAAGCCGCCGGCGACGATTGAGTGGGAATAAATTAGGATCCTCTGCAGTGGTCTGCAGCGGTCTATAAGTCCCCCGATTTCCCCTAGAGAATCAAAGGTTTATTGTCTTTTTTGGTCCGCCAGCGTCCGACGACAGCAGCGCGTGATCAACGGTACCGGTGACGGTATAGCATCTTTCTCTGCAGACGATCCAACTTGATACCGTCACCGGGCGTGACGGTATCAAGCGACGGTATCAGTTCACGGAGTATTGCATGCTTACGGATCTCGGGTTGCGGGCGCTCAAGCCGACCGGCAGTGTCTACAAGGTGGCCGACCAACGTGGGCTGTATGTGGCGGTTACGTCATCTGGGGTGCTCAGTTTCCGTTTTGACTATCGCCTCAATGGGCGTCGCGAGACGTTGGTCATAGGTCGCTACGATCCGCGGCTGCCTGCCCGCGGAACGCGTCATGCCGAGGAACTGAACTTCGGTATGTCACTGAGTCTTGCGGAAGCGAGGCTTTTGCTCGAACGAGCGCGCCGGGAAGTAGAGCTGGGTGTCAGTCCGTCGAGAGCCAAGGTCGACAAGCGGGTGGAAGCGGTCGAGGCACTGACGTTCGGAAAGTGGGCCGAGAAGTACTTCGCGGAAGCCACGCTGGCGGAGTCGACCCGTGCAATGAGGAAGTCCGTCTACGACCGGAATCTCGCCGCGGAATTCGGGCGATTGAAGCTTGAAGAAATCACCCCCTCTCGTCTCATAGCGAGATGCGAGAAGATCAAGGAAAGAGGAGCGGCTGCTCCCGCCGTCCAGGCGCGCGATATCGTGCTGCAGGTGTACCGTTTCGTGCAGGCGAGAGGGCTAAAAGTGGCCAATCCGGCAGCAGATATCCGGCCATCGGCTATTGCCACGTTCAAGTCGCGCGACCGCGCACTGACGCCCGCAGAGATCCACGTATTTTTCAAGGCGCTGGAGCGGACGCCCACCCTGCCCACACTGCGTCTGGCGATTAAGTTCATGCTGCTGACAATGGTGCGCAAGTCGGAATTTATCCTGGCAAGGTGGGATGAAATCGACTTCAATGCAGCGATGTGGACCATTCCCAAAGACAGAATGAAGGCTGGCCGCCCGCACAATGTCTATCTGAGCCAGCAGGCTCTCGATATCCTGGTTGCGTTTAAGACGTGCTTCGGTGCAAGCTCGTATCTTCACCCGGGTCGTTACGAGACGGAATTGCCGTAATCGGTAATTCACCGACGTTCTTGCGATCTCAGGTGATCTGATGCAGGGGC
>CBIHOQ010000031.1:0-70069 GCA_966212065.1 uncultured Burkholderiaceae bacterium
TCCGGCGTCCCTTCGTGGAAATGCAGCCCCCGATTGGCCAGCATGCCGTTGGCCGGGTCGCGATAATCGGCCGGTGCGGGGATCTCGTTTGGCGTTATCGGACAGTATCTCGATAACGAATCGGAAATCGCGCGACAGAGACTCTTCGCCTTCAAGGCGGTTCACCAACAGAACGCTGTACGGCGCATCGCCCTCGGGGAACGACAGCGTCAATAGCCGATTGTTCTGCATTCCGGTGGCGATTTTCCGGAGATCTTGGACAGACAGGTTGGTATTCATTGGCGGCCCCGACCAAGATGCCAATATTCAAGGTCGGGCGATTCTACACACAAATTTGCGGCCGGAACGCAACTCAATGAGCGATTAGATTGCTTGAACTGTTTTTAGCGCGACTGAGAAAATATTGCCGATTAATTTCGTTGACGAGAAATTATTACAGTTATTCTAATAATCCTCGCGCTGGGCTTCATCCCCGACGTAGGCGCCTTGCCCGTCCAAATATCGGCTCTCTGGGGCGCGCCGCACAACATGTCTCATTACTGCGAAAGGGCGGCCATCATCCATTATTAGTATGGGCGGCGTTGATGTGCCTTGAGCCGAGCATGGTGGATTGTCGTAGCGCGATTAGGCGGGTGCCGAAAGCGGCGTCCTTCGCCCGCCCGTGTGCGAGCGCTCGACGCCACCGGAGTAGGCGCCAACACGCACACGCTTAGTCGGGCGCGGTCATTCATAGCCGAGCCTATGACTGAGAATGGGCGAGAAAAACAGCGCGATTGCCGCGCCGAGTGCCTTACCCTCGAACTCGGCCGATGTCCCCCGCAGCGCATAGCCGTGCGTAAGCAGCTCGACCCATTGCGGCGCGCAATAAAGCGCGGCCGCGCCGATCGCGCATTTCTCGATGACCCCGATGGGCCAGCCCCGGCCGATCGCAACCACCGCAGCCACCACGCGCAGCACGCCAAACATGACGAGCGCGCCGACCGCGGCCTGCTCGCGGATCAGATAGTCCGGTATGAGCTCCCCCATGACGCTTCTCCCTGTGTTCTCCTTTTGGACACGGAGACCGCAAGAAGCAGACCAACAGGGCGGCGGGAGGGACGGTAAGGCGTGGCGGGCCTTGCTGCACAAGGCCTGCGGCTGAAAGCTGCTCGTGTCTGGGAAAGCGGGCTTGCCGTCCGTAGGCCGGCGCGCCGCAAAAAGTGTTACATCCGTGAACGTGACGTGTTACGGCGGGGACGGGCACGCCGGTAGACAAAAAACCCTCCCCCGAAAACGGGCGCGAGGCCGCGCCCGTTGTAGATCACCATTCGGCGACGCTGCCGTCGGCGTGCCGCCAGACGGGATTGCGCCAGCGATGGCCGACCTTCGCCATCTCGCGCACCTTCGCTTCGTCGACATCGATGCCGAGGCCAGGCCCTTGCGGGATAGCCACGAACCCGTCTTTGTACTTAAAGACTTCGGGGTTGCGCAGATAATCGAGCAGGTCGTTGCCTTGGTTGTAGTGGATGCCGAGGCTCTGCTCTTGAATAAAGGCGTTGTAGCTGATCGCGTCCAACTGCAGGCAGGCCGCCAGTGCAATGGGCCCGAGCGGGCAGTGCAGCGCGAGGCCGACATCGTAGGCTTCGGCCATCGACGCAATTTTGCGACATTCGGTGATGCCGCCCGCATGCGACGCATCGGGCTGGATGATGTCGACGTAGCCGCCGGCCAAGATGGATTTGAAATCCCACCGCGAGTAGAGCCGCTCGCCAAGCGCGATCGGCGTATTCGTTTGATTGACGATGTCGCGCAGCGCCTCGACGTTCTCCGACAGCACGGGCTCTTCGATGAAGAGCAGCTTGTACGGGTCGAGTTCTTTCGCCAGCACCTTCGCCATCGGCTTGTGGATGCGGCCGTGAAAGTCGACGCCGATGCCCACGTGCGGGCCCACGGCCTCGCGCACGGCGGCGACGTTCGCGATCACCTGCTCGACCTTGTCGTAGGTGTCGACGATCTGCACTTCCTCGGAGCCGTTCATCTTCAGCGCCTTGAAGCCGCGCTCGACGACGGCGCGCGCGTTGTTGGCGACGTCGTTCGGGCGATCGCCGCCGATCCACGAGTAGACTTTGATTCGCTCGCGCACGGCGCCGCCCAGCAACGCATGCACGGGCACGCCGTGATGCTTGCCCAGAATGTCCCAAAGCGCCTGGTCGATACCGGCAATCGCGCTCATGAGCACCGGCCCGCCGCGATAGAAGCCCGCGCGGTACATGACCTGCCAGTGGTCTTCGATATGGCGCGGATCCTTGCCGACGAGATAGTCGGCCAGTTCCTGGACCGCGGCCTCGACCGTATGCGCGCGGCCTTCGACGACGGGCTCGCCCCAGCCGACGATGCCTTCGTCCGTTTCAATCTTGAGAAACAGCCACCGAGGCGGGACGACGAACGTCTCTAGCTTGGTGATCTTCATGCGGCGCAGCCTCCTTTCCTGATCAACGATAACAGCCGCGTCGCAACGAACAGTGAACGGCGAACGGCGGCCTTCGGACGCACGCACGGCGCCCCGAAGCGAGTATCGTACATGAAATCCTTGTGAAGTACTATTAATAGTATTTAAGGTAGCTGTAATAATGAGGTTTTGCGCGACCGGGGCGGGAGCGCTTGCGCTTTGGCGCTCCGCCGCGATAATCGCCCCATTGCCCGCGTGTCGTAAGCGCGTGCTTGCGCGAGCAGCGTCGCTCCGTTGGTGCGACGGGCGGGCCACAAAACGACAGGGAGAACGATGATTCAACGCGATCTGCACGGGCGCGTCGCCTATATGTTGGCGACGGGCATCTTGCGCGGCGACTATGCGCCCGGCGCACTTTTGCCGCGCGAGGCCGAACTGATGGAGAGGTTCGGCGTGAGCCGGACGGTCCTGCGCGAGGCGCTTCGGACCTTGACCTCGAAAGGCCTCGTCGAATCTCGACCGAAGGTCGGCACGAAAGTGAGGCGCCGCAGTGCGTGGAATCTGCTCGATGCCGACTTGCTCGAATGGTATTCGGAAGTTTCGCAGCCGGTGGCCTTTGCGCTGAAGCTGCAGGAAATGCGCGAGATGGTCGAACCGCATGCCGCGCAACTGGCGGCGCGCGCACACACGGCCGAAACGATGGCGGCGCTCGAGCAGGCGCACGCGGCGATGGTCGCGGCGCGCAACATCGACGAATGGGTGCGCGCCGACCTGCGCTTTCATCTCGGCGTGCTCGAGGCTTGCAGCAATGAACTCTTGATGCCGCTCGGCGCGCTCATCGAGCGCACGCTCGAAGCGCAATTGCGGCTCAACGCGAAACGCGCCGACGTGTACAACGCTGCACTCGATCAACATACCGCCGTCTTCGATGCCATCTGCACGCGGCGCCCCGAGGACGCGCGCTCGGCGATGGCCGAGTTGCTCGGCGTCACGCGCAAGCGGATCGAGGCGTAAGCTCGACGCGATGCTCTGGCTGCGCGAGCACGAGCCCGACGTGTGGGCCAAGACGCGTTACTTCCTGCCCCCGACGCCTACATCGCGTATCTGCTGACGGGCGAGCTCGCCGTCGACCACAGTGCGGCCGGCAATATCGGCGGCGTCTACGTGCGCTGCGCAATGTCGCAGCGGCGGGGAGGCGGCTGGCTGTGGCGCGATAAAATTGTAACGACGTATTGTCACGATCGTTTCACGCGGCTACGATCACCGCAAGCAAACAACCATGACATGTTGTGCATTGCACAACCGGTCCGCCATGTCCGACGCCTCGCCGCACTCGATCGTTTTGCCGCACGGCCTCACCTTCGCGCTCGATGGGCGCAATCGCGGCGTGCCGTTCGACGCCGCATGGATCGATAACCTGCGCGTCAATCAATCGGCGGTGGAACGGCGCACGGCGACGCTTGCCGCGCGCCGCGCCGTGAAGAGCGACGCGCAAGCCGCCTGGCTGCTCAAAGCCGTCACTTGCATCGACCTTACGACGTTGAGCGGCGACGACACCGAAGGCCGCGTCCGGCGCCTCTGCGCGAAAGCGCGCCGCCCGATTCGGGCCGATCTGATCGAAGCATTAGGCCTTGCTCCCGATTCCATCGTAACGGGCGCCGTTTGCGTTTATCACCGCTTCGTTGCGGCTGCGGTCGATGCGCTCGCGGGTACGGACATACCGGTCGCCGCCGTTTCGACGGGCTTTCCGGCCGGCTTGAACCCGCACCGGCTCAAGCTCGAGGAGATCGAGGCGTCGGTGGCGGACGGCGCGGCCGAGATCGATATCGTCGTCACGCGTGAACACATCCTCACAGGCAATTGGCGTGCGCTGTACGACGAAGTGCGCGATTTTCGGGCCGCGTGCGGCGCCGCGCATCTGAAGGCGATTTTGGCGACGGGCGATGTTCGTACGCTGAGCAACGTGGCGAAGGCATCGATGACCTGCATGATGGCCGGCGCTGATTTCATCAAGACTTCGACGGGTAAGGAAAGCGTCAACGCCACGCTCGATGTCTCCCTCGTGATGGTGCGGATGATCCGGGAGTTCCATGAGCGCACGGGCGCGGTGGTCGGCTTCAAGCCGGCGGGCGGCGTATCGAGTGCGAAGGGGGTGCTCGCCTATCAAGTGCTGATGAAGGAAGAACTCGGGCGGGCCTGGCTCGAGCCTTCGCTGTTTCGGATCGGCGCGTCGAGCCTGCTCGCCGATATCGAGCGCCAACTCGAGCACCACGTCACCGGCCGCTATTCGGCTTTCAACCGTCACCCCGTAGCGTGAGCAGATTCGCAATGAGCGTTGCCGAATATTTTCAGACGATGGATTACGCCCCGGCCCCCGAGGACGATCAAGCCGCCCGCGCCTGGCTCGCGCGGCACGATGCGCGATTCGGCCATTTCATCGGCGGCGGATGGCATGCGAGCGTTTCGAAAGAGACCTTCACGGTGCGCGCCCCGGCGACCGGCGAAACACTGGCGCAGGTAGCGCAAGGCGGCGCGGCCGACATCGATGCCGCCGTATCGTCCGCCCGCGCGGCGCAGCCCGGTTGGATGGCCGCCGGCGGTGCGCGGCGCGCGCGGCACCTGTATGCGCTGGCCCGGATGGTGCAGCGGCACAGCCGCCTATTCGCCGTGGCCGAAGCGCTCGATAACGGCAAGCCGATTCGCGAGACGCGCGACATCGACGTGCCGCTCGTGGCCCGGCATTTTTTGCATCACGCGGGCTGGGCGCAATTGCAAGCGAGCGAGTTCGCCGGGTGGGCGCCGCTTGGCGTCATCGGCCAAATCGTGCCGTGGAATTTTCCGCTGCTGATGCTCGCGTGGAAAGTTGCGCCGGCCATCGCGCTCGGCAACTGCGTCGTGCTCAAGCCGGCCGAATACACGCCGCTTACGGCGCTGCTTTTTGCGGAACTGGCCCAGCAGGCAGGCTTGCCCGACGGCGTGCTCAACGTCGTGACCGGCGACGGGCGTACGGGGGCGGCCCTCGTCGAACACGCGGCCGTCGACAAGATCGCGTTCACGGGCTCGACCGAAGTCGGCCGATCGATTCGCGCGGCTACGGCGGGCACCGGCAAATCGCTGACGCTCGAATTAGGCGGCAAGTCGCCGTTCATCGTCTTCGACGATGCCGATCTCGACGGCGCGGTCGAGGGCGTCGTCGACGCGATCTGGTTCAACCAAGGACAAGTGTGCTGCGCGGGTTCGCGCTTGCTCGTGCAGGAAGGCGTTCAGACGCGCTTCATCGAGAAGCTCAAGCGCCGCATGGCGACGCTGCGCGTGGGCGTTTCGCTCGACAAGACCATCGACATGGGCGCGATCGTCGACCCCGTTCAGCTCGCGCGAATCGCCTCGCTCGTCGACACGGGGCGCAGCGAAGGCTGTGTCGTCTGGCAGCCGCGGGACGTCGCGCTGCCCGCCGGGGGCGGCTCGTATTATCCGCCCACGCTCGTGACGAACGTCGGGCCGGCGAGCACGCTCGCGCAAGAGGAAATCTTCGGGCCCGTGCTGACGGCGATGAGCTTCCGTACGCCCGATGAAGCCGTCGCGCTCGCCAACAACACACGCTACGGCTTGGCGGCGAGCGTCTGGAGCGAGACGATCGGGCGCGCGCTCGACATCGCGCCGCGGCTCGCGTGCGGTGTCGTCTGGGTCAATGCAACGAACTTGTTCGATGCGAGCGTCGGCTTCGGCGGCTATCGCGAATCGGGCTATGGCCGCGAAGGTGGGCGCGAAGGTGCCTACGAATATCTGAAGCCGGCGGGCTGGGGCAAAGGCGCTTTGCGCGAAGCGCGGGCGGGGGCCGAAGCAGGAGCAGGAGCAGAACAGGGCAGTGCGCTCGATCTGATCCAACCGGCCGGCAACGTCGGCGGCATCGACTTCGTCGACCGCACCGCGAAACTCTTCATCGGCGGCAAGCAAGCGCGCGCCGACGGCGGCAATTCGCGCGCCGTCTATGCGCCGAGCGGCGCGTTCGTCGGCGAAGCGGCCGACGGCAATCGCAAGGACGTGCGCGACGCGGTGGCCGCGGCGCGCGCGGCAGCCAAGTGGTCGGAGACGAGCGCGCATGCGCGCGCACAGATTCTCTACTACCTGGCCGAAAACCTCTCCGCACGGGCGGAAGAATTCGCGCGTCAACTGGTCCGGCGCACCGAATGCGACGCTGCCGCGGCGCAGCGGGAGGTCGATGCGTCGATCGAGCGCTTGTTTACCTACGCGGCATGGGCCGATAAATTCGAGGGTGCGGTGCATACGCCGCCGCTGCGCGGCGTGGCCCTGGCGATGAACGAGCCGCTCGGCGTGATCGGCATCGCCTGTCCTGACGAGGCGCCGCTGCTCGCGCTTGTGTCGTTGGCCGCTCCCGCGCTCGCGCTCGGCAATCGCGTGGTTGTACTGCCGAGCGAGGCGTGCCCCTTGATGGCGACCGACCTTTACCAAGTCGTCGAGACCTCGGACGTACCAGCCGGCGTGCTGAACATCGTCACGGGCGAGCGCGATGGGTTGCTGCCCGCGCTCGCCAAGCACGACGATGTCGATGCGCTTTGGTGCTTCGGCCGCGCGGCCGACTCGACGCTCGTCGAGCGCGAATCGATCGGCAATCTCAAGCGCACGTTCGTCGATTACGGCCGCAAGCTCGATTGGTTCGATCGCGCAAGCGAAGGCATACCCTTCTTGCGTCAAGCCGCGCAAGTGAAGAATATCTGGATTCCGTACGGCGATTGATCATCGCGTCCGCCACGGGATCCGATAACGAATAGAGGGACAGGAGAGAACGTGCTGAAAAACCTCGATCCGCTACTGAACGCCGACGTCCTCCATGCGTTGCGCGCGATGGGCCACGGTGACGAAGTCGTGATTTGCGACGCGAATTTCCCCGCCGATTCGGTGGCTCGCGCGACCGTGCTCGGCAAGCTCTTGCGCATGGATGGCGTCGATTCCGCCCGCGCCGTGCGAGCGGTGCTCTCGGTACTGCCGCTCGATACCTATGTGGACGCGCCGGCCATGCGAATGGAAGTCGTGGGCGATCCGCAGGCGCTGCCGAGCGTTCAGCGCGAGGCGCAAGCGGAGGTCGATGCGGCCGAAGGCCACGAGGTGACGTTCGCGTCGATCGAGCGCCACGCGTTCTATGCGCGTGCGCGCAAAGCCTATTGCGTGATCGCAACCGGCGAGACGCGCGGCTACGGCTGCTTCATCTTCGCCAAGGGGGTCATGCTCGCGCCCGACGCGCCGCTCGGCGCGAGCGGCGTCGCGGGAGGGCGCGAGGCGGGGCGCGGGAAATGAGCGGGCGCGTTGTCATCCTCGGCATCTATGTGACCGATCTCGCGTTTCGCGCCGAGCGCATGCCCGTTATCGGCGAGACCATCGCGGGCTCGGCGTTCGCGCTGGGGCCCGGCGGCAAGGGTTCGAATCAAGCCGTTGCCGCGGCGCGCGCGGGTGCCGACGTGACTTTCTGCACACGCCTTGGCGATGACGCGTTCGGGGCGATCGCGCGCGAAACGTGGCAGGCCGAAGGCATCACGGCGCGTGCGACCGTGGTTGAAGGGATGGCGACGGGCGCTGCCCATATCTTTGTCGATGCGGCCACGGGTTCGAACGCGATCATCGTCGTGGCGGGCGCGGCAGGCACGCTGGAACCGGCCGATGCAGATGCGATCGAAGCGGACATCGCCGCTGCGCAGGTGTTCGTCACGCAGCTCGAGCAGCCGGTGGCGGCTGCGCGCCGCGGGCTCGAACTCGCGCGCCGGCACGGTGTGACGACGGTGCTCAATCCGGCACCCGCATTGCCGCTGCCGGACGACATCTTCCCGCTGTGCGACTACGTTACGCCGAACGAGACCGAGGCGGCGGCGCTGACGGGCATCGAAATCGGCTCGCCCGACGACGCGCGGCGTGCGGCCGACGTATTGCTCGCCAAAGGCGTGGGCGCCGTGATCGTCACGCTCGGCGAAGCCGGCGCGCTACTACATTCGCGCACGCAATCGGTGCTCGTACCGGCGTTTCGCTGCGGCCCCGTGGTCGAGACGGCCGGCGCCGGCGACGGCTTCACGGGCGGGTTCGCCGCGGCGCTCGCACGCGGCGAGACGCCGCTCGCCGCTGTGCGCTTCGGCTGCGCGCTGGCAGGCATTTCGGTCACACGAGCGGGTACGGCACCCTCGATGCCGAGTTTCAGCGAAGTGGGCGCACTGATCGCCACGGCTTCGGCCATATCGACGTAAGCGGCGCGCTGCCGCGCTGTTATCAAGCATTACGGAAAGGGCGTCTCAGATGAAAGGCTCGTTCGTTCTCCGCAGTTGGTTCGGCGACCGGCAGTTGAACTTTCTGCTCGGCGTGAACATGCTGGTCGTGGTTGTCGCCGTCTGGCTCTCGCACGGCCAATTCGTCGACATCGACAATCTCCAGTCGATGGGCTCGCAACTCCCCGAAGTCGGTTTGCTCGCACTCGGCATCATGCTGTCGATGCTCTCGGGCAACGGCGGTATCGATCTATCGGGCGTGGGGCTCGCGAACCTATCCGCGATGATCGCCGCGCTTGTCGTTCCCAAATGGGTCAGCGGCGACGATGCCCCGGTCCTTTATACGACGCTCTTTTGCGCGATCGTCGTGGCGATGGGATTCGTCGGCGGCATGATCAACGGCCTCATCATTGCGCGGCTGCGGCTCACACCGATCCTGTGCACGCTCGGCACGCAACTCCTCTTTACGGGTTTCGCCGTAGCGCTGAGCAACGGCGCGTCGGTCCATGTCGATTACGTCGAGCCGCTCGCCGACATCGGCAACGGCACCTTCTATCAAGTACCGGTTTCGTTTTGCATCTTCACCGTGGCCGTGCTGGTCTTGGGCTGGCTCTTGAAGCGCACCCCGTTCGGCCTGCGGCTTTATCTGATGGGCACGAATCAACGGGCGGCGTTCTATGCGGGCATCGGGCGCGAGCGCATGCTGATCGCCACCTACACGATGTGCGGCGTGCTCGCATCGCTCGCCGGGCTCGTCAGCGTTTCGCACACGCTCAGTGCGAAGTGGGACTACGGCAATTCGTATCTGCTCATTGCGATCCTTATCGCCGTGATGGGCGGCGTCAATCCCGCCGGCGGTTATGGGCGCATCGTCTGCGTGTTCTTCGCCGCGACGGTGCTTCAATTTCTGTCGAGCCTGTTCAATCTGCTCGGCGTCTCGCAGTTCTTCGGCGATTGCACGTGGGGCTTTTTGTTGCTCGTCTCCCTGGCCTTCGCGGGCGGAGAACGCATGCGCGCGATTTTCGGTTTCGCGCGTGCGAGCGTGCCGGCGCGGGAGCAAGGCGCGAAGCAAGAATCGGACGGATGACGAATAGGACGATGTAGCGGATTCGGCAGTCGGTGGACGTCATGCCTCGGGCGTTCGTCAGCATAAACACGGGGCGTCGGGTACAAGGAAGGAGACAACGAAGATGAACCTGAAACGAACGAGCCTCGCGCTCACGGCTTGCGCGCTCGGCGCGGGCGTCATCTTCGCCGCGCAGGCGGCGACGAACCAAACGATCGTGACCGTGGTGAAGGTGACGGGCATCAGCTGGTTCAACCGGATGGACGAAGGCGTCAAGGAATTCGGTCAACAGAACCCCGGCATCAAGGTCTATCAGACGGGCCCCGGCAAGGCCGACGCCGCGCAGCAATTGCGGATCATCGAAGACTTGATCGCGAAGAAGGTCAGCGCGATCGCGGTCGTCCCCTACGATCCGCCGACGCTCGAGCCCGCACTGAAGAAGGCGATGGATCGCGGCATCAAGGTCGTCACGCACGAAGCCGATAACGAAAAGAACACGATGGTCGACGTCGAAGCCTTCGACAACTCGGCCTACGGCGCGGCGCTCAACGATCGGCTCGCGAGCTGTATGAAGAACGAGGGCAAATGGGCGACGTTCGTCGGCTCGCTCGGCAGCCGCTCGCAAGTGCAGTGGGCAGACGGCGGTATCGACAATGCCAAGAAGAAGTACTCGAAGATGCAACTCGTCGAAACGAACATCGAAACGAACAACGACGGCGAGCACGCTTACGAGCAGGCGAAGGAAGTGCTGCGCAAGCATCCGGACATCAAGGGCTTCCAAGGCTCGTCCTCGCTCGATGTGCTCGGTATCGGCCGCGCCGTCGAGGAAGCCGGCCTCGTCGGCAAAGTGTGCGTCTACGGCACAGGATTGCCGACGGAAGCCGGCAAGTACCTCGAGAGCGGAGCGATCAACGGTATTGCGTTTTGGGATCCGAAGCTCGCCGGCGAAGCGATGAACAAGATCGCGAAGATGCTGATCGACGGCAAGACCGTGCAAAACGGCGCAAACCTCGGCTTGCCCGGCTACGAGAAGGTGACCGTGTCCAAGGGCCCCGGCAAGGGCGTAATCGTGCGCGGACAGGGCTGGGTCAGCGTGGACAAGTCGAACTACAAGCAGTACAACTTCTGATTCCGTTGAATGGAGGGCGCGTGCGGCGGTGTGCCGCGCGCCCCGCCGGGCGGATCGGCATCTCGATGCAAGCGGAAGCAAGACGATGAACGACGCAAATGTTTCGGAGCCCCTGCTGCAGGTGATCGGCGTGCATAAGCGCTTCACCGGCGTGCATGCGTTGCGCGGCGTGACGCTCGCGTTTGCGCGCGGGCAGATCTATCACCTGCTCGGCGAAAACGGCTGCGGCAAGAGTACGCTGATCAAGATTATTTCCGGCGCGCAACCGCCCGATGAAGGCGAACTCGTTATCGAGGGCAAGCGCCACGCGCGGCTCACGCCGCTCGAAGCGCTAGCGGCAGGCATCGAAACGGTCTACCAGGATCTGTCGCTGCTGCCCAATATGAGCGTCGCGGAAAACGTTGGATTGACTTCGGAGCTTGCCGAGCACAACGGACGTCTGGCCCGCACCTTCGACCGGCGCGAACTTGGCCGCACCGCAGCGCGTGCGCTCGAAGCCGTGGGCTTGCCCACCGACGCTCAATTCCAATCGACGCTCGTCGAAGCACTGCCGCTCGCAACGCGGCAACTGGTCGCGATCGCGCGTGCGATTGCGAGCGAAGCGAAGTTCGTCATCATGGACGAGCCGACGACCTCGCTCACGCAGAAGGAAGTGGCGAATCTCATCGCCGTATTGACCACCCTGCGCGCGCAGGGCGTGACGGTGCTGTTCGTGAGCCACAAGCTCGACGAATGCTATGCGATCGGCGGCGAAGTGATTGTGCTGCGCGACGGGCAGAAGGTCGCGCAAGGGCCGATCGCCGATTACACGAAGGCCCAATTGAGCGAACTGATGACGGGGCGGAAGCTCGCTGAAGCACGCTACAGAACGCAAGCGCAGAGCATGGGCGAGGCTGTGCTGGAGGTGCGTGGGCTCGGGCGTGGGCGGCAGTTCCGCGATGTATCGTTCGTTTTGCGCCGCGGCGAGATTCTCGGCATCACTGGGCTGCTGGACTCGGGCCGCAACGAACTGGCGCGTGCGCTTGCGGGCGTGGCGCCGGCCGATGCGGGCACGATTGCGCTCGACGGTGCGCGGATCGCGCTCGCGACGCCGGCCGATGCCAAGCGGCACCGGATCGGCTATGTGCCCGAAGACCGCTTGAGCGAAGGCCTCTTTCTCGACAAATCGATTCGCGACAACGTCGTGACGGCGATGATCTCGAGCCTGCGCGACCGCTTCGGCCAGCTCGACCGCAAGCGTGCGCGCGCGCTCGCGCAGCAGACGGTGAACGATTTGCAGATCGCGACGCCCGACATCGACAAGCCGGTGCAATCGCTGTCCGGCGGTAATCAGCAGCGCGTGCTGATCGGCCGCTGGCTTGCTATCGATCCGCACGTACTCATCCTGCATGGCCCGACGGTGGGCGTGGACGTGGGCTCGAAGGACATCATCTACCGCATCATGCAAGGGCTATCCGAGCGCGGCATCGGCATCGTGCTGATCAGCGACGACTTGCCCGAACTGCTGCAGAACTGCGATCGGATTTTGATGATGAGCAAGGGCCGCGTGACGAGCGAACATCGGGCGGAAGGATTGACCGAGGCCGCGTTGTATCGCGCGCTGCTTTCGGAAGCGGCGTGACGAACGCTCAGCACTGAAGCATTGAAGCATTGAAGCATTGAAGCATTGAATCGCCACCCAGACGAGTCACGACACAGCACGATGAACCAGACGATGAGCTCAACCGATACCGTCGATATTTCCGAGCGGCGCCGCCCGCCCGATTGGCGGGCGAAGCTTGCGCGCCGCCCCGAATGGCTGCCCGGCGGTTTGATCGTGCTGTCGTGCATCGTTGTCGCGATGCTCAACCCGCGCTTCCTGCAGTGGGCGACGCTGTTCGACCTGTTGCATTCTGCGACGACGACATCGCTGTTCGCGCTCGGCACGCTCGTCGTGCTGGCATCCGGCGGCATCGACGTGTCGTTCACGGCGATCGGCGCGCTGACGATGTATTCGATCACGAAGGCTGTTTTCGCTTGGTGGCCCGATGCGCCGTTCTGGCTGATCTTAGTGGTGGGCGCGGTAGGGGGCGTGGTGCTCGGGCTCATCAACGGTGTCCTTGTGCATCGACTGAAGGCGCCTTCGCTGATCGTGACGATCGGCACGCAGTATCTCTATCGCGGCCTGTTGCTGACGTTCGTCGGTACGACGTTCTTCATGAATATTCCGCACAGCATGGATCGCTTTGGCCGCATTCCGCTGCTCGCTTATCGCACCGTGGACGGTCTCGATGCGGTGCTGCCCGTTTCGGTGCTCGCGCTCGTCGCGGCCGCGGCGCTGACCTGGTGGCTGCTGAATCGGACGATGATGGGGCGGGCCGTATACGCAATGGGCGGCAGCCTGCCGATCGCCGAGCGGCTCGGCTACAACTTGCGGGCCGTACATCTCTTCGTGTTCGGCTATACGGGGTTGCTCGCGGGCGTCGCCGGGATTTTGCACGTGTCGAATAACCGGCTCGCGAACCCGTTCGACCTAGTGGGCTCCGAGCTCGACGTGATCGCAGCCGTCATACTGGGCGGCGCTCGCATCACGGGCGGCAGCGGCACGGTGCTGGGTACGCTGCTTGGCGTCGCGCTCGTGACGCTCGTCGACAACACGCTGATACTCGTCGGCGTGCCGAGTACCTGGCAGAAGGTTATTGTCGGCGCGTTCATTCTCGTTGCCGGCGTGCTGTTCGCATTACGCAGGCGCGGGTGATGCACTCAAGCTCGGCGGGTGCGCAGTGCCTGCCCGTTCTCGGTGATGACGGAGTCGAACTCGTCGATCTGTGAGAAGCGCACGGCTTTAACCACGCCAAACTTGCTGGTATCGGCCACGAGGTGCGATTCGACGGCGCTCGCCATGGCCGCTTGCTTGACCGCCACCTCATGAAAATTCCAGCACGTGACGCCGCGCACGGGATCGATGCCGCCCGCCGACATGAAGGCCTTGTTGATCCCCATGCGGCGCAGCATTTCCAGACTTTCATCGCTTGCAAATGAATCGGAAGACGGCACATAGACGCCCCCGAGGAGGATCATCCTCACGTTCGGCATGCGCCGCAAAATCTCGGCGATATTCAGCGAGTAGCAGACGACGGTGAGTTGGATGTCGGCTGGGATCAGGCGTGCGAGGGTGGTCAGCGTTGTCCCGCAATCGATGAAGATAGTTTCGCTGTCGAGCACGAGTTGCGCCGCATGCGCCGACGCTTGCGCCTTGGCCTGCGCGAAATGGTCCTGCTCCTGTTCGAGCGAATAGCCGGCCGCATTCGGTACGTTGGCGGCGCTGACGATATAGCCGCCTAGATACGTGAAGCGTTCTGAATTCGCGGCGATATCGCGCCGCACTGTCATTTCGGACACGCCGAGTAGTGCCGCGGCGTCGCGCAGGCGCATGACACTGTGCTTGGCGAGCGCATCGGCGAGGGCGCGCAGGCGATCGGTTTTGATCATGGGTTCAGTAAAGGAGCCCCGCGAGGGTGCCGGAAGACGTATCGAGTAAGTTACGTTTATAGCGGACGTGTGATTGAATTATAACAAGTGACGGTGGCGGTGAGCGCGTTTTTAGCGGGTGAAGTAAAACGTTTGCACTCGCAGTTGTGGCGTTTCGAAGCGATTTGTCCCTCGGGTTTGTGAGTACTTCAGATCTGGCGGCGATAAGCCGATATCCCGAATGGGGTTATGAAGGAACTGCCGAAAAATGGGATTGCCTGTATTGGTTGTGGACGATTCGACGCTCGCCCGCAAACTACTGATCAACGCCTTACCTGAAGCGTGGGATGTCGACATTACTCAGGCCGCGAACGGTCGCGATGCGCTGACCGCTTACCGCGAAGGGCGCGCTTCGATCATGTTTCTCGACTTGACGATGCCGGGCATGACAGGTTACGACGTGCTGGAAACCGTGCGCGCGGAGGGGCTCGACAGCTTCGTGATTGTCGTGTCCGCCGATATTCAGCCCGAGGCGAAAGCGCGTGTGAAAGCGCTCGGCGCCGTCGCTTTCATCGACAAGCCGATTACGAATGCGAAGCTGGTGCCCGTCCTGAAAGAGTACGGATTGTATGAGTGAGCCCATTCTCACGGAAGATCAGCGCGACGCGCTGCAAGAGATAGCGAACATTGGCATGGGCCAAGCGGGCGCGCGTCTTGCCGCGCTGCTCGGGCGCTTCGTGCATCTATCGGTGCCGCGCATCCGCATGGTCGACACCGATACGCTGCCGTCCGCGGTCCGCGACATGCTCGATTTTTCGGAACCGGTCACGGCGCTGCGTCAAAGCTTTCGCTGCGAGATAGCCGGCGAGGCGATCTCGCTGTTCGACAGCCGCAGCGCGGCGCATATGAAGTTCGTGTTCCGTGCGGAAGACGAGCTGCGCAATGAAGCGAGCGGCGAGGAGATGTCGGACGCCGAGGTGCTGTCCGACGTTGCGAACCTTATCGCGGGCGCTTGTCTGACCGGTCTATTCGAGCAACTCGAGCAACTGCCGACCTTTACGCCGCCGCGCTTGATCGGCGAGTGCCTCGATCTCGAGGAGGTGTTGCATCCGTCGAAACTGCCGTGGGACAGGGCGCTCTTACTTGAAGTGAACTTGCAAACCGAGGATGGCGTGTTCGGCTCTCACTTGCTCACGCTGATGACGGCCAGGGCCGTGCAATCGCTCGTGACGGCGCTGGACGGTTTTCTCGCCAACCTTTGAGTTTGAATGTGAGGCAGCAGCCGCGCCTTGTCAATGACTCTCGGAGCGGGCGGCGATCCAATCCATCGTTGCGAAGAGCACGCCCGAGATGATGAATGTCAAATGCAAGACGACGAGCCAGCGCAGGCGCGGCTCATCCAGCGAGATGTCTTGCTCGGTTAGGCTCATGAACGCGCGCAGCAGCGAGATGGCCGAGATCGCGACGATCGAGCCGATCAGCTTCATTTTCAATCCCGAGAAATCGAGCGTGCCCATCCAACTCGGGCGGTCTTCGTTGCTGCCCGTGTCGATCTTGGAGATGAAGTTCTCGTACCCGGAAAAGATGACGATGACCACGAGATTGGCGGCGAGAGAGAGGTCGATCAGCCCGAGCGCCACGAGAATGATTTGCTCCGGCGTGGCCTGGAAGAGGCCCGTCAACCCGTGGACCAACTCGCCGACGAACGCGACCAGCAGCATGGCTAGCGAGACGACCAAACCGACATAAAACGGCGCGAGCAGCCAGCGCGACTTGAAGAGAGAGACCTCGAGCAGCTTTTCGAAGCGGTTGCGTTGATGCATGGGGGGCAGTGTTCCGGTTATGAGCCGAGCGTCGGCGGGCGAGCCGCTTTTAAGCCAAGGCGAAACCCGGATTTTACATTTGCCTTCTGACTGCCCGCTGAATCGCGGGGTCGCGGGTTTTCCTCATCGGCGATTAGCGGAAGAACAGCTTGCCGAACGTCAGTGCAACACCTAAAAGTGCTGTGGCCCATAGTATTGGGAGCCAGCGGGTTTCGCGGTTCAGTTTGCTAGTTTCCGCGAAAAGCTTCATCGTCTCGGCCGATAGCTTCGTTGTTTCCGCGGAGAGCTTTACACTCTCCGCATTGAGTTTGCACGCTTCTTCGAAAAGCCTTGAAAGTTCGGCGTCGAGTTTATGTGCGTCCATGGCGTGTCCCGGATTCGTTCGTCCTGCGATGCGGTGGCCTGCGCTCGGGGCGCTGCCACCGGGGCGGATCTGAGCCCGGTGGCGCTGGAGCGACATGGCCTAGCGACGCGCAGTGTCGTTCAAACGTAGGCTGTCATGTCTCGCACGTCGATTTTGTCGGACGCCTTAACCCGGTCAGATGATCGAAATTCCCCCATCGAACGAACCTGCCTTCTCGGAAGCGCCTACGGCAACAACCCAAACACCGCTACGCCATTCGTTGTGCCGACATACACATGCCCGTGAGCGATCATCGGTGTGATGAACTTGTTACCCGCGCCGAACGTATCGCGCGTGCCCGACTGATTGCTGCTGTAGAGCTCCTGCGAGAGGTTGCTTGCGTTGAACGCGTGCAGCGCACCCGTGCTGCCGTTCTCCGCGGCCCAGACGATTGCGTTCTGCGTGCCGTTCGCCGAGATGCTCGGCGTCGCGCCTGGATAGGGGAACGTACCGGGGCTCTTTGAACTCGGCGTCGTCGCTAGTCGAGCCGATGCAATAGGAAAGGCCTTCAGATTGTTGCCGACCGCGCCGTAGTAAACGACCCCGCGGTAGTACGCCGGCATGCCGAATTCGCCGCCCGCGAGTTGCCCGTCGATCTCTTGCCAGATCGCATTTCGTGCTCGATTGAACTTGCCCATTGAATCGCGATCGACGACGTAGATCTTCTCGTCCTTACCGGCCCCGACGGCCAGATGTCGCGAAGCGCCGTTTGCATCGACGAGATCGGGCAGTAACAGCGCGCCGCCGGAGCCGAGGTCGACGTCCTGGCTCGATTGCGACACGGTATCGAACGGCGCGAAGTAGTCAGTCGCCGAAAGCTTCGGTGATGTGGCGAGTTTGAGAAAGGTATTGCCGAAGTCGCCGCTAGAAGGGAAGCCGGCTGCGTTCAGCGTCGTGTCGAACGTGCCGTTGGCCGCCAAAAAGTAAAGCGATTGTCCGTCGGAAGCCATTCCGGCACCGCTCATCCACACCGAGCCTTCGCTGCCGTTTGGGGTGAGGTTTAGCACGCTCGTTTGCGCAAGCGTATCGGCGCTATAGGCCATGACCCAGCCGCCGTAGACGCCGTGGTCGCAGTGCGACGTCCAGGCAAGATAGACGTTGCCGTTTATGAGCGTTAGCGCTTGGCGCTCCGCATACTGTTTCGGGTCGAACGTCGTCACGCCGTTCGTGCTGTTGGCGCCGTTGCCGGGATAGGTCGCAGCAATCTCCTTCGGGCCGCCGAGCGCCTCTGCGCCCGCGCCGAGATCGAGTGCGTGCAGCCGTTGGTGATACGCGCCGCTCGCGTCCTTGCTCATTGTGACGGCGTACAATACCCCATTCGCGCCGCGCGAGCGATCGATGACCGGTGTCGACGTGATGCCGATTTCGGGCGTGATTTGGCTGCAGTTTCGCGGGTCGCTCGTTGTTTCACCGCTGCCTAGCAGCGAGCGCTGCCAGAGTTTCCTATTCGTATCGGCATCGAAGGCATAGACGCTGCCGTGTTCCGTCGCGACGTACACCACGTTGTGCGCCGCGCCGTTCATCGAGACATGGCTGACGTAAAGGGGTTCGGCATCGACTTTGCCGTCGACCGGAAGAAACGCCACCTTGCCGAAATGAGCCGCATTGACGTTGGCCGGCGTGAGCGTCGTTTCGGCCAGATACTGGCCCGTGCGGGCGATATCGTTGTGATAAGTCAGCACGTCGGCCGCGGAAGCGATGCTGCCGCTTCCCGAGCCGCCGGAACCGCCCGCGCTGCCGCCGGGGGCGCCGCGATCCTCGGAGTGGCTTGCGCCGCCGCAACACGATAGCCACGTCGCAAGGAAACAGGCGATGGTGCTTCGCCAAACAGACGGCGGCGCTGGGTGCGAGCGGGCCTCGCGGTTCATGACGCTCTCCCGGGTGCGGCCACGACCCAATCGGGAGCATTTTTTGTACCGCGAGGAGCGCTATCGCAAGTACGACGCGGTCTCGCCCAGCACGAACGCGGACACCGCCGTTCGAAGGTTCGCGGCCTGCTCTTTCAGGGATTGCGCGGCGGCAGCCGACTGCTCGACCAGCGCCGCGTTCTGCTGTGTCACCTCGTCCATCTGAACGACCGCCTTGCTCACTTGTTCGATTCCGCGGCTTTGCTCGTCGGAAGCGGTGGCGATCTCGCCCACCGTTTCAGCTACCCGTTTGATAGCATCCTTCATCTGCTCCATCGTCGTTCCTACCGTGACCGCCTGTTTCGATCCGCTGTCGATCATCTCGACCGACGTGCCGATCAGCTCCTTGATCTCCTTCGCCGCCGCCGCCGACCTTTGGGCCAGGCTACGCACTTCCGAAGCCACCACGGCGAAGCCCCGCCCTTGCTCGCCGGCTCGCGCCGCCTCCACGGCGGCATTCAACGCAAGGATGTTCGTCTGGAACGCGATTCCTTCGATCACGCCCGTAATGTCCGTAATTCTCGTGGAGCTCTCGCTGATCCGAGCGATCGTACCGACCATGTGCTGCACGACTTCGTTGCCCGCGTCCGTAATCATCGTGGCATTCGTGGCGAGCGCGTTTGCCTCGCGCGCATTGTCTGCGTTGCGCCTCACCGTCTCGGTCAATTGCGTCATGCTCGATGCGGTCTCTTCCAACGACGCAGCTTGCGTTTCCGTTCGAGCCGAAAGGTCAGCGTTCCCGTTGGCGATCTCCTCGGCTGCGAAGCTCACCGTCTCCGATGTCGTCATGATCTCGCGCACGGTTTTGCTCAATTGCGCGTCCATTCTCTTTAGCGCTTCGATCAGTTTGCCGAATTCGCCGCGGTAGGATGTCGACACGCGGTTCTCGAGCTTGCCATCCGAGATCCGATGCGCGACGCCCACTGCGTCGCCCAACGGTGTAGTAATCGCTCGCACCAGATAGATCGAAACGCAGAACCCGATCAATACGCCGACGGCGATGCAAACGCTACTTGTCCAGAGCACGGTGTCGAACGTCGCCATACTGTCGCTCGCGAACCGCTGCGCCTTCTGCGCATTCACGCTCGCGTCGTCCTCCAAGGCGGCGCCGAGCGCATCCGAACGCTTTTCCGCAGCGGCAATCGCACCGTCGGCCGCGTCGAAGTTGTCGGCTTTCAGCATGACGACGATGTCATGGATCTCCTTCTTGAACGCGGGCAGATCGATCGATACCCGTTCGACGATCGCATGCTCCCTCGCATCGCTGAAGGGCCGATGGACGTACTCGTTCCATACCTTTTCGAGCGACTGGAGATCCGATTCCAGTTTAGGAACGTTCTGTTGCACGCTGGAATCCGAACGCAAGGCCTGAATGCGCCTCAGCGCAACTCTGACCTTCAACTGAAGCGCTTGCACCTGCGAGAGTTGGACGATCGGCACCGTCACGGATGAATAGGATTCCTCACTATTTTGCGCGATCTTCCGTGCGCCCGCGAGCCCTGATAGGCCGATCGCGATCATCAACGCGATGCAAGCGAAGAAAGACACGTGAATCTTGAATTTAATTGTTTTAAAGAAATCGCTCATCGGTCTCCGCCTTGCATGCGATTGAATTCGGGCATTGTATTCAGCCGACTCAAAAGAAAGCTGTCATTGACCGACAGGTTTGTAACAACGGGGGTCTTCATTGCGCCTATGTGCAAACCCTCGGGTAAGTACGGACGGAAAAGCCATCTTGCTGACAGGCAGTAGACAGCTTGCCCTCCCTACCATCCGTCCACTGCTCGACGAACGCGACGAGCGGTGTCCGCGACAACAATCAGATGCAGGAGACAAACGATGGAAAGGTGGGCAAGTTCAAATATCCCGCGGCAGCGGCTTTCGAAGAAGCAAGGCTCGTTGCGAGCACGGGTGCTGTATTGCGCTATCGCCGGCCTCGCTGTCGCACCGGCCGCACATGCAGCGAACTTGAGCCAGTTGCAGGCAGAGATTCACAACCTATCGGTGCAACTCGATCAATTGAAAGCCGCGCAAGCGCAGCAAGCAGTCACTCAAGAAAAGCAAGCGAAGCAACTCGCCCAGCCCGTAGCCGTTGCACAAGCGCCCGGCATGGAGCTAACGCCGACGAAAGCCGAGCAATTGAGCGCCTCGGCGGAATACCTGCGACGCGGAACGATGCCGCATTCGTTTATCGTGCCGGGCACGAATACGTCGCTGAGCATCGGTGGGTTCATCAACTTCCAGGGCATTTACGATCCGACCGAAAACCTCGGGCCGAAGTTTGCAATCGGCAATTTGGACCCCAAAGGCAGCAACGCTCGAGCGCAGTCGGCACGCACCTTCCACTTCCAGGACAAGGTGTCGCGCCTGGTAGTCGGTAGCAGCACGCCGAGCCCGTACGGCAATGTCACGACGAACTTCGGCCTCGATTTCTACGGCTTTACGTCGGGCGGCGACAATAACCAAGCGCTGCAGAACAACAGTTGGGGCGCGCGGATCGTGACCGCCTACGGCACGATCGGGCCGTTCCTCGTCGGTATGGCCAACTCGAACTTCATCGACGACCCCGATTCGCTCGAATCGTTTGACAACGCGGGTCCGGCCGGTCTGCCCGCGGCACGCACGCCACAGATCCGATACACGATGTCGCTCGGCAAGGGCGGAGCATTGTCCTTCGCGCTTGAGAACCCGCAAACGGGTTATCAAGACACGCGAGACAACATCGAAGCCAACACCAAGACGAATCCGCTCCCGGATCTTTCCGTGAAATACGAGCGCGAAGGCAATTGGGGGCACTTCCAAGTCTCGGGTTTGGCTCGTGACCTCGGGTTCACCGATCAAAACGGCGCACGCAAGACAAAGTTTGGTGCGGGGGCCTTAATGGGCGTCACGTTCAATCTACCGCACAGCAAGGACAACTTCGGCGGCCAGATCTGGTACGGCGCGCTGGGCCGCTACCTTCCTGACGATTTCGGCGCAAACGTCGCGTCGGTCCTTGCGGTCAACAACGGGACGCTTGCCAATCCGACGGGCGCCACCAACATCCAAACCCAACCGGATGCAGGCGCCGAACTGTTCTTCCAGCACTGGTGGACGCACAAGCTGCGCTCGAACGTCGGCCTCGGATACAACCACCAACGCCTCGCTTCGTTCGTGCCAGTCGATCCGACCAATGCCGTCACCACGAAGACGGTGCACGTCAACCTGATCTACCGCCCCGTGCCGACTGTCGACGTTGGCCTCGAAACGATGTACGGCCAAAAGACCTTCCAATCCGGCACGGGCCTTGGCACCCAATCGGCCTGGCGAGTCGAAGCCGGCGGTATCTGGCACTTCTGAGCCCAGCGAACGTATAGATCTTAGCTTCCGGCGGCGTGCGGAAAACCGGTCCCGTATCCCGCCTTTTTTGATGGAGGACTTCCCTCAAACGATTACTGCAAAGCCATGAAGACGTCGCCGCTTTTTCCGATTCCTGAATCCCAAGAGCGGGCAACTGGAAAAGCGACCGGATAGGAGCGCGAAACGGAAAAATCCGGGCGGCGCAAGATCAACGCAATTTGCCCATCGTTCGCCGATGGGCCCACGAAATAAGGTTTGTTATGTCTGAAACTTCAACGAGGCGAGGAGGCGTTCAGTTCTCCGGGGTGACGAAGCGCTTCGCTACGCGCGACGGGTCCGAGAAGACCGTCTTGCGCGACGTCGACCTCGTCATCGAACCCGGCATGTTCTGCGCGGTGGTGGGGCCGACTGGATGCGGCAAATCCACCACGCTCACGCTTGCGGCTGGGCTTTATCGTCCGAGCTCGGGTGTCGTGCGCGTGTCGGGCGAGATCGTCGACGGGATTACGAGCGGCGCCGGCTTCGTTTTTCAAAACGATGCGCTGCTGCCGTGGAAATCGATTCTCAAGAACGTCGCGCTAGGTCCGATCTTTCGCGGCGTGCCGAAGAAGCAGGCAACTGAGGAAGCGCGCGAATGGCTGCGCACCGTCGGCCTGGCGGGTTTTGAAGATTACTTCCCCTATCAGTTGTCGGGCGGCATGCGCAAGCGCGTGAGCCTCGCGGCCGCGCTCATCAACAAGCCGTCGATGCTGCTCATGGACGAGCCTTTCTCGGCGCTCGACGTGCAAACGCGCGCGATCATGTCCAACGAGTTGTTGGGCCTGTGGGAGCGTACGCGTCCTTCGGTGATCTTCGTCACGCACGACCTCGAAGAAGCGATCGCGCTGGCCGACCGCGTCGTCGTGATGACAGCCGGACCTGCGACGGTCAAGGCCGCATTCGACATCGATCTGCCGCGGCCTCGCGGTGCAGTGCAGGAGATTCGATTCCACCCGCGTTTCCTCGATCTCTATCAACAAATTTGGGAGTCCTTGCGCGAGGAGGTAGAGCAAGCCTATTCGCGCACGACCTCCGTTTCCAGTATCGAAAGGAGCGCGGCATGACGAGCGTCAACTCTAGCGCGCAATTGAAAACCGCGCGTACGGATCCCACCGACGTGGCAGGGAACGCGCGGCGTAAAGCCCAGCGGCGCAAAAAGCTCGTCCTGCTCGGACGGATCGGGCTGTTCTTGCTGATCGTAGGCGGCTGGCAGCTTTTCACCGATTGGGGAATCGTCGATCCCTTCTTTTTCGGCTCGCCAAGCGGCATCGTCGCACGTCTTGTCGATTGGGCCCAAAAAGGCACGGCCTATGGATCGATCTGGCTGCAGATCTGGATCACCCTCGAAGAGTCCCTGCTCGGCTTCATCGTCGGCGTGACGAGCGGCGTGTTCCTCGGCGTGCTGCTAGGCGAGATTCCTTATCTCGCCGATGTCGTCGGCCCCTATATCAAGATCGTCAATGCGCTGCCGCGGATCGTGCTCGGCTCGGTTTTCGTCATGTGGCTTGGCCTGGGTATGCCCTCGAAGGTCGTTCTTGCGGCCGTGCTGGTGTTCTTCGTCGTCTTCTTCAACGCATTCCAAGGCGTGCGCAGCGTCGATCGCAACTTGATCGCCAACGTCCGCATCCTCGGCGCGTCGCGCTTCCAGGTGGTCTGGCACGTGGTCTTCCCGTCGGCGATGACCTGGATCATCGCCAGCCTGCACGTTGCGCTCGGCTTCTCGATCATCGGTGCAATCGTCGGTGAATTCCTCGGCGCGCAGCAAGGCTTGGGGCTCGTCATTGCCACGGCGCAAAACACGTTCGATGCCAACGGCGTGTTCGGCGCAATGCTGATCATCGGTGTCGTGGCGCTGAGCGCCGAAGTGTTGATGGGCATCCTCGAGAAGAGGCTGCTCTCGTGGCAACCGCCGTCGACCACCGAGAGCAACCGAGCCGGGGCATAACGCTGAGCCGACCGAAAACGTTTAGGACTGCTTCATAAGAGATCCCGTCAAGGGATGGGATCTCCAATAACCAAGGAGATGTGTGTCATGAAACAGAAGTCACGCGCGACGATGATGCTGGCGGGCTTGGCCTGTGCGGCCGGCGTTTTCAGTTCGGCCTGCATGGCAGCGCCGCTGCCGAAGGTCTCGCTGATGGTGGGCGGCATCGACAAACAAATCTATCTGCCTTATCAGCTTGCTCAAAATCTTGGCTTCTTCAAGAAGTATGGCGTCGACATGCAGTTGAGCACCGAACAAGCCGGTGGCGTGGGCGCTGAAGATGCCGTGGTGTCGGGGCAGGTCGACATGGCGGGCGCCTGGTACGTGCATACGCTCGAGTTCCAGGAGCACGGTAAGAACGTCATCGGCATCGTTCAGTTGAGCGGTGCGCCTGGCGAGCGCGAAATGTGCACGCCAAGCTCGGGTGTAAAAACGCCGGCTGATTGGAAGGGTAAAACCGTCGGCGTGACCGACGTGGGTTCCGGTACCGACGACTTGACGCTGTATTTGGCGGCCCGCTATCACCTGACGTCTAAGGATTTCACGCGCGTGGGCGTCGGCGCCGGTCCGACGCTGATCGGTGCGCTCAAGCACAATCGTATCGCCTGCGGGATGACGACGCAGCCGACCGTCAACGCTGTCGAAAAAATGAAGCTCGGCTATTCGGCGATCGACCTCGCGACGGGCCCGGGTGTGAACAAGTGGCTCGGCGGTTACTGGCCCACGGCGACCGTGCTCGCTCGCGCGGAGTGGGTGAAGGCCCACCCGACCGAGACGCAAGCCGTCGTCAATGCGATGGTCGCCACGATGCATTGGATCAACACGCATAGCGCGGCCGATATCGCCGATCATCTGCCGCCTGATTTTGTGAGCAACCAGTTGTCGACGAAGCAGGAATACGTCGATGCGCTCGCGCAAGACAAGGGCCAATTCCTGCCCGACGGCATGATGCCGAAGAATGGCCCGGATACGGTGTTGGCGGTTGAAAAGCTCGCGGGTAAGGTGACGAAGCCGATCGACCTCGACAAGACGTACACGAACGACTTTGTGATCAAGGCCAACGCGCTGCTGGCCAAGGAGGGCGACGCAGGGAAATAACGGATTGTGGATCGCCCGGGAGGCACGTACTTTGCATTACCCCCTCCCGGCGTGTCGGCAAGCGACGTTTCCAGGGATATTCGTCCATACATGGGCGGATATCCCTGCAACGCAGACCGTTTATATCGCCGGCGAGTAAACAAATAAAGCTATTAGTCCGGCTTCGGTAGGCATCGATGAAACTGCTGCTCGTGGAAGACAACGTGGAGTTCGCGCTTTGGCTCGGTAAAGCACTGCAGGCGGAACGCTTCACGGTGGAGTGTGTGCACGACGGCGCTGCCGCGATCGATCGCCTTAGCCAGTCGCAATACGACCTTCTGCTGCTCGATCTTCGCCTGCCGGGCATGGATGGCCGCAGCGTCTTGAGTAGCCTTCGGCGCCGCCGTAACGACACGCCTGTGCTCGTGGTGACGGCGAACGCATCCGTTGACGCCAAGGTCGATTGCCTCGATCTGGGCGCAGACGACTACGTCGGCAAACCTTTCGAGATGCGCGAGCTCGTCGCGCGCATCAAGGCGCTGATCAGGCGTCGCGGACGCAGTAGTCAATCGATCGTCCAATGTGCCGATCTTCATTTCGACCTCGATACCAACGAATTCCGCGCGGCGGGTCAGCCGCTCGAGTTGACGCTGCGCGAGCACGACGTGCTTGAAACGTTGATGCTGCGTCAGGGCAAAACGGTCACCAAGGCGCAACTCATGCTGAAAGTGTTCGACATCGGCAGCGAAGCGAGCGAGAACGCGATCGAAACCTATGTACATCGCCTGCGCCGTAAGTTGGCGGGCTCGCAGGCGCGCATTCTCACGTTGCGAGGGCTCGGATATCTGCTGCGCGACGCGAATGCCGCGACATGAGTCAGTTGCGCATACGGCTGTTGTTATGGGTGCTCGTACCCATGACGTTGGTGCTGGCGTTGATGGCCGTGCTCTCCTGGCAAAACGCGCGGCGCGCGGCCCTGTTGGTGCAAGATCGCCGTTTGCTTGCCTCTGCGGAGGTCATGGCGGGCGAAGTTCGGTGGCAGCAAGATTGGTTGAGCGCCGAGACGCCGCCTGCCGCGCTCCAAATGTTTGCGTCGCGCGAGCAAGATCGCGTGTATTTTCAGGTGCGCGCGGTGCCGGGCGAAGTGCTCGCGGGCTGGCCCGATCTAGCCAAGGGCGATCCAACGCCGGGCAATGCGCCTCGCTATAGCGATATCGAGTACCGCGGCGATGCCGTGCGCATGGTGACGCTGACACGCCATTTGTATCGCGATGGCCGTACGACCGCGGTGCTGGTCAGCGTGGCCGAGAGCCGCCGTGCCTACCACCACCTGCTTCTAACCCTTTGGCGGCCCGTCCTGGTCCAGGAATCGGCGCTGCTCGCGCTCGCGCTGGCGCTCATGGTCATCGGCCTCACGCTCGAACTCAAACCGCTGCTGGTCCTGCGCAGAGATTTACAGGCGCGCGAAGCGGACGATTTGACACCGCTCGACACGGTGCGGCTTCAGCGCGAACTGCGGCCCATCGTCGAAACGATCAACCAATATGCCGTGCGTTTGACTGCACAGGTCAGCATTCAGAAGCGATTCATCGCCGACGCCGCACATCAATTGCGTACGCCGGTAGCGCTCATGAGCACGCAGCTCGATTACGCAGCGCACCTGGCCGAGAGCCCCGAGCTCAGCGATACGTTGCGTGCGGTACGTGCATGCGCTCGCCGGCAACAAGATCTCATCAACCAATTGCTGACACTCTCTCACGCAGAGTCGAGTCGCGGCGCGAAACAGCCGCGCAAGAAGACAAGCCTGCTCGATCTCGCGCAAGAGATACTGGTCGATCTATCGGTTCTGGCCGACGACAAGGGCATCGATCTTGGCTTGAGCGCGACGAGCGCCGATGTTTCGCTATGGACTTATCCGGCGCTGTTGCACGCAATGCTCTTCAATTTAGTGGATAACGCCGTGCGTTATACCCCGCAAGGCGGCAACGTCACGGTGCACGTCGGGCCCGACGGCGATGGCGCGATTGCGCAAGTCGACGATACGGGCCCCGGCATTCCGGACGCGCTGAAAGCGCGCGTGTTCGAACGCTTCAGCCGCGGAAGCATGTCGGACAACAACGGTTTTGGGCTCGGGCTTGCGATTGTCAGTGAAGCGGCGAAAGCATGTGGCGCTCGTATCGAGCTCGCCACGCGGCATGGCGGGGGACTTAGCGCAATCGTGCGGTTGCCGGCCGGTTAGACGTGAATGGGATTCGAGACGACGCGAGCCTTGGCCAGCCGCGCCGAAACCAGACAAATACAATGTGGGGAGACCACACATGGGTACCGTAAGGCGCGTAGCTGCAATGGCCGCGATTATGGTCGCGGCGTGCTCGGTGGCGACCGCCGCCGGGGCCGCGGAGAAAATCACGATCATGGTCGGCGGCATCGACAAGATCATCTATCTGCCCGCGGTCCTTACAGAACGACTCGGCTATTTCGCGCAGCAAGGATTGGACGTTGACGTCGTGACCGAACCGGCGGGCGTCGCCGCCGAAGACGAAATGATCGCGGGGGCGGTGCAGGGCGTGGTGGGCTTTTACGACCACACGATCGACTTGCAGAGCGAAGGAACCGAAGTGGAATCGCTCGTCCAATTTACGACGGTACCCGGCGAAGTGGAACTCGTTGCGACGTCACACGCCGCGGAAATAAAAACGCCGGCCGACTTCAAGGGGCGATCGTTGGGCGTAACCGGATTGGGATCGTCAACCGATTTTCTGACTCAGTATTTGGCCACAAAATTCGGACTTCGAAGGAAGGACTATCGTCTCGTGCCCGTCGATGCGGGCCGGACGTTCATCGCGGCCATGCGTCAGCATCGCATCGTTGGGGGGATGACAACCGATCCCACCGCGACCGAACTGCTCTCGAGCGGCCGAGCGAAGGTGCTGATCGATCTGCGGACGGAAGCGGGCACGCGCGAGGCGCTAGGCGGCAGCTATCCCGCCGGTTGTCTTTATATGCCGCTAGCCTGGGTCAACGGACATCGTGAGGAAGCAGGCAAGCTCGTCCACGCCTTCTTGCAAACGCTGCAGTACATTCGCTCGCACAGCGCGGAGGACATCGTCGCTCACCTACCGCCGAGCTTCTACGAGGGAAAGAAGGCGCTCTACATCGCGGCGCTCAAGGCGTTCCAGCCGATGTTCTCGACCGATGGACGCATGCCGGACGGGGGGCCGCAAGCGGTACTCGCCATTCTCTCGGCGATCGACCCGGACGTAAAGACGACTGAAGTCGACTTGTCGAAGACATACACGAGCGATTTCTTGGATTCCGCCAACAAGTAAGCGTAAACAGCAGGATCACGCGACAGCTAGTCGTCAGGTTGCGTGGCCTACCATCGTCGTCCTGTATTAGGTTCAACAGGATTTACGATGCGAGACGAGAAGGTCGCGCCGTCGCCGCTCGAGTCCGGCGATGCGCCGTGGCGGCAGCCAAGGTCCGATGAGGCGGCCGCTGTATTCGAGGCGGCGGTGAGACGCTATTTGATTGCGGGCATCACTCGTCAAGGCCACGCATTCCGGCCATCGGACTGGGCCGAAAGACTTGCTGGCGTGGTAACCGTCTTCGTCGAGGAACGGGCAACTCAGAGGGCCGCACACGCGCGGCAATTCGCAAGCCCAGTCGTGCACGACGGCGTCAAGTCATTGCTGATCGACGCTACCCTGCGCGATTTTTGTCCCAGCGCTTTCGACTTCCTTTCTGGCTTTGCTATCGACAACGGATTGACCCTCCGAGCGTGCACGCACGAGCGCGGAAATGGCTTGCTACAGCCGCCGCCTTACTAGGCCCGTGATGTGGTTTCAGCTCCACCCGTTCGTATTGGGCGATTTGGATAAGGACGGGTTAAGGATACGTCACGCAAACTCGCATGTCATATCAGCATGCCTGTCCTTGGTCCTCGACGTTTTATTGGCGCTTATTTCAGGAAACCTCATCTTGCCCGTCTCCCATATCGCCACCGTCGTGCGGCGGCGCCGAATCGCCGCGGCGTTCGCCCATGCGTTCGGGCGTATGCTCCTGCCCTCGTGCGCGTTGCTGCTCGCGGCGTGTACCTGGTACCGCCCCGCACCGCTGCCCAAGCAGAACACATCGATCACGGCCGATGCATTGGCGCGCATTCGTATCGATCCTTCGACGATGCCGCTGCCGTCCCTCGCTGCCCATCGCTTCGATCCGTCCGACGGACTCGACATCGAGGAAGTGGCCATGCTTGCCGTCGTCAACAACCCCGACTTGAAGCTTGCCCGTGACGATCTCGGGATCGCGCGCGCTCAAGCGTTTGCCGCCGGGCTGCTGCCCGATCCCCAGTTGAGCGCATCGAGCGACTACCCCGGAGCGGCCGGCTTTTCGCGCGCGTTCAGTTACGGCCTGAGCATGGACGTGATGGCAATAGTGACCCGCGGCGCGAACAAGCGCTCTGCCGAGGCGAACGTCGCAAAAGTCGATCTGGGGCTGTTGTGGCAGGAATGGCAGGTGATCGCTCAAGCCAAGCAGTTGTATCTGAAAGCACGTCTGTCGGCACAAACACGACCGCTTTTGCAGCAGCAATTCGACCTTGCTCGACTGCGATACGAGCGCACGGAGCAAGCACTGAAAGCTCACGACGTGACGGAGGACACATCGGCCGCGGCGCTGCTCGCTTACGGCGACGCACGCAAGCAATACGACGAAGCCGAGCGCGCCGCCGAGCAGACTCACCACGATCTGAATGCTCTGCTTGGGCTGTCGCCCGATGTGCAGTTGCAACTGAGCGGCACCGACGACAGCGCCCCCGTTGACGAGAAAGACATTGACGCCGCCCTGGCCACTTTGTCCAAGCGCCGGCCCGATCTCATCGCGTTACAAGCGGGTTACGCGTCGCAAGAGGAGAAGTACCGCGCAGCGGTGCTGAGCCAGTTCCCGAGTCTATCGGTTGGCTTCGTGCGCGCGCGCGACACGTCGCAAATCTATACGAGCGGCTTTCAAATCAACCTGACGCTGCCGATCTTCAACCGCAATCGCGGCAACATCGCGATCGAACGCGCGACGCGCACGAGGCTGCGCGACGAATACCAAACGCGCTTGAATCAAGCCTACGCCGATGTCGCCCACATGCGCGCCGACACCGTGATTCTCAACCGCGAGCTACAGCGCGCGCAGGCTGCGCTGCCTCGCGCCGCGCAAGCCACGCGCGATGCCGGGCAAGCCTACGCTCAGCACGACCTCACGCTCGGCGCGTATGTCGATGCGACGAGCGCGGCGCTCACCAAACGCGTCGATATCGCAACGCTGCGTGAGTCGCTCGCTGAGCAGCGCATCGCCTTGCAAGCGTTGCTCGGCAGCGCGATCCCCGACACCTTGTCCTCCGAACAGAGCGTTACCGAACCCCATGCGAAATAACCACCTTTCGGCGCGCTTGCAGCGCTTGACGACGAGCCTGGCGGCCGCGGCCTTTTGCATGGTCGGCGGCATGCTCAACGCACACGCCGACGACGCCGACCCCGGCACCGTCGCCGTCCAGACCGTGCCGGCTCAGCGTGGGCCGATCGGACAGCCCGTGCGCGCGTATGGTGTCGTCGCTGCATCGGGATCGAGCGTCACGACGGTGACGCTGCCTTACATCACGCACATCGCGCGCTTGCTCGTACAACCGGGCGAGACCGTCAAACGCGGCGCGCCGCTCGCGACCGTCACCGCCGATCCGTCTGCCGCGCTCGCCGCTTCGCAGGCGAAAAGCGCATTCACGTTCGCGCAGGGCGAGCTCACGCGCACGCAGTCACTCTACGACAAGGGGCTCGCGACCGCCTCGCAACTGTCCGCCGCCAAGAAGAGCATGGACGACGCACGCGACGCGCTCGACGCGCAGCGACGCATGGGCGTTAGCACCGGCATCACCACGATTTACGCACCCATCGGCGGTGTCGTACTGCAGGTGCCGGTTTCGCAAGGCGATCAGGTGTCCGCAGGTGCCGCCATCATGCAGATCGCACAGACAGGCTACGACAAGCGATCGCGCGCCAACGTGATGCTCGGTGTCGATCCTGACGATGTCGCTGCGGTCCATATGGGGGACACGGTCACACTGCACGGATTGTCCCCTGGGCTTTCGCAATCGACGGTCGCGGGCCGCGTGATGGTGGTCGGTGCGGCCATCGACAGCCAAAGCCAGCTCGTCGACGTGGGCGCGAGCATCCCGCTCGGCGGCACGCCCTTCATCCCTGGAACCCACGTGAGCGCCGATATCGCCACGAAAACCGACACGCATTGGATCGTGCCGCGCTCATGCGTCTTGACCGACGATCAAGGTGCCTATCTATTCCAGGTCGGGCCGAACCAAAAGGCCAAACGCGTGAACGTGCGTATCGCCGTCGAAGACGGCCAGCGTTACGGCGTGGACGGCACGCTCGACGCCGCCCTGCCGGTGGTTGCCGTCGGTAACTACGAGCTCAACGACGGCATGAGCGTGCGTCGCGCGGGAGGCGCCACGCGATGAATTTTAGTCAATGGATGCAAATGCACCGGCGCTCGCTGCTATTCGCAGTGGCGCTGCTAGCGATCGCCGGCGCCCTCGCCGCGTTTCGGGTGCCGATATCGCTCTTTCCCAACGTTTCGTTTCCGCGTGCGGTGGTGTCGCTCGATGCTGGCGACCGCCCGGCCGAACAGATGGAAACGCTCGTCACGGCGAAAGTGGAGGAAGCGCTGCGGCGCGTGCCTAATGTCGTCGATGTGCAATCGACGACAAGCCGCGGATCGGCGCAGATATCGCTGAATTTCAACTGGGGGACCGATATGGCGCAAGCCACGCTGCAAGCGCAATCGGCCATCAGCGAAATTCTCGCCACGTTGCCGAGCGGGACGACGATGCAAGTGCGCCGCATGGATCCGACCGTTTTTCCCGTGCTCGCCTACAGCCTTACCTCGAATACCCAATCGCTTTCGGCGCTGCGCGACTTGGCCCAATATCAACTTCGTCCGCTGCTCTCGTCGATCGACGGTGTGGCGCGCGTGGACGTGATGGGCGGAACCGAGGACGAGCTCGAGGTGGAGATCGATCCCGCACGCCTTGCGGCCTACAAGCTGTCTCTCGAGGACGTATCCAAAGCGATCGGCGCCGCGAACGTCCTGATGGCGACCGGGCGCATCGAAGACCATGACAAGCTTTTCCTCGTTATCGCGAATGCACCGCTTACAAAGCTAGACGAACTCAAGCGGGTGGTCGTATCGGCTACCGGGGGCACACAGGTGCGCCTCGGCGACATAGCTCATGTCCATCGCGGCACGGTGCCGCAATGGATCCGTGTCACCGCCGATGGCCACGATGCTGTGCTCGTCAACGTCTATCAGCAGCCCGGTGCCAACAGCGTTGCCATGACACGCGCGGTGCAGAGCCGACTTGCGGCGTTCGAACACACTATGCCCGCCGGCGTGCATTTGTCGAACTGGTACGATCAGAGCCAGCTTGTGACCGCCTCGGCTGCGAGTGTTCGCGACGCCATTTTGATCGGCGTGGCGCTTGCCGCACTCACGCTGTTCGTATTCCTGCGCAATTGGAAGATCACTGCCATTGCGGTGGCGCTCGTGCCGGTGGTCATGGCTTCGACGATCCTGCTGCTCGATGTGTTCGGCATGGGCTTCAATATCATGACGCTCGGCGGCATGGCGGCGGCCGTCGGTCTTGTCATCGACGATGCGATCGTCATGATCGAGCATATCGCCAGGCGCATACGCGAAGCGGGGGCGCATGCGTTCCACGGCCGCGTGATGTCGGCGGCGCTCGAGTTCACGCGGCCGCTCGCCGGGTCTTCCGCCGCGACGCTCATCATTTTTGTGCCGTTAGCGTTTTTATCCGGCGTCACGGGTGCGTTCTTCAAGGCGCTATCGATCACGATGGCAAGCGCACTGCTGATTTCGTTTCTCGTCACGTGGATGGCCGTCCCAATCCTCTGCGATCATTGGCTCACCGCCGAGGACGCGCGCGAGCATGCGCCGTCGCGCTTTGGCGCCTGGCTCACCGAACGCTACACGCGGCTTGTGACGGCCGCCACCGGGCGCCCCGTGCTGGCGCTGCTGGCGCTGATACCGCTCGTGGCCGCCGCTGCGTTCGCCTTCACCCAAGTGGGTAGCGGCTTCATGCCTGCCATGGACGAAGGCGGCTTCGTGCTCGACTACCATACGGAGCCGGGCACCTCGATCAACGAGACCGATCGCCTGATGCGGCAAATGGAAGCGATTTTGCGGTCCAACGCCAATGTCGAAACGTATTCGAGGCGTACCGGCGCGGGGCTTGGCGGGGATCTGAACGAACCCAACGCCGGCGATTTCTTCGTTCGATTGAAATCGGGCAATCGCGAGCCTATCGAAACGGTCATGGAAGAGATTCGTTCCACGATAACCAGCCAAGTGCCGGGTGTCGACATCGAGCTCGCGCAGTTGATGGAAGATTTGATCGGGGATCTGACCGCCGTTCCGCAGCCCGTGCAGATCAAGATTTATTCGGACAACGCCACTTTGCTCGACGGTACGGCCAAGAAAGTCGCCGCCCGCATCGGCAAGATTCCCGGCATCGTGGATATCGATCCCGGCATCCATCCGGCCGGAGACGCGCTCGAGGTTCGCATCCGTCCCGATGCGGCCGCGGCGGAAGGAATGGATCCGCAATCGATCGCACAAGTCGTCTCGCAGATGGTCGATGGCGACGTAGCGACGCAATTTCAGCAGGGGCCCAAGACGATCGGCGTGCGTGTCCGTGCGCGCGGTGCGATGAAGTTGACGGATACCGAGCTGGCGCAGTTGCTCATCCGCGCACCCGACGGCCATCTTTTCCCACTTAAACGGGTGGCCGAGCGTGTGGTGTTGACGGGCCAACCGGAGATCACTCGCGACAATCTCAAGCGAATGGTGGCCGTGACCGCGCGCATCGATGGGCGCGACCTCGGATCGACCATTGCCGACGTGCAGCGCGCGCTTGGGGAATCGGGCCTGCTGCCGTCGGGCGTCTACTTCGAACTCGGTGGGCTTTATCAACAGCAGCAAATCGCCTTCCGTGGCTTGATGATGGTCTTCGGGGCGGCCGTGGCGCTCGTGTTTGGGCTGTTGCTTTTCCTATACGAGCGGCTGCGCGTGGCGTTCGCAGTGATGATCATGCCGTTGCTGGCTGCGGGCGCTGTGTTCATTGGACTCTGGGTCACGCATATTGAGTTGAACATCTCGGCGATGATGGGTATGACGATGATCATCGGCATCGTGACAGAGGTGGGCATCTTTTATGTGTCGGAACTGCAAGGCTTGATACGTGACGAGGGCATGCCGGTCGAGCGCGCGCTGATCGAAGCGGGGCGCAATCGGATGCGCCCGATCGTGATGACGACGATCGCCGCCATTCTTGCACTGACGCCCCTCGCGCTCGCGCTGGGGCAGGGTTCGGCTATGCAGCAGCCGCTCGCAGTAGCCATCATCTCGGGCCTTATCGTTCAACTGCCGCTCGTACTGTTGCTGCTGCCGGTCGTGCTGCGGGTGGCGCTGCGCAGCGAGGCGGTAGGTGCATAACTTTCGAAACGATGGGTCACGCCTGTCGGCGGAACGATATGCGCGGCGTCGCCGACCAGAAACAGCCGGCCGTATTGCATCGGTTCGACCACATAGCTGCGCAGCGGCGCCACGCTTTTTTCGAGCGATGGACCGGTGACGAGCGTACCGGCCAAGTCCATCGGCAGGCGCGTTTTCAGTTCGGCCCAGAAGCGCTCGTCTGTCCACTCTTCGACCTTCTCGGTCAGCGGCACCTGCAGGTAGTAGCGGCTGCGCGTGCTCGAGCGTTGGCTGCACAGCGCAAAGCCGCGTGGATGATGGGCATAGATCAATTCATGGCTCACGGGCGGCGTATCGGAGAGCAGCCCCAGCCAGCCGAACGGAATAGCCGGACCGGCGCAGCGTTTCGGCGATGGCCGCGTAGTCGTAATCCTCAAGTTGCTTGCCGACAAACAATTCGGAGAGTGCTTCCCAGACGGGAGCGCGGCGTTCGAGGTTGAACGGTTTTTTCACTTCGGTTACCTGGTCGGACGTGGATAGTCGACTCTCTCCATCCAGTGATGCGACGAGCAAGGCGTGGCGCACCGGCAAGATTTGACGCGCCCGGTGCTGGACCGTGAACAGGGTTACTTGTTCTTATATAGCAAGAAAAACGACGAGGCGCTGTCGGGCGGAGCCAGCATATGCGGCTCCTGCCGGCGAGAGTGTGGGTCCGGCGATAGCTTATCTAAGTTTGGGTATAATTTGATGCTGATGGCGATTAAACCACTGCGCCGGGTGGGCTCATTGGAAATGGAGTCACGGACATGAGTAAGGTAGCGATCATCGAGGGCATTGTCATTGAGCAAGGCAGCGACAACCCGTATGCGGACCTAGGCTATCCCGCCGCCGAGGAGATGCTTGTTAAAGCGGGACTCGCTCATGAGATTGGTGAAATCATCAAGAGTCGACATCTGACGCAGCAGCGGGCGGCCGAGTTGCTGGGGATGCCGCAACCGAAGCTCTCGGAAATGCTGCGCGGCAAGTTCCGAGGCATCAGTCAAACCAAGATGATCGAGTGCCTGAACCGGCTGGGGCGTGATGTGGACATCGTTGTGAAGAAGGCCAAACGGCGCACGCTTGGACATACGCATGTCGTGGTGGCCTAATGACTCGAGGCGATGAACGCGCGTTGTGTGGAATGGCCATCGGCCGACACAACTATCTGCTCATCGGAGCGAAGCTTGCCGCTAATGCGAAGTGCCCTGTATGCGCTCATGCAAAAAACTTCTACGCGGGCACCGACTCGCGCCTTTGCACGAACAGAGAATGGATATGAAGCCGTCGGCGCATTCTGACGCGGCTGCGCGCGCCTACGGCATGATCATTCCCGCCCCGGCCTCGCTCGATGATGGGGTCGACGAACAATCACTTACAGGCTTGCGAATGCGGTTGCATCTCCTAAGCTTGCGAGCAGCGACTGAATTTCTTCGGTTACGAGTTCGGTCCATCTGCGATATTGTTCGGGGCCTGGGTGGAATCGGTCATGGGCCATATCTTCTGGGTTCGCCGCCCAATCCAGTGAAACGTAGCGCGCCGTGGAATCTAGCTGAACCCACTCGCGCAGAGCGCTGTCGAGGCGGATCGCGTAGCGACCTAGGTACCATCGGAGAGGATGAGGCGCAGCAGGAAGGATGCGCAGCGGCGGTAACCCGGTCACGACCAAACCAATGGCACCCGTTCGCTTGCGGAGAGTGTCTGCCAGCGCAACGTAATCGCGGAGAAACCGCCCCGGTTTGCGCTGCGACGTGACATCGTTTGTGCCGAGGGACGTCACCAGGTAATCGGCCGGGCAGAGCTCGCTGCGCTCCAGCAATGCTAGCGCCTCGCCGGTGTTGACGCCGGATTTGGCTACTAGTTGCCATGCGACGCGTCTGCCTGTTCTTGCCGCCAGAAGCTTCGCGACGGGCTGTGCCAATGCTTCAGCCTGCTCGTCGACCCCTACGCCGGCGGCCGACGAGTCACCGACGATCAAGAGACGCAACGATTCTCCCGGGGAGTTCTCGTCTCCTTCAACACCTTTGCGAGGACCGACAGCTTCCGGCAAGCGAAGTGCCGTTCGCCTTAACCATCGAGCCTGCGCCAGCAAAATCGGACCAAGCGCAACTTTATACACACTTAGCATCGGATAGATCCATAAGAAAAGCGCCATGCGAGGCACTCATTGTCCTTCTCCCGCCGTGCGGTCGTCCTCCGGGCCTTTTACTTCAGGCATCAAGGCCGGGCATAGGAACTCATCGGTTGCGGATTGCGCGTCGGGCGCACGCGGCATCGGCGAACGGTCCATACGGTTTGCATGGCATCATCCGTTTCGATGTGCCGGGTCATCCCGGCACTGGCGTGCATTCTGGCCGAGCGAATGCTCGCCATTTGCCGGGCCCTGAGCATCCCACAATGGGCTGTATTCGCACGTGTCGAAATCTGGCAACCGCTGCGTCGCGTGCCAAGCAATAGGCTACAACCGCTTGCGAGGACGCGGATCGTTGTTGTGAGTTGCCTACCGTACATCGCGCGGCGATACAGTACCCGCGATCGGTAGATGGGGGGCGCAGAAACGTAAAATCGCAAAGCCCCGCCGGCAATGGTTGGGGCTCTTTCGCGAGTGCATCCCTTCCATCCGCCGGCTCATTCATGGAGCACGAGATGAGAGATGCAATGACGATCGACTGGTCGACGATGCCTTCCCCTGTCGACGACGGGGCGGCAAAGCACTTGATAGGACTGTCGTTACCACGCATCGACCTACAATCGACAAGCGGCGAATGGATTGATCTTTCAAGCCTTGCAGGACGCACGGTTATTTACGCCTACCCAAGGAAAAAGCGCCCGGAAGAGCCGTTGCTCGAAGGTTGGCTGACGATTCCGGGGGCACCCGGATGCACACCGCAATCATGCGCGTTTCGCGACCTCGCATCCGAGCTGCGCGCAGCTGGCGCCGATCACCTGTTTGCCTTGTCAACTCAGGATTCGAACGACCAGCGCGAGGCGGTCGATCGGCTTCATCTCCCGTTTGCGATGTTGTCGGATCCGCGTTTGCATTTCGCTAAAGCACTGGTATTACCGACGTTCGACGTCGCGGGCATGACCTTGCTCAAGCGCCTGACGATGGTCGTCATGGACGGAATCATCGAGCACGTTATCTACCCGGTGTTTCCTCCTGCCGAGAATGCCGAGAACGTCCTGGCATGGCTCAAGGCTCGACCTATTGGTTAAGCGCCTACCGATCCGGGATCTATCTATCGATCCAGCGTGCCGCGATCCGTTCCGCCGAAACGCTCTATAAGGATGTCGATCAGCACTTTCACCTTTCGCGGGAGATAGGCGCCGGGCGGCCGAACGACGAACATGCCTGCATCCGGCGTCGGAAACTCAGTCAGCAGCGCGATCAGATGTCCTTGCTCGACGCGGCTCTCGATCAAGAAGTCGGGGAGCGCAGCTATTCCTACGCCAGCTAGCGCCGCGACCAACACCGCCTCGCCATTGTCGACAAGAAAGCGGCTGCGCGGGCGGATGACGACTGTCTTGCCCCGGTCCTTGAACTGCCACATTTCCCCTTTCTTCATTACGATTTCGTGGTGTGCGAGCTCCTCGAGCGTTCGCGGCATGCCATGGGTCGCGATATACGCGGGGCTCGCGACTAGACGGCCTCTAAAAGTGCAGATTCGCCGGGCCAGCAGGCTCGAATCGGCTAGGAAACCGAGCCGAAGCGCGCAATCGAAACCCTCGCCGACGATATCGACGAAGCGGTCGCTAAAGGAGGCCTCGAGTTGTAAAGCCGGATGCCTCAGCGCCAGTTCCGCGAACACTGGAGTCAGTCGTGTAACGCCGAACGACAGCGGGGCGGAAATGCGCAGCAAGCCTCGGACGTCACCGTCTGCTCCGAGCGTTTCTCGCGCCGCGTCGAGCTCGCTCACGACACGCATTGCGTGCTCGCGAAATGTCGCTCCCGCCTCGGTAAGCACCGATCCTCGCGCAGTCCGAGCCAGCAATTGCGCGCCGATGCTTTCCTCCAATCGCGCCAGACGGCGGCTGACAATCGACTTCGCTAGCCCAAGACGGCGCGCCCCGGGCGCGACGCCGCCCGCTTCCGCGACTTCCACGAACGTTCGCAAATCTTCAAGATCCATGGTTCAAGCGTTCCTGTTTGAGCAACTCTGAAGCCCACATTTTGCCCCTAGTTAAGCGATCTAAGGAACGTTAATCTGTCGGAACTGACTCCTTTAGGAATTCCGCCGATGCGTAACAGTTCTATTGCGGCTACTGGCCGCGTCCTTATCGCCGTTCTTTTTCTTGCGAGCGGTTTATCGAAATTAGGGGCCGTGGCAGCCACCGAGGCCTATATCGCTTCGGCACATGTGCCGTTCGTCGGCCCCATGTTCGTGTTGACGGTCATCGTCGAGGTTGGCGGCGGGTTGCTGTTGCTACTTGGCCTCGGGACCCGTCCCGTGGCCGGCGTGCTGGCCGTGTTCACGCTCGCCGCGGCAGTCGTGTTTCATCGAAACTTTGCCGACCAAAACCAGGTGATTCACTTCATGAAGAACATCGCGATTACCGGTGGTTTGCTGCAATTGCTCGCCTTAGGCGCTGGGCGCTTCAGTCTCGATGCCAAGCGGATGGGCGCGACCTCGCCGTCCGAGTCCATCGGCTTGGGGCCCCAACGATGAACACGCCAAATATCGACCGGAAGCCGACCGCTGGGCGAGCCGCGGATTCGGCGGTGGTCGACGCACTCGACGAAAGCGCGTTGCCGAGGGCAATCGCCTATCGGACTCGGGGCCGTGGCGAAGGGCCTATTGTTCGGCTCATGAGTCCATCCGATCTTGGACAACGCCTCAAACCGTTTGTATTCCTCGACCTATTCGATGCCGACCGGACAGCGATCGAGGCGATGTCGGGAGACGCGGGAATGCCGCTCCACCCGCATTCGGGCGTAGCAACCGTGACGGTACTCACCGAGGGACGCATGCATTACGACGATCCGGCCGTCGGCGCCGGCACCATCGCCTACGGTGGCGTCGAATGGATGCGGGCGGGCGGAGGTATCTGGCATGGTAAGGAAATGTCGCCTGGTAACGTGCCGCGGATTCAAGGCTTCCAACTGTGGCTCGCGTTACCCCCCGAGTTGGAAACCGGCGAGCCCGATACCCGCTATTTCGAAGCCGGACAGATGCCTCACGCCGGCCCCGCCCGGATCATCGTTGGCAGCTACGATGGGATTGCGAGCCCGGTCCCTGCTCCGCCCGGTATCAACTATCTGCTCGTTACCCTCCCGCCCGGAGAAAGCTGGACGTACCGGCCACCGCAAGGACATACGGTGGGCTGGCTAGCGCTCGCCAAGGGTGCGCTAGTGGCGAACATGGCGATCGCTGCCGGAGAGATGGTCGCGTTCGAACACGGCGAGCATCCGATCACGCTGCGGGCGTCGGGTAGCGAGAGCGCAGTCTTCGTTCTTGGGTCCGCGTTACCGCATCCGTATGCGCTGCACCTTGGCTATTACTCAGTTCATACCTCAGCGCAAGCGCTCGCAATTGGCGAGCGCCGCATCGCCGAATTGGCTCATAAGCTCGAAGCGATAGGAGATCGGCGTACGTCATCGGGCACGGTGCCGGTGTACGGCTAGCGCGGCATAAAGTGCTACGAGGGCGGGAAAATGCCTCGACGGTATGCGGTTTTATCGGTTCGAACGACGATACGGCATTGATGCCTCCGACTAAACTAGCTAAGCCGATAGACCCCGGTCACGCCTTCCCGCACGCGCCTTCCTCCTGACCGCTACGGTTTTGCGGGGGCTCCGGAGGGCATCCGTCAATTACCTATCGGCGAAAGCCTGGCGGGTTCGCGGGGCGAGAGAGTCGCCGACGCGCCCCCGCGTCGTCATGTCGATAGGATGAGAGAGATGGTGGAGAGCGTACAGAACCGAACGACTGCGGAAGTGGATTGGCTACATGTACGGGAGTCGTATCCCGCGCAATGGCCGCTGCTCAACCTGAATAACGCGGCGGTGAGCCCGCCGCCGCTGGTTGTCGAACAAGCGGTGATCGAGGCCTACCGTTTCGTCAGTAAGAATCCCGATGTCAATATGTGGAGCGGTCTCGACACGAAGCTGCCCGACATCAAGCGTCGGTTGGCCGCTATCGTCGATTGCTCCGCCGATGAGATCGCCCTGAATCGAAACGCGTCGGAGGGGCTCAGCGTTGCCCTATTCGGTATTCCTCTCTCGGCGGGAGAGCGTGTGCTCGTGTCGCCGTGGGACTATCCGAGCGCTTTAGGCGGCTGGCAGCAGCGTCGCGAGCGCGAGGGCATCATCGTCGACACGGTCGAGTTCGAACTCGCCTGCAGCGATGACGAAATCGTGCACGCGTATGCCAGCGCGATTCGTCCGGAAACGCGCGTGCTGCATCTGACCCATATGGTTCATTGGACGGGCAGAATGCTGCCTGTTGCCCGTCTGTGCGCACTCGCAAGAATGCACGGTATCTTGACGATCGTCGACGCGGCGCAGTCTTTCGCGCAGACGCCCATCAGCTTTCGCGAATTAGGCTGCGATTTCTTTGTAACGAGCCTGCATAAATGGCTCGGGGCGCCGGTCGGCAACGGCATGTTAATCGTCGATCGACGGCGTGTGCAGGAAACATGGCCGCTGCTGGCCCCGTTCGATGCGAACCTCACAACCGCCGATAAGTTCGATCACTGGAATCTTGGCACGTACAACTCGGCGCTGCAGGCCGGCATTGGGCCGGCCATCGAATTCCACAACGCGATCGGCGCCGCAAGCATCCATGCGAGGCTGCGCGCGTTTACGCGATATTGGGTCGAGCGCGCCACCGACATCCCTGGCTTTCGGCTACATACGCCTATCGACGTGGATGCGCTAGGTGCAGTGAGTCTGTTCTCGATCGATGGCGCTGATGCGAAGCGTATCGAGCGCGAATTGCGGGAGTCGTTTTCAGTCCATGTGAAATACCGGAGCGTCCGCCAGTTGGAGGGGTTGCGAGTGTCTCCGCACATCTATACGACGGAAGCTGATTTGGATCGTTTCGTCAATGCGTTGCGTGAAGCAGTGAAGAACGTAGGTCGTTGAAGGCCCGGTCGTCGTCAAGACGGCCGTCAAACAGCACTGGCGCGAGAAAAACAGCGCCACGCGCGAATCAGCAACCCGATCAATCGATGATCGGGTATCGCTTACCCCCTTGAGTCAAGCCCATCTGTCGGCCGTACCGCCCGCTGCCGCGGGCGCGTACGCATGACTTGACGTTGTCCACGTCGCGATCACCAAGGGTTTCCCCCGCAAGCATTCGCGTTGACATGAAATTCTAAAGTGAATATTCTTTTGTAACGCAAACAAGCTGGGAACAGAAGGCAGCCCATCGGGCTGCCGGCACCTGTGATCACGAAAAAGACAAGGAGACGACGAATGAGAAGGGCACTTGCGTGGCCGCGCTATCTATCGGCAGTATGGTTGGCTGCATGGTTGGGCGCTGCGAGCGCCGTCGGGCTGGCTGCCGAGCCGCCGAACCCCCCGGTCAAGATCCGTATCAATACGGCAGGTCTGTTCGGAGAAGCCGGGCTGTTTCTGGCCTACGACAAGGGCTACTTCAAGGCCGAGGGCCTCGATGTCGAACTCGTGACCACCGCTAGTACCAACTCCAGCTCGGATACGCTCACGGAGCTCGCCGGCGGCGAACTCGATCTGGGGACGATGTCGTTGAGCGCCGGCCTGTTCAATGCCTTGAACCGCGGCATCGGCATTGTGGGACTGCTGCCCCTCAATACGGTGGGGCCGCACGATGTTTCCAGCGGCGTCGTGGTGCGCAAAGACCTGGTCGACTCCGGTAAATACAAGAATCCGCGCGATTTGCGCGGAATGAAGATCGGTGTGCTCACCCTCGGGGGCAATGCGGATTTCAACGTGCGGCGTGCGTTGAAGCTAGGTGACGTTTCTCCTGACAGCGTTCAGATCACGACGCTTTCGTTTCCCGATGCGGTGGTCGCGCTGTCGAACAAGTCTCTGGATGCAGCGTTCGAAGTCGAACCGTTCGTGACTATCGCGAAGGCGCGTGGCGCGGCGGTGCTCGAGATTCCTCAGGGCTCGACGTCGCCGCCTATTCCCACCATCGTCCTTTTCGCCAATCAGTCCTTCGCCGCCGCGCACAAGGAAGCCCTTGAACGGTTCGTGACCGCGTTGCTGCGCGGGCAGCGCGAGTTTATGGCGGACAGTAGTGCCGACGGCCCCGGCAAGGACGAATTGATCCGCTCGTTGCAAGCCCATACCCCGTTGAAGGATGCCGGCACGCTGAGAAACATCGGCCTGCCGAATGCAGACCCGAACGGGGCGGTCAACCCGGGCGCAATCGATGAATTGCAAAACTTTTTTATCGCGCGCGGCGTTCAGCAAAAAGCATTGGACCCGAACAGGGTGTTCGATCCGGCATATGTGAACTACGCGCTGGCGCAATTGGGACGTGCGAAGTAGGTACCGCACCGCGTTCGTCGGTGTCATTTGAAGGAGCGCTGTAATGCTTGTCTGTTTGTCGCCGAATGGCGGAGTCGTATCTTCGGGCGATGAGCCCATCACTCGCTTGCTGGTAGCAACGATCGCGGGGATCCACACGCTCGAGCTCGACGCGGCGCGAGAATGGAAGGTGGTCCACCAGGCCCTGCCCAACCTGCAGATCGGCTCGCTGCTCTACGAGCCGCGCTCGAAGCAGTTGTTTGCCGGCGCGCATGGCGGCGGCGGACTGTGGGTGAGCAATGACCTAGGCATGACATGGGATCGGGTTGGCGGTGGACTGGATCGGCCCCATATCTACATGATCTCGGTCCAATATCGCGGCGAGCAACCAGTGCTTTATGTCGGCACCGAACCGGTAGCGCTGTTTCGCAGCGATGACCTTGGCCAGAGTTGGCGCGAGCATCCGTCGATTCGGGAAGTGCCCGGTACCGAGAAGTGGATCTTTCCGCCGCCTCCCCATATCGCCCACGTCAAACACATTGCGTTTCATCCGGCGGAGCCGGAAACGCTGTACGTGTGCATTGAACAGGGCGCGCTGCTAAAGAGTGTTGATGACGGCCAGACCTGGTTCGAGCTCGCGAGCTTCGCATCGGACACCGACAAGTTTTACAACGATACGCATCGCGTGGTCATTGCCCCTTCCGACCCGCGTCGCCTCTATATGGCGACCGGCGAGGGCCTTTACGCGAGTACGGATGCCGGTGCGAGCTGGGAACACTTGTCGACGCGCCATGACCGAGTCGGGTATCCCGACGCGTTGTTTCTCGACCCTCGCGACGAGAACGCCCTAATCATGGGCGGCTCGGGCGAGGCGCCGGAGGAATGGCGCACCACCCGCATTTCCGATGCCGCGGTGCTGTGCAGCGGCGATCGCGGTCGTACCTGGACGACGCTCGACGAGGGACTGCCGAGCCCGATGATCGGCAACATCGAAGCGATGAGTCTTTATCGGCGCAATGACGTTGTCTCCCTGGTTGCAGGGACGGCGACCGGAGAGGTCTATCTGAGCGAGAACGCAGGCGAGCGCTGGACATGTATTGCCGCGAGTCTGCCGCCCGTTTCGAAAGCTGGCCACTATCGATGGTTCCTCACCGACGAACAGCGCAGCAACATCGAGGAAGCGATGCGTGGCTGGCGGGCTTTTGCGTGACGGCGGCGCATGAAGCTAGCCAAGATAAACAGGATCGACGCGAACGCCGGCGTTCGAGTGGCAGGAGACAACAAGCGATGCCCATAGAAAATTCGGCGGCCCATTGGTCGCCTGCCTACCCCGAGCCGCGTTCGCAGTTACCCGCGGCGTTGGTTAATTACGAAGATGCGCTTGCAGGTGTAGCCCTGAACGAGCCTTTATCGGAGCCGAAGGTCAAGCTGAGGGGCGTGTGCAAAGAATTTGCGCTGAACGGCAAGCAGATGCAGGTGCTCGCACCGTTCGATTTCGACATTCGCGATGGCGAGTTTCTGTGCATCGTCGGACCTTCCGGTTGCGGCAAGACGACCTTGCTGCGAATCCTCGCCGATCTCGAGGTGGAAACCGCGGGCGAAGTGAGCGTCGCTCGCGATGAAGTGAGTACCGGGCGGCGTGCGCGCAAGCTGAACTCCATGGTGTTTCAGGAACATGGTGTCTTTCCGTGGATGACGGTTCGCGACAATGTGGCGTTCGGTCTCAAAGCCCGCGGCGTGGCAAAGCGGGAGCGCTACCGGATCGCGGACGAATCGATTGCAAAAGTCGGTTTGTCCACCTTTCGCGACGCTTATCCCCATCAATTGTCGGGCGGCATGAAACAGCGCGCAAGCATCGCGCGGGCATTTGCAAATGACCCGGAAATCCTGCTGATGGACGAACCGTTCGCCGCGCTCGATGAGCAGACCAAGATCATCCTGCAGGCCGAGCTGTTGCGCATCTGGGAAGAAAGCAGAAAAACGGTTGTGTACGTTACGCACTCGATCGACGAAGCGATTGTGCTGGCCGATCGCGTGCTGATCATGACCAACCGCCCGGGACGCGTGAAGGAGGTGATCGACGTGAGCAAAGTCTTTGCGCGTCCTCGCCGCGTCGAGGATGTCAAAAGTAGTCCTGAATATGGTGAATTGTTCGGGCGGATCTGGGGATGCCTGCGTGACGAGGTCGTGGCGCATGACCGGAACGAGGGGAGCAAGAAGTGACGCGGAATCGGACGGTCGAAATAAAAGGGAATCTAAGTATAGGTGCTGTCGCGCGGCCCTCGGCACCATGGTGGCGAATCGGAATGCGCGTGCCGCCGACCCATCGGTTGTTATCGGTTTTATCGCCTGTTTTGCTGCTCGCCTTCTGGGAATTAGCTTGCCGAGTCGGTTGGCTCGACGCCCGATTTTTTCCCCCCCCTTCAAAGGTCCTCGTGGAATTTCTAAGGATGATCGAAAGCGGCGAAATATTCGTCCACGTGGGCATCAGCCTGAGCCGGATTCTCGTGGGCTTTGTGCTGGGCGCGATACCCGGCATTCTAATTGGTCTTGCGATGGGGCTCTCGCCCGTTGTGCGCGCTATCGTCCAGCCGCTCGTGAACGCGACCTTTCCCATCCCCAAGGTTGCAATCTTGCCTCTCTTTATTCTCATCTTCGGAATGGGCGAGGTATCGAAGTACGCAATCATTGCCGTCACCAGCGTGTACCTCGTGCTGATCAATACGTATGAAGGGGTGCGCGACATCAGCCCCATTCATCTCGACGTGGGCCAGAACTTCGGCGCGAGCCGGCTCATGATGTTCCGGGACATTGCTTTTCCCGGCGCACTGCCGCAGATCGTCGCTGGCCTGCGAATCAGTCTCGGCGTGTCATTGCTGGTGATCGTGGCCGCCGAGTTCGTGGGTGCCAAATCGGGCATCGGCTTCCTGATCTGGAATAGCTGGCAGGTCTTTGAAGTCGAGAAGATGTACGTGGGGCTCATGGTCAGTGCGTTACTCGGTTTTATTTTTGCATTGGGCTTCGACGTGCTCGAGCGCGTGCTGTTGCCGTGGCGTGTAGCGCCGTCTCGACGCGGCCGGCATAAGCGCGGCGGCGGCCGTTTCCGGGCACGGTGAATGGGTATTGATTCCGGACTACTTTGATTCGACCCGTGCCGAAAAAAGTCATGGGGCGATTTTTATAAGAGCCACAAAAAAGCATAACTTAGGAGACGGGTGATGGTAACGAAGAGACGGAAAGCGTTTGTCGCCAAAAAGATCGCGTTGGGCGTGGGGATGGCGCTCGCAGCAATGACCGCGGCGCGGGCACAGAGCAGCATGACATTGGGCGGTATGTTGGACATCGGCGTCGCAATGTACGGGAACAGCGGCGGCCAAACACTTTACAAAATGCAGGACGCCGGTATCTTCCCCACCAAGTTCTTCTTTCGCGGAACGGAAGATCTGGGCGGAGGGCTTCACGCATTGTTTAGTCTCGATTCGCTGTTCGACTTATCGAGCGGTTCGATCGATGCCCAGTCTCACGGGGGGCTCTTCGAAGACTCGTCATGGGTCGGATTGCGCAAAGACCAAGTGGGCGAAGTGCGGTTCGGCAGACAGAACGACTTCGCATTCGATGACTTCCTCCTTACCGGAATCGATCCGGCGACCGGTATCGCGGGCGGTCTGCTGAATTTTCGAACCGGCAGTTTCGGCGCGGCGCTGACGGGCCTCACAACGCCCCCGCAGATCGGAGCCGCACTCGGCGCCGGCGTACCGCTGAACTTCGCGCCGATCGTGACGGGGGGCGTACCCACCGGCCTGTCCGCGATCAACTGGGACCGCGCGAGCGGAACGCGGATGTCGAATGCGGTCAAGTTCACGAGCGCGAGTTTTGGCGGATTTTCCGTGGGTGCGATGTATAGCTTCGGCGGCGTCGCGGGTGACTTCTCGAATGGGAGCGGTAAGAGCGTCTCGCTCAAATGGAGCGATGGACCGACGCGGGCCGCGGTGGTGTACACGGATCAGAACTATTCCGTCATCGGCGGGGGCCATAGCGGAATGAGCAACTTGCTGGCAGGTGCTCGCACGACGGTTGCAGGTTTCGATCTAACGGGCATGTATAGCAACGCGCGTAATACCTCTACCGGTGCGATGATCTATGCGCTGGCAGGCGGGGTGGATCGCGAGATTGCCGCGAGCTGGCAGCTCGGCGCAGCCTACACCTATGAGCACGGCAACGCGCTGTTAAAGAACGTGATCGTGAATCAGTATGCGTTTCAGCTCACGCACGTTTTGTCCAAGCGCACATCGGTTTACCTGGCCGGCGTCTACCAGCGGACGAACGGCGCATACGTGGCGGATATCGCGAACATTGTATCGTCAGGCAAAATTGCATCGGTTACGGAACTGGGTATGATCCACCGATTCTGAGCACACGTTGTACGATGCCGTACACGGACAGGACCCGGGGCTCGGTCCTGTTTTGTCATTTTTGCGTTTCGGAATGCGGGTCGTGCGTCGTTTGGAAAACCGGGAGTCGACGTGACAGTTCATCCGTTTAAAAAAGGTCTCGTGATTGCACTGCTGATGACCGCGCTGGTCGTCAGTGCCCTGGATAAGGGGGTCTTTGCTTTTGCAGGCCCCGCATTGATTCGCGATCTGTCTCTGACGCCGCGGCAGTTCGGCTTTGCCGGGAGTGCGTTCTTCTTCTTCTATTCGTTCTCCGGTATTGCGGTGGGCTTCCTGTCGAACCGCGTGGCTACCCGATGGATCCTCGTGGGCATGTCTATCGTTTGGGCGCTGTCGCAATTTATGGTGACGACCGCCTCTACGTTCGGGCTGCTGGTCGCCAGCCGTCTGTTGCTGGGCATCGGAGCAGGGCCCGCCACACCGATCGCGCAACACGCCTGTTTCAAATGGTTTGACGCCTCCGCGCGCGCCGTGGCGTCGGCATTGATGCAGTGCTCGTTAATGGTGGGCGCGATTCTCAGCGGGGCACTGTTGCCCACCCTCTTGCTGCGCTACGGATGGCGTGCGGTATTCGCTGCGCTTGGCGTTGCCAGCGTCATCTGGATTGCCGCCTGGCTGCGGTTCGGACGGGAAGGTGAGAACGAGCCGGTCATAGGCGGTGCACGCCGCGCGCTTCTTCCTTATCGGGACCTGTTGTTCAACCGCAGTTTCCTGTTCGTTTGCATTCTCGGCGTGATCGGCTATGTGCCTATCGTATTCGGATTCAGTTGGTTGGCCGTCTATTTGCAAAAGGGACTCGGCGTTGCGCCGAAAGCGAGCGGTTTCTTCCTAACCGCGATCACGACGCTGAGTATCGTGGTGAATTTGGTGGCTTCATTCGCATCGCAACGCGCGACCCGGCGCGGTGCGTCGCTGAACGATGCCGTTGCGCGCCCCGTGTTGCTGGCGGTTCTGGCGGGCGGCGGCTGCTTCGTTGCGCTGTCGACCGCGGGCGAGGCGTCGGTCGTCGGCAGGCTATTGATTTTCGCGGCTGGCGCGACTCTGCTGGGGCTCGTTCCGACGTTCGGGATGATTCTCGCTGCGGGTATTGCAACGCCCGCCCAGCGCGGGGCGATGCTCGCGATCTACAACGGTGTTGCGACGTTAGCGGGTGTGGTCGCACCGTACTCGGTCGGCGTCCTGGTGACGATTCGCAATGGGAATATTGCGGCTGGCGCCGAGGTGTTTCTCGGACTATTCGGGGCAGGCGCGGTTGTCGCCGCATTGATCGGCTTTTTTGCGCTGACCCCTGATACGACTCGAAGCGAGATCCTGCGCAAGCTCGCAGGCATGGAACCCCTGCGAGCTTAATCTAGCCGCGTTCTCGCATTGAGAACTCGCGGCTGCTGCATCGGTTACGAGGCTACTGCTTGACGCCTTCCGCCTGGATGCGCAGGACGGTTGCCATCTTGAAGCCATAGGCCTTGCCATAGTCGATGCCGAAGTCCGACCGGTCGAAGGTGCCCGTCGATTCCGTCCCACACACTTCACGCTTAAGCATTGGGTTCTGGAAACACTTGAACGACTCGATCTTCAAGTTCAGCGGCTTCGTTACTCCGTGCAGCGTCAATTCGCCGATCACTTCAACGGGTACGTCGCCCGTGAACTTTATCGAGGTGCCCTTGTAGACCGCGGTCGGGAATTGGGCCGCGTTGAAGAAGCGATCGCTTTTCAATTCCGCGTCCAGCTTGTCGTTGCCGATATCCACCGATGTCATATCGATCGTGGCGTCGAGCGTACCCGTCTTCGCGTCGCGATCGATCGTCACCGTGCCGCTCGTTTTCGTGAACTTGCCGCGCCAGACCGAGATGCCGCCAAAGTGGTCGGCTTCGAAGCTCGGCGCCGTGTGCATCGAGTCGAGTCGATAGGTCGTTTCCGCAGCCATTGCGCTAAAGGAAGCCGTTGCGACCATTGTGGTAATTGCGACGACTGCGGAGACACAAGTAGATTTCTTCAAGGCGATACTCCAGGTTGAGGGGTGATTGACTTTGGCTTTGATCATTGTGTGTCTTTGAGCGTGAGCTACTTGAGCGGGGGAAGCATGCGTGCGAGCAGGCCGTCGCGGTCGATGAACTGATGCTTCAGCGCCGCCAGCACGTGGGTCGTCACTAGCGCGAGTAACGTGTAGTTCAGCCAGATATGGACGATTTTTAGCCCGCCCTTTAAGGCGGCGTCGGGCCCGATCAGCGTCGGCAACGGCACGATTCCCAGGTACACCACCTGAATGCCCGCTGCCGAGCTATAGAAATAGCCCGAGACCGGAATGGCGATCATGAGCAGGTACAGAATCCCGTGCGCGGCTTCCGCTATCAGCTTCTGAACCCGCGGCATGCTCACCGGCAGCGCCGGCGCGCGGTGCGTCACCCGCCAGCCGAGGCGAATGACCGCAAGCACGAACACGGTCACGCCAATCCATTTGTGCCACGAAAAGTATTTCAGCTTGGTGGGCGTGAAGCCTGGAATATTCGTCATGATCCAGCCGAGATAGAAACCGGCTGCGATCATCGATGCGATCAGCCAGTGAAGGCTTATTGCGGTACGGCTGTATCGCTGCTGGGTCGAAACTGCTTCTATACGTGTAGTCATTGGAGTCGTGATTTTTGCGCGGTGAAAGAAATCCGTCTGCACGGGCGGAAGACGAGGTCGCGAGCGTCACGCGCATCAGGCAAGCGCGTCCGCATCCCAGGACGGCATCCAGAGCAATTCGGCGTGGCTCGCGGCACTGAACGACGAAAAGCCGCCGTACGCGCCTTGCGCGTAAAGCAGCGGCTTGGCTGCTGCTTTACGCACATGAACCGTCTCGATGGCACCGAACAGAATGCCGTGAGTACCCACATCGACGGCCTGCGCGATCCGGCAATCGAACGCCGCAAGCGCGCCTTCGAGCATCGGAGCACCGGTGGCTTGCGTCGTCCAGACGCCCTCGGCAAACTTCTCTTCGCTGGGCAGGCCCGTCGCGAAGCGATCCGCCAGCGGGCGATCTTCCAATGCGAGGACATTCACCGCGAACACGCGATTAGCGCTGATCGCCGCGTGCGACGTGCTTTGGCGGTTGACGCAGATCAGCAGCGTCGGCGGTTCCGCGGATACGGAGCACACGGCGGTTGCAGTCATTCCCGCGCGTGTGCCGCCGGGGCCGGCTGTCGTGATCAAGCAAACGTGGCCGGCGAGCCGCCGCATCGCCACTTTGAAGCTGTCCGAATCAATGGCCATGTCGGCCTCCCTAGAAAGTACGCGGCGGATGCATCGCGCATTCGCCGTCCTGTCGGCTCAGCGCCAACCGAATACGTCGAGCGTCGATTCGCCGGCGCGGATCCTGCGCAACTGATGGGTTTCCGCGTCCTCGCGTGCGTGAGCGGAGTGCAGCACCTGCGCCACACGCTCGCGCGCGATACAGACGACGCCATCGCCGTCGCCGATAATCAGATCGCCTGGATTGACGATGACATCGTGGAAGCGAATCGGCGCATTGATCCAGCCGCGTGCGCCAAAATCCTTGCCGGTGCCCCGGATGCACAGCCCACGAGCGAACACCGGGAAGCCGATCTGCTCGAGCAGCGCCGCGTCGCGCACGCAGGCGTCGATGACGAGACCGCCGAGCTGTTGCACCTGAGCGGCGGTCGACATGATTTCACCCCAGTAGCCATACTCGTAGGCGTGGTTCACATGTACCACGAGTACATCGCCCGGTTGGGCTGCGTCGATGGCCCGATGGAGCCACAAGTTGTCGCCACCGGGCGCGTGGACGGTGACCGCCGGGCCGCAGACGGCGAAGCCGGGCGCCACGGGTTTGATTGCGGACGGCAGCGCACCCGTCTTGCCCGCAGCTTCGTGCAGGGTCGCGCTCGGCAGCGCGGCGGCCGCTCGCAATAGGGCGATGTCGGTTCGCTCGAACTGACGCCGGGTCGTCTGCTCGGGATCGAGGGCGTCCCCTGCGGGCAGCTTTTCAAGATCGGCGCTCATGCGGTTTCCCCTTTGACGCTGCGCGTCTGCAACTGGTGATAGCGGAACCGGCGGCGCGCCTCGTCCAGGCGCATGCCGCCGCGGATGGCCTCGCGTATGTTGAGCTCTGCTGCGTCGATGGCTTCTGCCGCGGCGAGCACGGCTTCCTCGTGTTCGCGGGGAATCGCAATGACGCCGTCCGCATCCCCGCGCAGGATGTCGCCCGCGGCGACGCGCACGTTGCCGATAGTGACGGGCACATTAGTCGCCTCCACCTGGACGCGGTCTTTGCCGGTGCGCATCCAGTGCCCTTTCGAAAATACCGGGTAGCCGAGCGACAGGCACAGATGTACGTCGCGGCTAATACCATCGATGACGGTGCCCGCTATGCCGCGGCGGTGCGCAATCTCGGTGAGAATGTCGCCCCAAACCGTGGCGTCTTCGCGCCCTCCGTTGTCGAGCACGATGACGCTGCCCGGCACGACGTCGTCGATGAAGTCGCCCACCGTGCCAGCGGGACTGGCGGCGGGGCCATACAAAATGGTGAATGCGCGGCCGGCCATGCGAAAGCTCGCGTCCCTTGGTGCAATACCGTGGCACTGCCCTTGAAGGCCGAGCTTATCCAGCGCATCGCTGAGCGTGGCCGTGTCCAACTTTGCCGCGCGCAGCACGTTCTGATCGTTCGAATCGTTTTCCATGGTTACTCGCTCAACATGAATTCGTACTGACCACCCATGACTTCGCCGATCGGCCGGCCCGCCAGCAATGCCTTGGCCATCGCCGCCTCGCGGGCGGAGATCGCTTCCGCGACCGCCAGCACGCGCTCGATCTGCGTCGCCGCGATGAAGACGACCGCGCTGCGGTCGGCGATCACGTAATCGCCGGGCAGCACGTCCACATTCCAGACCGTGACCGGGACGTTGGTGCCTTTTTCGACGATGCGACCGCGAGCGGTTTTCGCCGTCAACGCTCGAGCGAATACCGGCAAGCCATAGGCGCGCGCTTCGTCGATGTCGCGAACCGGGCCATCCGCGATCACGCCCGCGATGCCGCGTACCGACGCGCCGAGCGAAAGCAGGCCGCCCCAACTGCCGGCTTCGATGCCGCTGGTTTGTTCGACGACGATGACATGCTCGGCGCCCGCCGATTCGACGGCCATCGTGCCCAGATGGCGGGGCGGACCGGGCGGAGCCTCGCCGGTTCCCAGCTTCACCGTGACGACTCGGCCCGCGATGGTGCCCTCGCCGGCGTACTGCGCAACACCGCTGACGACGCCCGCCAATCCGAGCTTGTCGAGTGCGTCGGATACCGCGCAGCAGTCGAGCCTGCGCAGGCGGTGAACATAGGTTTCGGAATGATTCATCGTGATTTCTCGTGCTGTAGTGTCAGTGCGTCCAATAGACGAAGGCCATTGCGTTACCTGTGCCTGCCTCGCTGCGATAGCACGGCACGTAGTCGACGAGGGTCATATGCAAGCCGATATCGGCCATTGCTCCGGCCACGGGGATCCAGTTCTTCACCTCCGAGGTACCCGCTTGGAAGATCGCTTCGCCAAGCCCGATTACTGGATCGAGGTCGCATTTGCGCATCCCATCGAGAATGATTCGATCGACCTGCTCGTCGATGACGAAGTGCGTCATTCCACCGGAGGCGATCACGGCGACGCGCGCATCGCTGTCCCATGACTCGATCGCCCGCGCGAGCGTTTTTCCGAAGTGGTAGCAGCGGCGTACGCTCGGTTGATTGGGCGGGTAAAACGTGTTGACGAGCACAGGCACGCTGGGGATCACCCGGTCTTTCATGATTTGCCGATAGACAAAGCCGAAGGCGTGGGGCGTTTCGGTCAGCGAAAGCGACTTCAGTGCCGTGACGTCGAATTCATCTTCGATCGCTGTCTCGATGATGTGCCGCCCGAGTGCGGGTACGCCGTCATAAGCTGCTCCATGGCTCACCATATAGCCGGGCATGGCGGGCGCCACGCCGGGCGGCAGCTTCGCCAATTTTTCCGGGCCGATCATATTGTTGACGATGGTGTCGCCCCACAAAACGCTGAACGGTGGGACCAGTTGCTCGCTGAAGATCTCCATCTGGTCGTTACCGACGATCACCGCGACGTCGGGGCGCGCCGCTTCGAACTCGGCGGCAAGACGCTCGATGGCGCGAGTACACGCCGCATGCCGTTCGCGCCAGACCTCCGGCGTGATCTGGGCCGCGAGTCCATCGTTCTTTCGAAACTCGACGAGTTCGTCGAAGCTCCACGTGCGCCCCTGATAGTGGTGGCGGCTACGCCGATCGTCGGGTAGCCGCGAACCCCATGTTTCCGGTGGTGTAACGAGCATCGGGCCGTGCGACGTGCCGATGCCCAATACGATTTTTGCCACGAGCGTTCTCCTGTAGGCGCGGATTTCAGCGGGCCTGCTGGACGGCGTCATGGCCGTGGTCGTGCGCAGTGCAATGCGCGTGCGAAGTGGCAGCCAGATGCTCGTCGAGACCGAACACCCGGCGGGCGTTGCCGTTGAAGATCAGGTCCTTGTCCGCCTGAGGCAACCAGTCGAAGTTCTCGATAAAAGGCCGGATATCGTCGAATGTGCGGTGCGTGTGCGGATTGAGGGTGGAACCTACACCGGGGCATTCCGCGCCGAATAGACAGCGGTCGGCGCCGACGGTCTTAATCAGCAAACGCAACGCTTCCTCCGAATACAGGACAGTGTCGAAGTGGAGGTTGCGCAGGCCGTCGAGAAAATCCACCCCCCTGCGGGCAGCCCCCGATTGAAACCGGCCAATCTGATAGGGGATCGAGCCGCCGCCGTGCGACACGACGATTTTCAGTTGCGGGAAGTCCTTGAACACGTTCGAATTCACGAGCCCGAAAACGGCAATCGATTCTTCGTTGATGAAGTGCAGCGTGTAGGGCGTGCGATCGGATTGGGAGCCGGTCGCGTGAATGTGGGCCGGCACGTCGAGCTCGCACAACTTTTCGTAGAGGGGATACCAATAGCGATCGCCGAGGGCCGGCGCTTCGGTACCGCTGTTTTCGTACGGATCCGGATTGAGCAACACGCCTCGAAAGCCGAGCTTCTCGACACAGCGTTGCAGTTCGGGCAAGACGTTCTGGATCGGCTCGCCCGCAACTTGGGGCAGACCGCCGATACCGACAAAGCGATCGGGCAGTAATTTGACCGTGCGGGCGATGATGTTGTTGGTTTCTTCCGTGAACCAGTGAACCAGCTTGCCCGGTTTGGCGCTGTGCATCATCTGGAACGGGCGCGGCGATAGAAGTTGTAAGTTCGTGCCGACCCGGTCCAGCATGTCCAGATGGCCGCAGGGCCCCATCTCCTTGCGGTTCGCGTAGTGAAGAATCTCCTCGTCGCTGACTTCGGGCATTCTGCGGCCGTGTTCGCCGCGGTGCGACAGGATGTGGGCTTTATAGACCCACAGTTCGGCGGGCGGGCTGACGTGCCCGTGACAATCGATGATCATGCTGCATCTCCTAGATTGGAATAGAGGTAGGAAGGGATTCGAAGGACAGGGCGACGTCCCGTCAAAGGTCCAGCACGAGGTCGCCCGATTTGCAGCCGGAACAGCAGATCATCATGGTGTCGTTGGCCGCGCGTTCAGGTTCGGAGAGGATCGCGTCGCGGTGATCGGGAACGCCGTTCAGCACCCGCGTTTCGCATGCGCCGCACACGCCCTGCTCGCATGAAAACGGCACGTCGACGCCCCCTTCGCGCAGCACCTGAAGAATCGTCTTGCCCGGTGGGATTTCAAACGTTTGTCCGCTGCGAGCAAGCGACACCCGATGGCCTCCATCGACCGCCGCCACTTCCTTCGCCGTGAAGTACTCAACGTGGATCTGCTCGCGCGGCCAGTCGCGCACTGCGGCTTCGAACGTTTCCAGCATCGGGGTGGGGCCGCAGCAGTAAAGATGCGCGTCGGGAGGGGCCGCTCGCACGATCGAAGCGACATCGAGCGTTCGCTGCGCTTCGGCATCGAAGTGGATGTGTGTCTCTTCGAACTGTGCGAGCTCCGGCAGAAACGCGGCGTAGTCACGAGCGCGGCATGCGTAAAACAACGACCACGAGCGGCCTAGCTGACGCAGCCGGCGGGCCATGCAAAGGATCGGCGTGATGCCGATGCCGCCGGCAATCAGCACCGTGTGACGTGCCTCTTCATTCAGAGGAAAGTTGTTGCGAGGGGGATCGATGTCGAGCAGGCAACCCGGTCGCAACTCGTCGTGCATGAAGCGGGACCCGCCGCGGCCCTGCGCGTCGCGTTTGACGCCGATGAGATAGCGCCATGGTTGCGCGCCGGCTTCGATGAGCGAGTACTGCCGCACCAGGCCGTTGGGGAGATGAAGCCCAATATGAGCGCCTGCCTGTGCGGCCGGTAGGGCGCCCCCGCCAGGATGTTGGAGTTCGTAGATAAGCGTATCGCGGGCCGCATAGCGCATCGAACTCACTCTGACTTCGATTGCTCCGGTGCGCTGCATACCGGTCGCCGGGCCCGGGTCCGACCCGGTGGCCGAGGTTTGCGCGGCTCCGCGCGTTGCTGCAACTGCCATGACTGTCTCCTGTTTCATGTCGTCTATGCCGTTCGCGCATCGGGCCTTCCATGCCCGCCTGCTGCGCAGTCGGCGCTCGTGGCGACCAGCGATCTCGTTGACATAGAATTCACTTTTGAATATTATTTCGACTAACGAAGAAAAAGTCAAAGGCTCTGTTCGATGCTGCAGCCGGTTCATTGCGAACGGCTGCGGTCGTACCGGCCTGGTCGTTCCGACCTGACTGTTAGTCATGACATGAGGAAAATATGGAGACAGCACTACAGCACCTGTCGCTCGGGCGGGACCGAGCTTCGGCCGCCAATCGACCCATTCCGGCGACCCCCGTTTTTGCGGACCGCGGCGCTGCTGTCAGCGCCGCGCGTGCGCTCGTGCCGACCATCCGGGCGCGGGCGCAACGCACGGAAACAGAACGCGTAGTGCCGACAGAGACCATTGAGGCGCTAAAGGACTCGGGATTGTTTGGCGTGATTGCGCCGAAGGTTTTCGGAGGCTCCGAACTAGGTTTCGAGGCCCTGGTTGCCGTCACCACCGAAATTGCGGCCGCGTGCGGCTCGAGTGGTTGGGTCTATGGCGTACTAGCCGGACATAGCTGGATGCTGAACGCGTTTCCGGCGCAGGCGCAGCGCGAGGTGTTCGCGACCGAACGCGTGCTGATTGCAACTGTGTTCAGGCTGGGAGGGATCGCCGAACCGGTAGTAGGTGGCTATCGGCTCAAGGGCGGAGAGGGGCGCTTTTGCAGCGGTATCGATCACGCCGATTGGGTCATCGTGGGCAGTGCCGTACAGCGGGAGGGAGGCAAGCCGGAGCCGCGCTTTTTCGTCGTCCCGCGCCACGAGGTTGAAATCATCGATGACTGGTTTACGGCGGGCATGCGGGGCACGGGTAGTCGCTCTATCCGGATCGCCGATTCGTTTATTCCCGAGCATCGCTCCGTCGCGCTCGCCGAGCTTGCCGGCGAGGCAAGACGCGATGCGCCGCTCGCGCAGTCGCCCCTTTACCGGATGCCGTTTCACGGGGTGACGCCGTTTTCGCTCGTGGGCGCGCCGTTGGGCATGGCCCGCGCCGCTTTGGCGTCATTTGGCGAAGCGCTCGCGCAGCGCGTGGTAACGATGAGCGCAGAACAGGCTGCCGAGCAGTCCGCGACGTTCGCGCGGCTCGCCGAAGCCGCCGCCGAGATCGACGCTGCCTGTGCCATCGTCGCGCAGGACGCACGCCAGGTGGATGGTGCGAGCGATCCAGCCGAATTGACGCCGACCGACTGGTCTCGCATCTCGCGCGATTGGGCGTATGCGGTGCAAAAGGCGCGTTATGCCACGACTCGGCTATTCGAAGCGGCGGGCGGCAGTGGGATCTATAACTCGTCCGACTTGCAGCGTATCTGGCGTGACGTCAATGCGGCCGGGCAGCATTTCGCCTTCACTTGGGACAGTGCCATGACGAACTATGGCCGCGCGCTGCTCGGCTTGCCGCCGAGCCAGTTCGGTCCGAAAGGACGCTAGCGACAGCGAGCTCATCGGTTGTCATCAGTCATTAGTCATTGGCCACACTAAAGGATCGATATGAAGACGACTCATGTGGACCCCGACTCGATGGTCCAAATCGACGACTTCTCGACGGCAACGCTGGGTGCGCTTGCCGAGCGCCTTCACGCGTCCAAGCGTACCGAGCAACTGATCTATCGCGAGTCGGAATTGGACGAGTTATGGCGGCTTGTCGAAGCCGAATTGGCGGCTGCGCGGCGAGCGCCCGGTCGCGCCGGGGAGATCGAGCGGCTTGAAGCGCTAAGCGCGTTGGCGTGGGAGGTCCACGACCTTGTCGGCGTCGATGAAGATGCGCCGGCAGCAGCAAGACGTTTGCGCGAGGCGTTGCTGCTCGTGCACTGACGCATTCGTCTCGCCCGCAAAGCGACGACATCAACGAGACATGAAGCGCGTCCAGCGGCGTGCTACGAATCAGGAGCGCAGGCTCCGAAGAAAGGAGAAGAGACATGTTATCCCGTGAAGACAACGACACCCTGACGCAGGTGGGCGCCGGCACGAAGATGGGCGAACTCATTCGTCGCTATTGGATTCCCGCCTTGTTGTCCTCGGAACTGCCCGAGCCCGACGGCACACCTGTTCGCGTGCGTCTGCTGGGCGAAGACTTGGTTGCATTCCGCGATACCAAAGGCGAGGTTGGATTGCTCGACGAGCAATGTCCCCACCGCCGCGCATCGCTTGCATTGGGCGACAACTCCGATGGGGGTTTGCGGTGCCTTTATCACGGCTGGAAATTCGCAACCGACGGCACCTGTCTCGACACCCCGACTGAACCCGCCGGCGCGGCGTTCTGTTCGCGTATCCGCGCGAATGCCTATCCGGTCCGCGAAGCGGGCGGCGTAGTGTGGACCTACATGGGACCGGCGGGCGCGCAACCGGAGTTCCCGAACTTCGAATGGTTTTCGTACCCTGAAGGGCATGCGGTGCCGTTCAAGGTGCTGGAGGACTGCAACTACGCGCAGGCGGTGGAAGGCACGATCGATTCCGCTCACGCGGGCATCTTGCACCGCGAGCAACCGTGGAGCGCGCCCGCCAAATACGATCACGAACGCGATTTGCAGCCCAAGATTGAAGTGGAATACACCACCTACGGTTTGCGGTATGCCGGCGTACGTAAGTTTCGTGAAGCGGGCCAATTGCACGCGCGCGTTACCGAAGTGCTGTTGCCGTTTTTTACGCTGATTCCGCCGGATGGTTTCGGCGTGCGCAAGCACCGCCGCATGGCAAATGCATTTGTGCCGCGCGACGATACTTCGACCTGGCACATCCAGTGGTTCTTTGACCATTCTCAGCCCGTGGATGTCGCTTACCGTATCGAAGAGGGGGGCCACTGGGTCGATCCGAATTTCCGCAAAAAGCTCAACATCGACAACTGGTATCAGCAAGACCGCGTGCAAATGAAGACCCGTTCGATGTCGGGCATCAAGGGCATCCTGACTCAGGATCATGCGGTGAGTGAGACTCAGGGGCGCATCCTCGACCGTACCAAAGAGCACCTCGGAACGTCGGACGTCGCGGTTGTCGCCTGGCGCCGGCAGATGATTCGTACGGCGCGTGCACTGGCGGATCGCGGCGAAGTGCCCGCGGGCCTGACCAAACCGTTCGCGTGGGAGCAGGTAAAGGCCTCCACGACCACGTTCCCCAGCGACCGCTCATGGAAGGACGAAGTGCCGTTGACGCCTGGCGTCGCGCTGACGGCGAGCGGGGCCTGAGATGCGTCTGGGCCTTCATCCTTTCGCAATCGCGCAGTCATGATCGTCGACAGTCAGTGTCATGTCGCGCCGCTCTGGTATGAGCCGATCGAAACGTTGCTGCATCAGATGGACCGGTACGGTGTTGACCAAGCCGTGCTGGTGCAGATGCTGGGCCAGTACGACAACCGCTACCAGGAGGCGTGTGTCCGTGCCCACCCTGACCGACTGCTGAGCGTGGTCGGGATCGACCCGACTCAGCCCGACGCCGTGAATCAACTGCACCGGCTCGCCGACAACGGTGCGCACGGCGTGAGATTGAGGCCCAACGTCGTATCGCCGGGGGACGACGCATTCGCAATCTGGCGCGCGGCGCAAGCTCGCGGTCTGGCAGTTAGTTGCGTAGGCAACGGCGCGGGTTTTGCCACGCCGGCCTTTGCGGAACTGATAGAGCATTTCGCCGGATTGACCTTCGTGCTTGAACATTTGGGCGCGACCAGCAGGCCCGATGCCGACGAGCGCGAAGCTGCTTTGCGCAGGCAAGTGTTCGAGCTTGCCCGCTACCCCAATGTTTTCCTGAAGCTGCCGGGTCTCGGCGAAGTGGTGCCGCGCACCATGCCGCTACCTGGAGACGGTTCGCCCTTCGAATGCGGGCGGCCGCATGTGCTTGACGACGCGTTCAAAGTGTTTGGTCCGCAGCGCTTGATGTGGGGCAGCGATTTCCCCGTCGTGGCGTCTCGCGAGGGCTACGGCAACGCTTTGCGCCTCACGCGCGAGGCGTTCCGGGATGAATCGGCAGAGTCGCTGGAATGGATGTTCGGTGGCACGGCACAGCGCGTGTTCGCTGCGGGGCGACAGTCGTGATCGGCATGATTGCGGCCGGTCGCCTGCAGAGCGTTGCAAGTTACCGAAAGATTGAGTTGATAAGAATGGAGACGAGATGAATGCGATACGTGCAGCGGTGAAAGTGGGTGTCGAGCAGACGGAAATCCGGACCTTTCCCCGGCCCGTGATTGGCGAGAACGCGGGTTTGTTGCGAGTCGAAGCCGCGGGCGTGGGCGGCAGCGATCCGGAGACGTACCGGAAGCCGGATCACGCGCCTGTGATCATGGGTCACGAAAACGTCGGCACCCTCGTCGAGCTGGGAGCGATCGCGGCAACTCGTTGGGGTGTCAAGGTGGGCGACCGCGTTGCGCTGCACGAATATCTGCCGTGCTGGCATTGCGAGTGGTGCATGAAAGGCGACTTTAGGCTCTGCATGGAGGTGGACTTCTTCAATGTAAAAGATCGCCTGCACACCTTGCGATTTGGTATGTCCACCTGTGAGATTGCCCCGAACCTATGGGGTGGCTACGCGCAGTACATGTACCTGCCGCTCAATACGGTCATGCACAAGATTCCCGCCGATCTGCCTGCCGCGTTTGCCACACTCGCGGTGCCGTTCGGCAACGGCGTTCAATGGGCGTGCCTGGACGGGGGAGCCGGGCCCGGTAAAACCGTACTGGTATTCGGCCCTGGTCAGCAGGGCCTCGGCTGCGTGCTGGCGGCGAAGGCGGCCGGTTCTTTGACAGTGATTCTTGTCGGGATGGAGCGCGACCAGGCACGGCTCGACCTGTCATTGCGTTTGGGTGCCGATGTGGCGATAAACGTCGAGCGAGAGGATGTGCGCGCCCGCGTGATGGAGATCACGGGAGGCCGCGGCGTCGACGTGGTGGTCGACACAACGGGCGACCCGACCGGCTCCGTCGTCGCCGACGCGATTGCCGTGGCGGCCAAAGGCGCGTATCTGAGCCTGAACGGCCTGGGTCAGAGCGTTCCGATCAACGAGATCAAGAAGCGCTACCTCACCGTGCGAGCACCGCGCGGGCGCAGCTACGCAGCGGTGGAACTGGCATTGCGCTATATCGGCTCGGGCAAGTATCCGATCGATGAAGTTTGTTCGCATACGTTCGGCCTTGACCAGACGCATGAAGCGATTCTTGCCACCGCAGGCAAGGGCGTGAGCGATGCGGTTCACGTGGTGGTCGATCCTTGGCGCTGACCGATAGCCGAGCGCGCATCACGGCTTACCCTTCTTCCCGAACGCTTTCCGCGTTCGCCTTACTTACCGTCACTAAAACCCAAACCCTATGATCGATAGTCATGCTCATCTGATCTCGGATGATCCCAATCGCTATCCTCCATCGCCGCTTAGTGGCCAACTCGACGCGCATGCGCTTGACGATCCCATCACCGCGGAGAAGCTCATCGCATTGATGGACGAGAACGGTGTCGAATGCGCCCTTGCCGTGCAGCGCGCGCATATTTATGGATTCAACAACGCGTACGTGTGCGACGCCGGCGAGCGCTTCCCGGATCGGTTGAAGGCGCTTTGCATGGTCGATGCGCTCGATCCGCAAATTCGCGAGCAGGTGAATCATTGGGTGGGGCGGCGCGGCTCGGTGGGGATACGCATGACGGAGCCGTCCAAGGGAGCGCCTCCTGATTGGTTCGCTTCTAGTGCGGCGCTTGCCGCGTGGGATGCATGCGCGGAACTGGGTGGCTCCGTGCGGTTGCATCTTTATCGCTGGAATCGCGAAGCTTGCCTTGCGGCGCTCAAGCCGATTCTCGCGCGCTATCCGGATACAACCGTTGTCGTCGATCATCTCTCGAATATCGCAGCCGAAGAGGGGGCGCCTGACTATGGTGTCGACCGTCATCTGCTCGACCTGGTCGAAAGCCCCAACGTTTGCCTGCTCTTTTCCACCATCAACCTGGGCAAGCTTGCTGCCAAGCAAGTGTCTGCAGCGCCGGTGTTGCGGCGTGTCGTCGATGCGTTCGGCGCTGACCGGGTCATGTGGGGTTCCGACATTGCGCAATCGCAGGGCAGCTATTCCGAGATGCTTGAGCTTGCCGCACGGGCCGTCGCCGATTTGACTCCGGAAGAGCGCAAACAGGTACTCGAGGCCACGGCGAGACGCGTTTATTGGCCGCATTGAGACGATCCGATAGCGGGCGATGCTCGCCGTCAAACGGTTTGGCATTTGCGATCCCGGTGGCCGTGCCTTGGTGCATAATATTGCGTGCCTGGATTGAATATTCTTTTGAATAGTTGCGCCGGGCCTTTTTTAGATCAGGGAGCGTTGGGACGTCGCATGCCGAGAAAACCAAAAGCGAGTGAGTTGGAACCTCAGAGCGAGCAACAAAGCGGGATGCCGGAAACGATTGCCACCGCGATGCGGGATTTGGTCGCGCGGGGTGTACTGGCACCGGGAGTCCACCTGGGCCAAATGGAATTGGCCGAGCGTTTCCAGACGAGCCGCGTGCCGGTGCGGGAGGCGCTCAAGCTGCTCGCGGCGGAAGGCATCATCATTCACGACGCGAATCGCGGCTTTTTCGTGGCGCCGCTGTCGAGCGACGAAGCGCGGCAACTTTATCGGATCCGGCATCTTCTCGAAGCCGAATTGCTGGCGTCTGTCGAGTGGCCGACCAAAGTGCAGTTAGTTGCCCTTCGCGCGTTGTTGGAGGAGCTTGAGCAACTGCTCGCACAGGGTAAGCAGATGGAATGGGTGGCACGGCACCGCGAATTTCACCGTTCGATTTTCGAGCTTTCGCCGAAGAAGGTGCTGGTTCGAGAAGTACTGCGACTGCTGGCTTTGACGGACCGTTACCGGTCTCTTGCGCCGGTGGTGCTCACGCGTGGGGACCGCAAGGCGACACAGGAACGCCATCTGCTTCAGGCGTTAGCGAACCGCGATCGCAAGAAGCTTCTGCAGGTGTTCGAAGAGGACCGCACGCAGATTGAGAGCGATTTACTGAGCATACTCGAGTCGCGCGGGCTTTGAGTTCGGGCGGGTGGTGAAGGACCTGCGCCGATCGGCCGACGCACCCCGCCTAGCAACGAGACGCCTCAGTTGGTGGATTGGTCCGGAGGATTGCCGAGCGTCGCGCGGTCGCGCAGCGTAGTGGGCAATTGCCACAGCAGGAGTTCGCGCTGGCCCAGCGCCCACAACATCGAACCGTTCCACGAAAAGGCTAACGCGCGGATCTCACTGTCGTTGGATAGTGGCGACGCGTCGAGCTGTACGGGCGTCCGGCCCCTTGCGATGTCCCAGAGCGCCACGCGTTGCGTTGAGATGCCCGCGTGAACATAGGTCGAGCCCATTGCAAGGAAGCGCCCGCTCGGGGAGCCGGCGGCGGTATTGAGTTTGTCGGCGCGGCCCAGCAGAGGCGACAGCACGTGCCCGCTCTTGAGATCCACCACGTGCATGCCGGCGAAGCGGACGCCGTCCGAGCCGGCACTCTCCCCTGCGGGAGGTATGCTGCCGTCGGCGCTGAGCGTCAGCACGAAGCCTGTGGCGATCCACTGACCCCGCTGCGATCCCAAAGGTTCGGGCACCCATTGCGCGGCGCCCGCCGCGCTCGCGGGATCCGGCCGGCCGAAGCGCTGGGGCAGCGCAATCGCGCGCAGCGTGCGGCCGGTGTTGGCGTCCAACTCGGCGATTCCCTGAGGGTCCTCTGTCCAGTAGCTCCCGGAAGGCCGCCAGCGCACTGGCCAGATCCGCGCACTGCTGTTGCCGCTGATATCGTCCATCAGCGACTGGCGCACCGACGATAGCGCCGTGCGGAACGGCCATGGGCCGTCGGCATCGGGGGGCGGGGTTGCCGGACGCTGCACGGTCAAATACTCGTAGCCCACCGGGTTCGACGGCTTCTCGCCCAACCGGATGTCATGCCAGAAATTGGCTGGCAGATCGTCGGCGAGGATCCAGTGCAGGTCGTCGACCCTATGCTTCTGCCAGTCGGTCTCTTTGGGCCAACGCATCTCGTAACGACTGACCTTGCGGCTCGCCACATCGTAGCGGTATAGGCAAGGCGCGCTCTCATCGTTCGGTTGACCGTCGAACCAGACAGCGCTGCCGTCGGCGCTGATCATCATCCGTCGTGAGCCCTGCTTGCCTTGCCAGATACCGTCCGCCTGCCATGCACCGTTGATCTCATGCAGCCGCCAGACATGCTCAGCCCAGCCGCGGTTGTCGCTCACCTGAGCGCTCACCAGGAGGCTGCCATCCGGTAGGCCCAGCATCTCATGCGGATACAGCACAGCGCGTTGCGATGGATCGGTCACAAGCGTATCCCAGCGAATGAGCTGAGGCTTGAGCACTGGGGCGCCCCGGTTGGGGGATACCAGCGCTATGGGTGGTGGTGGCGTCGACGGTGTCGCGGGCAGCCGCCATGCATCAGGTGATGTGGCGATCTCCAGCTTGCCCGGCACGGCGGATAACGCGGTGGATAACGCTGTGAACACGTCGCCCGGGACAACGGAAATGCCTGTCGTTCTCGATACGCTGCCGCCCAGCCAGTTCACGTCCTGCAGAGTCAGGGCTTTCCACAGACTGTAATTGGGATTGGGCCGGGTGTCGTCGCGCCGGAGCTGAACGGCCGTTGCCGGATGCCCGAACACGGCGCTCACATCCTGCACGTGCACGAACAGCGAGCTCTGGTACTGGCCGGCGATCCCATCGCTATGGTCCCGGGTGGCGTCCCAGTATGCATAGGTCGTCTGCAAAGCCGGCAGGTCGAAGCCCAACTGCAGTCGGTCGACGCGCGCGCGAGCCTGATCCATTCGCCAGTCCAGCTCCTGCGGGGTGATCGCTCCTTGTTGCAGCGCCTGCTGCAATTTCGCGGGAACCGCGTGTTCGGCGATAGCTGTGCGCAGGTCAGGCCGGCGGGATAGCAGCACCGTGCCCCAGTTCCACGACCAGTTGCTCGATAAATCCCGCAACTGTCCGGTGCCGGTGTTGGCTTTGACGGGCCCCGACTGTTGCAGCGCGCGCAGCACTAGTGGCTGCACCTGATCGAAGGGGGCGGCGACTAGCAGAGACGCGACTTCGGCAAAGGTTTGTTGATTCTTGCCTCTGTCCCACAGCAGCAACTGCTCGCCGCGACGGGCCGCTACCTCGTAGTTATCGTCATGCCCGGCGTCAGACAACTGCTCGAGTCGCCAATGCTGGCCGTCGACGGTGGTGTCCGGCAACGCGTCTGCTGAGCAGTAGGGCGGGATTGCCATGCCTATCAGGCTCAGGAAAATGCATGCGAGGCTTTTGTTCATTGGATCGCGCCCGGATAAAGCGAAAATTAGGACTTCGGATTCTAAGCGACCGATCCATTAGGAGCCGTCAGGTGGCAAATCGCTCGATCTGCGTGTTGTGCCGCTGCTCGGACACGCGTCAGAACGTTTTTAGCAGTAGCGGGGCAGGCACCGTTGGAGTGCCCGGGTGGCGATTGCCGACGGGACGATGAGGCGAAGCCATTACCGCTCGACGGGAAACACAGGCGGCAGGATGCCCTCGTCGTATTGCACTCGGCCATCGTCGATCGAAAGCCAAGCCTGTTTGCCGGATGTCCAGATATGCTCCGTGGGCTCGAACCTATTGGGTTCGTCGAGCGAGCCCAGTGCGATCCCAACGGTGCCCGCCGAGGGGCGAGCCGAAAACAGAGTCGAACCGCATTGCGAGCAGAAGCCGCGATGCAAGCCGCTCTCAGCCCCATACCAGGATACCGGTCCATCCACATGCAGGCCATCGAGCGGCACCATGACGCGCGCGTAAAACGCAGAGCCGGTGACTTTTTGGCACCGTTGGCAGTGACATACGCGCACGTTGAGCGGCTGGCCGCCGGATGTGTATCTGCACGCGCCGCATAAGCATCCGCCTGCAATTTCTGTTTCCCGGTTCATGGTCATCCTTTATTGGCGATTCGATAATGCCGATTATCGGGGATCGCGGCGAGCGGCTCGAGAGCCTTTGCGCCGTTCGCGCCATATCGCGTGCGACATCGGCCGGATCGCCCGCCCCGAGGCTACCAAAGCAGTCCGTGCGGCTCCGAGCGATGCGGTTGGCCATGGCGGAAACGAGCGCGGGTATCTGGCTCCCTGCTAAGATGCGTGGGGCGATGTTGACGATCCCGTGAGCGTCTGGAAAAAAATACGGGGCGTGGATGATCCTGTTTGACGCGAACGTACTTATCTCCCTGTCCACGGGGAAAGAAGACGACGAGTCTTTCGAGCGAATCGCTGGGTTGATCCAGGACTTGATTGCGGCTAAGACGACCATTGGTGTCCCAGTTCCCGCATGGGCCGAATTTCTGTGTGGAACCGGATTGGCTACATCGGACATTATCCAGGTCCTCAAAAAGCGCAGCGCTATTCGGATCCTGTCTTTCGATGAAGTTGCTGCGACGGAATTGGCCGTCATTGATCAGGCAACGCGCGCAAAGGGTGGCAAGAAGGGGGCGTCCAAATCGCACTGGCAGAGAATCAAGGTGGATCGCCAGATCTTGGCGAACTAGCCAACGAAGGTTCGCCGTCACCGAGGACGGCGCTGCTTGGAGCACTTCGGCGTAGAACCTGTCCAGACTCGGATCGTGCGCTTACAGTGGCGGTACTCGGTTAAACCATGGGCGTGCTTCTTCGAGCTGGGCCGCAAGTCGGAATAACATGGCTTCCTGCGATGGGCCGGCCATAAAGTGAACGCCAAGCGGCAAACTGTCGGCGCTCCAATGCAGTGGTACGGACATCGCAGGTGCCCCTGTGAGATTTGCCAACTCGGTGAATGGAATGTACGTCAATACGTCGCGGACCTTTTGTTTCAGCTTTGACGACTTCAAAAGCGTTCTCGACAGACCGATTGATTGAAGAAAATCCACGACTACTTGTTCGTGCCACGGCGTGGCGTTCGTTCCCGTCAGCGGCGGAGGATACGCAACCGTCGGCGTCATGTAGGCGTCGTATCCTGCTAGGAATTCGTTGGTAATCCGCTGATAGTCTTGCCATCGTGAGAGGCTGTCGACGTATTCGTCAGCACGAAGCGCTCGGCCGAAACGGGCCATCAGCCATGTGTCCGGCTCGAATCCGTCCTTGCCGCATCCCGTCATTTCTTGGGCCTTTGCGACAAAATGGGCGGCGTTCGCATACATCATTGTCATCACGTCGCCGAACATCTGATCCCAGTTTATGTCCGGCTCGCAGACCTCCACCTGATGGCCTAAGGATTCAAGAAGTCTCGCCGCATTATTGACCGCCAGATTGGCTTCGGAAGATATTCCTGTCCCAAGTGGAGATCGTGAGGAAAACGCGATACGGAGCCGGCCAGGGGAGATGCTGACTTCCTCCAGATACGGACGGGCAGGTGGAAGGAGATGGAACGATGCCGGCAATTCCTTGCCATGGCTTGCGTCGAGCATGGCTGCGCTGTCTCTCACGCTGCGGGTCAGCACGTGATTCACGGCGGCGCCATGCATCATTTCGCCTCGTTCAGGTCCCCACGGCGTTCGGCCGCGCCCGGGCTTGAAACCAAACAGTCCGCATGCGGATGCGGGAATGCGGATCGACCCACCCACATCGTTTCCTCCGGCCATCGGCACGATACCGGCAGCGATGGCAGCAGCAGACCCGCCGGAACTTCCGCCTGGTGATCGTTGCAGATCCCACGGGTTATTTGTGGGGCCGAATAGCAAAGGTTCGGTAATCGGCGGCAGGCCGAATTCCGGTGTGTTGGTCTGTCCAAAAATAACGACGCCGCTCTTCAACCATCGCTTCGTGATTTCCGCATGCCGATCTGCAACCGCACCCGCGCGAAAAATCCCTCGGCAACCCTGAGCTGAAATTACCCCGGCGTATTGCTGTTGCAGATTCTTCGACAGGAAGGGGACACCCGAGAACGGGCCTGCTAACGTTTCACCCGCGCGGTCACGGGCGAGCTTGTCCATGCGGACAACCACGGCATTGATGCCCGGATCGATCGCATCCGTACGCGCTATCGCGATTTCGAGAAGTTCCGTCGATGATACCTGTCGAGTGGCAACCAGACTGGCCAAACCAAGCGCATCATATTGCCGGTACTCGGAAAAATTCATTACTGTTTTTCGCCTTGTTTTTCGCTGGAGCCTAATGGATCCGACGCTGGCAGCGCTGATCCTCGCCTGCGATCTTAACAGTGCGCGACTCGCAAATGCCGATGTCCATTGCGAACTGAAGCGGTTGCTTACCAACGATCGATCCCCGTGAGATCGGCCGTACGGGTTACAGGACGACAATGGGTGCCCGCGGCTGGGATAGTTCGCGGACACCCATTCCTGCTTTTTCCGAGAGAGAAGAGTGGCGGTTTGGGTGCAGTTACGCTGGGACCTCAGCGATATAGGAAAGCTGCAAGTTCTGATCCCAGCCGTAGGTGACGTAGTTGGGGTTGACCGTATCGACACGAACGATATGGACCGTAAAGCCGGTATTCGTAACCTTGGTTACAGTCGTCGCAAACGTGTCGTTGGCGGGCGCTTTCCAGTTCGGATCCTGGAGAGTGCTGGCGACGACGACCGGCGGTCTCGAAAAGGAGGCAGGAAACGGCACGTCGACAGTGAGCGGAGCATTGCTCCATGCGCCGCCAGACGGTGCCTTCAACGGTCCGACCGCGTGGGTGCCGATAATTTTCTGTTCCATCGAGATTTCTCCTAGTTCATGGTGTGTTCCAGCGGAAGCGAACTGTTATCCGCGTCGCGGACGCGACCGCCATGGAAGCTTGTGATTTTTAGTGGTGAGCAACAACCTAGTAACCTTGATAGTCCGTATCGCGGCAAAAAGGAGCTATATAAAAAATCCGTCTGCAATGCGATCTGAGTTCGAAGTGGGCGTGTGCGCTTCATGCACCGGATAATCGGCACCGCGTCGCCACATGTTTGAACGTCGAGACGGGGCGGTCTCAAGAGTCAAGTGCAACACGTTGTCGATATTCGGCGATTTCTCGGGCCATGACTTCATCAGGCGTGTAGCCGCCTAGTGCGACACGAGGACGGCCGTTCATGAGTCGGGCGATATCGTTTAATTGGGTCTGGGTGACCGTGGAAAGATCGATGCCTTTGGGCAAGAACTGGCGCAGCAAGCCATTGGTATTTTCGTTGCTGCCGCGTTGCCACGGCGCATGCGGATCAGCGAACCAGACATCCATTTTCAAACGTTGGGTCAAGGCTTCGTGACAGGCCATTTCACTACCGCGATCGTAGGTCAGACTTTGACGCAGGAACGCGGGAAGCCGCTTCATTTGGCGACTGAAACCTTCAAGCGCGTGCGCTGCCGTGCAACCCTGCATCCGCGCGAGCACGACAAAGCGGGTCTTGCGTTCGACCAGTGTGCCCACCGCCGAGCGGTTGAATGCGCCCTTGATCAAATCACCTTCCCAATGTCCTGGCACCAAGCGCGCTTCAATTTCCTCCGGGCGGTGAACAATGCGCAGCGCTTCCGGGACGAAATGCGCGCCTGCGGCGCTCGTACGACGCCTGCCACGTACGGGCTTTTCTTGGCGCAACGCCTCGATCAAGGCTTGCTTGAGCCCGCCGCGAGGGTAAGCATATATGGCCGCGTAGATCGTCTCGTGACTCACGCGCTTGGGAGCGTCATCGGGTGCATGAGCTTGAGTCTAATCGCGATTTGCTGTGGCGACCAACGATCGTAGATCAGGCGATCATGAACATATCGATACAACGCGCCGCCCGCAGCCAATCGAGGCCAGCGCACGCAACGTTTGCGTCGCTCGCGATACCTCCGTGCCGCCTGCGTTGCGTCATAGCCCGCACGCGCTGGCGCGTTGACTTGATTGCTCGTCGTCGGCACGACGTTGCGCCGAATCTCTCGCGAAACACTCGATGCACTGCGACCCAAACGTCGCGCTATCCTCCGCACACTGCTGCCGTTGTCGTGCTCGATCATGATTACCGCGCGTTCTTCAGCGCTCAAATGCTTATAGGTCTTGGCTTCTGGCATAGCAACACTCTACGGCTGAAGTGTTGCACTTGCTACTTGAGTCTAAGCCTGAAGCAAGCCATGATCGATGCCTTGCACCAGGAAAAGCCCAAGCGTGGACG